>DASYKG010000034.1:0-33189 GCA_035995645.1 Solirubrobacteraceae bacterium
GCGGTCCGGCGCGATCTGCTGGAGGGCTCCATCGATCTCGGCGAGGTCTCCTACTTCCTCTCGCAGATCACGATCGTGCCGACGCGCGCGCGCGGCATGAACCCGTGGCGCAAGCGGCTGTTCCTGGCGCTCGCGCGAAACGCCGCCAACCCGGTCGTCTACTTCCGTCTGCCCGACGAGCGCACGGTGACGATCGGCGAGCGCATCGCGCTGTAGCGCGTCCGCGCTGCTAGACGCCGGCGGCCTCCGGCTCTGCGATCTCGACGCGCGACTCCTCGCGCCCGCCGTCCGACGGCGGCTGGGCGCCTCGCTTGGGAACGAGCCCGCCGGCCAGCAGGCACACGAGCAGAAAGCCGGTGGCCATCAAGAAGGACTCCGTGAAGCCGGTCACCGTCGGGTGCCCGTGGGCGGTGTGGGCCGCCAGGAACGTCGCCGAGAGCTGGCCGCCGAGTGCGCCGCCGAGCGTGCGCATGACCGTGTTCATGCCCGTCGCCACACCCGTCTGCTCGCTGGAGACCGATTGGATGATCAGGTTGCCCAGCGCCGCGAACGCCAGGCCGATGCCCACCCCGAGCAGCCCGGCCGCGATGAGGAACTCGATCGGGTGCTTGTGGTCGATCGACAGCAGGGCGAATGACGCGGTGGTGAACGCCGTGCCCGACAGCAGCGCGGCACGTGAGCCAAAGCGCGCGGAGATGCGTCCGGCGTAGATCCCGAGAATCGTCATGCCGATCGTCGACGGCAGCAGGTACAGCCCGGAGACGACGACAGAGGCGCCGAAGCCGAAGCCGGTGCTCTTGGGCAGCTGCGCGAACTGCGGGAAGACGATGAACGACGAGTACATCCCGCCTCCCAGCAGGAACGCGGCGAGGTTCGTCGTCCACACCCCGCGTATGCGCATCATCGTCATGTCGATCAGCGGGTTGCGGCTGCGAACCTCGACAGCGATCCACACGCCGCAGACGACCAGCCCCGCGGCGATCAGTCCGAGTGTCTTGGGCGAGCCCCATCCCCACGTGGTCGTCTCTGAGATCGCCAGCAGGACAGCCGAGATGCCGATCGTCATCAGCGCCGCCGCGGCCCAGTTGATCCGTCCGGGAACGCGCACGGGGGACTCGGGGATGAACCGCCACGTCGCCACGGCGGCGACCACCGTCGCGACGAGCGGAATCCAGAAGAGCCAGTGATAGTTCAGGTGCTCGACGATCACGCCGGAGAGCACGATGCCGATGCCCGCGCCGACGCCGAGGATCGACGACAGCAGGCCGATGCTGCCGGCGACCTTCTCGCGCGGGAACTCGTCGCGAACGATGCCGAACGCCAGCGGGAAGATCCCGCCGCTTGCTCCCTGGATGAAGCGCGCGACGATGATCACGCTGAGCGAGCTCGATACGGCGGCCAGCAGCGTGCCGGCGGCGAGGATCACGAGCGTGATGAGCAGCAGGCGCTCCTTGCCGTACATGTCGCCGAGGCGTCCGAGGATCGCGGTTCCCACCGACGCCGACAGCAGGTAGGCGGTGAGCAGCCAGGTGATGCCGGTCTCGCTCGCGTGCAGGTCGTGCTGCATCGTCGGCAGTGCCGGCACGACCGAGGAGCTGAGCATCGCGTATGCGACGCCGGCGAGCGACAGCACGGCGAGGATCAGCGTGGGATGAGTGCGATCGGACGTGGCTGCGGCGGCGCCGTTGGAGCTGCTCGATGTCATCGCGAGAGGGGGTCGGGATCAGGGGCGCGTGCGTCGCAGGGTGGCACTTGCGTTTTACCGGCGTAGCGGACTACAGTAGCGGAATGGCCATTCCGGTCTTGCAAAGGGAGGTCGGCGCCGAGAGCTGCTGGTCAGCTCTCGGCGCCGCCGAGAAGCGGGCGCGGCTGCTGCACGCCGCGGGAGAGGTGTTCGCGCGCGAGGGCCTGCACGCGCCGATGCCCGCGGTCGCAGCCGCAGCGGGCATCGGGGTGGGAAGCGTCTACCGGCAGTTTCCCTCCAAGCGCGACCTGCTGGCCGCGCTCGTCGTGGAGCGCCTGGGAGAGACCGAGCGCGGCGCGGAGGCCGCGCTCGACGGCGACGGGGATCGCTGGTCGGCGCTCACCGGGCTGCTGTGGATGCTCGCCGAGCGCCAGGCAGTCGACGACGTCCTCGGCGAGGCGATGGCGACCGTGTCAGAGCACCCCGCCGTGCAGCAGGCGCTGGCGGCGACGGTGATCTCGCTCGAGCGGCTGCTCGCCGCGGCGCGCGCCGAGGGCGCGCTGCGCGCCGACGCCACCACGCTGGACCTGCGACTGCTGTTCGCCGCCACGCGAGCCGCCGGTCAGCTGGAGGCGGGCGCCTGGAGGCGGATGCTTCAGCTCGGCATCGACGCGCTGGCCGCGCAGAGAATCTGAGGCCGACCGGGCTGTCGTTGACGTCCGCTGAGCACGCACGCGCCCTCGCAGCCGGGCGGCTCACGCCGGCCGCCTGTGGCAAGCTTGCGCCCCGTGCCCCGCCTGCCGTTCGATCCGATAGCCGAGGCTCGCCGTCAATGGCGCAAGCACTGGGGGGCCGCGGCGGTCCCGTCGATGGCGGCGGTCACGTCGATCATGCGCGCCGAGCAGATCCTGATCGCCCGTCTCAACGAGATCTTGCGTCCGTGGCAGCTGACCTTCTCGCGATACGAGGGGCTCATGCTCCTGTACTACAGCCGCAACGGCTCTCTGCCGTTGGGCAAGATGGGCAGTCGCCTGCAGGTGCATCCGACGAGCGTGACCAACATCGTCGACGGCCTGGAGGGCCTCGGCTACGTGCGGCGCGAGCGCCACCAGCAGGACCGACGCACGACGCTCGCCTGTATCACCGACGCTGGGCGAGGCGCGGCGCAAGCGGCCACCGTGGCGCTCAACGAAGGACGCTTCGGCACGGCGCCGCTACGCAAGGACCGCCTCGAGGAGATCTGCGAGCTGCTGCGTCCGCTGCGCGAAAGCGCCGACGACTTCCCGGCCGGCCAGCCGCGCTAGCCGACGCCGTCCTCGTCGGCGCGGCCGCCCGCACGCGCGCGGGCTCGCGCGTGGAACTCGCGCGCTCACCCTGGCGCCGCCGTGAACGCCCATTAGAGGTGTCCACAATGCGCACCGGCAAGCGTTTCATGCAGCCAACCGCGCTTGCTTAGGGTTCCGCCACCGGTCATCGGTCGGGTCTCGTCCGAACCGGAATTTCCACTCGGAGAGGCGAGGAGAGCCACGAATGATCCTACCCAGAATGAGGCGGACGCTGACCGCCCTTGCAATTGCCGTCGCCGGCGTCGCGCTGCTTGCCGGCTGCGGAAGCAGCTCGAGCTCGTCGAGCTCGTCGAGCTCGGCAGCTGGCTCGACCGCCAGCTCTGCGGGGGGCGGCGGCTCGGGCGCCGTGGCCGAAGCCAAGCAGCTGATCGCGAAGTACGAAGACGTCGAAAAACTGACGTGGCCGAAGCCGACCCAGCCGTTCAAGCCGGGAGCCGGCAAGGTCGCCGTGATCTCCTGCGGCCAGGCCGGTATCGACTGCAAGCGCGGAGCCGAATTCGTCGACGAAGCGGCGAAGGCGATGGGCTGGACTGCCTCGCCCACGTTCAACGGCGAATTCCTCCCCGCCAAGCAGGGCGGCTACGTGCAGCAGGCCGTGCAGGAAGGCTACAACGCGATCGTGCTGGTGGCGATCGACCCGCAGACGATCAAGGCGGCGGTCGATGCGGCAGCCGCGAAGAAAATCCCGATCTCCTGCATGGAGTGCGTCAACGAAGGCTTCGGTGAAAAGGTGATCAACGTGACCAGTGGCGGCGCGTACGAGGGACGTGCGCTCGGTGACTGGATCATCACCGACACCAACAGCAAGGCGAAAGTCCTGCAGTTCGACGACAAGACCTTCGCGATCATCGGCGCCAGGCAGAAAGGCGCAAAAGAAGAGATCAAGCGGCTGTGCCCGTCGTGCAGCGTCGAAGAAGCCGACATCCCGACGAGCGATCTGACGAAGCCCAACGCGCCGACGTACACGGCCGCGCTGGCCAGTCATCCGCCTGGCTCGCTGACGACGATCATGACGCCGTCCGATCCCGAGGGACTGCCGCTCGTCAAGCTGGCCACGCAAGATGGACGCACCGACTTCAAGATCACCGGCTACGACGCGTCGTCGCCGTTCGTCGAAGACATCGCGCAGGGGCAGACGCTCGCCGCGGCGACGACGGCGGTGTCCTTCCAGTACGTCGGATGGGCGGCGATGGACGAGGTCGCGCGGATCCACGCAGGCTCGCCCGCGTGGGACGCGACGACGATCCCGGCGATCCTGATCACGAAAAACAACGCCGAGAAATACAAGTCCGGCTTCTACACGCCGGCCTTCGATTTCAAGGGCATGTTCAAACAGCAGTGGGGCCGCTGAGAGCGAGCGGCCGCCAACACGAAACCAGGGAGACGGCGGTCCGCAAGCGTTCCAGCGTGCGGACCGCCCACCCCGATGAGCGCTTCCCGAGACATCCGTATCACCGGCCTGACGAAGTCCTTCGGGCGCAACCGCGTCCTGCACGGCATCGACCTGGAGATCCGCGCCGGCGAATTCGTCGGCTTGATGGGGCCCAACGGAGCAGGTAAGTCGACGCTGATCAAGATCCTCGACGGGGTCTACAAGGCCGACAGCGGCGAGATCGCCTATGGCGAGCAGTCGGTGCGCAGCCTCGCCGACCTGACCGAGGTCGGCTTCATCCACCAGGACCTCGGTCTCGTCGAGAGCTTGACGATCATGGAAAACCTGCGGCTCGGTCAAGACCCGCTGCGGATGATCGGACCGATCCTCCACCACCGGCGCGAGCGCGAGGCTGCGCGGCGGGCGATCGCACGCGTGCACCTGCAGCGGCCGGTCGACACGCTCGTCGGCGATCTCTCTGCCGGCGAGAAGACGCTCGTCGCCGTCGCCCGCCTGCTGGACCGCGGCGCACGCGTGCTGTTCGTCGACGAGGCCACCTCGACGCTGCCGCCGGCCGACTCGCGCCAGTTCATCGCAGCGCTGCGCAGGACCGTCGAGGAGGGCGCGACGGTGATCATGGTCAGCCACAAGCTCTCAGAGATCCTCGACTCCACCCAGCGAGTCGTCGTCCTGCTCGACGGCCGTCTCGCCTCCGACGTCAGCGCGCAGGGCCTGCAGCGCGAGCAGCTCGTGCGCATGCTCGTCGCCCACGAGGCCGAGGGCCACGACCTGCGTCCGATCCGGCGCGCCCCGGGTGAGGAGCTGCTTCGCCTGGACGCTGTGCGCACCGAGCGCGTGGGTCCGATCGACCTGCAACTGCGAAGCGGTGAGATCGTCGGGCTGACCGGCCTGCCTGGCTCGGGGTTGCACGACGTGGCGTTCCTCGCAAACGGCTCGACGCGCCCGCACTCCGGCGAAGTCGTCAAGGCGCCGGGCGTTCGCACAGCGCTCGTGCCGCCGCATCGCGAGTCCCAGGGGGGCTTCGACCTGCTCTCGGTGCGCCAGAACCTGACCGTCTCGGCGCTGTCGCGCTGGCGGCATCGCTCACGGCTGCTGCGCCTGGGCGAGGAGCTGCGCGAGGTGGAGGGGATGGTCGCGAGTCTGTCGATCACGCCGTCGGACTGCGAGCTGGAGTACGGCACGCTGTCGGGAGGCAACAAGCAGAAGGTCGTCTTCGGGCGCGTGCTCTTCCGACGGCCGCGCGTCTACGTGCTGTGCGAACCGACGCGCGGGGTCGACGTCGGCACGCGTGCAGAGATCTATCGCCTGATCAACGAGCTGCGCGACCAGGACGCCGCGGTCCTCGTCGTCACGTCGGACTCGGAGGACCTGTTTGCCGTCTGCGACCGGATCAGCGTCGTCGACGCGGGCTCGCTCGGAGAGTTCGTGCCAATCGACAGCGCTAGCGCTGAGGAGCTGGAGGCGTTCATCTGATGAGCTCGACCGAGACTGCTGTCAACCCTGCAACCGACGGCCACGAGGACACGGCGCGTGCCGCCGATAGCCGCTGGCCGGCGTGGATCACCTCGAAGTCCTTCCAGGGCGCGATCAGCTTCATCGCGTTCATCGCGATCTTCGTCGTCTTCAGCGTGTGGCTGGGCAGCAAGTTCTTCAACGTACCCGCGCGCTACCTCGACATCCACCAGAGCGCTCCGGTGCTGCTCCTCGGACTGTCGGTGCTCGTCACGCTGATCGCCGGGCAGTTCGACCTGTCGGTCGCGTCGATGGCGACGCTGACCACCTTTCTGGCGATTGGCCTGAAGGTCAACCAAAACTGGCCGTTCGCGCTCGTGATCGTCGTCTGCATGTTGATCGGCGTGGTCGGCGGCCTGGTGAACGGATTCCTCGTCGTGCGCCTGCGCGTCAACACGTTCATCGCCACGCTCGGCACGGGAGGGGTCTTTCTCGGGTTGTCATCGGTCTACTCCAAAGGCGCGCAGCTGTCGCCGACGACGACCAGTCACCAGATTCCCCACTGGTTCTCGGGGGCCGGCTCGCTCGGCAGCTTCGGCGAGAAGGTCCCCGCGGCGCTCGCATGGCTCGTGCTCGCCGGCTGCGCCGTGGCGCTGGGCGTCGCGCTCGCGCGCCGCCGCCCGCCGGGAGTCGCCGAGCGAACGTGGCAGGCGTTGAGCGCGACGGCCGTGATCGTGCTCGCCGTCGTGCTCGTGGTCGTCGTGGACATCGGCGAAGTGGTCGAACAGATCTCGCTGACGATGGGCGTGCTGTTCGTCGTCGCGCTGGCGATGTGGGTGCTCTTGAACTACACGACCTACGGTCGCTATCTGCACGCGACCGGCAGCAATGCGACCGCCGCACGGCTGGCGGGGGTCAAGCCCGACAAGGAGACGACGAAGGCGTTCGTCCTCGGCGGCGTGCTGGCGGCGTTTGCGGGAATCATCCTCGCCGCCAACCAGGGCTCGGCCGCGCCGGAAGCGGCCACCGGGTTCCTGCTGCCGGCGTTCGCCGCCGCTTTCCTCTCGACGGTGATCCTCTCGACAGGCAGGTTCACCGTGTGGGGCACGCTGATCGGAGGCACCTTCCTCGTGTGGGTCGGCCAGGGTCTCGTCGTCGGGGGCCTCGCGTTCACGTGGACCGCGGTCGTCAACGGCGTCGTGCTGATCCTCGCGGTCGCGCTCTCGACGATGTTTCGTCGGACCAACTGATCCGGGGAACTGTGCACCTTTCCAATCGGCGAGCGCGCACCTTCGGATGCGCCTGCCGCGGCGGGCTAGTTTGGCTGGCATCGCCCACCGCGCCAGCTCCCCGCCCGCCGACGACAGGAACGCACATGCCCCCCCACCGACAGAGCCATCGATGAACGCCGCGCTCGTATACGACGCGATCCGCACACCGCGTGGCAAGGGAAAGCCCAGCGGGTCGCTCTACACGACCAAGCCGATCGACCTCACCGTGGGACTGATGCGCGAGATGCTCGATCGCAACGACACGCTCGATCCCAACCGCGTCGACGATGTGGTGCTGGGCGTCGTCTCCCCGCTGGGCGACCAGGGCAGCGACATCGCCAAGATCGCCGCGATCAAGGCGGGACTCCCCGACACGGTCGCCGGGGTGCAGCTCAACCGCTTCTGCGCATCCGGTCTGGAGGCCGTGAACATCGCCGCGCAGAAGGTCGCCTCCGGCTGGGAGGATCTCGTCTTCGCCGGTGGCGTCGAGTCGATGTCGCGCGTGCCGATGGGGTCTGACGGCGGCGCATGGGGGATGGATCCCATGACCAACCACGAGACCGAATTCGTGCCGCAGGGGATCGGCGCCGACCTGATCGCGACGCTCGAGGGCTTCACGCGCGAGGACGTCGACGCATACGCCGTGCGCTCTCAGAAGCGCGCCTTCGCCGCACAGCAGAGCGGGCGCTTTGCCAACTCGGTGATCCCCGTGCGCGACGTCAACGACGCCCCGGTGCTCGAGCGCGACGAGTTCATCCGGCCGGGCACCACCGTCGAGACGCTCGCGCAGCTCAAGCCGTCGTTCGCCGAGATGGGTTCAGCGGCCGGCTATGACGCGGTGGCGCTGCAGAAGTACCACTGGGTCGAGCGGATCGAGCACGTCCACCACGCCGGCAACTCCTCGGGCATCGTCGACGGCGCCTCGCTGGTTGCGATCGGCAGCGAGCACGTCGGTGAGGAGCTGGGTCTGCGCCCGCGCGCCCGCATCCTCGCGACCGCGGTGTCCGGCGCCGATCCCACGATCATGCTCACCGGCCCCGCGCCGGCCACGCGCAAGGCGCTGGACAAGGCCGGCCTGAGCGCCGAGGATCTCGACCTGGTCGAGATCAACGAGGCGTTCGCCGCGGTCGTGCTGCGCTTCGTCCGCGATTTGGACCTGGACATCGAGAAGGTCAACGTCAACGGAGGGGCGATCGCGATGGGTCATCCGCTCGGTGCGACCGGCGGGATGATCCTCGGCACCGTGATCGACGAGCTCGAGCGGACCGGCGGTCGCTACGGGTTGTGCACGCTCTGCGTCGGCGCGGGCATGGGCATAGCGACCGTCCTGGAACGCGTCTGAGGCGCGTGGCGGGCGAGACGATGAGCGACAGCACGACGATCAAATGGGCACGCGAGCAGGACGGCGTCGTGGTGCTCACGCTCGACGACCCCAAGCAGCGGGCGAACACGATGAACGCCGACTACATAGCTTCGATGGCAGCGACGGTCGAGCGCTTGGAGGCCGAGAAGGACGAGATCGCCGGGGTCGTCGTCATGTCGGCGAAGAAGACCTTCTTCGCCGGCGGCGACCTGCACGATCTGCTGGCGGTCAAAGCGGACGAAGCGGCCGAGTTCGCGGAGTTCGTACGCGGCGCCAAGGCGCAGCTGCGCCGGCTGGAGACGCTCGGCGTCCCCGTCGTCGCCGCGATCGCAGGCTCGGCGCTGGGGGGCGGGCTGGAGATCGCCCTGGCCACGCACCGGCGAATCGTCGTCGACGACAGCGCGATCGCGCTCGGGCTGCCGGAGGTCACGCTCGGCCTGCTGCCGGGCGGCGGCGGCGTGACGCGCACGGTGAGGATGCTCGGAGTGGTGCAGGCGCTGACCCGGTTGTTGCTCGAGGGCAAGCCCCTGCGTCCGCGCCAGGCGCTCGAGCTGGGGCTCGTGGACGAGCTCGTGGCAGATGGCGACGCGCTGCTGGCGGCGGCGAAGGCCTGGATCGCGGCGAACCCGCAGGCGGCGCAGCCTTGGGACGTCAAGGGCCACCGGATCCCCGGCGGCAGTCCGTCCGACCGCCAGCTCGCTCAGATCCTGCCGACGCTGCCGTCGAACCTGCGCAAGAGCCTCAAGGGCGCCAGCTATCCGGCGCCGCTGAACATCATGGCGGCGGCCGTCGAGGGCGCGCAGGTCGATTTCGACAGCGCGATCGAGATCGAGGGTCGCTACATGGTCGACCTCGCCACCGGGCAGGTCGCCAAGAACATGATCCAGGCCTTCTTCTTCGACATGCAGCGCGTCAACGGCGCTCGCGACCGGCCCGACGGGATCGACCGCTTTCGCGCGCGCAAGCTCGTGGTGCTCGGCGCGGGGATGATGGGCGCCGCGATCGCCTATGTCTGTGCCAAGGCCGGAATCGAGGTCGTTCTCAAGGACGTGACGCTGGAGGCGGCCGAGCGCGGCAAGCAGTACTCGGCGCGCGTGCTCGAGCGCGAGGTCGCGCGCAAGCGCCGCACGCAGGCCGACGCCGAGGCCATACTGGCGCGAATTCTGGCGACCGACGACCCCGCGGCGGCCGACGGCGCGGACACGGTGATCGAGGCGGTGTTCGAGGATCCCGACCTCAAGCGCCGGGTCTTCGCGGAGATCCTCCCGCACCTCGCCGGCGACGCGCTGCTCGCCTCCAACACCTCCACGCTGCCGATCACCGGCCTGGCCGAAGGGGTGCCCCGCCCGGCGGACTTCATCGGCCTGCACTTCTTCAGCCCGGTCGACAGGATGCCGCTGCTGGAGATCGTCCTCGGACGCGAGACCAGCGACACCGCGCTCTATCGCTCGCTCGACCTTGCCAAGCAGATCGCAAAGACGCCGATCGTCGTCAAGGACTCGCGCGGCTTCTTCACCTCGCGCCTGATCACCTCGTTCATGAACGAGGCCCTGGCCACGTTGCTCGAGGGCGTCGCGCCGGCGAGCATCGAGCAGGCGTCGCTGCAGGCGGGCTACCCGGCGCCGGTGCTGCAGCTCAGCGATGAGGTCAACCTGACGCTGATGCGCGACATCGGCGAGCTGAACAAGCACGCGCTACAGAGCGCCGGCGGCGCTTGGTATGAGCACCCGGCCTACCGTGTGCTGGGGCGCATGATCGACGACCATGGCCGCCCCGGCAAGCTCGGCGGCGCCGGCTTCTATGACTATGTCGACGGCCGACGAAGCGGGCTGTGGAAGGGTCTCGCCGAGGCTTTCCCGAGCGTCTCAGAGCCGTCCACCGTCGACCTGAACGAGCTGATCGAGCGGATGCTCGTGGTCGAGGCGATCGAGGCCGTGAAGTGCGTGGACGAGGGCGTGATCGAGTCCGTGGCCGACGCCAACGTCGGCTCGCTGCTCGGCATTGGCTTTCCGGGCTGGACGGGTGGCGTGCTGCAGTACATCAACGGATACATCGGGCGCGACCGCCCCGATCGGCGCGGACCGGCGGGCTTCGTCGAGCGCGCGCGCGAACTTTCCGACAAGCACGGCGAGCGCTTTGACCCGCCCGCCTCGCTCGTGCGACGAGCACAGCGCGGCGAGCTCTACAGCGACGAGAACGGGTCGGCGAGCGCTCCGTCGACGAGTGAGCACACAGCGAGAGGAGCGGGATGCTGACGATCGAAGGGGCCGACGGGCTGAAGGGCAGGCTTGGCGAGGAGCTCGGCGTGGGCTCTTGGGTCCTTGTCGACCAGGAGCTGATCGACCGCTTCGCCGACGTGACCGGCGATGACCAGTGGATTCACATCGATCCCCAGCGCGCCGCGCAGACGCCGTTCGGCGGCACGATCGGACACGGGCTGCTGACGCTCGCACTCGGCCCCAGGCAGGTGTATGAGATCTTCGAGGTGCGCGGATTCAGCTACGGCTTGAACTACGGCTATGGAAAGATCCGCTTTCCCGCTCCGGTTCCCGTCGGCACGAAGGTGCGCATGCGCGCGACGCTCAGCTCGGTGCAGGAGATCGAGGGCGGCATGGCCTACACGATCACGGAGGTTTTCGAGGCGCAGGACGCCGAGAAGCCCGTGTGCGTCGCCGAGCAGCTCGTGCGGGTCTTTGACTGATGCGCGCGCAGCAGCTGCAGTCGCTGGACGGGCCGGCCGGTCTGAAGCTGGTTGAGCTCGACGCTCCGCAGGAGCCCGACAAGATCCTCATCGACGTGCGCGCCGCCGGCGTGAGCTTCCCCGAGCTGCTCTACACCTACGGCCGCTACCAGGCCCGTCCGGAGCTGCCGTTCGTGCCGGGCTGCGAGGCGGCGGGTGTCGTCGTGCAGGCGCCCCGCGACAGCGGCTTCGCGGCGGGCGACCGGGTGTGCGCCTGCACGCTGTTCGGCGGCTGGGGCGAGCTGGCCAGCGCCAAACCGAATCTCACCTTTGCGCTTCACCCGTCGCTGGACTTCGCCGAGGGCGCGTCGCTGGTGATGAACTATCAGACCGCGTACTTCTGCCTGGAGGTCCGCGGCCGCCTGCAGGCGGGCGAGTGGCTGCTCGTCCACGGCGCCGCCGGCGGGCTCGGCGGCGCCGCGGTGCAGGTCGGCGTGGGGCTCGGCGCGCGCGTGATCGCGGTCGTCAGCAGCGAGCAGAAGGCGCGCGTCGCAAGCGACGCCGGAGCTCACGAGGTGATCCTGCTCGACGACGAGTGGGCCAAGCGGGCTCGCGCGATCACCGGCGAGCACGGCGTGGACGTCGTCTTCGACGTCGTCGGCGGCCCGCGCTTCCTGGACAGCCTGCGCACGCTCGCGCCCGGCGGCCGTCTCGTCGTGGCCGGCTTCGCCGACGGCGAGATTCCCCAGCTCAAGGTCAACCGGCTGCTGCTGACGAACACCGACGTGCTCGGCGGCGCCTGGGGCGCGTGGGTGACCGAGTTTCCCGACTCGCCACGGCCTGCCGGGGCTGCGCTGGACCGGATGATCGACGCCGGTGCGGTTCGGCCGGTCGTCGGCCCTCGCTACCCGCTCGAGGAGGTCGCCGCCGCGCTGCAGACGCTCGAGCGCCGAGAGGCGATCGGAAAGGTGATCCTGGAGCTCTAAGCATGCACGATGCGACAAACTCGATCTTTCAAGGAGCAGATGACAACGTGACGACGCTCGAGAACGCCCCCGACGCGGCCATCCGCATGGGCCTGATAACGATGCTCGAGCGGCTCGCGGCTGGGCCGCGCGGCGATTGCGAGGCGGTTCGCTACGAAGGCGAGCCGCTGACGTTCAAGGAGCTGCTCGCGCGCAGCTACTCGGTCGCCAACGGCTTGCAGCAGGCGGGCGTGCGCAAAGGCGACCGCGTCGCGGTGCTGCTGCGAAACGGCTTCGAGTGGTTCGAGCTGCTGTTCGCGATCGCCGAGATCGGCGCCATCTGCACGCCGGTCAACGTGCTGCTGAAGCCAAACGAGATCGCCTATCTGTGCGCGGACGCCGAAGCGCGCGTGTTCGTCGTCGACAGCGCCGGCTGCGACGCGGTCGAGCAGGCTCAGATCTCGCCGGAGATCGCGATCGGCGTCGGCGGCGCCGCGCCGGAGATCCCCGGCGCGCGCCACGTCGCCTACGAGGCCCTGCGCGAGGGCGCCCCGCGGCGAACGGACACGGTCGTGCGACTGGACGATCCGCTCGTCCTCTACTACAGCTCGGGAACGACCGGCCTGCCCAAGGCGGCGGTGCAGACCCACAACAACGTGCTGTGGAACGCCTTTGCGCAGGTGCCCGACCTGAACCTCACGAGCGACGACTCCTTCCTGATCGTCTCCTCGCTGTCCTGGGCGGCCGGTTTTCACTCGGTCACGCTGCCGTGCCTTTGGGCGGGGGGACGCGTGGTCATCCTGCCGACCGGTGGGTCGACGATCGACAAGGTGATCGCGACCGCGGCGGCAAACGACGTGACGCGCCTGTTCCTCGTGCCGACGCTGCTGCGCAAACTGCTCGCCAGCCCGGAGTGCCAGCAGCAGCTGCGCGACTCCTCCGTGCGCTGGGTCATCACGGGCGCCGAGCCGGTGCCGTTGACGATGATCGAAGCGCTCGCCGACGCGCTGCCGGGACTGGACCTCGTGCAGGGGTATGGCATGTCCGAGTTTCCCGCCGTGGCGTGCGTTCTCGCCGCCGAGGACGCGATCAGCCACGCGGGCTCCGCGGGCCGCCCCGTGTCGATCTGCCGCCTGGCCGTCGAAGCCGCCGACGGGAGCGTCACAGACCACGGCGAGGGCGAGATCCTGCTGCAGTCGCCGTCGACGATGATCGGCTATTGGAACAGACCGGAGGAGACCGCGGCGGCGATGGCCGGCGGATGGCTGCACTCCGGCGACGTCGGCACGATCGACGAGGAGGGCTACCTGACGATCACCGGGCGCAAGAAGGACATGATCATCTCCGGTGGCCTGAACGTCTACCCGAGTGAGACCGAGAGCGTGATCGACGCGATCCCCGGCATCCGTGAGAACGCCGTGATCGGCTTCCCCGACGCCAACCTCGGTGAGATCCCGGTCGCGATCCTCGTGCTCGACGAGGCCGGCGAGGACGAGGTCGCGCAGGTGGTGATCCCGCGCTGTCGCGAGCTGCTCGCCAGCTACAAGGCGCCCAAGCACGTCGTCGTTCGCGATGAGCCGCTGCCGCGCAACGCCAACGGGAAGGTTCTCAAGCGCGAGCTGCGCCCATGGCTGCTCGAGCGCGAACAGCTGCTGCAACCGACCGCGCGCTGAACGGCCGCACGGTCACGGGCCGGCGCGGGCGGGACGGTGTTCTTCGGCCGAGGCGGCACGCACCGCGCCTGAGGCGAGCAGCGCGTCGATCTGTGCATCCGCGAATCCCCACTCGCTCAACGCCGCGCGGGAGTGCTGACCGGGCAGCGGCGGTGGCGCCGCGATCGCAGCCGGCGTGCGGCTGAAGCGGGGCGCGGGGGCAGGCTGCACGTATCCGTCGTGCTCGACGAAGCGCTCGCGCTGCAGGTTGGGAGCGTACTCGCGCGCCTCGTCGAAGCTGAGCACCGGCGCAAAGCACGCCTCGGCGCCGTCCATTGCCTCGCTCCACTGCGCGCGAGTGCGTGTGGCGAAGGCCGCCGCGATCCGCTGCTTCATCGCGGGCCACGACACGACGTCCATCTGCTCGCCGGGCACGTCGTCATCGATGCCGAGCACCTGCAGCAGCGACGCGTAGAACTGCGGCTCGATCGCCCCGACCGAGACGTACTTGCCGTCCGCGGTCTCATAGGTTCCGTAGAACGGCGCTCCGCCGTCGAGCAGGTTCGTCGCGCGCGCGTCGCTCCACTGCCCCATGTCGCGCATCCCGTAGAACATCGTCGCAAGCAGCGCCGCGCCGTCGGCCATGGCGGCATCGATGACCTGGCCGTGACCCGAGCGGCGCACCTCGTGCAGGGCCGCGAGCACGCCGACGGCCAACAGCATGCCGCCGCCGCCGAAATCCCCGATCAGGTTCAGCGGTGGCGGTGGCGGCTGCTCGGGGCCGCCGAGCGCGCCGAGCACGCCGGTCGTGGCGACGTAGTTGATGTCGTGACCGGCCCGCTGGGCGTCGGACCCCGTCTGTCCCCAGCCGGTCATGCGTCCGTAGACGAGCGCCGGATTCTCCGCGAGGCATCGCTCGGGCCCGATGCCGAGCCGCTCGGCGACCCCTGGGCGAAAGCTCTCGACGAACACGTCGGCGCGGGCGGCGAGGCGTCTGACCGCAGCCTGTCCGTCGGCGCGCTTGAGGTCGACCGCGAGCGATCGACGTCCGCGCTTGAGCAGACGGTCGGGGCTGTCCGCGACTCCCGGCAGATCCACCTCCGAGGCCCGGTCCACCCGCAGGACCTCGGCGCCGAGGTCTGACAGCATCAGCGCGCAGAACGGTCCCGGGCCGATCCCGGCGATCTCGACGACGCGCAGGCCGCTCAGTGGTCCCATCGGCGACCCGCAACTCGTGCCATTGACACCAGCATCGCGCGAGGCGGGGGCGCGCCGCACGCGGTCGCCGCGGCGCCCTGTCGATTCGCCCAAGATTGTCGATACCTCCAAAGGCAGCGCCTTGGTGCTTGTGCTTCGCGCCGAGTCCAGCAATAATCGGAAACACCGTGATTTGAGGGGCGAGCCGCGGGAGCCGGCTCGTCGTGAGGTGAGGGAAATGCAAGAGAAGCTGGAATTCGATCACCGCGCCGGGCGCCCGCGCGCGAGCCTTCTTGTCGGCGCCTACAACCGACGGACCGGCCGTCGCTCGGGCTGATGGGCGCGCTCGAAGAACGCCAGGTGACCGTTCTGCCGACCGCGGCCGCTCGGCAGGCCGCCGCGGTCGCAGCGAGCGACCGACGATCGCGCCCGCGCCCGGTCACCCCGGACCTGTCGAGCGACGTGCTGCCTGCGTGCCTGCCGATCGCGCTGGCGAACGGCAACGCGGATGTCAAGCAGCTGCTGCAACTGGTCGCTCGCGGCGCAGCGTCGCTGGCCAACGTCAAACGCTGCGTGATCTACCTGCGCAACGACACGACGGAGTTGTTCGAGGGCCAGTGCGCGTATGGCTCGTCGAGCGTCGCCAACGAGATCCGAGCGTCGGTCTGCGGACAGGAATTCGACGGACTCACGCGCGAGATCGTCGCGACGAGGCACGCCGTGCTCGTCACCGACGCGCGCCACGACTCGCGTCCGGTCCGCGCGACGATGCTCGCCTGGGGGATTCGCTCGGTGCTCGGTGTGCCGATCGTCAACGGCGGCGACGTGATCGGGCTGATCTTCGTCGACGACGGTCCGCGACCGCACGCCTACGGCCAGCACGAGATCGAGCTGCTCGAGCTGTTTGCAACCGTCGTCTCGGGGGCGATCGTCCGTGCGCGCGAAACCGAGCAGCTGCGTGTCGAAGCGAGAGTGCTCGGCGAGAAGAACCATGCCCTGCAGATGGCCGAGGCGTTCGGTGAGCGTCTCTCCTGCGTCCTCGGCGAGGGCGGCGGGCTCGGTGAGCTCACGGCGCTCGTGGCGCGCTTCACCGGTATGGCGTGCGCGGTGTACGACCGCGGCGGCTTTCGCAAGGCGGCCGCGACGCCACCCGCCGTGCCCGCTGAGCGCTACGTCGAGTTCGCGCACAGTCTCGACGCCATGCCCGAGCTGGCCGAGGCGGTCGCGTCGGCGACCCCCGGACGAGCGACCGTGCTCGCGCCGCCGCCGTGCGACGGGCGCACGCGCAGGCTCGTGGTGCTGCGCCCGTCCCAGCCAACCACGCGCATCGGCGCGATCCTTCTGGACCCCGCGGGTGCTCGCGTGCAGCTCAGCGACGGGAAGATCCTGCGCCGCGCGGTCGCCGCCGCCGACCTGCTGATCCGCACCGAGATCAGCGAAAGCCAATCGCTGAACGCGCTCGTCGGCGACCTGCTGCTCGGTCACGACAATGCCCAGCCGTTCGCGAGGGCGGCCCACCACGGCGTCTCGCTGAACGAGCCACATGTCGTGTGCGTGTTCGCCGGCGACGGCGCGCCCGCCACACAGCTCGGCGCCGCGGAGGTCGCCGGCGCGTACACGAGCGTGACGGGGTCCGCCCCCGCCCTGATCGCGGAGGTCGGCGGTAACGTCGCCGTGCTGATGGCGCTCGACCGCGAGCAATATCTGCCGGAGGAGCTTGCGCGGCTGCGCTCGCTCGTCGCGGACGTCGCCGGGCGGCTCGCCGGCTGCCGCGCCGCCCTCTCCAGGCCGTGCACCGCCGCCGGCGACTACGCCTATGCGCTCGAGGAGGCCAGGCGCGGCCTGACCAGCGAGCAGGCGCCTGACTCTCGCGCCAGCGCGGGCGCATCGGAACCGCTCGGCGCCGAGCACCTGCTGACGGCCGGGCTGGACCCGGCGCACGCGCTGCGCTTCGTGCGCGGGGTGATGGCGCCGCTACTGGAGGACGAGAGCTCGGCGAGTCGGCTGCTGATCACGACGCTCGACACCTTCTTCGAGTGCTCGCGCAGCATTCGCGATACCGCGCAGCGCCTGGACGTCCACGAGAACACTGTCCGCTACCGGCTCGCGAGCGTCCTCAAGCGGACCGGGCTCGACGTCGTCAGCGACCCGCGTGACGAGTTCGCGGCGCGCCTGGCGCTGCAGCTGATGCGCTCGTGGCCGGGCGAGCACGCTGCCGACGGCGCCGACGAGCGTCAGTCGTCGGGCGCGCTCGTGGCGTCGCCCGCCGCCTGACGCTCAGAGCGGGCCGGTCGCCCGAACGCTCAAAGCGGGTATCCGACGGGCACGCCATCCTCGAGGCGCTCGATGTACTCGGTCATCCCGTAGCCGACGCGACCGCCCCAGGTGAACTCGGTGAAGCCCTCGGCGACGCGAGAGACGAGCGTCTCACCGCCAGCCTGCCGGCGGTTGCGCAGCGGAACCATCGTGATCACCCGAGCGTCGATCTGCTCTTGGTGGTGCTCGGTCCGCAACGTGATCGTCGCCCCCAGCGGGTCGTGCTCGGGCGACCAGCGCGTCACGACGTCGAGGTCGAGGATCTCTTCGTAGGCGCCGTCGATCAGCAGCACGCCGAGCCGACGCGAGCCGCCGGTCTCCAGCAGCCGCTTGAGCAGCATGAACCCCCGACCGTCGTCGAAGTTGGCGACGAACAGGCGGTAGGCCCAGATCGCCTGCCAGTAGCGAGGGCCCCACGAGTGATCGCGCCAGCCGCCCCCGTCGAGATCCCATCGCTCATCGCCGATGGCGATCGTCCCTCGAGCGGCTACGTGCTGGTTGAAATGTCCGCGCGAGAAGTCGGGTCCGTAGAACATCTGCTCGGCGTGCTCGGGTCGCGACGGCTCGCCGCCATGGGCCGGGGAGACGCTCCAGAAGTTCCACGAGACCGTTCCAGGGACGCGTGGGGCGTGCGCCAGCACCTCGCGCGGATCGCGCATGCTCGACGGGTCGTCCAGCAGCATCAGCTCGCCTTCGTAGCGGATCGCCAGGCGGTTGAACGGTTCGGACACGTTGTAGCGCAGGCCGCCGGCCTCGAACGCGTCGTTCGTCGTGATCGGCGGACGCAAAAACTGGCACGCGACGCGACCGTCGGGGAGGTACAGGCAGACCGACAGCTCGGCGTGCCCCTCGTTCACGCGGTTGCCGAGGCGCGCCCACCCGCCCACGCGCTGGCGGGCGTCGAACGCATTGACGTACACGCTCTCGTTGAAGTTCTCCTGCTCGTCAGGGACGTGCGGGAACTCATCCTCGGGCTCCAGGCGCATCGGCGACAGCTGCATGTGCGCATCTCATCAGCGGGCAGGCGCCACGGCAAGCGCCTCGCGAGCTCTGACTGGCGGTACCGCCAAAGACTTCGCGCCCTCGCGCCAGCGCATGCGCGCCCGCGAATGGAGATCCTCACAATCCTGCCGCGGCCTCGGCCGACGCTTGGCGCCGCTGCAGTGCACGATGCATGTCGGGCAACCCGCGCAGTCATGCGTGCTCCCCCAGAGCCAACCCGACAAGGAGAACCCATGGCCGACAGCACAACCGCGACGATCGGCGAGACAGGCGTGAAGGGCGCGGACATTCGCGACCTCGTCAGCATCGAGATCTTTGCTCGTCAGCTTCATTCGATCGCCCAGGAGATGGGAACGACGATGATCCGCACCTCGGGCGACCCCGTCATCGCCGAGGCCAACGACTTCTCGACCGTCGTGACCGACGCACAGGGCGAGCTGCTCTCCGGCGCTTACCTGACCTACCACCTCGGGGCCGCGCGGCAGACGATCCGCCACCTGCTGGATGTGATTCCGGCCGAGGACATCCATCCCGGAGATGCGTGGATCTGCAACGACCCGCACACGACGGGCGCCTGCCACGCGCCCGACCTCGGCATCGTGCGCCCGATGTTCGCCGACGGCGAGCTGATCGCGTGGTGCTGGGCGGAGGCCCACATGATGGACATCGGCGGCGTGGCGCCGGGCGGCTTCGCGCCGGGCGCGTATGAGTGCTATGCCGAGGGTCTGCGCTTCCCGGGCGTGAAGATCGTCTCGCGCGGGCAGATCATCGACGACATCTGGCGGCTGATCACGGCGAACTTCCGCGTGCCCGACCGCAACCTCAACGAGATCCGCTGCTTCATCGCCGCGTGCAACACCGCCGACGCGAGGGTCGCCGGCCTGGTGGCCGAGCACGGCGTCGACGGGTTCAGAAGGCTCGCCGAGGCGTCGAAGGAGCTCACCGAGGGCGCCGCCCGACGGCGCATCGGATCGCTTCCCGACGGCACCTACATGGCGCGTGACTACGTCGAGCACAACGGCCACGTCAACGACCTGTACGAGATCGTCTGCCACGCGACGGTGCAGGGGGAAAAGCTCACGTTCGACTTCACGGGCACGACCGCGCAGACCGACGGCTTCATCAACGTCGCCCACGGATCGGCGCTGTCGGCCGTCGTGACCCCGCTGTTCATGACGCTCGTGCCCGACGTGCCGATCAACGACGGGCTGATCCGGGCGCTGGACTTCGTCTTTCCGCGCGGAACGCTCGTCAACCCCGAGATGCCCGCGCCGACCTCCTCCGGGCACATGGAGACCGGTCTGCGGGTGACGAAGATCGTCGCGAAGCTGCTCGGCCAGATGCAGGTGGCCAGCGAGGAAGAGTACGTCCGCGCGCACGTCATGTCGCCGTTCTTCGACGCCGCGCCGCTGCCCATCTACTACGCGCCCAACGAAAGCGGAGAATGGGTTCCCTTCCTCGACCTCAACGCGCAGGGAGGCGGCGGGGGAGCTCAGCCGCACACGGACGGGATCGACGCCGCCGGTCCGACGACCGTGCTCGACAACAAGCTGCCTGACCTCGAGGTCTACGAGCACCAGAACCCCGTGTTGTTCCTCTGGCGCACGCTCAACCTCGGCTCGGGCGGCATCGGGCGCCAGCGCGGCGGCAACGGAGTGCGTGTCGCGTGGACGCCGTGGCGTACGCCCGGCGGCCAGATCACAGCCGTCTCGGCCTGCAACCAGGTGCCCCCGGCGGGTCTGCTCGGCGGCTATCCGAGCAGCGGAGGGGGTTTTCGCATGACGCGCGGCGGACGCATCGACGAGCTGCTGCGCAGCGGCAAGCTCCCCGACTCCTTCGATGGACTCGACGGCGAGCTGATCGATCTCGAGCCAAAGACGTTCCTCGAGCCGCTGCCCGCCGGCGAGATCTTCGAGATGCACGCCGGGGGAGGCACCGGACTCGGCGACCCGCTGCAGCGCGACCCCGAGGCCGTCGGCCGAGACGTCCGCGACCGCTACCTGCAGAGCGAGCTGGCCAAGAGTGCCTACGGCGTCGTCTGCGGCGAGCGCGGCGAGGTCGACGCGCAGGCCACCGAGCGAGCGCGCGAGTCGATGCTCGAGCAGCGCCGCGCGTGGCCGATCGCGCCGAGCAACGGAGACGGCAACCGTGAGCGCGAGTTCGTCGCCGCGGACGCCGCCGACGAGCGGGCGTTCTCCTGTCCGAGCTGTGCCAGCGAGCTCGCGCCCGCCGGCGCCGACTATCGCGACCACGTGCCGACGCGCCGGCGCAACGCAGCCGATGCGCTCGCGAGCCTGGGAAGCTGGTCGGCGCGCCGCGAGGGCGTCGACCTCGCCGAGTTCGCATGCCCGTCGTGCGGTGCGCTGTTGAGCGTGGACGTCGTCGTCGCCGCGGATGCGGTCAGCCTCGGAGACTCCTAGCCACGCCGCCGCCCAGCTTGACGCCGGACAAGTCCAGCGCCCGCGGCTCGGCACGTCTGCGCCGGCGGCGGGCCCGTCCGCGCGAGCTATGCGTCGTAGTCGTAGAAGCCGCGAGCGCTCTTGCGCCCGTGATGCCCGGAGACGACCATCCGCTTCAGCAGCGGCGGCGGGGCGTACTCGCGATGCTTGAACTCCTCATAGAGCGAGTCGCAGACCGCGTAGAGGACATCCAGGCCGATGAAGTCGCACAGCATGAGCGGGCCCATCGGGTGTCCGGCGCCGAGCTTCATCCCCTGGTCGATGTCCTCGCGCGAGGCGAAGCCCTCTTCGAACATCCGCACGGCGGCCATCAGGTAGGGCACGAGCAGCATGTTCACGATGAAGCCCGAGCGGTCCTTCGTACGAATCGCCGTCTTGCCGATCGTGTCCGTGAACGCGACCGCGCGCGCGACGCAGTCGGGCGCCGTGTCGATCCCGACCACGACCTCGACGAGCCTCATCACGGGAACCGGCGAGAAGAAGTGCATGCCGAGGACGCGCTCGGGGCATCGTGTCCACGACGCGAGCTGGGCGATCGGGATCGAGGACGTGTTCGAGGCGAGGATCACCGACTGCGCCAGCATCGCGTCGAGCGAGCGAAACAGCGGTCCCTTGACGGCGGGGTCCTCATAGACGGCCTCGATGACCAGCTCGCATGCGGCGAGCGCGTCGAGCTCGACCGACCAGCTCACGTGCGCGAGCGCCTGCTCCATCTCGGTGTCCTGCAGCTTGCCGCCCCGCACGGCGCGCGTCAGCGACTCGTCCAGGCGCACGCGCGAACGCTCCAGCACGGCGGGCTCGGGCTCGTGGAGCACGACGTCGATACCCGCCTTCGCCACCGACTCGGCGATCCCGCTGCCCATGAAGCCAGCGCCGACGATGCCGACTCGCTCGATTGCCAGGGTGTCCGTCATGCCGTCCCTCCTCTTTGCGTACAGGGCACTTGCACGCAAGCTAGCAAGTCTGTGATACTCCGATAGTCGTAACTCCTACTTTTCTTGTGAAGGGCCGATGACCGCACCAGCAAGTCCCACGCAGGCGCCCCCCGTCTCCTATGAGCAATGGCTCGACGCGTACGAGCTCACGCCCGAGCGCGATGTCGAGTTCGTGACGATCTCCGGCGAGGCGGTGCGTCCGCTCTACACCGACGGCGATCTCTCCGATCCCGCGCGCATTGGCGTCCCCGGCTCCTATCCCTTCACCCGCGGCGTCTACCCGTCTATGTACCGCGGCCGCCTGTGGACGATGCGCCAGTTCGCCGGCTTTGGCACCAGCGAGGAGACCAACGAGCGCTTTCTTTACCTCCTCGACCACGGCCAGACGGGGCTGTCGACGGCATTCGACATGCCCTCGCTGATGGGTCACGACTCAGACCACGCCCGCTCGCTCGGCGAGGTCGGGCGCGAGGGAGTCGCCGTCGACACGCTCGACGACATGCAGACGCTGTTCGGCGGCATCGACCTCGGCGAGGTAAGCGTCTCGATGACGATCAACGCGCCCGCCGCGATCATGCTCGCGTTCTACGTCGCCGCCGCCGAGGCCGGCACCGGCGCCGTAGGGCCGGTCTCACGTGAGCGCCTGTCGGGCACGATCCAAGCGGACATCCTCAAGGAGTACATCGCGCAGAAGGAGTGGTGCTTTCCGATCGACCCCGCCATGCGCCTGTGCGGCGACATGATCGAGTGGTGCACCCAGCGCATGCCGCGCTGGCACCCCATTTCCATCTCCGGCTACCACATCCGCGAGGCCGGCTCGACCGCGCAGCAGGAGCTCGCGTTCACGCTAAAGGACGGTCTCACCTACGTCGAGCAAGCCGTCGAACGGGGGCTGGACGTGGATGACTTCGCGCCGCGGCTGTCGTTCTTCTTCAACGCGCAGATCGACTTCTTCGAGGAGATCGCCAAGTACCGCGCCGCGCGGCGCATCTGGGCGCGCGAGCTCAAGGAGTCCTTCGGCGCCAAGAACCCGCGCTCGTGGCAGATGCGCTTTCACACGCAGACCGCTGGCGTCTCGCTGACCGCGCAGCAGCCGCTCAACAACATCGTCCGCACGACCGTCGAGGCGCTCGCCGGCGTGCTCGGCGGCACCCAATCGCTGCACACCAACTCCTACGACGAGGCGCTCGCGCTGCCCACCGAGGACGCCGTCACGATCGCCCTGCGCACGCAGCAAGTGATCGCGCACGAGACCGGCGTCGCCAGCACGGTCGACCCACTCGGCGGCAGCTACTTCGTCGAGGCGCTCACCGACGAGATGGAGCGGTCGGCGTACGAATATTTTAATAAGATCGACGAGTTGGGTGGGATGGTGGACGCGGTCAAGCGCAACTACCCCCAGCGCGAGATCGCCGATGCCGCGTTCACGCTGCAGCAGGAGATCGACGCGGCCGAGCGCGTCGTCGTCGGCGTCAACCGCTACGTCGCCGAGGACGAGCAGCCGATCCCCACGCTGCGCATCGACCCGGCGCTCGAGGGCAAGCAGCTCGGGCGGCTGCAGGCGGCGCGCGCCAAGCGCGACGGCGCCGCCGTAGAGGCCACGCTCGCCGCCCTGCGCGCCGACGCCGCGCACGCCGATCGCAACCTGATGGAGCCGCTGCTCGCCTGCGCCCGCGCGCACGCCTCCGAGGGCGAGATCGTCGAGTCGCTGCAGCAGGTCTTCGGCGACTACACCGAGACGCCCGTCTTCTGAGCGGCGCAGGCCCGCCGCGCGCGAGCGCACAACCGCTTCGCCGCGCAACTTCCAGCGGGTTCGACGTGCTTGGAAGTTAGGATCCCGCTTCGCAGCACCCCTATGCTCCCGGAGGCTCGATGAACAACCGCAGGCGCCTGCTCGCCCTGACGCTGCTGGCAACCCTCGCAGCGACCGCTGGCGCGACGACGCAGGCGTGGGCCGCGTCGGTGACGATCTCACCGCTTCCCGGAACGCCGACGGCGACGCCGGCGACGCAGATCAGCTTCCTCGGCGCGTCGGCGAGGGCGCTGAGCGCGGTCTCCGTCATAGGCTCCTCCAGCGGCCGCCACAGCGGTCGGCTGCGCTCGTATTCCTCGGCCAGCGGCGCGAGCTTCGTGCCGAGCAAGCCGTTCACGCCAGGCGAGCGCGTGACCGTCCGCGCGACGTGGGCCAACTCCACGAAGACCCATCGCGCGCTGTCGGATGCCTTCACCATCGCTCAGCCCGGCGTCGTCTCGCAGGCGGAGTTTCCGATCACAGCGGGAACACCGGCGGACGTGCAGAGCTTTCAGTCCGAGCCGTCGCTGCACCCGCCGACGGTCACCGTCCACCACGCGGCCGGCGCGGGCGCGGCGCCTGGGTACTTGCTCGCGGCGCCGTTTCTCGGCCCGGGTCAGTACGGACCGATGATCTTCGACAACGCCGGCAACCTCGTGTGGTTCCACGCTTTGAAGGGCGGCGAAGACGCCGCCGACCTGCAGACGCAGACGTTCAGCGGCAAGAACCACCTCACGTGGTGGCAGGGCCGCACGTTGCAGCTCGGTTACGGCCTCGGCGTGGGCGTGATCGCGAACGCCAACTACAAGACCGTCGAGGTCGTCCGCGCAGGCAACGGCCTGCAGGCCGACGAGCACGAGTTCACGCTGACGCCGCAGGGCTCCGCCTTCGTGCTCGCCTACAGCCCGGTGCAGACGAGCCTCGCCTCCGCCGGCGGACCGTCAAGCGCACTGGCGCTCGACGGGGTGATCCAGGAGATCGACGTGCACACGGGCCTGGTGATGTGGGAGTGGCACAGTCTCGGGCACGTCGACGTCGACGAGTCCTACTCCAAGCTGCCTGGCAACCCCGCCAACCCGTACGACTACTTCCACATCAACTCGCTCGCGCTCGACAGCCACGGCAACTTGCTCATCTCGGCGCGCAACACCTGGGGCGTCTATGACATCGACGGGCGTAGCGGCGCGGTGATGTGGCGGCTGGGCGGCAAGAAGAGCACGTTCGCGCTCGGCCCAGGCGTGCAGTTCGCCTACCAGCACAACGCAACGTGGCTGGCCAACGGCGAGCTCAGCGTGTTCGACGACGAGGGCGCGCCGCCCGTCGCGCCGCCCTCGCGCGCGGAGTTCGTCAAGCTCGACACGAAGGCCAAGACGGCGACGCTCGCCGATCAGCTCGTGCGCACGATCGCACCGCTGACGACCGGCAGCCAGGGCAACGCGCAGGCGCTCCCGGACGGCGGCACGATGGTCGGCTGGGGCGGCCTGCCCAACCTCACCGAATTCGACGAGCACGGGAACATCGTCTACGACGCGCAGCTGCCTGCCGGCGAGAACAGCTACCGCATCTATCGCGAGCCGTGGAGCGCGCAGCCCAGCCAACCGCCGGCGATCAGCGCGCGCACGAGCGGCTCGGCGACGGCCGTGTACGCGAGCTGGAACGGGGCCACGACGGTGACCTCGTGGCAGCTCTTGACCGGGTCCAGCCCAAGCCACATGACAGCCGTCTCGACGACTCCCAAGAGCGGCTTTGAGACGACCATCCCGGCGCCGAACCCGTCCAGCTGCCCGCCGGGCGCCTCCTGCCCGCAGGCGCCGCGACCCCTGTACCTGCAGGTTCGCGCGCTGAGCCCCTCCGGCAAAGTCCTCGCGACGTCCAAGACCGTCCGCCCGGCAGGCGCGTGACGCACCACCGCCTGCGCAAAGGGCTCGTCGCCGGCGCTGTCGTCGTCGTCCTCGCCAGCGCCACCACGCTGGCGATCGCGTCGCACCGGATCAAAGCCGAGCAGGCGGCCTTCCGCGCTCCGGCGGCCGCACGCTGTTACCCGAGCACGCTCAACCGCTCGGCGACGCTCCCCGGCACGACGCTCAGCGTGTCGCCTCTGCCGGGCTCCTACGACGCCTCCGCGGTCGCACAGATCAGCCTGCTCGGCGTCCCCCCGAAGTCGATCGGCGCCGTGCGCGTGAGCGGCTCGGCCAGCGGCTCGCACAGCGGGCGCCTGCGCGCCTACTCGCAAGGCGACGGCGCGAGCTTCGTGCCGTCGAAGCCGTTCTCGCGGGGTGAGACGGTCACCGTGCGCGGGGAGGTCGCCGCCGGCGCGCACAGGCGGCGCTTCGCCTACCGCTTCGTCGTGGCGACACAGGACGTGCCGCCCTACACCAGGCCGAACCCGCCTTCCGGCCTGGACCCCAATGAGAAGCAGCACTTCCGCTCCGCCCCTACGCTGGAAGCGCCGGCGATCGAAGTCACGACGCGCTCGGCGCAGACCGCGCCCGGGGACATCTTCCTCGCGCCGTACTCCGGCCCCGGGCCGCCCGGCCCGATGATCTTCGACGAAGCCGGAAGCCTGGTGTGGTTCGACCTGCTGCCGAAAGGCATCGTCGCGGCCAACTTGCAGGTGCAGCAGCTCGGCGGCCAGCCGGTGCTGACGTGGTGGCAGGGCTACATCCCGCCCCAAGGTTTCGGTCTGGGGGAAGAGATCATCGTCAACTCCGCCTACCAGCAGATCGGGCGCGTGCATGCCGCAAACGGCTACAAGGCCGACCTGCACGACTTCCACCTGACCCCGCAGGGGACGGCCGTGCTGACGGCGTTTGACCCGATCTCCTGCGACCTGTCGGTCGTCGGCGGCCCGAGCGGCGGCGCGGTGACGGACAGCATCTTTCAGGAACTCGACCTGCACACGGGCCTCGTTCGCCGCGAGTGGCACAGCCTCGACCACGTCCCGCTGGGCGACTCCTATAGCGCGGCGACGGGCAGCAGCGCGGCCTGGCCGTTCGACTACTTTCACCTCAACTCGATCGACCAGCGCAGCGACGGGACGACGCTGATTTCGGCGCGCAACACGTGGGCGATGTACCTGATGAACACGACCAGCGGCCAGCTGCAGAGCGCGATCGGCGGCAAGCGCTCGACGGTCAAGCTCGGCGCGGGCACGAGGACGGCATACCAGCACGACGCCGAGACGCTCCCCAACGGCACGATCGGCGTGTTCGACAACGGCGCCGTGCCGAAGGTCCACCCGCAGTCGCGCGGGCTCGTCCTGTCGCTCGGCGCGGGCTCCGTCAGCGCGGTCACGCAGTACGAGCACACCCCCGCGCTGTCGTCCGGCAGCCAGGGCAACATGCAACCGCTGGCCAATCAGGACATGTTCGTCGGATGGGGACCGGAGCCATATTTCTCGGAGTACAGCGCCAGCGGCCAGCTGCTGTTCGACGCGCACATGCACGGCTCCTACGAGTCCTACCGCGCGTATCGCTTCCCCTGGACGGGAGCGCCGGCGGGCGCGCCCGCGATCGCCGCGGCGCCGGCTTCGGGCGGGCGCGCGACGGTGTACGCGAGCTGGAACGGCGACACACGCACCG
Organism: Solirubrobacteraceae bacterium; assembly: GCA_035995645.1. GTDB lineage: Bacteria > Actinomycetota > Thermoleophilia > Solirubrobacterales > Solirubrobacteraceae > Palsa-744. The sequence continues at coordinate 27,089 of DASYKG010000034.1, forward strand.
CGAGCTGGCGCCTGCTCGCGGGCGCCTCGGCGCAGACGCTCGCACCCGTCGCCACGGCGCCGCGCAGCGGCTTCGAGACGTCGCTGACGACGCCCGGCGCCGCGCCGTACGTCGCCGTGCAGGCGCTCGACGCCTCCGGCGCGGTGCTCGCCGGCTCGCGCACGATCCGCGGCTAGCACTGGTCACAGCTCAGCCGGCTCAGCTCGCGCGCCGGCTGGTACGCTCTGGTCGTTTGACGTCAAGGAGGGGTTTTCAACCCAAGGACATCGGGATATGACGGCGCGCAAGGTCAACTCCAAGCCCCGCAGGACGGACGCTTCGCCGCCATCCTCCGACTCCTCGCGCTATCGCCGGCTGCCGACGGGCGCGCACGGCCTGACGCGTGAGGAAGTCGAGCTCGACCAGCGCGAGCGACTGCGCTCGGCGATGGTCGAGCTGATCGCCCAGCGCGGCTACCCGGCGGTGCGCATCCTCGACCTGACGCAGCTCGCGCACGTCTCGCGCCCGACCTTCTACAACCTGTACGCCGACAAGGAAGAGCTGCTGCTGAGCGCCTACGAGGACATCGCCGGGCGCACGACACAGAAGGTCGCGATGGCCTACGGCCAGGGCGAGTCAGAAGACGAGAGCCTGCTGCTGGGGCTGCAGGCATTCGCCGAGCTCGCCGCCGCCGAGCCCGAGGCGATGACGCTGGCGCTGCTGGGCACGTTCGGCGCGGGACCGCGCGCGCTGGAACGCCGCGAACGCACGCTGCAGGCGCTCGAACAGCTCGTCGGCGCCGGGCGCGCGCCGGCCGGCGACGACCAGCCGCGCGACCTCACGGCGAAGTTCCTGATCGGCGGCATCCGCGAGGTGTCGGCGACGCGTTTGCGCCAGGGCCGCTCGCAGGAGCTCGTCGGGCTGGCGGGCGAACTCGGCGCATGGGCCAGCTCGTATCCGCTTGCGCTGCCGCTCGGCCTGGAGGGGCCGCCGCACGTTCGCCCGCGCGGCGGCGACGTCGGTCCCGAGCAGCCCTCGCAGCGCAGCCGCCGCGCGGAAGGGCGCCTGCCGAGCGGGCGCCACGACCTGCCGCGCGATCTCGTCGTCAAGAGCCAGCGCGAACGGATCGTCGACGCGACCGCGGCGATCGTCGCCGAGAAGGGCTTCGCCGGCCTGACGATCCCCGAGATCGCCTCGCGCGCGAACGTCTCGCACGAGACCTTCTACGAGATGTACCCGACCAAGCACGACGCCTTCCTCGGCGCACAGAAGGTCGGCCTGCACCAGGCGCTGCGCGTAACCGTGGAGGCGTATGAGGCGCACGAGGGCGAGTGGCACGAAGGCATCGCGGCGGGCATGCACGCGCTGAGCGAGTACGTCTGCTCGGAGCCCTCGCACGCGCATCTGACGCTCGTAGACACGTTCGGCGCCAGCCCGGAGGCGATCGAGATCCGCGAGAACGCGCTGCGGGCCTTCACCGTGTACCTGCAGCCCGGCTTCGAGCACGCGCCGTCGCACATCGACGTGCCGCAGATCGCCGCGCAGGCCGTCGCCGGCGGCATCTGGCAGGTGCTGCACCACTACATCGAGCAGCGGCGCGTGCACGAACTTTGCGACGCGGCTTCGCAGCTGATCTTCCTCACGCTCAACCCGTTTCTGGGTGCCGAGGCCGCCGCCGAAGTCGCCCGCCAGCCAGCCGCCGAGCTGCAGTCCAGCCGCTAGCTCAGCGCCGCTCCGTGCAGGCCTTCGGCGGGCCGCTGGCGCGTGTCCCACCACTCGTTGACGGTGCTCAGCGCGCCGCCGGTGATGCCCTCGCAGAAGGCGTGCGTGTCGTTCAGGCGCGGCAGCGGTTCGGCGGGAACGTCGACGCCGAGGAACTCGCACAGCGGCTCCCAGCCTTCGCTCGGCTCCCACACGAGCAGCCGCTCGGAAGGCACGGTGGCCTTGACCTCCTCGTTCCAGCGGCTCATCAGCGCGGAGAACCCCTCGTCGCTGAAGTGGTCGCCGGCGAACGCCCCTGACTGTGGGTCCCAGTTCAAGCGCGTCATCAAGCTCAAATAGCGTGCCCACAGCGGATCGACGACGGCGCGCGCGTCGGAGACGTGGCGCAGGACGGTGTCGCCGTGAAACAGCCCCCACACGGTCTCGCGCATGCTGCGCACCCACGCGTCGGCGTCGCGCACGCTCAGCAGCACCTTCGCCTCGGGATAGACGTCCATCAGCTCGCGATAGAAGCGCGCCGACGGCCAGTCGACGGTCGATTCGATCGTCCGCTCGCCGGCGAAGATCGCCGCCCAGTCGGGCTCTCCGTCGGCGACCGCTTCCCACAGCGCCAGACCTGTCTCCAGGTCGGCCAGCAGGTCGCGCATGTGGTAGCACGGGCCGAACCCGAGCTGTTCCAGCGCGAACATCTGCGTCGTCGTGGCGGTGCGCGGAAGTCCCGCCCCGATCACCTTCACGTTTTCACCGCCGGGCTGCGATCCACTCTGCGACTGTACCCCGCGGACCGCTGCGAGATGTCGACGAAGCGCATGCTCTTCACCTTTTTTTATGATCCGAAACTGACCTCGAGGCACGCGCCGCCACCCGTCGCGTTGGTCGCCTTGGCATAGCCGCCGTGCGCCTCAGCGGCCTGGCGGACGATCGCCAAGCCGAGGCCGGAGCCGGGCAGCTTGCGCGCACGCTCGGCGCGGTAGAAGCGCTCGAAGACCTTCGCCAGCTCGTCCTCGGAGAAGCCGGGGCCGTGGTCGCGCACGGTCAGCACGCCGCCGCGCAGGCCGACCTCGACGACGCCGTCGGGGGGACTCCACTTGCGCGCGTTGTCGAGCAGGTTGGACACCGCGCGGGCGATGCGGTCGGGTTCGCCGCGCACGATCGTCGGCTGCAGGTCGACGTCGAAGCGCAGCTCGCCGCGGCGGCGTGCGCGGGTGACGGCGTCGCCGGCGATCTCGTCGAGGCGCACGTCCTCGCGCGCAGAGGAGACGCGCGAGCCGCGCGCCAGCTCGACGACGTCGGCGACCAGCGCGGTCAGCTCGTCGAGCTCGTCGATGATGTCGGCGCGCAGGCGCCGCTGCTCGGCCGGCGCCAAGCGGTGCGCGTCGTCGAGGATCTGGATGTTCGCGCGCAGCGAGGCGATCGGCGTGCGCAGCTCGTGGCTTGCGTCGGCGATCAGCTGGCGCTGCGCCGACAGCGCGCCCTGCAGCGCGTCGAGCGTCGTGTTGAAGCTGTTCGCCAGCCGCGCCAGCTCGTCGCGGCCGCTCACCTGCAGGCGCTGGGACAGGTCCATCTCATCGGTGAGCGACTCCGTCCGCCGCGTGAAGCGGACTATCGGACCGAGCGCCGTGCGCGCCACGAGCGCGCCCAGCAGCGCCGCGATCGCGATTCCCGCCAGCCCGACGACGAGCAGCATCAGCACGATGCGGTTGAGCTCGTGGTCGACCTCGCCGAGCGGTCGCGCGATCATCACCGCACCGGCTTTCAGCGGGCCGGCGGAGTGGGTGCCGACGGTCAACACGCGCAGATGGGTGCCCTTGACGGTCCGGTCGCTCAGCGAGCGCCCGCTGCCGCTCGCGGCGGTCTTGCGATCGGTCGCGTTCAGCGGGACGTTCGGCGAGGAGCCCTGGCCGCCGGGAACCTCGACCTTGCCGCTGCGGGAGATGAACTGCACGTATCCGGTCGCCCCACCGAACCTGGCCGGCTGAACCTGCACTCGAAACCCGCCGACGGGCGGCGCGCCGGGAGCTGGCCGGCCAAGGCGAAATCCCCCTGCGGGCGCGTCGGGCGGGACGACGGCCGTCGAGGTGAAGATCCGCGCGCGCTGGGTCAGCGACTTGTCGATCTGACCGCGCAGATCCGAGCGCACGGCGAGATACAGGCTGACGGCGACGACGACGACCGCCAGCGCAACGGCGAGGCTCGCGACCGCGGCGATGCGTGCGCGCAGGGTCACGGCAGACGCCCGATGTGACTTGCCTTCATGCGCTGATTGTGACTCACCCGCAGGGGGCGCAAGCGTCACTCCTACGTTCGTCTTAGCCGACCCTTAGGGCGTTCTTGTGAACGGTGGCGATGCTCGACGTCGCTGCCCACGGCATGCGGAGATATCTGCAACCAATGCCCAAGCTCAAAGAGCGACCATGGCTCAACTTCGCCCTCGCCCTGCTTTGCATCGCGGCGATTGTCGTGGCCTACACGACCGTCGGTCAAGCCTCGCAGGGATCGGCGCAGGGCACCAGGACCGCGACCGCGCAACAGGGTGTCGTGCAGTCGACGGTGTCGGGCAGCGGCAACATCCAGGCCGCCAGCCAGCTGAACCTCGGCTTCAAGACGAGCGGAAGCGTCACGCAGATCTACGTGACCGAAGGACAGCGCGTCACCAAGGGCAAGCTGCTGGCCACGCTGGACCCGCAGAGCGCCGAAGTGACCCTCGAACAGGCCAAGGCCAGCCTGCAATCGGCCGAAGCCAACCTCGCCGCGCAGGAAGCAGGCGAAGAGCAAGCCTCCTCGTCCCAGGGCTCAAGCGCCACTACGGCAGCTCCCGCCAGCACGGCCTCGGTCGCCGCGAAAGGCGCAGCCATCGCATACATCGCGGCCAACGCGCCCGCCACGACGCCGACGAAGCCGGCGCCCGCCACGACGGCGCCCGCGAGCACCGCGCCCAGCCCGACCACGACCCCGGCGACCACGACCCCGGCGACGACCACCGCCCCGGCGACCGGCAAATCTCCCACGAGCAGCAAACCTGCGACGACGACTCAGAAAAGTGAAACGACTGCGTCGAAAACGAGTGGATCGTCCTCGGGCGGCGCCAGCCAGAGCTCCGGCTCCTCCTCGTCCGGCTCGACGATCAGCCCGGCCACTCGCGAAGCGAACCTCGCCTCCGCTAAGGCAGCGGTCAAGAGCGACAAGCTGACGGTGCAGAGCGACGAACAGGCCGTTCAGAACACCAAGCTGTATGCCCCGCAGGACGGGACGATCGTGTCGCTCGCCGGCGAAGTCGGCGAAACCGTCTCCGCGACGGGCACGACCAAGGCGTCGGCCGCGAGCAGCTCGTCGAAAAGCAGCTCCTCCACCGGCGCGACCACGAGCGGGTCCTCTCCGAGCAGCTCGACCGGATCGTCCTCCTCTTCGGCCAGCTCCTCCAGCTCGTCCTTCGCCGTGCTGAGCAATCTCGGCTCGATGCAGCTCGTCGTGCCGCTGAGCGAGTCGGAAATCGGCAACGTGAAGGTCGGCCAGACGGCCACGGTGACGATCGAAGCGCTCAGCGGCCGCAAGGTCGCGGCCCACGTGCTGAAAGTCGACGCGCTGTCCACGAGCAACAGCGGGGTCGTCAGCTACAACGTCACGTTCCAGCTCGACCAGATGGAATCCGGCCTGAAAGTCGGCATGAGCGCAACGGCCGAAGTCGTCGTCAAGCAGGCCGACGGCGTGAACGTACCGACGACGGCGATCTCCGCGGGCTCGGTGACCGTCGTGCGCGGCGGCAAGCACCTCAGCCAACCGGTGACGACCGGGCTCGCGGGCGACAGCTCGACGATCATTCTCAGCGGCCTGAAGGCGGGAGAAGAAGTGGTCCTGCCGAGCACGACGAGCACGACCACGAGCTCCTCCAGCAAAGCGGCCGGCGCTCGCATCGGCGGGCTCGGCGCAGGCGGCGGCCTCGGCGGCGCAGGCGGCGGCCTCGGCGGCGCAGGCGGCGGTGCTTTCCTGCGCGGCGGACCCCCCGGCGGCTGATGCGCGCGCCGGCGATCCTCGTGCACGACGTCAGCAAGACCTACGAGCTGGGTCAGATCCGGGTGCGCGCGCTGCGCGACGTCTCGCTGCGCATCGACCGCGGCGACCTCGTCGCGATCATGGGCAGCTCGGGCAGCGGCAAGAGCACGCTGATGAACATCCTCGGCTGCCTCGACGTGCCGAGCAGCGGGAGCTATCGGATCGACGGCGTGGACGTGCGCAGCCTGGACGAGGACGACCTCTCAGATCTGCGCAGCCGCAAGATCGGCTTCGTCTTTCAGAGCTTCAACCTCGTGGCTCGCACGAGCGCGATCGCCAACGTCGAACTGCCGCTCGCCTACGCCGGCGTGGACCGCCGGGTGCGGCGCCAGCGCGCGGAGCAAGCGCTT
>DASYKG010000035.1:0-70044 GCA_035995645.1 Solirubrobacteraceae bacterium
AGCCGCACGAGCACATCGGACGTCGACGAGCGCATGTTCGTCAGGTGCTTCTCCTTGACCGGATTGACGTCGAGATCCTCCGCACGCGAGTTCTCGCCGATGATCATGCCTTCGTACACCTCCTCGCCCGGCCCGACGAACAGCGAGCCGCGCTCCTGCAGCGTGAACAGCGAGAAGGTGACCGTCGAGCCGCTGCGATCGGCCACGAGCACGCCCGAGTTGCGCGTCAGCAGCTCGCCCGCCCACGGCTCCCAGCGATCGAACACGTGGTGCATGATCCCCGTGCCGCGCGTCTCGGTGAGGAACTCCGTGCGAAAGCCGATCAACCCGCGCGCGGGGATCAGATAGTCCATCCGCACCCAGCCGGTGCCGTGGTTGATCATGTGCTCCATGCGTCCCTTGCGCGCCGCGAGCAGCTGGGTCACCGTGCCGACGTGCTCCTCGGGCACGTCGACCGACAGCAGCTCGACCGGCTCGCAGCGCTTGCCGTCGATCTCGCGCTCGACCACGTGCGGCTGGCCCACCGTCAGCTCGAAGCCCTCGCGGCGCATCATCTCCACGAGCACCGCCAGCTGCAGCTCGCCGCGGCCCTGCACCTCGTAGGTGTCCGGGCGGGCGGTCTCTTTCACGCGCAGCGACACGTTTCCCACGAGCTCCTGCGCGAGGCGCGCCTCGATCTGCCTGGCCGTCAGCTTGGTGCCGTCTTTGCCCGCCAGCGGCGAGGTGTTCGCGCCGATCGTGATCGACATGGCGGGCTCGTCGACGGTGATCACCGGCAGCGGTCGCGGATCGACGGGATCGGCGAGGGTCTCGCCGATCGTCACCTCTTCGATGCCCGCCACGGCGATGATCTCCCCCGGGCCGGCCTCCGGCGCGTCGACGCGGTCGAGCGCGTCGGTCACGTACAGCTCGGCCACCGTCGCTTTCTGAATCGAGCCGTCGGCGCGACACCACGCGATCTGCTGGCCCTTCTTGATCGTCCCGTTGCGCACGCGACAGATCGCCAGGCGCCCGACGTACGGCGAGGCGTCGAGGTTCGTCACGAGCGCCTGCAGCGGGTGCTCGGGTTCATACGTGGGCGCCGGGATGCGCTGCAGCAGCAGGTCGAGCAGCGGCTCCAGGGTGTCTCCCTCCAGCGGCTGCCCAGCCTCGTAGTGCAACGAGGCGATGCCGGCCTTGGCGTTGCAGTAGACGATCGGGAAGTCGATCTGCTGCTCGTCGGCATCGAGATCGAGGAACAGCTCGTATACCTCGTCGACGACCTCCGCGACGCGCGCGTCCGGTCGGTCCACCTTGTTGACGACGAGGATCACCGGCAGCTTTGACTCCAGCGCCTTGCGCAGCACGAAGCGGGTCTGCGGAAGCGGTCCCTCGGAGGCGTCGACGAGCAGCAACACGCCATCGACCATCGTCAGGCCGCGCTCCACCTCTCCCCCGAAGTCGGCGTGCCCGGGCGTGTCGATGATGTTCAGCTTGACGCCCTCGTAGCGCAGCGAGGTGTTCTTGGCGAGGATCGTGATGCCCTTCTCGCGCTCGAGATCCATCGAGTCGAGCACCCGCGTGGCGACCTCCTGGCCGACGCGAAAGGCGCCCGACTGCCACAGCATGGCGTCGACCAGCGTCGTCTTGCCGTGGTCGACGTGGGCGACGATCGCGACGTTGCGTATGTCCTCTCTCGGTACGAGCACGGCCGACTAGGCTAGCGGCGGATGCGCGCGGCCCTGAGACCGGTGCGTGCGCCGAAGCGCGCGAGCGCCGACGGATAGCGCTCGGCGCGGGCGATCGTCTCCTCCAGCGCGGCGGCGAAGCGGCGTATCTCACCCTCCTCGACGACCAGCGCGGGCAGCGCCTTGATCGTGTTCATGCGGTGTCCGGCGACCTGGCAGAGGATGCGGTGCTCGTGAAACAGCGGGACCGTGATCAGCTGCGAGAACAGCCCGGCCTGGCGACGCTCGACGGTCTCCCACAGCGCTCGCCCGACACGTCCGGAGGGCGGCCCGAACTCGATCGCCCAGATCAGTCCCATCCCGCGCACGTCGCTGACGACCTCGTAGCGCGCCGCCAGCGGTTCGGTCAGCTCCAGCAGCAGCGCGCCCATGCGCTCGGCGTGTGCGATCAGGCCCTGCTGGTCGAGCACGCGCAGCGTCGCAAGCGCGGCGGCCGCCGCGAGATCGTTGCCACCGAACGTCGAGCCGTGGCGCACGGCACGCTCCATGCCGTCGAACACGGAGTCAAACGCGCTGCGCGAGACGAGCACCGCGCCGATCGGCACGAGGCCGCCCGACAGGGCCTTGGCGACGCAGATCAGGTCCGGCTGCAGCCCCCAGTGCTCGAGCGCGAAGAACCGCCCGGTGCGTCCGATGCCCGTCTGCACCTCGTCGCACACCAGCAAGGCCCCCGCCTGGCGGCACAGCGCCTGTGCTCCCTGCAGGTAATCGGCCGGCGGCAGGTTCACGCCCTTGCCCTGGATCGGCTCCACGACGAACGCCGCCACGTCGCCCCGCGCGAGCTCGCGCTCCAGCGCGTCGAGATCGCCGAAGGTGACGGGATCGCAGCCCGGCAGCAGCGGGCCGAAGCCATCGCGGAAGCTCGCATCGCCGTTGAGCGACAGCGCGCCGAGGGTGAGGCCGTGGAAGGCGTGCTCGGCGTACAGCACTCGCACGCGCCCCGTGGCCGCTCGCGATATCTTGATCGCCGCCTCGACCGCCTCCGTGCCCGTGTTCGCCGGGACCATCGCCGCGACGCTGTCCGGCGCGCGCGCCAGCAGCGCCTCGGCCAGCACGCCGCTGAGCAGCGTCACGCCGAGCTGGGGCAGGTTGCCCGTGCGCGCGGCCATCGCCTCCTGCACCGCCGCGACCGCCTCCGGATGGTTGCGCCCGATCGCAAACACGCCGTAGCCGCCGAACAGGTCGAGGTAGCGCTCGCCGTCGGCGTCGATCAGGTGCGCACCCTCGCCGCCGCGCCACACCTTGTCGAAGCCGAGCGTGCGTAGGATGCGGCCCATCTGCGGGTTCAGATAGCGGTCGTTGAGCGCCATCTCCTCGCCCGTGCGCTCGCGGAGGATCTCAGCGACTGTCGGCGGCGCCGAGCTGTCCATCGGCTAAGCGTACGAGAGCGGCGCCGCCGGCCATGAGAGACCCTTGCAGACGTGCCCATGACCCGCGGTGAGGCACCGATGTCGCTTGCCTGTTCAATTTCAGCATCCGGACTTTTGCTGATACAGATGTCTGCTCGCCGCCCCCATCCCTAAAGGCAGGCCGCGAAGGCGTCGAAGGCGGTCGCATGCAACGGCGGTCCTGGCTGTGCCCGACCGAGCGTGACCGCAGCCGCGTCGTCGACGCGAACGAGCGCGTGCGCACGATCCGCATGATCGGCTCGGGCGCCGTCGGCCTGGCCCTGCTGGCCGCCGCGCCGTGGATCGGCTGGTGGACGCTCGTGCTGTTCGCCCTGTCGGCCGTCAACTTCGCCAACGTCGAGCGGCGCATCGGCTCCAGCGCCCATCCCGAGCGCGTGAGCGCCTGCGCGATCGTCATCACGATGGTGCTGATCGGCGGCGGTGTCGCGCTCAGCGGCGGCCCGCGCAGCGTCGCGCTGCCGTGGATGGCGCTGCCGGCGGCGATGATCGCCGCGCGCTTTCGCCCGCAGGTCGTGATCGCCGGCCTCGCGCTGACTATCGCGATCGTGCTCGCGGCCGCCTTCGGCACGCATCCGCAATGGGCGCTGGACAATCCCGCCCCGCTGCTCGCCACGCTCGCGCTGCTCGTCGGCGTCGTCTCGATCGTCTGGGCCTTGCAGGCCGCCGAGCTGCACCATCGTGACGAGGCGATCATCGATCCGCTGACCGGCCTGTTCAACCGCCACGCGCTGATTCCGCGCTTCTCCGAGCTCAGCCATCAGGCGCGCCTGACCCGCCAGCCGGTGTGCCTGCTGCTGTGCGACATCGATCACTTCAAGTCGGTCAACGACGAGCACGGACACGCGCGTGGCGACGCCGCGCTGTGCGACATCGCCTACGAGCTGCGCAAGCGCCTGCACTCCTTCGAGCTGGTCTACCGCCTCGGCGGCGAGGAGTTCCTCGTCGTGCTCCCCGGCGTCGGCCAGAGCGACGGGCGCCGGGTCGCCGAACGGCTGCGCGGGGCGATCGCAGGCATCCGACCGGGCGGCGTCGCGATCAGCGTGTCGATCGGCGTGAGCGCGGCATCCGGCGATCGCGTCGAGTACGAGTCGATGTTCAAAGCTGCCGACGAGGCTCTCTACGAGGCCAAGCGCACCGGGCGCAACCGCGTCGTCGTCGCCAGCACAGCCACGCTCGGCGGCGAAGCGCAGGGCAGCGAGGTGCGCACGCTCGCTCGTCCCGGCCCGCCGCCCGCGCTCGCCTACGACAGCGCACCTCTTGCAGCCGCCGGTGGCCGTTCGGGCAGCGGCTAAAGCTCCGCGGCGATCACCAGCCGCGTGTCGTTGCCCAGCGGCGCGCCGTCGAGCGTGCCGTAGCACTTGCTGCGCGTGAAGCCCGCGCGTGCGAGCATCGCGACCAGCTCGGTGGCCGTGTAGACACGTACCGAGAACGAGCGCGACTCCCGCTCGCCGGCGCTGTCGATCAGCGTCTGCGTGGATTGCATCACGCCCATGCCCGGATCGAACGCACTCTGCTCGAGCAGCAGCCTCCCGCCGCGCAGGGGGCGCCAGTCGCGCTCGCGAGACTGGCGCACCAGCCAATCGCGGTGCAGCGTCTCGATCACCAGCCGAGCGCCCGGTGGCAGGACGCGGCGGATCTCCGAGAGCACGCGCGTATCGTCGTCGTCGCCGAGATAGCCCAGCGACGTGAACAGGTTCAGCGCCGCGTCGAAGCTCTCGTCGGCGAATGGCAGCTGGCGATAGTCGGCGTGCACGAGCTTCGGCCAGCGCTCGCCGTCCGCGCGTCGCCTCGCCTCGCCGAGCAGGACCTCGGAGCGATCGACGCCGACGACGCGGTAGCCCTCGCCCGCCAGCGCCACCGAGTGGCGGCCGAACCCGCACGGCACGTCCAGCAGGTCTCCGCCGTCGGGGCACTTGGCAAGTCGCGCCGCGTCGAGCGCCTGCGCCTGCACCTCCTCCTGGCGCTCGTCCTCCGCGTAAGCGCGGAGATAGAAGTCGCTGAAGAACGCGTCCCACGCCTCCGACGGGCTTGGCGCTGAGGCCTCCACGGCCTTCAGTCTATGGCGCTGCAGCTCACGTCTAGCACGACCCCAAAATCCCTGCTGTTGGAATTCCGAGAGGTAAGGCTAGTCCGGCTCGGATGCGTCGGCGGCCGACAGCATTCCGCGGATCATGCGAATCATCGCTGCCACCGGCACCGCGCGCGGGATGTCGGGGTTGTCCATCCACCACAGCGCCAGGCCGGTGAGTGAGCTGCGGATGATCTCGCCGAGCGCCTCGAGCTCCTCCTCGGGCAGCGGTGGGCCGAACTCGCGCAACAACGCCACGTCGGCGGCGCGCTGGCGGCGGCGCAGCTCCTGCTGCAGCATGCGCACTTCTTCGTCGCCGCTGGCGTCCTGAAACAGCAGCCGCGACGTGTCGCTGTGCTGCTCGACGTGAGCGAACCACGCATCGATCATCGCCGGCAGCCGTCGCTGCGGCGTGCCCTCTCCGTGTAGGAAGCTGTCGAGCGTCGCCGTCGCCAGCTCGTCGCGACGGCGCTCCAGCAGGCTCATCTGCAGTTGCCTCTTGGACTCGAAGTGCCGGTAGAGCATCGGCTTGCTCACACCCGCGCGCGCGACGATCTCGGCTACGGTCGTCGCGTCGTAGCCGCGCTGCGCGAACAGCTGCGCGGCCGCCTGTTCGATCGACGCGCGCCGCTGTGGCGCGGAGAGCCTGCGCGTCGGAGCGTCCGAGACGCCACCGGTCGGCGCGGGTGACGGCCCCACGCCAGTGTCAGCGCCACTGCTTGCGGAAGTTACCATCTGGTACACTTCATAGTAACATCCCGCGAGCGAAGGTGGTAGGCAGCGTGATCGTCTCCGTGCACCTCGCCGACCTCGGCAAGCGCCGAGGCCTGCGCTTTCTCCGCCAGTCGAGCAGGACGCGCGCGACGCCCGGGCTGCGCTATGCGGCGCTGACGACCGCCGCGCCGCTCAGCGACCGCGTGCTGGCGAAACTGCAGCTGACATCGCGCGTCGGGCTGATCGCCGCGTGGGAGGACGACAGCGCTCTCGCCGAGCAGCTGCGAGACGGCTGGCGAGTTCGCCTCGCGCCGACGCACATCTTCGGCGCGTGGCCGCAGATGGACGGGCTGGTGGACGAGCAGACACCGATGGCAGACGACGAGGCCGCCGCCGTCCTCACGATAGGTCGTCTGCGGCTCTCCCAGACACGGCGCTTCATGCGAGCCAGCGCCGCGGCCGAGCGTCTGGCCTTGCGCAGCCCGGCGATGCTTGCCGCCACGGCGCTCGTCCGCCCGCCAACGCTCGTCGCCACGTTCTCGCTGTGGCGCAGCACGCGCGAGATGCGCGCCTACGCCAGCGGCGGCGATGGGCCCGAACACGTCGTCGCCAGCCGCGCGCACGCCGCCAAGCCGTTTCACCACGAGTCGGCGTTCATTCGCTTCCGGCCGTACGACGCGCAGGGGAGTTGGCAGGGCGTCGACGGGAGCTTCAGCGCCGCCGGCCAAGAGGTCGCGGCCAAAACCGCCTGAGGCAACTGCCCACCGCAACCCGCCCGATCGATTGGACCGGGCGGGCGCGATGCGCCCGTCGTGCTCGACACGACGGCGGGTTTTTGAAGTCAAGCCCTCCCTCAAACCGAATATAAACGATCGTACGTTTATGTTGTAGGATGCTCCGCGTGCACCAGGAGATCGCCGCTGACATTCGCATCGACGGAAGGCGCGCCAGGGGCATGCGCAGCCGCACCGCGGTGCTAGAGCGCTCCGTGCAGCTGGCTTCGCGCGACGGCCTGGAAGGCCTGACGATCGGCGCGCTGGCAGCCGACCTGCAGCTGCACAAGAGCAGCGTGTTCGCGCTGTTCGGCTCAAAGCAAGAGCTGCAGCTGGCGACCCTCGCGACCGCGCGCGCGATGCTCCTCGAGCTGGTGGTCGCGCCTGGGCTGGCAAGCGAGGAGGGCGTGGCGCGACTGCAGGCGATCGGCGATGCCTGGTGGAGCTACCTCGCATCCGACGTGTTCGCCGGAGGCTGCTTTCTTTGCGCGGCCTCGACGGAGATGGACGGCCGCACGGGCGCGGTGCGCGACGCGCTCGCCGCCGTGATGCGCGAATGGATCGCCGTGCTCAGCGCCAACGTGCAGGCCGCGATCGCGGCCGGCGACGTGCGAGCGGACATCGACCCCGCGGCGATGGCGTTTCGCCTGAACGCCCTCGGCATGGCCGCCAACTGGCAGCGCCAGCTGTTCGACGACGCGTCGGGCATCGAGCACGCGCGCGCAGCCTGGCGCGCCGAGCTCCAAGCGTGTGCACCGGCGGCCAATCGATAGGAGGAGCGAGCTTGTCCGACACCAAGATCGAACGCAACGTCGACGAGGACGACCCGCTCGATGACTTCGAACCACGCGTGATCACACTCGACGGCGTCGCCAAGGTCGTGCACGTGGCCGGCAGCGGACCTGCGGTGATCGTGATGACGGAGATGCCCGGCATCAGCCCGCACGTCGCCCGCTTCAGCCGCTGGGTTCGCGACGCCGGATTCACCGTGTACATGCCCTCGCTGTTCGGCCGCGACGGCGCCGTGCCGGGCGTCGAGGAGGGCGCGGCCACGCTGCGCCGCGCGTGCGTCAGCGCCGAGTTCCGCGCGTTCGCCGCCAGCGAGTCGAGCCCCGTGACCGTGTGGCTGCGCTCGCTCGCCAGGCTCGCGCACGAGCAGTGCGGCGGTCGCGGCGTCGGCGCGATCGGCATGTGCTTCACCGGCAACTTCGCGCTGACGATGATGCTCGAGCCGTCGATGCTCGCCCCCGTCCTGTCGCAGCCGTCGCTGCCGCTCGACGACCCCGGCGGCCTGGAGATCGCTCCCGAGGAGCTCGCTGCGGTGCGCCGGCGCCTCGATCGCGAGGACCTCACCGTAATGGGCTACCGCTTCAAGGGAGACCGCGTCTGCAAGGCGCAGCGCTTCGCCGCCTACTCGCAGGCGCTCGGCGACCGCTTCGTCGCGCGCGAGCTCCCCGACAGCGCGGCCAACCCCGACACGCCACCGTTCTTCGAGCACGTCGTCGCCAGCCCGCACAGCGTCGTCACCGCGCACCTGATCGACGAAGCCGGTCAGCCGACGATCGCCGCGCGCGACGAGATCCTGGCGTTCTTCACGCAGCGGCTGGGCGCGTGAGCGCAGCACGCGCGCGCTCAGCGCCGCGCTTCACTGGTGCGTCGTGCTCGTCGCCTTGGGCGAGAGGCAGCTTTTGGACTTCTGCCCCTTCTTCGTGGCGCCGCAGCCGAGTCCGCCTTCGCCTTTGTCGACCTCGCTGAGCAGGAACTTGCTGGGGTTGTGCGGATAGCCGCTCGGTGGCCCGTAGCCGATCACCACGCTGTCGTCCTTGTGCAGCACGAGCGCGGCCGGATCGCTCAGCGGCTTGCCGTTGAGGTAGAAGTGAAGGCGATCGCCACCGTATCCCTTCAGGCCACCGACCTGCGCGGGGCCGAGCTTGACGCCCCACACCGAGAAGAAGTCCCCCAGCGTGTAGTTGAAGGGGTGCGGAGCCTCCATGTGAATGATCCCCGAGCCGTCATGCGTGTGCATGCTCGACTCGATCCCCTTCGCGGGGTCGAGACCGATGTCGGCCGGCAGCGGGGCCAACAGCCCGTTGACGTAGACGTGCAGCAGCGCGTGGATGTGGAACTTTTCCTGGCCCCCCGGAGGAATACCGATCAGCTTCAGGCGCTGGGCGAGATGCGCGTATTCCGGTCGCCACGGCGGCTGGCCCTGTCCTGGGGCGGGCTGACTGGTCTGCAAGCCCGGCCCCGAGATGCTGAGACCGTGAGGCGCCGGCGCGCTCGATCCGCAGCCGGCCGCGACCAGCGCCAGCGCTCCCGCCAGAGCGGTACCACGCAAGCGCTTGCGCACGGCTCGATCCATACGACGACGCAGCCTAGCCGGGACGGGCTTGCGAATCGAGCTCGAACGCGTGCAGGCAGTGCGCTGAGCAGAAGTAGAACGTCTCCTCGCCGAAGTCCATGCGCACCGCCTTGGCCCTGTCGACCTTCATGCCGCACATCGGGTCTGTCGCGCCGCGGCGGCGCGTGAGCCAGAGCAGTGCGGCGAAGACGACGACTGCGAGCACGTTGAGAACGAGCTTGTAGTCGACGGAGATCCTGCCGAAGATGTCCCCACGTGAAGGCCGCGGACCCGTGGGGAGCAGCCTGGCAACATTGAACAACCCGTCGACAATCAGCGCTGCTACGACCATCGTGACGAACATCAGCGCGACGATCCGCAGGGCAAAGCGAGTGCCGTAGTACTTGCGGTAGATCACGACGATCGGCAGCACGATCAGGTCGGCGAACAGGAACGCCAGCACGCCCGCAAAGCTGATCCCGCCCGACCACAGGACTGCCGCGAGCGGCACGTTGCCGACCGAGCAGACGAAGCTCAGCACGGCGATGATCGGTCCGACGATCACGTTCTCGACGGTGCCGAGCACACCACCGGTGTGCTTCAGAAACAGGCCGTTGAAAAAGCCGTTGCCGAGCTGCGCGATGAAGCCCGCCAGCACGAAGCCGGTGAGGATCTCCTTCCACAGCATCTGCCAGTCGCCGCGGAAGTTGTGCGCGACGTCAGACCACGCGGATACCGAGGTGAGCCGCTCTCGCCAGCTCAGCCGTTCGCTTGCCATGTGGTGCTGGTGGCCAGTGTCCGCCTCCTGTGCGTGCTCGCGCGCCTGCGCCTCCAGTCGCGGTGAGATGAACGCGCGCAGCAGCACCGCCATCAGCACGACCATCACGATGCCGCCGACGTACTCCGCGAGCGCGAACTGCCAGCCGATCAGCACCCACAGAACGAGCCCGAGCTCCCACACGAGGTTCGTCGAGGCGAACTGGAAGGCAAGTGCGGTGGTCGCCGACGCGCCCTTCTGCAAGAGACTCTTGGCGATCGCGATCGCCGCGTAGGAGCACGAGCTCGACGCGGCTCCCAGGGCGGTCGCCAGCGCGACCGGCTTCGGGCCCGACCCCGACATCGCTTTCTCGATGCGCTCGCGCGGCACCCACGCTTGCACGATCCCCGAGATCGCGAAACCGAAGACGAGCGCCCACCACACCTCCCACGCCATCAGGAACGAGTCCTTCAGGCCGTGCCAGATCACTTCCAGAACATCCATCGGCACAACGGTATCCAGCGCACCGCCGGCGGCTCGTCGCCGGAGAGCCCACACACCGAGCTGCGAGCGCTAAGGGCCCTGCCTCGGCCGCGGCGGAGCTTTCGCCGTGACCGACGGCGGCATCGCCGGCCTTCTGCGAGGCAGCTCGCGTGACTCGAAAAGCGGCACCAGCCTGCGGCGAGCCACGCACCGTGGGCAGTGTTCGATCACCGCCATCTCCGGCGTCGCGAAGCTGAGCCCGCACCGCGGACAGTTCAGATAGATCATCGATTCCCTCGTCCCCACGCTCGATTTCTTGTCGCCCTGCCGGCCGACCTATCGCTACAGGCACCCGTAGGTCAATCGACTCCGGCGCAAGCCTTTGTGAGGTTGCCGTCACAATGCCAGCCCGCAGCACGCAGGTCGGTGTGGTGATCGTCACGCACGATCGCTGGCAACGTCTGCAGCGCACGCTGACCCAGCTGCACGCGCTGCCGGAACGGCCGCCCGTCGTCGTCGTCGACAACGGCTCGCCTCGCGGCCCGCCGGACGAGCTGCGCCTCGCGGGCGCACGCCTGGTCAGGCTTGCCGACGACGTGGGCGCGGCCGCGCGAAACGTCGGCTCGCTGCTGCTCGACACTCCCTACGTCGCCTTCAGCGACGACGACTCGTGGTGGGCCGCCGGGTCGCTGCTGCGCGCCGCCGATCTGTTCGAGCGCCACGACAGGCTCGGTGTCATCGCGGCGAGGATTCTCGTCGGAGCGCAGCGCGAGCTCGATCCCACGTGCAGGCTGATGCGCGACAGCCCGCTTCGCGCGGCGGACGATCCCGGCCGTCCGGTGCTGGGCTTTCTCGCATGCGGCGCGATCGTGCGGCGGGCGGCGTTTCTCGACGTGGGCGGCTTTGACCCGCGTTATGGCTTTGGCGGCGAGGAGGAGTTGCTCGCGCTCGACCTCGCGTCCGCCGGCTGGCAGCTGCGCTACGTGCCGCAGGTCGTCGCGCATCATCTGCCGTCAGCGGAGGATCCTCGCCCGGGCCGCGAGCGGCGGCGGCTGCGAAACGCCCTGTGGTCGAGTTGGCGGCGGCGGCCGCTGAGGCGAGCGGCGGCTCGCAGCGTGAGGCTGCTGAGAGGCAGCGGTCGCGATGGCCTGCCCGCGCTGCTGTCGGCGCTCGCCGGAACGCGCTGGGTGCTCGCCGATCGCAGAGTCGCCAGCAGTGAGCTGGAGGCACAGCTGCGGATGCTGGAAAGCAACTAGACCGGGCTCGCTGAATCCCGCTGCTTGCGAGCCGACCACCTCGACCTACTACCTAGCTCGGCCACAACACCGCTGTCGGGAGTGAGGCATGCGCGTTCTCGGAATCAACTCGGCTTTCCATGACCCCGCCGCAGCTCTTGTGATCGACGGTGTCACCGTCGCCGCCGCCGAAGAGGAGCGCTTCTCCAGGAGAAAGCACGGAAAGCGGCCCGTCCCGTTCTCCAGTTGGGAGATGCCCGAGCTTGCCGCGCGATGGTGCCTGCGCCACGCCGGCCTGCGGGCGGCGCAGCTCGACGCGGTCGCGTTCTCCTATGACCCTGCGCTCGCGCCGGCGAGCACCGCCGCAGACCTCACGGCCGACGGCTGGGAGGGACTGCGCACGCTGTATGCCTCCAGAGCGCCGCGTTTTCTGGAGTCGGCGCTTCCCGGCAGCGCGCATGCGCGCTGCCATTTCGTGCCGCACCACATCGCTCACGCCGCCTCCGCTTTTCACGCCTCGCCTTTTGAGTCATGCGCCGTGCTCGTGCTCGACGGGCGAGGCGAGCGAGCATCTCATTTGGCCGGGCGCGCACGCAGCGGTCAACTGCGAATACTCGCTTCACAGAAACTCCCCCACTCGCTCGGCCTTCTCTATGAGGAGCTGACCGAGCACCTGGGCTTTCAGCGCTCCGCCGACGAGTACAAGGTCATGGCGCTCGCCAGCTACGGCCGGCCGACGATGCTCGGTCGCCTGCGCACGGCTGTGCGCGTGAACCGAGATGGCGGCTTCGTCACCGAACCGATCGACTGGGCGGGCCTCGCCCCGCCGGTCGCCGACGGCGAGAGCGGGTCCACCCAGGCCGGCGCCGACTTGGCGGCGAGCGTCCAAGCGCGCCTGGAGGAGGTACTGCTCGAGCTCGCCTGGTGGCTGCACGAGCGCTCCGGCGAGCCCGCGCTGGCGCTCGCTGGCGGCGTGGCGTTGAACTGCGTGGCCAACTCGCGCCTGTGGCGCGACGGGCCCTTCGACCAAGTGTGGGTGCAGCCGGCCGCCGGCGACGCGGGAACCGCTCTCGGCGCGGCCATGCACATCGCCGCACAGGGCGGCGACGCGATCTGCCCGATCGCCGCGGCCGACCTCGGGCGAGGCTTCAGCGACGAGGAGCTGGCGGGCTGCCTGGAGGCGGCCGGCGCCGTCTTCGAGCGGCCGGCCGACATCGCCGAGGTCGTCGCCGACGCTCTGGCCAACGACGCGATCGTCGCCTGGTTTCAGGGGCGCAGCGAGTGGGGTCCGAGAGCGCTCGGGCATCGCAGCCTGCTCGCCGACCCGCGCCGCGCGGAGAACCTCGATCGCCTCAACGAGGTCAAGGGACGCGAGCAGTTTCGCCCGATCGCGCCGATGGTCCTCGCAGACCGCGCGCAGGAGCTGTTCGCCGGCGGCCCCATCCCGAGCCCCTTCATGCTCTTCACCCATCGCGTAGCACCCGGCTGGCGCGAGCGCATCCCCGCCGTCGTGCACGTCGACGGGACGGCGCGCGTGCAGACCGTCGACGAGTTCACACAGCCGCTGCTCGCGCGCGTCCTGCGGGGGTTCGAGCGGCGCACGGGCGTGCCCGTGCTCGTCAACACGAGCCTCAACACCGCCGGAAGGCCGATCGTCGACGACCCTCGCGACGCGCTCGAGTGCTTTGGCTCGGCGCCGATCGACCTGCTCGCGATCGGTCCGTATTTCGTGCGGTCACCGATGGCGGCGAGCGCAGCGCAGACGCGCCTGGCGGCGGCGGCGAGCGCGTGAGCGACTTCGACATCGTCATACCGACGAGCGGGCGCCCGCAGCTGAAGCGCCTGCTCGCCGCGCTGGACGCGATGCGCGACAGAGACGGCGACCGCGGCGACGCAGGACCGCGCGTGATCGTCGTCGACGACCGTCCGCGCGGCGTCACGGCGGACCCGCTGTGGCCCTCGGGCGCTGCAGCCGGGCTCGTGTCGGCGCCGGGCGTGGAGGTCATCTCCGGCCCAGCGCGCGGTCCGGCGGCGGCGCGCAACGTCGGTTGGCGCGCGTCGATGGCGAGGTGGATCGCCTTTCTCGACGACGACACGATTCCCACGTGCAGCTGGCTGGCGGAGCTCTCGCTGGACATCCGGCGCGCGCCGCAGCGATGCGCGGCGGTGCAGGGCCGCGTCCGCGTGCCCACGCCCGCCGGGCGCCTGACCGATTGGCAACGCAGCGTTCGCGCACTGGAAACGGCCCGCTGGGCGACCGCCGACATGGCCTTTCGCCGAGTCGCGCTCGAGCAGGTCGACGGCTTCGACGAGCGCTTCGCTCGTGCGTATCGAGAGGACAGCGACATCGCGATTCGCCTGATGTCGCTCGGATGGTCGCTGACGCGCGGCGCGAGAACGGTGCTGCACCCACCGCGGCGCAGCACGTTCGGCATGAGCCTGAAGCTGCAGGCGGGCAACGCCGACGACGTGCTGATGGACCGCCTGCACGGCCCCGCGTGGCGAGAGCTGGCCGGCGCTCCGCGCGGACGCCTGCGTCGCCACCTCGCCGTCGCCCTCGCCGGGCTGACGAGCGCGCTGTCGCTCTCGCTCGGCGCGCGGCGCACGGGCGCCGCCGCGGGGTGTGTCTGCCTCGCCGGCGTGGGCGAGCTGGCCTGGGCGCGAATCTCTCCGGGGCCGCGAACGTGGCGCGAGCTCGCCACGATGGCCCTCACCAGCCTGCTGCTGCCGTTCTGGGCCAGCGCGTGGTGGCTGCGCGGCCACGCGCGGGTGCGGCGTAGGCCGCGTCGTCTCGGCGCGGTTGCAGCGCCTGGGCGAGCTCACGGGCTTCCCGCGGCGGTGATGTTCGACCGCGACGGAACGCTGATCGAGGACGTCCCCTACAACGGCGACCCCGACCGCGTGAGGCCGATGGCCGGCGCGCGCCAGGCGCTCGACGAGCTGCGCCGGGCCGGCGTGCCCGTCGCGGTCGTCTCCAATCAGAGCGCCATCGCGCACGGGCGCCTGCGCTGGTCAGAGGTGATCGCGGTCAACCGGCGCGTGGAGCAGGTGCTCGGACCCGTCGCCCCATGGCTGATCTGCCCGCACCGAGCCGAGGATCGCTGCTCGTGTCGCAAGCCGTTGCCGGGGATGGTCCTGGCGGTCGCGGCGCTGCTGGGCGTCGACCCCCGCCGCTGTGCGGTGATCGGCGACATCGGCGCGGACGTCGAGGCGGCGCGTGCGGCCGGAGCGCGGGGCGTGCTCGTGCCGACCAGCCGCACCCTGCACGCGGAGATCGCCTCGGCGCCCGAGTGGGCCGCCGACCTGCCGAGCGCCGTCGGGCTGCTGATCGGAGACCGATGACCGGCGCGCCCAACGTGCTGATCGCCCGTTGCGACAGCGCCGGCGACGTCCTGCTCACGGGTCCGGCCGTGCGCGCCGTGGCGGCGGCCGGAGCTTCGGTGACGCTGCTCTGCGGTCCCAGCGGCGTGGAAGCCGCGCGGATGCTCCCGGGCGCCGAGCGGGTGATCTGCTTTCCCACGCCGTGGATAGACGCCGACGCGCCGCCGGTCGATCGCGCGGCCCTGAGCCTGCTCGAGGAGCGGCTGACGGCTCTCGCCTTCGACCAGGCGGTGGTCGTCACCTCGGCGCACCAGAGCCCGCTGCCGCTGGCGCTCGTGCTGCGCCTCGCCGGCATCGACACGATCGCTGCGATCAGCCACGACTACCCGGGCTCGCTGCTGGACGTGCGCCACCGTGTCGACGGCGACGTTCACGAGGTCGAGCGCGGGCTGTCGCTCGTCGGCGCGCTCGGCTACCGCCTGCGCGCGGACGACGGTGGCGAGTTGCGCGTGAAGGGGCGCAGCCGCCGGCCGCCCGGCCTTGGCGATCTCGGATCCTACGTGGCGGTGCACCCGGGGTCGTCGGTGTCCGCGCGTGCGTGGCCGGCGGAGCGTCACAGGTCGTTGGTCGCGGCGCTGGCGGCGCGCGGACGTCGCGTCGTCGTCACCGGCGGCGTCGGCGAGCGCGAGCTGACGGCCTTCGTGGCCGGCTCGCCCTCGCCGGCGGTGCTCGACGTCGGTGGCTGCACGTCGCTTGGCGGCCTCGCGCGCGTGCTGGCCATGGCCGATGTGCTCGTCGTCGCCAACACCGGCCCCGCGCATCTCGCCGCGGCGGTCGGCACACCGGTCGTCTCGCTGTTCGCGCCCACCGTTCCCGTCGCGCGCTGGCGACCGTGGCAGGTTCCCTGCGAGCTGCTCTTCCACGACGTGCCATGCGCCGGATGTCGCGCGCGCGAGTGCCCGGTGCTGGGTCACCCGTGCCTGCGCGGCGTCGGCGTCGAGGAGGTCCTGGCGGCCGTCGAACGTCTCGCGCCCGGCGCCACGACGGCGGCGGAGGCTCGCGCGGCATGAGAATCCTCCTGTGGCACGTGCACGGCTCGTGGACGACGGCGTTCGTCCAGGGAAGCCACGAGTACATCGTCCCGCTGCTGCCCGACCGCAGCGCCGACGGTCGCGGTCGCGCCCAGACGTGGACGTGGCCGGAGTCCGTGCACGAGCTCGGCCCGATGGAGACGGCCGACGCTGACGTCGACGTGGTCGTGCTGCAGCGTCCGTGCGAGCTCAATGGGCTGGCCGAGAGCTGGCTGGGAGGTCGCTCGCCGGGGCGCGACCTGCCGGCGATCTATCTCGAGCACAACGCCCCGCAGGGCAGGATCGCCGAGATGCGCCACCCGGCGCGCGACCGCGACGACATCGTGCTGGTGCACGTCACGCACTTCAACGCGCTGTTCTGGGACTCCGGCTCGACGGCCACCCGCGTGATCGAGCACGGCATTGTCGACCCCGGCTATCGCTACACGGGCGAGCTGGCGCGCGTCGCCGCCGTCGTCAACGAAGCCCCGCGCCGGGGCCGTGTGACGGGCACCGATCTGATCGCGCACTTCTCCGCGATCGCGCCCGTCGACCTGTTCGGCATGCAGTCCGAGCGCCTGGGCGGCCTCGGCGACCTCCCCCAGGCGCGCCTGCACGATGAGCTCGCGCGCCGGCGCGTCTACGTGCATCCGATCCGCTGGACGTCGCTCGGGCTGTCGTTGATCGAAGCGATGCAGCTGGGAATGCCCGTCGTCGCGCTCGCCACGACGGAGGTCCCCGAAGCGGTGCCGCCGGCGGCGGGAGCGGTCTCCACGCGCATCGAGACGCTGCTGGCGGCGATGCACGAGCTGTGCGCCGATCGCGAGGCTGCGCGCGCGGCCGGCAGGATCGCGCGAGAGGCCGCCTTGCAGCGCTACGGGCTGAAGCGCTTCCTCGGCGACTGGGACTCCTTGCTGAGCTCGGTGGCGGCATGAGAATCGCGATGGTCTCCGAGCACGCCAGCCCGCTCGCGCAGCTCGGCGAAGTCGACGCGGGCGGGCAGAACGTGCACGTCTGCGCCCTGTCGCGCGAGCTCGCGGCGCGCGGTGAGCAGGTGACGGTCCACACGCGCCGCGACGATCCGTCGCTGCCCGCGCGCGTCGAACTGGCCCCCGGCGTGGAGGTCCATCACGTCGATGCCGGACCGGCGCGACGCCTGCCCAAGGACGAGTTGCTGCCTTTCATGCCGCGCTTCGCCGAGCAGCTGCAGCGCAGCTGGCGCACGCAGCCGCCAGCCGTCGTGCACGCCCATTTCTGGATGTCCGGCTCGGCCGCCCTGGCGGCCGCTCAGCCGCTGCGCACGCCCGTCGTGCAGACCTTCCATGCGCTGGGAGTCGTCAAGCACCGCTTCCAGGGCAACCACGACAGCAGCCCGCCGGAGCGAATCCGGATCGAGCGCGATGTCGCGCGCCGCGTGTCGCGCATCGTCGCGACGTGCACCGACGAGCTGTTCGAGCTCGTGCGCTTCGGCGCCGAGCGTTCCAAGTTGACGGTGATCCCCTGCGGCGTCGACGTCGGGCACTTTCGCCCCGACGGCCCCTGCGAGCCCACGCGCCGCGACGTTCACCGGCTGCTCTGCCTCGGGCGGCTGGTCGAACGCAAGGGGATCGGCAACGTGATCTCGGCGCTGCGAGAGCTTCCCGACTGCGAGCTGGTCGTCGCGGGCGGTCCCGGCGTGACCGAGCTCGACGAGGACACCGACGCGCAGCGGCTGCGCGCGCTGGCCGTGGAGTATGGCGTCAGCGATCGCGTGCACCTGCACGGGCGCGTCGAGCGCGTCGAGCTGCCGGCCCTGCTGCGCTCGGCCGCGGCGGTCGTGTGCGTTCCCTGGTATGAGCCCTTCGGCATGGTCCCGCTAGAGGCGATGGCCTGCGGCGTGCCGGTCGTCGCCTCCGCCGTCGGCGGCATGGCCGACACGGTGCTCGACGGCGTAACGGGCGTGCACGTGCCCCCGCGCGACCCCGAGGTGCTGGCAGGTGCCTTGCGCGCGCTGCTCGACGAGCCGGCGCGCCGCGTGGAGTACGGACGCCGCGGCGTGGAGCGAGCGCGCCGGCTGTACGGCTGGGGTCGCGTCGCAGGATTGACCCAGGAGGTCTATAGCGACGTGCTCGCGCGCTCTCGCAGCGCGCGCGGACGGCCCGCAGCGCTCGGCAGGCGAGCCGGCAGCGAGCACCTCAGCGCGCTCGCGCAGATGCTCGAGAGCCTGCGCAGCGAAGTGGAGCACCTCGAGCGCTGGGGCGCGGAGCTCGGTCGCGCGCTCGCCGACGGGGCGCGGCTGCTCGTCGTCGGCAACGGCGGCAGCGCCGCCCAGGCCCAGCACCTCACGGCCGAGCTCGTCGGGCGCTTCGAGACCGATCGCCAACCGCTGAGCGCGATCTGCCTGCACGGCGACACCTCCTCGCTGACCGCGATCACCAACGACTACGGTCCCGAGCACGCGTTCGCGCGCCAGGTTCGCGCACACGCGCGCGCGGGCGACTTCCTTCTGGCGCTGTCGACCTCGGGAAAGAGCCAGAACGTGATCGCGGCGGTGCACGCCGCGCGCGAGCTCGGCCTCGCCACGCTCGCGCTCACCGGGCCGGCGCCGAACGAGCTCGCCGACGTCTGCGAGGACGCGGTGGCGATCGCCGCGAGCTCGGCCGCGACAGTGCAGGAGGGTCACCTCGTCGCGCTGCACCTGGTGTGCGGCGCCGTGGACCGCGAGCTCGCACTCGCGCGCGGGCGCCTGGAGGCACGGGCGTGAGCGCCAACTGTCCCCTCCTGGTGATCGGCGACGCGCTGCTCGACCGCGACATCGCCGGGACGGTCGAGCGTCAGTGCCCCGACGGGCACGCGCCGGTGCTCGACGAACGCACGGCCAGCGTGCGCCCTGGCGGCGCCGCCCTGGCCGCCACGCTCGCTGCCGCCGAAGGGCGCAACACCGTGCTGCTCAGCGCGATCGGACAGGACGGCGCCGGAGCCGAGCTTCGCCGGCTGCTGGACGCGCATGGCGTTGCGCTGATCGACCTTGGCCTGGCCGGCTCGACGCCGGAGAAGATCCGCCTGATGGACGGCCGGCGCACGCTGCTGCGCCTGGACCGCGGCGCCGAGCGCGGAACGGTTGGCGAGCTGACCGCGACCGCGCGCGCGGCGATCGGCTGGGCCGACGTGCTGCTCGTCTCCGACTACGGCCGCGGCCTCACCGCCCACCCCGCCCTGCGCGCCGTGCTGGCCCGGCGCTGCACCGAGCGCGCCCCGCTCGTCTGGGACCCCCACCCCCTGGGCGCCGATCCGCTTCGCGGCGTCACGCTCGTGACACCCAACGCGGGCGAACTGCAAGCGCGCCCGGGCGCCCCGCGCGGCGGCTCGCCGAAGGCGCGCGCGGTCGCCCTGGCAAAGCGCTGGGGCGTGCGCGGCGTATGCGTGACGCTGGGCGCCGACGGCGCGCTGCTGGTGTGCGACGAGCGGACCGTCAGCATGCCGGCGCCCGTCGTCAGCGACGGCGACCCGTGCGGCGCCGGCGACTGCTTTGCCGCGGCCGCCGCGTGCGCCCTCGGCGACGGGGCGGACCTGACAGGCGCGGTGAGCGAGGCGCTGGCCGTGGCCGGCGCGTTCGTCGAGCGCGGCGGGGCGTTCGCCGCCTGCTCCTCGCCGCCGCCACCCGCACAGCCGTCGATGCAACGGTCGACACGACCCGATGCGCTTACGGCGAACCGGATGGGGCCGGGGGCGGCGGTTGCACCCAGGCGGCGAGAGACGCTCGTCGCGACGGGCGGTTGCTTTGACCTGCTGCACGCCGGTCATCTCACGACGCTGCAGGCTGCTCGCGCGCTGGGCGACCGCCTGATCGTGTGCATCAACTCCGACACGTCGGTCAGGCGACTCAAGGGCCCGGGGCGGCCGATCGTCGCGGCGGCCGACCGCGCGGCGATGCTCGAGGCGCTGCGCTTCGTCGACGCGGTCGCGATCTTCGACGAGGACGAGCCGTCCGCGCTGATCGAGCGCCTGCGCCCGGACATCTGGGCCAAGGGCGGCGACTATGCCGGGTGCACGCTCCCGGAGTCGGCCGTGCTCTCGCAGTGGGGAGGGCGCGCGGTCGTGCTGCCGTATCTCGACGGCCACTCCACGACCCGCCTGATCCAGGAGGCGACGTACCTTGCCGCCGGGTGACCTGGCGCCCGGTGACCGGGGCGCGGTCATCGTGACCGGCGGCGCCTCGGGCCTCGGGCGCGCGATCGCCGAGAGCGTCCGCCAGCACGGATGGTGGCCGGTCGTTCTCGACCTGAACCCTCCGCCGCAGGAGATCGAGTACGAGCACGTCGACCTCGCGGACGCGCGCGATGCAGAGCAGGCGGTGCGGCGCGTGGGCGAGCGTCACGGTCGTCTGCGGGCGGTCGTGACGGCCGCCGGCACCGACGCCTGCGGCACGCTGGACTCCGTCTCGGGCGAGGCGTGGGACCGCGTCGTCGCCGTCAACCTGCTCGGCACCGCGGCCGTCGCCAGGGCGGCGCTTGCATATTTCGAGGACGGCGCCGGCAGGATCGTGACCGTCGCCTCGACGCTCGGCCTGCGCGCGATGAGCGACGCGACGGCCTACTGCGCGAGCAAGTTCGGCGTGATCGGGTTCTCACGCTCGCTGGCCGCTGAGCTCGCCGGCAGGGTCGGCGTCACCTGCCTGATACCCGGCGGCATGCAGACGAGCTTCTTCGACGGGCGCGAGGAGCGTTACAAGCCGCCGTCGATGGCGAGTCTGGCCGAGCCGGCGGAGGTCGCGGCGGCCGTCGCCTTCGCGCTGGACCGTCCTGCGGCGGTCGAGCTGCGCGAGCTCGTGATCTGCCCGTCGACCGAGACGTCGTGGCCATGATCGCGATCCTTCGCGCGCTCGGCCTCGGCGACCTGCTCACCGCGACGCCAGCCCTGCGTGGAATGGCCAGAGCGTTCGCGGACGAGCGGCGCGTGCTGTACGCCCCGCTCAGCCTGTCGCCGCTGGTAGCGCGGATCGACCCGCAGCTGGAGCTGCGCGACGCGCACCGCCCGGCGTCTCTGGCGTACGCCGGATCGCGCGTGCGGAGCGCCGTCAACCTCCACGGCCAAGGTCCGCAGAGCCACCGCGCGCTGCTCGCCGCCGCGCCCGGCGCCCGGCTGCTGGCCTTTCGCAACGAGTTCGTGCGCGAGAGCTGGCGCGCGCCGCGCTGGCGCGACGACGAGCACGAGCGCGCCCGTTGGTGTCGCCTGCTCGCCTTCCATGGGATCTCGGCTGACCCCGACGACGTCGAGCTGAGCGTCAGCCGCGACGAGCAGAACACGCTCCCGCTCGTCCGCGGCGCAACCGTGCTGCACCCGGGAGCGGCGAGTCCGGCGCGACGCTGGCCGCTGGCGCGTTGGGCCGCGCTGGCGCGATCCGAGCGCTCACACGGCCACCGCGTCGTGATCACCGGCTCGCGCACCGAGCGTCCGCTGGGCACGGCGCTCGCCGAACTGGCCGGACTTCCGCCCGACGACGTGATCGCCGGGCGCACGAGCCTGCTCGAGCTGGCCGGCGTCGTCGCGGGCGCGGGACGGGTCGTCTGCGGCGACACCGGCGTCGCGCATCTCGCGACCGCGCTGAGGACGCCGTCGGTGGTGCTGTTCGGGCCCGTGTCGCCGGCTCGATGGGGCCCGCCGCCGAATCGTGCGTGGCATATCTCACTATGGGCCGGACGCGCGGGAGATCCGCATGGGCAGAGCGTCGATCCAGGCCTGCTGGCGATCGGCGTCGATCACGCGGTCGGCGCGCTTGCGCGGTTGCCGGCGCGCGCCCCGCCCGTCCCGGCGCGTTCGCCGCTGCGCGGCCGCACCGACGAGGCGGCGAACGTCCGCCCGGATCGAGTCGTCGCCAACGCATGAACGCGATTTCGCCAGCGGCGGCGGCGGTGGACGTCAGCGACACGCGCGAGGCATCTCGCGTCGAGCGTGCGTACTGCTCCAGGCGGCTGCGCATAGCCCTGCTCTCGCCGCCGTGGATCACCGTGCCCCCGCCCGGCTATGGCGGCATCGAGCTGGTCATCGCCGAAGTGGCGGCAGCGCTGGTGCGTCGCAACCACGACGTCGCGCTGCTCGCACCGCCGGGATCGCGCTCGACGGCGCACGTCGTGCCGCTGCTCGCGCACGACCATCCGCATGAGATCGGGCAGACGCTGTTCGACGTCGACCATGTCGGGCGCGCCCTGGAAGTGATCGACGAAGCCGAGCGCAGCGGGCGTCCCTTCGACGTGATCCACGATCACTCGGGCTTTGCCCTGGTGGCGATCGCCGACCGCGTATCGGTCCCCGTGCTGCACACCGTGCACGGCCCCTTCACCGCCGAGACCGCCGAGTTCTATCGCCGGCACGCCGCCAAGGTGTGGACGACTGCGCTCAGTCGCGCGCAGCTCGCCTCCGGGCCTTCGAGCATGCGTTGCGTCAGCGTGATCCCCAACCCGATCGACCTGCACTCGTGGCCGCTGCAGCCGCGAAAGGATCACTACCTGCTGTGGCTCGGGCGCATGGCGCCGGACAAGGGACCGCACAGAGCGATCGCGGCCGCGCGCCAAGCCGGTTGGCCGCTGGTCCTCGCCGGCCCCGTCCAGCCGGGACAGCGGGCGTTCTTCGAGAGCCAGATCCGTCCCGAGATCGACGGTCGATCGGTGCGCTACGTCGCTGAGGTGGCCGGTCCGGCCAAGCGTGCGCTGTTCGCTAACGCCGCCGCGCTGCTGATGCCGATTCGCTGGCCCGAGCCGTTTGGCATGGTGATGATCGAGGCGCTGGCCTGCGGCACGCCGGTGATCGCCTTCCCGGAAGGCTCGGCGCCGGAGATCGTCATCGACGGCGAGTCCGGCTTTCTCGTCGAGGACGAGAGCGAGATGGCCACCGCGGTCGACCGGCTGTCCGAGCTCGATCCGCTGCGCTGCCGCGCCACGGTGCAGGCGCGCTATGACGTGGAGCTGGTGACCGACGCGTACGAGTCGGCTTATCGCCAGGTGATCGCGGCCGCATCGCGCGAGGCGAGCCAACGGGCATGAGCGCCCAGGACAAGCGCTCGCCCCAGCGCCTGCGCTCGCCGCACCCGCCGGGCCAGGAGGGCCTGCTCGGCGGCCCTCCGATTCCGGCGGAGGCGAGGGCCGACCTGCTGGTGCTCAAGGACGGCGGCGTCTTCGTCTGTGCGCGTCCCGACGGAGACGTGCGCGCGCACAACGTCAGCGGCGAGGGCCTGTACCGAGAAGACACCCGCCACCTCTCCGAACTGAGGCTCACGTTCGGCGATGCGGAGCCTGTGCTGCTGTCGCATTCCGTGGAAGCGGGTCATCGCGCGGTGGTCAACGCCACCAACCCGGCCCTGCTTGACGCGCGAGGGGTGAAGGTGCCGCAGGAGACTCTGAACCTGCGCCGCACGCTGATGGTCGCGGACGGGTTGTACCTGCTGATCGAGCTGCACAACTACTGTCCGCACACCTTGACAGTCCCGCTGGCGCTCGCGGTCAGCGCCGACTTCGCCGACGTGTTCGAGATACGTGGAGTTCGCAAGCGACTGGCGCCCACGGAGCCGGTCGTGGCGAGGCTGCAGCAATCGGGCGTCGGCTTCACCTACCGCGGCGCCGACGAACTGACGCGCCGCACCTTCGTGGAAGTCGAGCCGGCCCCGCACGAGAGCGCGATCGACGACCGTCGCGCGCGGCTCAGCTGGGTGCTGCAGCTCGCCCCCGGTGAGCGAACCTGCATGCTCGTGACAGTTTTCCCGGCCCACGGAGCGCACCGGCCGAAGTCGCGCCGGTTCATGCGTGCGGCAACCAAGGTCGATGGCGCGTTGCAGGCCTGGAGCGAGGACTGCACGCGCATCGAGTCAGACAGCCGGCTGTTCGAGCGGGTGATCACCGCGTCGGTGCGCGACCTGCACGCGCTGATGACGCCGGTGCACCGCGGACAGCTTCCAGCCGCGGGGATCCCGTGGTTCGTCGCGGCGTTCGGGCGCGACTCGCTGCTGACCTCCTATGAGTGCCTGCTGCTCAACCAGGAGGTCGCGCGCGACACCCTGTTCGTCCTCGCCGGCCTGCAGGCGCGCGCGGACGAGGCCTGGCGCGACGCCGAGCCGGGAAAGATCCTGCACGAGCTGCGTGCCGGCGAGCTGGCGCGCGCGGGGCTCGTGCCCCACACCCCCTACTACGGGACGGTCGACGCGACGCCGCTGTTCGTGATGCTGGCTGCCACGTACTTCCGCTGGACGGCGGACCTGGAGACGCTGTCGGCGCTGCGCTCGGCTCTCGATGCGGCGCTCGAGTGGATCGATCGCTACGGCGATGCGGACGGCGACGGCTTCGTGGAGTACCAGCGCCGCTCGCCAGCCGGCCTGCTGAACCAGGGCTGGAAGGACTCCGAGGACTCCATCGTCCACACCGACGGGACGCTCGCCACCGGGCCGATCGCGCTCGTGGAGGTTCAGGGCTATGTGTACCTCGCCAAGCTGCGCATCGCAGACGTCTACGAGGCGCTCGGCGAGCCCGACCGCGCGCGGGCGCTGCGCACGGAGGCCGACAAGCTGCGCCAAGCCTTCAACGAGGTCTTCTGGAACCCGCAGGAGGGCACGTTCGCGCTCGCGCTCGACGGCGCCAAGCGACAGGTCCAGAGCGTCACCTCCAACCCCGGTCACTGTCTGTACTGCGGTGTCGTCGACGCCGACAAGGCGCCGTCGGTGGCCGAGCGGTTGATGGCTCCTGACATGTTCAGCGGCTGGGGCATCCGCACGCTGTCGAGCCAATCGCGCGCCTACAACCCGATGAGCTACCACAACGGCTCGGTGTGGCCGCACGACAATGCGATCATCGCCGCGGGGCTGAAACGCTACGACTTCCCCGAGGAGACGCTGCGAATCGCATCGGCGATGTTCGACATCGCCGGCCACTCGCCGGACTTTCGCCTCGCCGAGCTCTACTGCGGCTTCGATCGAGCGGGCACGAGCGCGATAGTCAACTACCCCGTCGCGTGCATGCCGCAGGCATGGGCAGCCGCCGCGCCGTTCATGTTGCTGCAGGCGATGCTCGGCATCAGCGCACACGCCCCCGCGAGGACGCTGGACGTGATCCAGCCGCGCCTGCCCGGCTGGGTCAAGCGGGCCGAGTTGCACGACCTCGACGTCGGCGACGCGAGCGTGAGCCTGGCCTTCACACAGGCCGCGGACGTGACGGGCTTCGCGTTGCTCGAGCAGTCCGGGGAGATAACGGTGAGGATGGCCGCGACGCGACGCTGACACGTCGGCCGGTTCGCCGCCCGAGCAGTCGCTCAGCGCACTCCCACGTACAGCTTCTGCAGCGCCGCCTGCTCGATCTGGCGGATACGCTCGGCGCTGACGCCGACGTCGGCCGCCACCTCGCCCAACGTCTGCTTGCGCGCTTCTATGCCGTAGCGGGAGCGGATGACCAGCCGCTCGCGCTCGGTGAGCAGCGCGAGCAGCCGCGGAATCTGGTCAGCGCACAGGCGCTGCGCCACTCGCTCGAAAGCCTCCTGCGCGCGCGGATCGTCGACCAGGTCGCCGAGCGTCGTCGCACCGGTCGTCTGGTCGCTGACCGGTTCCTGCAGTCCGCGCGGCGCCTGGTCTGCGCATATCAGTCGCTCGAGATGCGCGCTGGGAACGTCGGCCGCTCGTGTGAGCTCGTGTCGGGTCGGCTCGCGTCCCCAGTCCTGCTCCAGCGTCCGTCTCGTCTCCTTGACGTGGGCGAGCTCGCGCAGGGCGCGATCGGAGAGGACCATCGGTCGTGAGAGCTCGGAGACGAGTTGCTGCATCGCCTGACGCACCCACCACGAGGCGTATGCCCAGAAGGGCACTCCGCGCTGCGGATCGAATCGCTCGAGACCGCGCAGCAGCCCGACGATGCCCTCCTGCATCAGCTCCGCATGAGACACGCCTTTGGCGTGGCGGTAGCGGCGGGCGACGCTGGCGATCGACGGGCGAAGCGCTTCGATCAGGTCCTCGCGCTGGCGCGCTCCGCCGCGCTTGGCGAAGAGCACGAGCGCCTGTTCGGATCGAGCCCGCTGAGGTCCGCGGCAGCGCTTGACCAGCCCCTCGGCCTGCCTGCGCGGCAGAGCCGGCCGCACCCCTGTCGATTGACGAGCACCGTTGCCCAGCTTTGGGGCGCTTTGAGCAGTCACTAGTCAGTTGTTTCCCATCGCGCGCCGCGCCACACTTGGGCGACCGCCACACTTGCCGTGGGGACAGCCCCACCGCCCTGCGCACAGGACAGTCGGCGGGGTGACTTCCCCCATGCACTATCGGTGCAGAAAGCGAAGCACCGCGAGCACGCGGCGGTGACTTTGCGGCTCCGGTGGCAGGCCGAGCTTGGTGAAGATTCTCGTCACGTGGCGTTCGACGGCGGACACGGTCACGAACAGCTCCCGCGCAATTCCTCTATTCGACTGTCCCTCGGCCATCAAGGCGAGAACCTCACGTTCGCGGGCCGTGAGGTCGTCGATCGAGTGTCGGCGTCGATGGCCGATCAGCCGGACGACGATCTCTCGATCGATCACCGACTCCCCGCCGGCGACGCGGCGAACGGCGTCGACGAAGCTCGCGGCGTCGGCGATGCGATCCTTCAGCAGGTAGCCGACCCCGCCCGGACGATCACCGATCAGGTCGATCGCGAGATCGTCCGCCAGCAACTGTGACAGCAGCAGGATCCGCACGGTCGGAGCGCTCGAGCGAAGCTCCCGGGCCGCGCGCAGACCGTCGTCGGTGAGGTCCGGTGGCAGCTTGATGTCGATCAGCGCGACGTCCGGCCGATGCGCCTGCACCTGACGCACCAGGTCCGTTGCGTCGTTCGCGACCGCGACGACGTCGAGACCCGCTTCTTCGAGCACGTGCACCACGCCCGCCTGGAACAGCGGGTTGTCCTCCCCAACGACAACCCGGATCGCTTGGCCCATCTCCACTGTTTACACCGCCGGCTTGTAGTTGGCGAGTGGGAGACACGAGCGACGCCTAAGCGCCAACCGCGTGCGAACTCGGTGCACCCCGCGATACGCGCACAGATCCTGTTTTGGAGATAGGCCGCGTGCGGATCCAAAGCAACACCCGGGAGCGTAAGAAAACGCTCATCCGGACGATATGGCCTCTACCAGCTCGCCCACCTTTGCATCGTCCAGCGCCTTGGCGAGGTCGCCCTGGCTGACGATTCCGATCAGCGTGTGCCCGTCGATCACCGGCAGGCGTCTGACCTTGTGGTCGATCATCGTCTGCAGCGCCTCCTCCACCGGATCGTCGGCGCCGATCGTCACCGGCTTGCCCTCCGCGAGGTCGCCGGCACGCGTCTCGGCCGGATTCTTTCCGGCTGCCAGCGCCTTCACGACGATGTCGCGATCGGTGAGCATTCCCTTCAGGCGATCGTCCTCGCCGCAGATCGGCAGGGCTCCGATGTCCAGCCGGGCGAGCTTCTTCGCCGCGTCGAGAATCGTCTCGTCGGTCCTGACCCACTCGGGGTCGCCGGACATGACCTCACGTGCCGTCTTGCTCATCGCCGCCTCCTTCGCTCGTGGGGCCGTGAGCGGCCTCGCTTTCTTCCTCGGAATAGGTCAAGCGAGCACCCGCGCAAACGTCTGGGGGTGTCGATCGAGGATGCGACCGGCCGCTGGGGACCCGGAGCACGACTGTGACCTCGGGACAATCGCTACTTTTCGCTGGCCTTCACGCTTTCGGCGGCCGCGAGATCGATCGTGCTGTTGAGGATCGCCGTGTTGTGGCCCGCGGCGGCCGGCAGTCCGAGTTTGGAGTTGATGATCGGGCGCAGGACATCGGAGATGAGGCCGCTGCAGCCGGTCACGCTCGGACTCGCGAAGGCGTTGTCGACGAGCTTGTTTGCCGCGATTTCGATGAATTCACCTTCGTCTTTTTCTTCGATTTTGCCAACTTTCCCGTCGATCGCCCCGTTCGGCGGGGGCGGCCTCGTCGTGTTGGTCCTCAGATTCCAGACGAGCGGCCTGCTGTTCGAGCCGATGTAGCATTCGCTGCCGAGCAGCGGGTTTTCCAGGTGGATCTTGACCGGCAGCGTCAGCGCCACGCCTTCGCGGTTGACGAGGTTGTTTTTGCTGATCGCGATCGCGCCGGCGGGCTTGGCGAGCTCAGTCGTCGCGTTGACGGCGGTGGCGCCGCTCTCGAAGACGAGTTCGCACGCCGCGCGCTCCATCGGTTCATCGATTTCATCGCATTCGAGCAGCGAGCGCAGGCCATCCGGCACTTTCTGCGGCGCCTTCGTCAGCGTTTCGCCGTTGAGCACGGCGACGAACGTTTCCCCTTCGGTTCTTTCGTCGCGGATTATGCCGCCTTGGAGCACGATCGGGACGGTGATCGGAGCCGTCTGGTTGCCCAGCGTGGCTTCGCCAGTGCTCGTGCGCGCGTACAGGCAAAGGTTGACTTTCGGGCTGAAGCGCGGGCAATGGTCGAATACCGTGTAGTCGCCCGTTGGCACGGCCGCGAACGCGCTTGCTGCGCCGCCCAGCAGAGCCGCAATGGCAGCGAGTGCCGCCAACGCAATCGATCGATGTCCGTTCATCGTGTGCTCCTTCGTAGGCGGCGTGCGAGACCCATCGATGCGCCTAGTGCGTGAAGGCGACTCCGATCTTCTTCGCCTGCTTCCTGCCGCTGGCGCGCGGACACCCGTGCACGTGGATCCGCGTGCGGTGCCCGATCGTCGCCCCGTTCTGCCCGGTCATCGCCGTCGGCATCACGAGCCTGTGGTTGCACGGAGCGCCGATCGCGCTGAACAGGGAGTGCTCACCCCGTGGCGCGACGAGTTCGAGCGAGCTGATCGGCGCGTCGGGGACCGTTTCGAAGTGCGAGTAGGTGATGCCCTGCTTGATCTGCGTCTTGCCGTCGACGACGATCGTCACGCCTTCTCCCTGCAGCACCATCTCGACGTCGGGAAAGGCCGCGTTGCCGTGGCTGACCAGGTATGCGGGGCCCGCGAGTGGGCTTCTGAGGACGGGCGTGTGAGCCACCACGCGCGCGACGTCCGACGCGGCCGGGCAGCCGGCGGGATTGGCGTTGAACTGCGCTTCGGTGCACGCTTTGTTGAGCGTCTTCAGCCGCGTCGGCAGCGCCCTTGGCAGCTGGAGGGCGATCTTGCGAATGTTCGCCTCGACTCCCGGCGGATAGCCGATCCTGACCGTCAAGCTAGCTCCCAGCCGGTTGCTCGTCCTTGCGTTCGTGCTCGCCGAGATGCTGGGCTTGAACGGGAGAGTCGCGCAGTTAGCGACCTGGAACGGGCTCGTCATGGCCGCCTTGGCGCCGTTCGCGCCCATGACCGTGCCGGAGACGAGCAGCGCGCCACAGTCAGTCGGATTGAAGATGAACTTCGCCCGGTCGATCGTCATGTTGACCGTCCTCAGGCGCAACGGCACGCCGGCGAGGATCTGCGGAAGCGGGTCGATCGCGATCGTCGCTTGCGCGGTCAGCGGGTCGACGTCGATCGCCGCGCGCACGACGACGGTGCCCAGGTTGAACGGCCCGGCGATCGCCGGTACGACGAACGACAAGCCGAACGGCGCGCCGTGATATGGGCCGGTGAGGTAAGCATCGATCGGCGGCTGCCCGGCGACCGGCAGGTAGACCGGTGCGCTGCCCGGACCCGAGCTGACGACCATGTGCCCGATTTTGCTTGCGGCGGGGCAGCTGCCGGCGTTGGCCTGCGCTTCGCCGCACAGCGGCACGCTCGAGAGCATCGCCAGCAGCCCGGGCGGCATCGTGACCTTCACGCCTGAGAGCGTGTCTTCGCCATCGCGTCTGACCAGCGTCGCCGTGAAGTCGGTGAAGGCGCCACCCTGCGGGTTCACGGTGCCGGCGGAGAAGGCCGGCGCGAAGGGGAACGTCGAGCCGCACGCCGTCCCGCCAGGACCGGAGGAGACCGCGAAGCTGTCCTTGACGTGCGCGTCCGCGCTCTGCGGGCTGCTGCGGGGAGTGAACGTGGCGTTCGTCGTGTCGGTCTCGCAGGCGGCGGGCGTGACGAACACGCCCCGCTCGCCGCCGTTGAACGTCATCTTGAGCCTCGTGAACGGGAGCTGCGGCGTGTCCGCGAAGGTCACCGTCAGCCGACCGGTGTCCGCGCCGAGGTGCACGTGACCGACCAGCTTCAGGTTCACGCCGTCGGCGGAGGCGGCCACGAGCAGCTTGATGTCCGGCGGATTGGACGTGAGCAGGTACACGCTGCCTTCGAGCCTGTCGGCGAGCACCGGCGTTTCGATCGTGACCGACCCGAGCTTCGAGGAGCCCGGACACGCGGGCGCGCGTTCGCTGCCGAGACCGTCTTCGGCGGGCCGGCACGCCGTCAGCCCAGTGACCTGCCCGGGGTTGACCGCGAGGCCGGGTGGCAGTTCGATGGTCGTGTTCTGCAGATGCGCCGTGGCGATGCCTTCGGCGTTGAGCAGGCCTTCCTGGGGCATGCGGACTTCGGCCGTCAGGCCCGTCGGCGTTTCGCCCTGCGACGTTTCCGGGGCGATCGTCAGCGACGGCCTGAAGGGCAGGCGCTCGCAGCCGGAGAGCCCAGCGGGAGCTCCGGCTGCGTCGTGCATGAGGAAGCTGTCGGGTTTGCTGGGAGCGCCCGTCCACGGTTCCGCCAGCGCCGCGAACGTCGGCGCCGATGAGCTCGCCGCCACACAGGACGTCGGCAGCGTGAGCAGGGGGATGGCGGCGGCCGTGGAGGCGCAGCCTGTGACACAGCCCGGCGCGCGTCGCAGCCGGTCGTGGCTGCGGTCCGCGGGAGTGCCCCAGATCGTGAGGTTGTTCGAGATCAGTTGTCGCTGGGGCAGGTTGTCGGCGTGCTCGGTAATGCCGTAGTCCCCGTCGCTGCGCACGCTCGCGTCAATGAACGTCGAGGTGCCGAGCAGCGTGAAGCCGAACTCGGCCGGCACGCCGGGCGGAGCCACGAGGTTGTAGACGGGCAGCGATGTCGGTTCCGGTCCCAGGTAAGCCACGTCGAAGCCGATCTGCGTGTCGGCGGGGCAGCGACGGGCGTCGAACTGCTGGCGCGGGCATTGCGGTGTCGCCGTCGGGTTGCCGATCAGTCCTGCAGGGAGTCCGATGTCGAGCCTCTTCGCTTCCGAGCCAGCCGGCGGCACCGGTTCGCCTTCCGGGCTGACGACGTTGAGGTCGAGCGACAATGTGATCTGGTAGGGATGCGAGCCGGCCTGCGTGTCGATCGTCCCGTCGGGGTTGCTGGCCCACCCGTCGAAGGCCGCGAAGTCGAATGGAGTTAATTGAGCCGGTCCCGTATCGATCGTGAGCCACTGTGAGGTCTGTGCCGGGCTCGCGGCGCCTCCTCCCGAGATGCTCACGTGGTTCTGTTCGCTCGTCGACGCGCCGGGCAAGACATCAGCCGCGATCGCAATCGACTCCTGGCCTTCGTTCTCGGACTGGCCGGGGGCGATCTCGGGCAGTAGTTCACCGTTGTTGGTGCAGGTGACGACGGTCGTGCCGGTGCATTGCCAGCGCGTTGCCTGCACGTGACCACCCTGGTAGTTGCCGGCGGCGGTCGCCGTCAACCCAGGCGGCAGCGTGTCCGTCACCGTGATCGGCCCGCTGCTGGGCGCGGCGCCTATGTTGTAGACGTCGATTCGCAGCAGCGCTTTCCCTTCGTGCGAAAGGCGCGTCGGATAGCTGCGGCTCGTGAGCTGCCAGCCGGGCGCGGGGGTGAGAGCCGGGGCCGCACTGGCGAGTGCGCAGAGCACGCCACAGACTGCCGCCAAGGTGAGCGCCGTCCGCCGAGCGATGCGCGCGCCGAGCGGGCAAGTCATCGCCCGCTTCCCTCCGCGGGCGCGCTCGCGCGCTTGGCCTTCTTTGCCTTCTTCGGATGCGCGCCATATCTACGGCGCGCCCGCGCGCGGCATGAGACACGCTTGCGCTTGGGCTCTTTCGCGCAGGTCCTCAGCGCCCTGGCAAGCTTTTGCGCGCGCGTCAACGGCTTGGGCTTCGCCGAAGCGCCCGGCGGCAGGTTCCCGCCACCGGCCACGCTCGCGCTCCCCGGCGCCTCGAGCACCGGGGCCGGCGGCGTCGGCCCCTGGCAGGCCGTGCCCGAGCAAGCCGCCGGACTTTCGACGTGCTGAACGACGCCGCCCACGCGAGCGTCGTAGACGTCGTAGGCGTTGTTCTGGTCTTGCGCGGCGAGTTGCGCGCGCGTGATGACGAACGCATCATCGCCCGTCGCGCTCGCGTCCAGCAGCCAAGATGACGTCGAGCTTTCCCCGCCTGAGAGGAGGTACAGGCACCCCGCCGCTTCTGCGGCCGGTTCGCTGCAGCCGCCGGTGTTGTGGCGCTCCCACTCATAGACGTTCTGCACGCCGGAAGCGGCCCCCGGCGTGAGCGGCTCGACGCTGTCGAAGAACACGCGACTGCCGTCTTCGGAGATCCAGTGCTGCATGTAGGTCGCGCTGTTGCTGACGGGCAGGTAGGCCGCGGCCCCCGCTGTCAGGCCGAATTCCGTCACCGGCGGCGGCGCGCCCCCGGCGGCGCATGAAAGGCAGGTGAGCTTGGGCTGAGCTTCTGCGTCGTAGAGGTAGACCTCCGCCATCCCTTCGCTGCGGTCTCCGGGTGCAGTGAGATTGCGACTGGACATGAAGACCAGATGCCGCCCGTCGGGTGTCACTTGCGCCGTGCGATTGGCGAACCCGGGCTGCCAATCGCCGTGGGAGCCCCGCCCGGCCGCTGGACCGTACGGAGCCACTTCGCCGCCATCACGCGCGCTCAATGACGCGATGAGCGAGGTGACACCGGAGTGGCGAACGTACAGGTTGCACGCTGATTCGGGTTCGGTGCTTCTGCACGGCTGAGTGGAGGCGCCGGCGGCAAGCGCCCCGCCGGCCGCGAAGTACACGTAGGAGCCGTCGCTGCTCGCTCCCACGACGCCGCGCACGTCGGCGTG
Organism: Solirubrobacteraceae bacterium; assembly: GCA_035995645.1. GTDB lineage: Bacteria > Actinomycetota > Thermoleophilia > Solirubrobacterales > Solirubrobacteraceae > Palsa-744. Next base: position 32,788 of record DASYKG010000035.1, read on the forward strand.
CTGACCCGCGGCGGTCGCGACCGTGAGATCGCTCAGTGCTCCGCTTTCGACGTTGAACTCGTATAGATCGGGAGCCCCGGGAGCGGCCGTCGAGTCTGGCGTCAGCCTGCTTTCGTCGGTGAAGAGGACCAGTGAGCCATCTGCGCTGGCGGTCCAGAAGCGTCCCGCGCCGCTCGCCCCGCCTCCGTGGGTGGCGTCGACCTGCAGCGTGCAGGCGTCCAACGGCACCGTGCAGTGGCCTTCTGCGTCAATCGGGCTCTGCGGCCGTTCGTCGTTCTCGCGCACGAACAGCGCGGTCGGCTTTTCCGCTGGGTCAAGCGCGCTCCAGAAGATCCGGTCGCCGCTTCCCGAGACCACGTTGCTGAGATCCGGAGCGTTGAAGCTCGGCGGTTCTTCCGCCGGTGCTCCGAAGCTGGCGTTTGGCTGCGGCGTGCCGTCGGGCAGCACGTTGACCGAATGCGAGATTCCACCGACGGTGTCGTACAGGTTGTTCGCGCGTTCGCCGCCGTCGAGCGAGCCGGCGGTAAGCGCGCTGTTGACGGCGAACAGGAGGTGACGCCCGTTGGCGGTGGCGCCCTCGTAGCTGATGTCCGAGAAGCTCGCGTTGGTGTACCCGTTGAACGTGAACATGAAGCGTTCCGTCGCGGGTGGACCGGCGGCGAACGCCGCCGCGTATGCGCCGGTCGCGTTGTCGCGCCGGTAGAGCATGTTGTTGGCTTCCGGTGCACCGGGCGTCAGCGCCTTGACCGAGTCGAGGATCCCGGTCGACAGGGACGGCGAGAACGCCTCGTAGACGGCTTGCAGGATGCCTCGCGGCTGAAGGTTGGTCTGGCTCCATCCGCCCGCCGGCGAGCGGACGGCCAGATACTGGTTGCCCGCGCCTGCGCCGCCGAAGCCGCTGCCGCCGCCGTTCTGCGAGCTTGGTCCGCCTGGATACGTGACCGCCCCACCGTCGAGACCGGCTTGGAACGGAAGGCGCGTTTCGATGCCGTTTTCATCGCCTTGCGCGTGCGTGCCCGACCCTTCGCTCGACACCGCATGGGACGCCGGGACGTAAGCCTCGGCGTTCTCGTTTGCCGTCGGCGTGACCATCTCGAACACGCGTGCGTCGGGCAGCTTCTCAGCGTCGAGGCCGCCCCCGGGGCCAGGTGCGGCGCCGGCGCTCGCCGCGAACGGAGTCAGGGTGGCACACGCGAGAAGCGCCGCCAGGGCTCCCGGGCGACGCCTCGCGCGAACACGCCGGGCGGCCCCGGCGATGGTCTTGACCTGCAGTCGACGCCCCTCCATACCTGCTCGTCCCGTCCCATCGGTCACGTCCAGATCGCAGAGCGGCCCTGTTTGCGCCCGCTCTCCGTGGCTTCCTTACGTCCTGGAACGCTACAGGTTGCCCACAGGTTACCCGCTAGGACCCCGACCATTTCTTGCCCGACGTCAGTTCGAGTTCCGGCTCGCCCGTCAACTGAGCCGTTTCTTCGCCGAAGCTCAGGCTGCTTCCCGAGCCCGTCGTGAAGTTCAGCAGGTGGCCGAGTTTTTCGGTTCCCGCTTCCGGCGCTTCGCCGGTCGCCGTGCCGACTACGTTGAACATAGCGGCCTGCGCACATGTAAGCCCAGGCTTGCTTTTCAACGTGACGGTCGTGAACTGCGTTCCTTCTTTTGGAGCGAATTTGAGTTTCACCGGCGGCCCGGCTTCCAGCGTCGCCGCGACGGGAACCGTTTCGATCGGTTCTTCGACCGCGCATTTAGAGTTGGTCGTCACCGAGCAGCCGGAGAAATTCAGGCCCGAGGAGGTAGTTTTGTTCGTGCCTTCGATGAACGCGCTTTTGGCTTTCAGCGTGCTGCATTCGATCGTGAGCCCGTTGAATTTTTTGAGCACGAACGGTTTGGCGATCGTGGGCGTTTCCTTGATCGATTCTTTGACTCCCGCGCCCAGCGACGCGGTTTCGACCTTCCATCCGATCGCCGAGGCCGAGGCGGTTGCGATTCCAGCGAACGCGACCGCCGCGACGAGGGCGACTCCGAGCATCTTCTTACGCAGCATGTCTACCTTTCCTTCGCGGGGTTCGGCTGACCTGCGCCAAGCTTCGGATTTCCAGGTGCGCTCACGTCTCCCCTTCTTTTCACGCCCGATTCGATGTTCAACTCCCTCCGGTGCGGCCCTTGATGTAAGCACACGGCACAGTCGGACAGACGCGGGAGAAACCGCCAGGTGCGAGTGCGATCGAACCACCCGAGATCTGGTAAATGGGCGGCTGTGCCAGAAGGGGCCCATGAATACTGGCGTCGACAGATCGGGCCCTGTTCATCGACGGGTAGTGGTTGCCGTAGTGAGAAACATTCGCCGATGGTTACGCAGGCCGAGACGATCTCCACCGAGCCGCCAAAACCGCGCGCTCGGGACTCCAGCACGAGCTCGGCGTCGCTGCCGAGCGCCTCTTGGCGGCACGCGAGGTTTCCGCTCCGTCGCCTTGGGGTAGCCACGACGATTGGAGTCCGTGAGCGAGTGAGCCATCAAGAACCACCCAGACCGCCGGCGCCCCCGACGCAGCCGACACAGCCGTTGGGCTCGGCCGTACCGCCGAGACAGCCGCTGGCTGCGCCGGTCGTCGCCCAGCCTGTCGTCGAGCGCCTGCCTCCCGAACTTCCTCCCGAGGGGCCCTGGTGGGACAATCCCTGGCCGGCGATCCTCACGGGGCTGCTCTGTTTGATCGTCGGTGGGCTGATCGGCTATGCGATCGGCGGCAAAGGCGAAACGGTCACGGAAGCGCAGCGCGAACGCAGGGCGGCGATCACGCACACGGTGACGCATACGACGACCGTCGAACGGCCGAAGGTCGTCGTGCACACGAACACCGTCACCGCGCGGACCGTCACGCAGACGCCTCCGCCCGTCAATTCGGCAAACGAAGAAAGACGCACCGAAGCCGAAGCCAACCTGCGGCGCGCCGAACGCGAAAACTCAGAACTGAAAAGGCAGGCAGAAGAAAACTGACGGCTCAGGCGCCGTTCGCGCCACGCCGCCCGAGCCGGCGGAAGCCCGGGTGGACACCCGGCGCCAGCGCCTGCTGCTCGGCGATGCGCCCAAGCAGCGAGGCAAGCTGCGCACGCTCCTCGTCGTCGAGCGCGGCGGTCAAGGCTTGCTCGTGCTGGCGGGCGACCGCCGCGATCCGGCGCGTCGCCTGACGTCCCGCGGCGGTGAGCGAGATCGAGTAGTTGCGCCGATCGCGCGCGTCGCGCTGGCGTTTCACCAGCCCGCGCGTCTCGAGGTCGTCGATCAGCGCCACCAGGCGCGGCGCGTGCATCGCCAACGCGTCGGCGAGCTCGCGCTGGCTCTCGCCGGGTGAGCGAGCCAGCCGGTTGAGCACGCCCGCCTCGGATGGGCGCAGGCCGAGCGGCTGCAGCCGCTCGCCGAACGCCCAAGCGCCATGCGCGCCGATCTGCGCCAGCAGGAACGCCACGCCGTCTGCGGCGCGATCGTCGCGCGCTGGTCGGGATGCGTCGGAGGCGGAGGGCGACACCCCCCAAGACTATCCGATCATAATAATTATATTTTGTAAGCGTTACTGATAGTATCGAGTTACTCTTCCCCCGGTCTCCTGAAAGGAACCCACATGACCAGCCTCAATGGCAAGTCGGCGATCGTCACCGGCGCAAGCCGTGGGATCGGCGCCGCGACCGCGCGCGCGTTCGCCGCCGCCGGCGCGTCGGTCGCCCTGGCGGCGCGCGACGAGCAAAGCCTGCAGCGCCTCGCCGACGAGATCACCGCCTCCGGCGGCCGCGCGCTGGCGGTCCGCACCGACCTCGCCGACCCCGCCGCGGTCGAGCAGCTCGTGGCGCGAACGGTCGCCGAGTTCGGCGGCCTCGACATCGCCTTCAACAACGCCGCCGGCGGCGGCCATCCACCGACGCCGCTGACCGACGTCGCCGTCGAGGATTTCGACAGCGCGATCGCGATCAATTTGCGTGGCACGTTCTTGTGCATGAAGTACGAGATCGCCGCGATGCTGAACGGCGGCGGCGGTGCGATCGTCAACATGGCCTCGACCGCGGGCGTGGAGGCCGTCGGCGGCCTCGCCGCGTACGTGTCTAGCAAGCACGGGATCGTCGGCCTGACGAAGGTCGCGGCGCTCGAGTACGCGGCTCGCGGCGTGCGCGTCAACGTCGTCGCGCCCGGACCGATCCTCACAGAGCAGCTCGTCCGCGCCGGCGAGGGCGCCCAGCAGGGCGCCGCGCAGGCGGTGCCCATGCGACGCGTCGGCCAGCCCGAGGAGGTCGCGTCGACCGTCGCGTGGCTGAGCGGCGATGGCGCTTCGTTCATCACCGGCGCCGTCGTGCCGATCGACGGCGGCAAGCTGGCCGGCATGGCGCCGTTCGCGCGCAAGGCGTCATGAAGGCGCTCGTCCTTGGTCCGTTCGCGCCACCTTCAGATTGTTATCTCGCTGCTACCGGGAAACATCCTCCACATTCGAGCTGTAGATCTGTAGCGTGCCCGGTTGCACGAATCATCCCCACAGATGGTCATGTGCATCCGCGGCCGGTCGAATGCGTGTGTCTCAGCGTTCGGCCGGCCGCATACGTCAGTGAGGCGGCCAGGCTCTGCGGTGAAACGTGTCGGTCAAGGAGCGGGGCGCTAGCTGGCGCACGCTGGCCGGCGCAGTTGCTACCGCGGGTGAGAGGCGTACTGGATGATCGAGCGATCGACCATCCATTCAACGGTAGCCCTGTCATCGGTCAGCAGCGTTCCGCCGCTCAGCGCCGGCGCCAAGCGCCCGGCCGCCGCACCTGCGATCGGGGCCAGTTCGAGCGGCAATGACCGGGCCGCGTAGGTCAGGCGTGCGGCGGACACGTTCGCGCCCGCTACCAGCAGCGTGTTCGTCGGCGTCACCGGATCACGCCACACGCTGGCAAAGACGGACCGCAGCGTGGCCGACAGGGCCTTCTCCAGCGTGCTCGACGTCGTCGGATGGCCGACGTTGATAACGAGCGCCCCGCTCGGCGTCAGGCGCCTTCGCGCGAGCTCGAAGAACTCGCGGGTGGTCAGATAGAAAGGGACGTACGGCTGGCGGTAGGCGTCCACGAAGATCGCTTCATAGCCTCCCCTGGAGGTGCGCAGAAACGGCCGCGCGTCGGCGGTGATGAGTCGCATATGCGGAGCGCGCAGGCCGAACAGCCGTCGCCCGATGTCGCTCACGCGCCCGTCGAGCTCTACCGCGTCGATCCTCGTGCTTGGCAGGAAATGTCCGTAGGCGCGCGCGGTCGTCCCGCCGGCATTGCCGAGGATCGCCAGCCGCGCCGGCGCCCGCCCGAGGACCGCCAGCGGGGCCACCAGGAAGTCGTCCCAGTAGTTGCCTGTGAGGTACTGACCGGGGCGGTAGATCGAGTGGACGGCAAGGCCCTCGTTGAGCTCCAGGCGCCGTGTGCCCTGCGCGTCTTCCACGACGCGGGCATATTGGTACGGGGTCTCGGTCTCATAGATCACACGCCCGTCGATGCCGTCCGAGCGAATCGGCCCAGGTGGCAGCAGCAGCGATCCGACGATCGCAAGCGGCATCAGCAGCGCCCACCGTCCCAGGCCGAGTGCCGCCACGAGCGTGAGAGCGAGCGCGAACGCCAAGAAGGTTCGATGCGTGCCGGCGAACGGCACGAGAACGAGCGCGGCGAGGAACGTGCCGAGCAGCGAACCCGCCGTCGAGAGCGCATAGAGGCGGCCGCTCACCGTGCCGGATTCCTCGACGCGGCGGACGGTCAGACGAACCGCGTAAGGCGATACGGCGCCGAGCAGCAGGAGCGGAGCCGCCACCAGCACAGAGACGGCCAGCAGCGAACCGACCGCCGCGCCGGCCGAGATGGAGTCCAGCGCCTGGACCGCGCGATCGAGAAACGGTCGGGCTATGAACGGGATCACCGCCAGCATCACGCCTGCCGCGAGGACGAGGCGGCACAAGCCGTGCAGCGACGGGTCGCGATCGGCGATTCGACCGCCGAGCCAGTAGCCGACGGACAGCGCGAGCAGCACCGTGGCGATCGTGTTCGCCCACACGAACGTCGAGGCGCCGAAATAAGGCGCGAGCAACCGTGCGGTGGCGATCTCCGTGCCCAGGCTTGCCGCCCCGACGACGAACACCACCACTTGCAGCCGCGAGATCCGAAGAGCTGAGGAGAGCAGGCGCAGCGTGCGAGTATCGCGTGCGGGGCGCCGCGCATGCGTCGTCGATTGACCCCTACACCGCACGACGCTGCTCGATCGGGAGCGATGGATTTGCGACCACCGCCGGATCTGAACAGACATGAACTCGAAAACACGCTGGGTGCTCGTGCTGAGCGGAGTGGGATCGTTGATGGCGGCGCTCGACACGGTGGTCGTGTCAACGGCGCTGACGACGATCCGCCGCGACCTCGGCGCCTCTATCGACCAACTCGAGTGGACCGTCAACGCCTACAACCTCAGCTTTGCGGTGCTGCTGATCACTGGGGCGGCGCTTGGCGACCGCTACGGGCGCAGGCGAATGTACGCCTCGGGGCTCGGCCTCTTCGCGCTCGCCTCGGCTGCCTGTGCGCTGGCGCCGACCGTCGGCTGGCTGGTTGCCGCACGGGCGCTGCAGGGCGCCGGCGCGGCGATGCTGATGCCGCTGGCGCTCGCGCTGCTGACCACGGCGTTTCCCCCGGAGCGCCGAGGTGCTGCGATCGGCATGTTCAGCGCGATCACCGGAATTGCGGTCGCGAGCGGACCGCTGGTCGGTGGCGCCGTCGTGCAGGGAATCAACTGGGAATGGATCTTCTGGCTGAATGTCCCGATCGGGCTGCTTGCGATCCCATTCGTGCTCAAGCGAATGGACGAGAGCTTCGGCGCCGACACGAAAATCGACATCCGTGGCCTGGTGCTCGTCGGCGGCGCGGCACTCGGCATCGTCTGGGGCCTCACGCGCGGCAACATCTCCGGATGGGGCAGCGCCGCAGTGCTCGGCCCGCTGGCGGCCGGTGTCGCATTGGCCGGCGCCTTCGTCGCTTGGGAGCGTCGCGCGCCGGAACCGATGCTTCCGATGCGCTTCTTCCGCTCGCGCGCCTTCTCGGCGGGCAACGCGGCGATCTTCTGCACGATCGGCTCGCTGTTCTCGTGCGTGTTCTTCTTCCCACAGCTCCTGCAGACGGGCATGGGCAACGACGCGCTGCACGCGGGGCTGAAGCTGATGCCGTGGACGGCCACCTTCATCACCGTGGCTCCCATCGCCGGCGCACTCGCCGACCGCATCGGCGAGCGGCCGCTGATGGCCGTCGGACTGGCGCTGCAGGCCGTCGGGACGACGTGGCTCGCTCTGATCGCTGCGCCGGATATGGCCTACTCGCACGCTCTCGGACCATTCATCACGGCCGGCGTGGGCATCTCGATGGCGATTCCGGCGGCCCAGGCGTCGGTCGTCGGCTCGATCGCGGACGATGACGCAGGCAAGGCGGCGGGTGCGAACACGATGATGCGCGAGCTCGGCGGCGTGTTTGGCATCGCGCTTGCGGTGACCGTGTTCGCAGGCGCCGGCGGTTACGGCTCGGCGCACGCGTTCGTCGACGGGTTCGGACCGGCGGTCGGCGTGTCAGCGGGCATCGCACTAGTGGGCGTGGTGTGCGCATTGGGTCTTCCCGGCCGCCGCCCGGCGGTTGTGGTGGGCATCCCGGCGGTCGAGGAGGCGTGATGGCACAGATCCTGGTGCGCTACAAGGTAAGGCCTGATCGAGTGGCCGAAAATGAGAAGCTCGTGCGGGCGGTCTATGAGGAGCTGGCCGTGACACAGCCCGGTGGCCTGCGCTACGCGACGTTCAAGCTCGACGACGGTGTCAGCTTCGCGCATCTGGCGATAACGGGCGATGGACCCAACCCGCTGGCGCAGGTCGCGGCATTTCGCCGCTTTCAGGAGCGCGTCGCCGAGCGCTGCGAGGAGCAGCCGGTGGCGACGACGCTCAGCGATATCGGGTCGTTCCGGCTGTTTGGGAAACTGCCATGAACGAGGTCGTGCATCTGGAGCTGCACACCGACGACGAGCGCGGCGCCAGCGCGTTCTACTCGACGCTGCTGTGCTGGCGCCCAGAACGCATCGGCCCCTACCTGACGCTGGAGCTGGGTCGCGGCGTCGGCGGCGGCATTGTCGAGTGCGGCACGCGACGGCCGCTCTGGCTTCCGTATGTCGCCGTCGCCGACGTCGACGCAGCGACCGGACGCGCGCAGGACCTGGGCGCGTCGGTGCTGCTCGCGCCGCGCTCTGGCCCGGCCGGCCGGCGCAGCGTCGTGACGACGCCGACCGGCGGCGAGATCGCGCTATGGGAGCGACGGCGGCGATGACCGAGCAGCAGCTGCTGGAGGCCGCGCGCGACGGCGACGAGCAGGCGTTTGCAGCGCTCGTCGACTCGCACCGCTCCGCGCTGTTTGCGCACTGCTACCGAATGCTCGGCTCGCCCGACGACGCGGAGGACGCCCTGCAGGACGCGATGCTTCGCGCATGGCGGGGGCTGAAGCGCTTTCGCGGCGGTAGCTCGCTGCGCTCTTGGCTGTATGCGGTCGCGACCAACGCATCGCTGCGAGCGATCGAGCGCCGGGCGCCGCGCATGCTGCCGATCGACTACGGGCCACCGTCGGATCCGCACGGCGCGCTTGGCGAGCCGCTGACCGAGTCGCTGTGGGTCGACCCGCTGCCCGATGCCTCGCTCGGCCCCGACGCCACCTACGAGCAGCGTGAGAGCGTGGAGCTCGCGTTCATCGCGGCGCTGCAGCTGCTCCCGGCGCGCCAACGGGCCGTGTTGATCCTGCGCGATGTGCTCGGCTTCTCAGGCGCGGAGGTCGCGGCGGCGCTGCAGACGACGCCTGCGTCGGTGTACAGCGCGCTGCAACGCGCGCACCGGACGATCGACGAGCGCGTGCCGGCGCGCAGCCAGCAGGCCACGCTGCTGAGCTTGGACGATGCCGAGCTTCGCGCGATCGTGGACGGCTACGTGGCAGCATGGGAGCGCGGTGACGTCGATGCGCTGGCGAGGTTGCTGAGCGAGGAAGCGACGTTCTCGATGCCACCGCTCGCCACTTGGTTTCGAGGTCGCGCGGCGATTCTCGAGTTCCTCCTACGACGACCGCTGGACGGACGCCTGCGCTGGCCGTCCGTAGCCGTGCGTGCAAACGGACAGCTCGCATTCGGCCACTACCGCGTCGACCCGCACAGCGGCGGCGTCTCCCCGCACAGCATCACGGTCGTGACCCTCCAGGGCGCACAGATCGACGCGATCACCGCTTTTCTCAAGCCGCAGCTGTTCGAGCGCTTCGCGCTTGCCGCGCCGCCTGCGACCGTGACCGGCTGAGGCGCCGCTCTCCATCTCCACCGGCGCGACAAGCGCCGGCGAATGGCTTGCCGGGGCGGGTGAAACGGCGCCCGCGCGGGGGGGTGCCGCGCTTCACAGGGACCTCTCAGGGAATGCCCGAACCGCGCTCAGCCTCGCGGCCGATACTCAACCTGTCAGCCCATAGTTCCACGATCGAAGGAGTCATTGCGGTGCACTAGACCCCCTCCGCCAAGGCGCTCTCGGCCCGGGCGGCGACGGTCCGAGCCGGGAGCCGGCCGCACGTCGATCAAAGCCCTCGCCACCGCCATTCATACGGAACTGAAGGGAGCGCTATGAGCACCTCAGGAACTACCCGCCGACCCCTACAGACGCCGCTCATGCTTGTCGCCCTCGCCGTGGCCGCGCTGCTCGCCCCTGCGACGTCTGCCGTCGCCTCGCCGACCCATCCACAGGCGCCGCGGCTCGCCCACACGTTCGTCATAGAGGCCGTTCTGCCGAGCGACCCGCGCGAACTGGCGGTCGCCAAGAAAAGGGGCGAAGCGACATGAGCTCCAGGCCACGGCGCCTGGCGGTCCTGGCCGTTGCAACGACGCTCGCGACTGCGACAGGCGCGGCGCAAGCGGCTTCCGCCCCGTCGCCGATCCCCGCCAAGCCATCGGCCCAATGGGTCGTGGTCTCAGAAACCGCCGCGATCAAACCACCGGCCAGCGTCACCGGCCTCGCACGAGATCTCGGTGTCGATACGGGCTTCGCCTGGAGGACGCTCGACGAGCTGTCGCGGTCCGCTGCGAGCCCGCGCGCGCGGCCGCGGCGATGACGTCTGCCGCGCCTAACCACCATTGATTTGTAATCTCGGTGTCGTGGAGCTACCGGTGGCGGGGCGTTGCGCGCTTGACGAGTCGGGGCCGCGCTTGCAGTTGGAGCGCTACCGGCAGGGGGCGGGTCGGCGCCGGCTGACCGTCTCGGTGTCCCAGACCGCACACGAGCGAGCCTTGGACGCGATCGCGTTCGCCCTGCACCGCCAAGCGTCGGTCTGAGCGAGGATGCTCACGGCCTTCGGCGCAGCGGCCGTGACTTTCATGGTGTGCATGTATGCCTTGGAGCGACGCCACCGCCGCTACATCTTCGCCTTCGCTTGCGGGTGCGCCCTATCGAGCACGTACGGATTCCTGGCCGGAACATGGCCCTTCGGGGTGGTCGAGGCTGTCTGGACCGTCGTGGCGCTCAACCGCTACCGGCGCTCAGACCCTTACTAGACGCGAGTGCGGAACGGCCGTCGGCGCTGGCCGTTCTGTCGCCGCCCTCCAGCCACGCACGGTAACGGCCGAGCGCACGCCGCTGCGCACGCTGATCGCACACGAGCGCGTGCAGCGGGTGCGTCCTGCCCGTGGGGCGCCGACCGCGCGTGATGCGGCGCATCTGGTGGCGCGCCAGCGCCATGGCAGCGGCAGAGGCGAGGGTCTTGTCAGACCAAGTGACGGGCGCGAGCCGCTCGGTAGCCTCAAGGCCTTCCTGCCAGCGAGTGCAGAGGTCGGGGGTGATCGCCATCGCGCTAGCCACGCCGATCAGCGCGATGCCACTGGCGAGAACCTGCTCGGCGGTCTCTCGGCGGGTGATCCCGCCAGTCAGCATCAGCGGCAGCGGGCTAGTCTCCGCAAGCTGGGCGGCAAGCTCCAGGAAATACGCCTCGCGCGCCGCGGCGCGACCGTCCGCCGGGCGCCCAGACATCGCCGGGCTCTCATAGCTGCCGCCGGAAAGCTCGACCACATCCACCCCAAGCGGCTCGAGCATCGCGATCACCCGCGCCGCGTCCTCGGCATCGAACCCGCCGCGTTGGAAGTCCGCCGAGTTCAGCTTCACCGCGACCGCGAACGACGAGGACACGACCTCGCGAATCGCGCGGACGACATCGAGCAGCAACCTCGCTCGGTTCTCCAAGCCCCCGCCCCACCCATCGCTGCGCCGGTTCACCAGCGGCGAGAGGAACTGCGAGAGCAGATAGCCATGCGCGGCATGGACCTCTACACCATCGAAGCCGACGCGCTCGGCGAGGCTCGCGGTCGTTGCGAAGCGCTCCACGGTCGCGCGGATCTGCTCACCGGTCATCGCCACCGGCTGACCGAAGCGCTTGCTGTGCTTACCCAGCTCGATGGCAACCGGCGAAGGCGCCCACACCACTCCCGGCATCCGCGCCTGCACCTGCCGGCCGGGATGGCTGACCTGCATCCACATCGCGGCGCCGCACGCCTTGCCGGCCTCCGCCCAGCGGGCGAACGGATCAAGCGGCGCGCGATCATCGAGCACGATCCCGCCCGGCCCGGTCAGCGCCTCAGCGTGCACCATCACGTTCCCGGTGATCAGAAGCCCCGCGCCGCCGTCGCCCCAGCAGCGGTACAGCGATATGAGCCGCTCGTCCGGGAGCTGCGCATCGCCGGCCATTCCCTCCTCCATCGCCGCCTTCGCGATGCGGTTGCGCAACTGGCCGCCCGATCGCAGCATCAACGGAGAGAACAGCTCGCTCGACATCGAAGCACCGCCTTCCTAGAATGTTTACGATGCTTACATTAGACCAGCCGAGTAAACGCTGTCAACATCAATGTTCGATGTCCCCGCCCAAGGCGGCCTATCACCACGGCGATCTGCGTGCGGCATGCGTCCGCGCCGCGATGGAGCTGCTCGAAGAAAGCGGCGAGGCCGCGCTGTCGCTGCGCGCGGTCGCACGTCGCGCCGGGGTCTCGCCAGCCGCCCCATACCGCCACTACGCCGATCGCGAAGCGCTCGTGTCAGCAGTCGCGGCGCTCGGCTATCGCGAGCTCGCCGAACGGCTGGCCGCGGCGCACCCGTCGCCGTCGACCCCCGAACAGCTGACGAGCGTCGCGGTCGCTTACGTGCAGTTCGCGCTGGAGAGACCGGCCCTGTTCCGGATCATGTTCGGAGAGCCATGCGACAGGGACAACGACGAGCGCATAGCCGCGACCGCCGCGGTATCGCAGTACCTCCGTGAGATCGTCGGGCGAGTCTTTCCGGAAGCTGACGCCGAGGCGATGGCGACCGCAACGTGGGCGCTCGTCCACGGGCTTGCGTTCCTGCACTTGGACGGCAAGCTCGATGCTTCCACGCCGTCGGCCGTAGCCGATCGCGTCACTGCGGCGATCCACGCGCTGCTGAACGCCACCATTCACGGCGGGCATTTGGCGGGTAACTGATGCTGACATCCGAATGAATGAGGCCGACGCCCTCGGCGGGTACTTGGACACGGCGCCGTACTCGCCGCGTTCAGCCGCCGAGTCGGCCGCCCTCAAGCCGAAGGCGCGCGGAAATCAAGCCGGGTGCCGAGCGCCCGCGAGGGCCTGCGTTCGGGTCAGGTTTGACGACGCTTGCAGGACGAGGCTCACGTCACGTGCTCTGTCGACCACCGCGAGCAGCGCTTCGACTATCCGAGGGTCGAACTGCGTTCCTGAGTTCTTGACCAGCTCGGCGACTGCGACCGAATGCGGCATCGCAGTTCGATAGGACCGCGTTGTGGTCATCGCGTTGAAGGCGTCGCAACAGGAGATGATCCGCGCCTCCAAAGGAATGTCCTGGTTGCAAAGCCCGTCAGGGTAGCCGGTGCCATCCCAACGCTCGTGATGGGAGCGCACGATCTGACCTATTTCGCCCATGACTCCTCCGACACGCTCGAGCATTCGCTGCCCCTCGACGGTGTGAGCCTTGATGATTTCCCACTCTCCCTCCGACAACGCGCCTGGCTTGTTGATGATCGCCTTCGGCACGGCGATCTTGCCGATGTCGTGCAGCAGCGCGCCGAACTCGACCTTCAGCTTCTGGCTCGCGTCGAGCGCCAGCTCGACGGCGACATCCCGAGCAAGATTGACGACGTCCTTGCAATGACCGCCCGTGTAGGTGTCGTCTGCCTCGACGACATCGCCGAGCAACAGCGCCGTTCCGCGGTAGGCATCGTTGAGCTCGACGATTTGCTCCAGCCGGGCACGCCGCTCCTTGGATAGCCACATCAACACGCCGAACAAAGGTGCGATCAGAAGCACGACCCACTGACGCCCGACCGCCGCGACGGCGACGAGGAGCCCAAGGGGCGCCAGCGCCAGATCGATCAGGTAGACGTTCCATGACTCCTCCACCAGCTCAGACGTCGTGATCGCGCCACGCATGCGTTCACGCACGGCGTTGGCCGCGAAATCGCACACGAACTGAGCGGCAAGCGCCGCCAGCAATACACCCCATTGACCCGTAGGGCGCCGGTCGTGAGCCGCGAGCAACACGAGCGATGGGCCGACCGCGAACCAGCTGTTTCCGGGAACGCTGAGCAGGCGGCTGAGCGGCACACGTCCGGCCACGATCGCCGGTGCGGTCCCGAGCGCGAGCGACAGAGCCACCAGGAGCGGCACGAGCGATGGCGGCACAGCGAAGAGCATGGGCACGAACACGACCTGCGTCGGCACCGTGAATCCCGCGCCGATGTCGATGCGCACATTGCCGATCGCGGCCAATCCGAAGACGTACAGCACCACGACCGGTAGCTGCGGGAGAAGAGCCGAATCACCAGCCACCGCGAGCAGGATCGCGGCTGCGGCGAAGCCGGACCCGACCACCAGCTCTCCACGACGCTCGGCAGCCACCATCGGCTCTGCGCGACCCGTGAACGAGTCGCGCAGACGCTCCGATTTGACAAGTGCACGGACGGACATGGAAACTATCCCGGCGCTCCGCCGGCGCGGTTATCGGCCCGATAGAGGGAGCCGCCCGGCGGCCGACCCTTCCGAGCGGCGAACGGCTCCTTGCGCATCACCGCATCCGAGGATCCAGGTATACGTCGTCGATCCGCCACTGGCCACCAGCGCCCTGGGGCGTAAAGCGATAGGCGATCGCGGTCCGCTGGAGCGACAGCGTGGCGAGCAGGTTGGCGACGGTAAGAGGCAACACCGGCGACGGCTGCCAGGTAGCGGTGCCGCTGAGTTCCCCAAGCGAAGCCACCTGCACCCCTCCCAGCAGACCGGGGTAGAGCGCTTCGACCTTCAGGCGCGAAGACGCGGACCCGGAGTTGCTGACGAACAGGCGCAGCGTGGGGTGATAGATGCTGGCGCAGACCGGCGGACTTATCGCGGAGCTTCCGCTGGGAAGGACGAGCGAGTTGTTATCGCTGCCGACGTTGACGTAGTAGCTCTCGTTGCCTGCTTCCACATGTGCGCCGATGAGCGCCCATGGGATGCTCCCGGGCTCGAATGCTCCGCCGGTGACCGGCGTGTAGTTGCTGTTGTCCCCCCAGCGTGCGAAGGGTTGGCTCTCGACCTGGTTCCCGCAACTACCGGGAAGAATCGAGAGGGGATTCGCCTGGGCGATACCGGGCGCGGTTAGCGCCGCAGCCGCAAGCGAGAAGATCGCCACCAGTGTGGCGCGGACACGGATGTTCATCAGGAAACCTCTCATCGGGTCTAGCTCCTATCGGAGGGTGCGAGATCGAGAGGCTGGCAGCCGAGCCATCTCACAGGTGTGAGACCTCAAGCTTTGCGTCCCCGCCTTGCGGCGAGTTTGCCATTTACAGCCGATTGTCAAGGACCGAGTCGACGTCCCAACGCTGCGACTTGATCCACATCGGCCGCGTTGGACGAATGGTCCAACTCGCTCGCAGAGCCACTGGCAAATGGGCCTCCGAGAAAGGGCTGTTAGGCTGCCGATTCGCACGTTTCGGCGTCAACAGCGAGACGAGGATGAGCGCGGCGAGTGGGCACGATCGCTACCGCCGCCGGCACGAAGATCTTCTGCAAGGATGGGGGTCGGGCCAGGCGATTGTCTTCAGCCACGGCTGGCCGCTTTCGGGTGACGATTGGGACACCCAGATGCTGCTCTTCCTTCAGCACGGCTACCGCGTCATCGCGCATGACCGGCGGATAGGTTCGACATCACGACCACCACACGCGGCCGAAGTCATCGCGGCACGGCGACCTACGACCTTAGTCACAACCGCCGGGCTCGGCGAAGCGTGTGCCTGTGACCTCTCGGTAGGTCGTCTGACAATTCCCGGTCTATGCGTTGTGGCCTTTCCAGGATCCGGCGAACCTGAAGGCTCCGATGCCACATGTCGTGTGTGGTACAACCAGCCCGTGGTAAAGACGACGATCTACCTGCCGGCCGAGCTTCATCAGGGGATCAAGCAAGCAGCGAAGGAGCGCGGCACCAGCGAGGCTGAGCTGATTCGCACGGCTGTGCGTCACGAGTTGCTCGGCGCGCCCGCAGATCAGCAGGAGCGGGCCCAGCGGCGCGCTCGCCTACTCGCGGCCATGGGCAAGCTCGACAGCTCGGCCTACCCCTCTGGCTACCTCGACGAGCTCCGCGCTCAGTGGCGCGCCTAATCGTTCTCGACGCGAGCGTCGCAATCGCAGCGCTCTCGGCCGATGACGTGCACCACGATGCGGCGGTGAATGCGCTCACCGACGCAAGCGATGACGAGCTCGTGCTCGCCGCCACAACGAGGGCCGAGATCCTCGTCGGCCCTGCTCGCGTAGGCGGCAAGGTGCTAACGACCGCCCGCGACTTCGCAGACGGGTGCGAGACGGTACCTGTCAGCGCAGCAATCGCTGACGACGCTGCGGCGCTGAAGGCTCGCCACCGCGGCCTGAGTCTGCCCGACGCAATCGCACTGGTGGTCGCCGAGATAGTCGACGCCGACGCAGTGTGGACGTTTGATCGGCGCTGGCGTGATGTTCATCAGCGCGTCACGATTCCTTAGTCCCTTCCCTCCGTGGATCACTTCCCGCTGGAGACCGCGGGCTACCCAAGAATATCGGGGCGAACGGTTCAGATCGCGCTTGCAATGAGGCTTTCGGACTCTGCGGTCCTTTTTCCCGGTCCCAAATCAAGGGCAATCCTTAGCACCCCTGAGGACCATCCGGTGACCAAGCCGTCGGCGCAGCGGATGAGCAACGGCTGGCTATCGATGAGTCCCTTCACGACCAACGAAAGCGCTTCTTCGGTACAGGTCTAGCGCATTTCGTCAGCGAGCGCCTGCGAGTTCGTTGTCTCGGCTCAGTTGACCTGTCCGTCATCACCTGCGCCGTCGCGCGCCGGCCCCGGGGTGCGCCCGGTTCCCGCTCGCTGCCGCCGTTTGCCGACGAGTTCTTGTCGAGTGAGGAGTGTCTAGTGCTTGGTCGTAGCCTCCAGCGCACCCCAGGACCATCCACTGCACTTGAATCCCGCCCAGAAATAGGGGTGGCTGATTGGCACCCGAGCGCGTAGCTCCTGCTGCTGGAGGTGCTCACACCAGCCAGCGTCGACACGGTCGAGCAGCTTACGGACGCGGGGCGGGGGCTCAGTCTCGCCGAGTGCGCGTACCGAAGAAGCGGCTGCCCGATAGGCGTCGCCCACCTGCTCCCCCTCGGCGACGGCAGTGTAGAAACAAGCTGAGAACAGCACCGACACGGGACCAGACAGCTCCCATAGATTCGATACAACCGCGCGCGCGCCGCACGCGAGCATGGCGTTGTCGATCGAGAGATATTCGTTCGGGACCAACTCGTAGGTGAGCTCAAGGCCAGATTCACAGGCAGCGATGTTCGCCACGCCTGTAGATGAGTAGTCACCTTCCTCAAGTAGCCTCGCCAGCGACAGATAGCCGGACTCGCCCGACAGCGCGATGCCCGAAGACCATCCGCCGAGGCGAGCGTACCCGTGCGCAGCCAGGTGCACGATTGATGCTGCGGGGCTGTGCAGGGCCATCTCGGGTGTCAGATCGTCCACGGATGATGTCCCGAACAGGATCTCGAGAATCTTCAGCTCCTCGGCGGCGCGGGGTACTGACTGCGTGCTTGTGGCGGACAGGCAGTCGCTGACGCGCACAGGCCCGAGGCCGGTGAGGCGATCAAGCAGCGCCGCACCGGGCACGTACGTGACGTCGAAGCGGTCGACGACCCGGCCTGCGCCGATAAGGGGGGCGGCATGGAGCGGTAGCAGACCGAGAAACCAGGTCGGGCTGAGGAGCAGATCGCGCTTGCTGGCCAGCTCGAAATGCAGCGGGCCCATGATCTCGTCGCCAACCGCGCCCAGTACCTGATCGAGCGCAGCCGGCGCTTTGGACTCGAACCACGCATTGGCGCCGTCGGCCACCGGCTGAACCTGGCCGAGGTCCACAGTGCCGGTGATAAGCGCCTCGGCACAACACGCGGGGTCGGCGTACGAGGTGAGCTCTGCGCCCGGATGCACGCACGCCCAATCGGCATGCACAACGCCGCCGTCAATGCGCAAGAGAACGAGGACACGTTCGGGATCGGCGAGCACGCGCGCGAAAGACGCAAGTGGCGCGGCGCGCAGGACGCGCATCCACTCGTGCAGGTCGGTCATCTCGGACTGGGCCGAGCGGACATCCTCGGGCGAGATCGACGCGGTGTCGTCATACGCCCTCGCTGCCTCGATCGCGCGCAGACGCAGCAGACGCCTTCGCGCCTGCTTGTACTCCACCACTGTGTCCTCGGGGATCTCACCGTCGGTCCCAAAGCGGAGGTCGAACTCCGACACGAGGAACGCGCCTCGCGCCATCTCCGAGGCGACGACCCGATCCAACGTGTCCTCGTCCACCTCGTGCTCGCTCCGAACTAGGCGAGGGAGCGCTGACGCGTCGCCGCCTGTCAGCTCCCTCAAAGAGGCCATCAATGGCTCGCCGATCGTGGCCACCTGATCACCCGAGATGTTCATTCCTCGCGGGTCGCGCAGACGGAAATCATCGCCAGCGAACTCGACGACGCGGATGGTCGCCCAGCCACCGTCCAGGTAGATGAGCAAAGGCCAGATATTGCGAGCTGACGTCCGCTCGCAGGTCAGCGGTTCGAGCATCGAGGGATCATCCAAATCGAATGGATGTATGAGTATCCGGTCGCGTTGGACCCGGACGTCGAGCGGCATCCAATCGGGTAGGTCAGCAAACGCGTCGACCTGCCGCTGCGTCCTCAGGAGGTACACCCAACAGGTTCGCGCGATCGTCGACGAGGAGTAGGTGGACCGACTCCCACCGACGAAGTTGTGTGTCGTTGCGGCGAGCTGCTCGTCGCCCTTGACCTGATCCGGAAAGCGTCCGAGAAACCGCCAGCGCTCATGCATGGCGGAAAGGCATTCGCGACGAAACAGCACATCGGGATGCTGTCCACGAAGCAGTTCGCGCTCAAGCGAGGGGTACGCGAGCTCGCGCGCCGCGGTTGCGTCCAACAGACGCTCGAGCTCGTCGTGCACGCCGGCCGCCAGCGAGCCCTCTTGCGCTTGCGTCCATTCGATCGAATGCCGCAGCGCGAACAGCTCGAGTAGATCGTCCCGTATGCGAAGCTCGGCCGGCCAGCTGTCGATGCATCGCCGGCGGTCTTTCTCACGACGCTGGCGCGCGCTAGCCGACTCCTCGACGGTGAGCGCTTGCAGCGAACGCCTCAGCTCGGCGGGCTCGGCGCGGTCGAGAGGTGCATCGGGCAACGGCACGTTAAGGGCACCGCCGACGGTCCAGTACAGCAGCTCGCTCTCTACGCTGTCCCAGGACAGCTTCTCAATTGCGACCCCCGCGAGTGCCCATACGAGCAGCGTATGCAGGCCGGTTGCATCCCACGGCCTGCTCCAGGGAGCCCCGCTCCAGCTGAACTCCTGGACGACGGGCGTGACAACGTCGTCGATCAGCTCGGGGGTCACGCTCGGCACCTTCCCGTCGGGGCCAACTTCCTCTTCGAGCATGCAGACAGTGACCGCGAAGCCGATCTCGTCGGTGGTCCACCCCTGGTGTGCACAGGCCCCGATGAAGCTCAGCAGCATCGCCCCCGAGGTCTCGTGCGGTCCGACGCACCGGTCGATGGCCTCAAGCTGCTCCTGCGGGAATGGCGCGCGGACCTGCTCGGTCATGAACTGCATCCAGTCGCGCAGATCCATGCTCGCGTCCACTTGACTCGCTGCTCCTTCGCTCGTCACTGCCATATCAGGGTAGCCCGTCCGACGACGCCTCTACCGTCGCGCGCGTGCCCTCGCTCGAGGAGATCACATACGACGCCGGTCGCTCAGCGCTGAGCGACCAGGAGGCGCTCGTGGCGGGCGTACGCCAGCGGACCGGGACGCTGCTCGCCGCACACGCGCTGGTGGCGTCGTTCCTGGGGGCTACAACCGTTCGTGCCCGCGGACTTCACACGCTGAGCTGGATCGCGCTCGTCGCACTGGTCCTCGGGCTCGTCGCGGCAGCGATCCTGCTCGCTCCGTGGCGACTCAAGTTCGCAGTCGATGCGCGCGAACTCTATGACGAACTCTACGAGCAAGCTGCAGCCGAGGCCGAGGCCGAGACGCTCGGCTGGCTGGCGGCGGCCGGGTATGGCTATCAGAAGCTACGCGCGGAGAACGCGCCCAAGGTACGGCGCATGTCGTGGCTTTCTGGCGCTCTGGGCGTGCTCATGGTCGCACAGACGCTCGCCTGGCTAGCAGGGCTGGCGATAGACTGAGCTTTATGGCACCAAAGCCTCTACCCCCTGAGCAGATCAAGCCGCCTTCGACCTCGATTGGGATCGAAGAGGGTCGTGGCGGGTCGGTGCCGCGTCCCGCGCCCCGGCCAGCACCTGGCACATAGCCGACCAACGGCTTGCAGCGCCAGCCCCGATCTTGGGCCGCGTAGCTCCTTGAGGCCTATTGCTTGTTCTGCCATTTCGGGGCGCGGGGCCGGACTGACGCGCGTCTCACGTCGATCGGGGCTCCTCGCTCGAGGCTGCGGCTGGAGTCGCGAGATTCGGTCGAAGATGACGGGGAGAGCGCCACGCTCGAAGCGTGACCGGACACTCTCGCCCTTCCCGATGGCGGTTCCCATCTGAATGGACCGCAAAAGGACCGCAAGCTGCCCGCTGCGGTCCCTCTGCGGACCGTTCCGGCAGCTGCTGCGGTCCCTCTGCGGTCGTAATCCCCACGAACCTCCCCGAACACCCGCGAACAGCGCCCCCGCCACCTCCAGCGTTTTCGCGGCCGTTCGCCCGTATTCGCGGCTGTTCGCGGACCTACGGAATATCGGGGCGCCGAGATTCGAACTCGGGACCTCACCGACCCGAACGGTGCGCGCTACCAGGCTGCGCCACGCCCCGATGCGCGGTCAGTATTCCATACCGCTATCTTCGCCCGGTGCCTGCCGCCACGACGGACATCCTGCAGGAGCTCGATCGCATCCTCGATCCTGGGCGCTTCGACGACTACGGCCCGAACGGACTGCAGGTGCCCGGCCCGGCGGAGGTCGAGACGGTCGCGACCGGCGTGTCGGCCAACCTGCAGCTGTTCGAGCTGGCGGCAGCCGAGCGCGCGCAGCTGCTGCTCGTGCACCACGGCCTCTTCTGGGGCTCGAGCCCGGAGCCGATTGACGCGACGCTCAAGCGCCGCCTGAAAATCCTGTTCGACGCCGACATGGCGCTCGCCGCCTACCACCTGCCGCTGGACGCGCATCCGCAGTTCGGCAACAACGCGCTGATCGCGCAGGAGCTCGGCGCGGAGAAGCGCAAGCCGTTCGCGCTGCACCACGGCCAGCCGATCGGCGTCCTCGCACACCTGCCCGGGGAGGGCCTCTCCCCCGAGGCGCTGTTCGCTCGCGTGCACGAGATCACCTCGCGCGAGCCGCTCGTGTTCGACGCCGGGCCGGCGCGCGTGCGCAGCGTGGCGATCGTCTCCGGCGCCGGCTCTGACTACCTCGCCGAAGCGGCCGCCGCTGGAGCCGACGCGCTGCTCACCGGCGAGCCGGCCGAGCGCGCGATGGCCAACGCGCGCGAGGCGCAGCTGCACTTCATCGCCGCCGGCCACTACGCGACCGAGACGTTCGGCGTGAGGCGTGCGGGCGAGCACTTGGCCGAGCGCTTTGGCGTGCGCCATGTCTTTCTCGACGTGCCCAACCCCGTGTGAGCGAGGCGTTCGCCGCGATGCTCGTAAATAGTGTCGTATGGCTCTAACATTTGACGGGTCAGCCAGTTTGTTTGATCAACGAGGAGGAGAGGTCCGGATGGAGGTCACGACGGCGTCGACCGCGGGGTCGGCAACGGGGTCGCAGACGATCGCCGACCTGATCCCGCGGGCTGCCGCGGCACACGGCGCGAGCACGGCTATCCGCTACAAGCGCGACGGCGCCTGGCAGGACGTCAGCTACGAGCAGCTCGCCGAGATCGTGCAGGACATCGGGCTCGGGCTGATCGACCTCGGCATCGCACCGGGCGACCGCCTGTGCATCCTCGCCAACACCCGCCCGGAGTGGTCCTACGCCGACATGGCCGCGACCTCCGCCGGCGCCGTGGTCGTGCCGATCTACCAGACCAACTCCCCCGAGGAGTGCCTGTGGGTGATCTCCGACTCCGAGGCCAGCGCGATCGTCTGCGAGGACGCGCAGCAGCTGGAGAAGATCGCCGCGATCCGCGATCAGATTCCCGGCATCCGCACGATCGTCGTGATCGACCCGCCCGACTCCGACTCGATCGCCGGTGGCCCATCCGAGGCCGTGCGCGCGCTCGGGGCGATCAGCCTGCAGGAGGTTCGTGAGCGCGGACGCGGACGCTCCGCCGAGGAGCTGCAAGCGCGCCGCGCGGCCGTCAAGGCAGAGGACCCGTTCACGTTCATCTACACCTCCGGCACGACCGGCCCGCCGAAGGGCTGCGTGCTGACGCACGGCAACTACCGCGCGATCATCGACATGGTCGGCGAGGCCGGTGAGATCCAGGGCGACGAGGTCATCTACCTGTACCTCCCGCTCGCGCACTCCTTCGCGCTGCTGATCCAGCTCGCCGTCTTCGACCTCGGCGGCACGCTGGCGTACTTCGGCGGCGACACCAAGCAGATCGTCCCCGAGCTGATGGAGGTCAAACCGACCTACCTGCCGTCCGTCCCGCGCGTGTTCGAGAAGATCTACACGCTCGCCCACGGCGCGATCGAGGCGCAGGGGCCAGAGGAGCAGGCGCGCGCGGAGGCCGCGATCAAGCTCGGCGCGAAGGTCCGCGACATGATCAACCGCGGCGAAGCGGTCCCGCAGGAGCTGCAGAAGCCCTTCGACGAAGCCGACGAGCAGCTCTTTAAGAACGTCCGCGCGATCTTCGGCGGCAGCGTGCGCCACGCGACCAGCGGCGCCGCGCCGATCGCCCGTGAGATCCTCGAGTTCTTCTGGGCGTGCGGCGTGCCCGTGCTCGAGGGCTACGGCATGACCGAGACGGCGACTGCGGCGACGACGTCGACCGTCGAGCACCACCGCTTCGGCACCGTCGGGCGCGCGCTGCCAGGCGTCGAGCTGAAGATCGCCGACGACGGCGAGATCCTCGTCAAAGGCGCGAACATCTTCGCCGGCTATCACAACAACGCCGACGCCAGCTTCGGCGCCGTTGAGCAGGGCTGGCTGCACACCGGCGACCTCGGCTCGATCGACGAGGACGGCTACCTGTCGATCACCGGGCGAAAGAAGGACATCATCATCACCGCCGGCGGCAAGAACCTCACGCCGGCGAACATCGAGAACGACCTCAAGCAGTGTCGCTGGATCTCCCAGGCCGTAATGCACGGCGACGCGCGCCCCTACCCCGTCGTGCTGATCACGCTCGACGAGGAGGAGATCCCGATCTACGCCGGTGAGCACGACCTGCCGACGGACATCCCATCGCTCGCGCGCAGCGAGCAGGTGCGCGCGCTGATCCAGCAGGAGGTCGACCGCGCCAACGCCAAATACGCGCAGGTCGAGCAGGTCAAGAAGTTCGTGATCCTCGACCACGACCTGTCGCAGGCCACGGGCGAGCTGACGCCCACGCTGAAGGTCAAGCGCAACGTCGTCAACGAGAAGTACGCCGAGCTGTTCGACGCCCTCTACGCGGGCTGAGACGTCATCGCCGACAAGCACCAGACCAGCCGGCGCGGCCCGCTGGCGCGAGCGCGCCGGAAGCGCTGCGTTAACTGCGAACATAGAGACTGATGCGCAGCGATCCCAGCGACAACGGAGGCCTGTTCGTCGGACGCCGTCCCGGCACGGCGCCGGTGCGCTTTCGCAAGCTGCCCGAGCGCGGCAGCGAGAAGCGCCAGCGCGTGGACGGCTCGCTCGCCGGCGCGATGGTGGCGGCGATGATCTTCCTCAGCCTGCTCTGCTGGGGACCGATCCCGCTGGCGTGTCTGTGGGTCGGCTCGCAGATGGACTACCTCTCAGGCAGCGTCGGCGTCGGCATCCTCGTCTCCTTCGTCGCGCTGTTCGTATTCCTGTTCGGCAGCCTGTCGCTGCTCAAACGCCTCGATCAGGCATGGATACTCGTGCGTCGTGCCGCCGGCCACGACCAGCGAACGGGGATCATGGGCCGGATCTTCGGCACCACCGCGATCGTCTGCGGGCTCGGCTTCGCGTTCTGGTTCGTCGTCATCCACGGCCCCGGCTCGGTCACCATGTCCGGCAACGGCCAGGGATGAGCGGCGTGGCTTCCGCGGCGAGCCGACGGCGGATCGCGCCCGACGCCTGCTGCTAGAACGGGCCTGCCGTGGGTCTGCTCGACTACTACCGCCAGTTCGAAGGAATGTCCGAGGACGAGATCAACGCGGGCTTGCGCGAGGAAGCCGCCGAGCGCCGGCGCAAAGCGCTCACGCGTGTCGACACGCTCGACCTCTCCCAGACCACCTGGCCCGAGCTGCCCAACCCGCGCATCGTCAACGCGATCACGTTCGTCGCCCGGCGCGGGCTGCACCGCTATCCACACGTGCGCGGCTCTGAGCTGCGCGACGAGCTCGCAGCCAGCCTGCAGGTAGACCCCGCGCGCCTGATCCTCGGCAACGGCGCTGCCGAGCTGCTCAGCTCTGCCACGCGCGCGCTGATCGAGCCCGGCCAGCAGCTGCTGACGACGTGGCCCTCCTACCCCCTCTACCCGATCATGGCGCGACGCGCGCACGGCCGCGCCGTGCCGATCACCGGCGGCGTCGACGCGCTGATCGAGGCTGCCAAGGAGCCGACGACTCGCGTGATCGCCATCGCGAGCCCAAACGATCCGACCGGCGAGCTGCTCTCCACGGGCGAGCTCGAACGGCTGCTGCAGGGGATCCCCGAGGGTGTCGCCGTGCTGCTCGACGAGTCGCTCGTGGAGTTCGTCGACGCCCAGCCCACCAACTCGTCGCTGCAGCTGCTCGAGCACCATCCGCGCCTGCTCGTCTTTCGCAGCTTCTCGAAGGCCTGGGGGCTCGCCGGCCTTCGCGTCGGCTATGCGATCGGTGGCCCCGGCTCACAGGACCTGCTGGCAGAGCTCGAGCCCGACCTCGGCGTCTCGGAGGTGTCGCAGGCGGGAGCGCTGGAGGCCCTGCGCACGTGCTCGGATCTGCTCGCCGGGCACGTGCAGGCGATCAGCGAGGAGCGCCCGCGCCTGACCGAGGGCCTGCGCGAGCGCGGCTTCGAGGTCGCCGACAGCCAGGCCAACTTCGTGTGGGCGGCGCATCCCGGCGTGAGCGGAGGGGAGCTGGCGGGGCGACTGGCGCAGTCGGGGGTGCTCATCGCCGAAGGCGACGCGCTCGGCGAGCCCCAGCACGTGCGCATCGGCATCCGCAAGAGCGCCGCCACGACGCGGTTGCTGGCCGCCATAGACAAAGCTCTGTTGGCGCCCGGCGCAGCCGCGAGCTAGCTGGCTGAGCCGGACTGGCGCAGCAACGTGCCGGTCGTGCCCTCGAGGATCTTGCGCCAGGCGCTGACCTGCTCGGGCTCCGCGTCGAAGTGCTCGACGACCCTGCGCACGCGCGTGCCGGAGATGTCGATGCCGTGACGCTCGGCGACCGCCGAGTAACGCTCGTATTCCTCGGCGAGGTGCTTGGTCACCGACTCGAAGCCGTGGCGCGCGATCTCCACGCGCGAGGCGAAGTTCATCATCGACGTCTGGAACATCAGCTCGTCGGTCGGCTCGGGCTCGATCAGCACGATGTCCACGCCCGGATAGCGGCGCTCCCAGCTCTTGGCCAGTTCGTGCAGCCGCTGGTGCGCGACGAGCTTGAACGCCTGGTAGCCGATCTGCGGGAAGCCCATGTCCGAGACGCGGCGCGGACGCGTGCCGCGCAGCGTCCTGACCTGCTCGGCGAAGTCGTTGACGAACGGAACGATCGGGTTGATCACGACGATCAGCTTGGCCCCCGCCTCGACGGCGATGTCGAGGTTCGTCGTCGAGACCATCCCGCCGTCGATCAGCTCGCGATCGCCGATGCGCACCGGCGCATAGACCATCGGCAGGGCGCCCGATGCGCGCACGGCGGTGGAGATCGGCACGTCGTCGGCGCCGTCCACGCCAAACACCACGCGCTCGCACGTGTCGAGGTCCGTCGCGGTGAGGTACAGCTCGCACGCCAGCTCGCGGAAGTCGTCGGAGCGCCCGGGCTCTGAGAGCACCTCGTGCAGGTAGGACTCGATCCCCGCACCCGTGTACGCGCCCGAGGGCAGCCCCTCGGCGAAGCCCAGCACCACGTCCATCAACGACACGCCGCCGCGCTGGGAGACCACCTGGCGCGCCAGCGACAGGGCGCGAAACGGCAGCACGGCGCCCTTGCGTGCGAACTCGAGCAGGTTGGGGCGCAGCAGGTCGTTGAGGCCGATGTCTTTGAACGGCGCTTTGCCCTGACGCGTGACCACGCGCATCATCTCCTCGGGGGTCACGCCGTTGGCGCTCAGCGCGGCGATGAACGCGCCGGCGGAGGTGCCGACGTAGACGTCGAACTGGTTGACGCTGCTGTTGACCGCCAGCAGATCGAGCGCTCGCAGCGCGCCGATCTCATACACGCCGCCCGTGAAGCCGCCACCACCGAGCACCAGAGCCGTCTTGTGGCGCCTCGGACGCCGGCGCCGATCGACCGATCCGTTACGTCCGACGCCGCGGGCCGAGCTCAGGCTCGCCCTGCGCTTCTTCGCCGCAACCTTCGCCTTGTCCGTTGGTTCCAGCTTGACAACCTTGCCCATCCCTACTTGATTCTAAGGGACGCATGACCCAGAAGCCCGTCGCTTTGCCTTCGCGGTCGTCGATCAAAGCTCTCCGCGCCGCGCTCGCCACTCTCGTCGCGGCGGTCGCGATCGGCTGCGTCGCGCTGCCGGCGGCGGCCGGTGCAGCCGGCACGCTGGGTCCCCTGCAGGGCGATCTGGCGCGGCAGATGCAGATATCGGGCTCACGCTCGAGCGCCTACGTCTATGACCTCACGGCCAAACAGGCGCTGTTCTCGCTGCGCGCCACCGCGATGCGCCCGCCGGCGTCGGTGCAGAAGCTGTACACCGCCACGACCGCGCTGCAGCGCCTCGGCCCGACGGCGCGCCTGTCGACGACGGTGCTCGGAACCGGCCAGCTCAGCCCTACGGGTGTGTGGGAAGGCGATCTGTACCTGCACGGCGGCGGCGACCCGACGTTCGGCGACACGCCGTTCATCCGCAATCACTACGGCGGCGCCGGCGCGAGCATCTCCACGCTCGTCTCCCAGCTGGTCCACGTCGACGGCATCCACGCGATTCGCGGCTCGATCTACGGCGATGAGTCGGACTTCGACGCCCAGCGCGGCGAGCCGTCCAGCGGCTACGCGCAAGACCCGTTCTTGGAAGGCACGCTCAGCGGCCTGGCGTTCGACCGCGGGGCCAGCGGCGCGGAAAAGATCGCCCACGCCCCGGCCGCCTACGCCGCGCGCAAGCTGTGGGCGATGCTGAAGAACGCCGGCGTGAGCATCCGCGGAGCGAGCGGCGCCGCCACCGCTCCAGCGGGCTCTGCCCAACTCGCGCAGGTCAGCTCGCCGACGGTGCAGCAGCTGCTCGGGCTGATGCTGCCGCCGTCGGACAACTTCTTCGCCGAGACGCTGCTGAAGGATCTCGGCGCCGCGGCCGGGGGCGCCGGGACGACCGCCGCCGGCGCTGGCGTGGTCAGCCAGACGATCTCCGCGCTGCTGGCCATCCACCCCCGCGTCGTCGACGGCTCGGGCCTGTCAGAAGGCAACCGCACCTCCACCTACCAGGTCGCCGACCTGCTCGTGACTCTCGCCCCCACGCCGACCGGCGCGATCCTGCGCAACAGCATGGCGATCGCCGGACACACGGGAACGCTGGAAAGGCGCATGCGCGGCACGGCCGCCTCCGGGCGCTGTCAGGGCAAGACGGGCACGCTGACCGGCTACTCCAACCTCGTCGGCTACTGCCAGGCCGTCAACGGGCACCTGCTCGCTTTCGCGTTCTTCAACGACGGCATCTCAACGACGCTCGCGCATTTGATCCAAGACCACATGACGATCACGCTGGCCGGCTACTGACCGAGCAGCTCGCGCAGCCCCGCCTCGTCGAGCACCGGCACGCCCATCCGCTCGGCCTTGGCCAGCTTTGACCCGGCGCTCTCGCCGGCGACGAGGTAGTCGGTCTTCTTGGAAACCGAAGTGGTCACGCGCCCGCCGGCGGCCATGATCCGTTCTGTCGCCTGCTCGCGCGACCAGTCGGGCAGCGTGCCGGTCAGCACGAGCGTCTTGTCGTTGAGTGGACCCTGCGAGGGAGCTGGGCCATCCTCGGCGAAGCGCAGGCCGAGCTCGCGCAGGTCGGCGATCAGCTCGCGCATGCGCTCGTCGTCGAGCTGTGCGCGGATCGACGTCGCCATCTTCGCGCCGATCCCCGGCGTCTGCTCGATCTCCTGCTCTGAAGCGCCGAGCAGCGTGTCGATGTCGCGGAAGCGCTGGGCGATGTTGCGGCCGGTCACCTCGCCGACCTCCTCGATGCCGAGCGCGAACAGCACGCGCGCGAACGGACGCTCCTTCGAGCGCTCCAGCGCCTTCAGCAGGTTCTGCGCCGACAGCTCGCCGAAGCCCTCCAGCTCGACGAGCTGCGCTTCAGTGAGCCGGTAGAAGTCGCCCGCCGTGCTCACGAGCCCACGCTCCTGCAGCATCGCCACCTGCTTCTCGCCGAGGCCGTCGATGTCCATCGCGCCGCGCGATACGAAGTGCTTGAGCAGTTGCCACGCGCGCCCCGGGCACAGCGGGTTGGGGCACTTCGTGAACACCGCCCCCTCGGCCTTGATCGTCGGCGTGGCGCAGAACGGGCACTTGGCCGGCGGCTTCGGGCGTCGCGGGCGGCCCTTCTGCTCGACGACGTGCGGTGCCGGCGAGACGACCTGCGGGATCACGTCGCCGGCGCGCAGCACGATCACCTCCTCGCCCGGCCTGATGTCCTTGCGCGCCAGATCCTCCTCGTTGTGCAACGTCGCCATGCCGATGCGCACGCCGCCGACGACCACCGGCTCGAGCACCGCGTAGGGGCGCATGTCGCCGAACTTGCCGACGTTCCACATCACCTTCTCCAGCCGAGTCACGGCGGTCGTCGGCGGGAACTTCCACGCGACAGCCCAGCGCGGGTCGCGCCCGACAGAGCCGAGCCGGCGCTGCAGCGCGAGGTCGTCGACCTTCACGACGACGCCGTCGATCTCGAAGTCCAGCTCTCCGCGACGCTGCTGCCACTGCAGGCACTGCGCGATCACGTCGTCCTCGCTGCCCAGCACCTTCACGTCGGGGTTGACGCGGAAGCCGTGCTCGCGCAACCACTCCAGCGCCTGCGAGTGGCACTCGAAGGTCAGGCCGTCGGTGACGCCCACCTGGTAGCACCAGATCGACAGCGGCCGCTTGGCGGCATCGGCCGGGTCGAGCTGGCGGATCGTGCCGGCGGCCGAGTTGCGCGGGTTCATGAACGTCGACTGGCCGGCTTCGGCACGGCGCTCGTTCAGCGCCGTGAAGTCGGCAAGTGACATGTAGACCTCGCCGCGCACCTCCACGAGCGACGGCGCGTCGTCAACCGCCAGGGGAATCGCGGCGATCGTGCGCAGGTTGTGCGTGACGTCCTCGCCGATCTCGCCGTTTCCGCGCGTCGCACCGCGCTCCAGCACGCCATCGCGATAGACCAGGCTGATCGCCAGCCCGTCGATCTTCGGCTCGACGACGTACTGGAAGTCCGGCTCGGAGATGCCCTCGCGCGCGAGGTGGTTGCGCATCCGCTCGACCCACGCGCGCAGCTCCCCCTCGGAGCGCACGTTGCCGAGCGACAGCATCGGCTCCAGGTGCTCGACTTTCTCCAGGCGGCTGACCGGCTCGCCGCCGACGCGCTGAGTCGGCGAGTCGGCACTGAGCAGCTCGGGGTGCTCGCGCTCGATCGAGCGCAGCTCGTCAAGCAGCGCGTCGTACTCGTCGTCGCCGATCTCCGGGTCGTCGAGCACGTAGTAGCGGCGCGAGTGGTACTCGAGCAGCTTGTGCAGCTCTTGCGCTCGAGCGCGCGTCTTTGGCGGCGTCTGCGCAGCGCTCACGGCGTCTCGCGCGTGACGGGCGCGAGCAGATCGTTCAAATCGAAGCCCTTGAGCGCCTGCAGGCCGGCGCGATCGGTCAGGTCGAAGTGGATCGGCGTGACGGCGATCCGCCCGGCGGCGACAGCCGCCAGGTCGGTGCCCGGCTCGTCGTGGAAGCCCGGGTCAGAGCCGTAGATCCAGTAGCGGCGGCGATGCTCCTCCTCGCGCTCGAGCTTGAGCTCGTCGCGGTAGATGCGCTTGCCCAGGCTCGTGACCTCCACGCCGCTGGGCTCGCCGGCGGGCACGTTGACGTTGAGCAGCGTCGTCGCCGGCAGCGGCACGTCCTCGATGCGCCCGACCAGCCGCGCGACGAAGTCGGCGGCGACGTCGAAGCCGAAGCCGCCGTCGAAGCGGTAGTCAAGCGCGCGCGCTCCGGACTGCTGTGAGACGGCGATCGACGGCAGGCCGAGGACGACGCCCTCCAGCGCGGCGGCGACCGTGCCCGAGTAGGTGATGTCGTCGCCGAGGTTCGCGCCGTGATTGATGCCGGCCACGACCAGCTGCGCGTCGAAGTCTTCGATCAGGCCGAGCCTCGCAAGCCGCACGCAGTCCACCGGCGTGCCGTCGGTGGCGTAGCCGACCGAGCCGTCGGCGAACGGGACCTCGGCGACCCACAGCGGCCTACGCGTGGTGATCGAACGCGCCATCGCCGAGCGGTTGCCGTCGGGCGCGATGACGGCCAGGCGGACGCCGTCGAGCGCCGCGAGCGCGCTGCGCATCGCCTGCAGGCCCTCGGCCTCGATCCCATCGTCGTTTGTCAGCAGCACGTTCAGCATCGGCTCCCCCAGCATAGGTGCCAGCCCCTACGCATAGGCCACGCTCGCCAGCGCCAAGC
This sequence comes from Solirubrobacteraceae bacterium, assembly GCA_035995645.1. Classification (GTDB taxonomy): domain Bacteria; phylum Actinomycetota; class Thermoleophilia; order Solirubrobacterales; family Solirubrobacteraceae; genus Palsa-744. The sequence goes on from DASYKG010000035.1 coordinate 63,243, forward strand.
CATGCGCGGGCGCGGTCCTTCCCGCCTGTTCGCGCGGCCTGCCGTCGAGCAGGCCCGCGAACTGCTCGACGGTCGCCTGGCCGCAGGCGACATCGAGCATCGTGCCCACGAGCACGCGGTTCATGTGGCGCAGGAACATGTCGGCCTCGATCCAGAACTCCAGGCTGTCGCCGTCGCGGCGCCACTCGGCGCGGCTGACCTTGCACTGAAACCAGCTGTGCTCGGTATCGCGCGGCGTGAAGGCGGTGAAGTCGTGCTTGCCGACGAGCAGGCTCGCGCAGTGCCTCAGGACCTCGGTGTCGAGCTCGCCGGTCCACCAGAAGGCGGTGTTGCGCGCGAACACGCTGCGGGCGCGGCGCGCGAGCACGCGGTAGCAGTACGTGCGGCTGAGCGCGTCACGGCGCGCGTCAAAGCCCTCGGGCGCCGGCTCGGCGCGCAGGATCGCCACGTCGTCGTCGAGCAGCCCGTTCAGGCGCAGCGGGTCGACGGCCTCGTGGCAGTAGCTGGCGACCTGCCCCCAGGCGTGCACGCCGCGGTCGGTGCGACCGGCGACCGTGAGCGTCAGCGGCCTGCCGTCGGCGGCGGTCTGTCCGAGCACCGTGCGCAGCGCGCGCTCGATCACCTCCTGCACGGTGCGCTGGCCCGGCTGGCGTCCCCAGCCGGCGAAGCCCGCGCCGTCGTACTCGAGCGTCAGCTTCGTGACCATCCCCGCAGCGCGCGCCACCGATCGAAGATCGGCCAGCGACGTCAGACCAGCTCGATGAAGACCATCTCGGTCGCGTCGCTCTTGCGCGGACCGAGCTTGAGGATGCGCGTGTAGCCGCCCGGGCGGTCGGCGTAGCGCGGCGCGAGATCCTCGAACAGCTTGTGCACGGCGAACTTGTCCTGCGAGAGCGTCGACAGCGCCTGCCGGCGCGCGTGCAGGTCGCCGCGCTTGGCGAGCGTGATCAGTTTCTCGACCTCCGGCTTGACCGCCTTGGCCTTCGCCTCGCTCGTCTTGATCCGCTCGTGCTCGATGATCTCCTTGCTCAGGTTCATCAGCAGCGACTTGCGATGCGCGCTGTCGCGGCTGAGCTGGTGTTTTTTGCGCTGATGTCTCATGGGCGAAGCGGAAGTCTAAACGGCCGCGGCGGCTTTCTCAGTCCTGGCGAAGATCCAGGCCGCGGGTGTGCAGCGTTTCGATGACCTCGTCGATCGACTTCTTGCCGAAGTTGGGGATCGCGTTGAGCTCGGCCTCGGACTTTGAGATCAGGTCGCCGACCGTCTGGATGCCGGCGCGCTTGAGGCAGTTGTACGAGCGCACGCCCAGCTCCAGCTCCTCGATCAGGATGCTGTACTCCTCGCCCTGCAGCGCCGGCGCGGCGCCGCCGCCCACTGCCAGGCCGTGGCCGTCGAGCTGTCCGCCGGGAGTCGCGCGCAGCTCTTGGATGCGGTCGGCGTCGGTGAAGATCGCCAGCTGGCTGATCAGCAGCTCGGCGGCCTCGCGCAGCGCGGCCTGCGGGTCGATCGAGCCGTCCGTCTCGATGTCCAGCGTGAGCTTGTCGAAGTCGGTCTTCTGGCCGACGCGCGCCTGCTCGACCGCGTAGGCGACGCGGCGCACGGGCGAGAAGATCGAGTCGATCGGGATCACGCCGATGGGCTGGTCGGAGGACTTGTTCTCCTCGGCCGGGCGGTAGCCGCGGCCGCGGCCGATCGTCATGTACAGCTCGAGCTTGGTTTTCTTCTCGAGCGTCGCGATGTGGATGTCGGGGTTGAGGATCTCCACGCCGGCGGGCAGGTCGATGTCCTTCGCCGTGATCTCGCCGGGCCCGCTGACGACGAGCGGCGCCTCGACCTCGCTGGCGTCGGAGTGCATGCGACAGACGACGCCCTTGAGGTTGAGCACGATGTCGGTCACGTCCTCCTTGACGCCGTTGATCGTCGAGAACTCGTGGGCGACGCCCTCGATTCGCACGCTCGTGACGGCCGCCCCGGAGAGGGACGAGAGCAATACGCGGCGCAGCGAGTTTCCGAACGTGTAGCCGAATCCGCGGTCAAGCGGCTCGATCGTGAACGTGCCACGGTTCTGCTCCACGGACTCGCTTGTGATCCGGGGGATTTGGAAGTCGAGCATCAGAGTCCTAACGTCGTTTTGGTGTCGCACCGGCGTCAGAGGACGGCCGGCTCGGGATCCTCGCCCAGTGCGGGCAAGGCGCTTGAAGGGTCCTGCTGACTAACTACTTCGAGTACAGCTCGACGATGAGCTGCTCCTGCACCGGCGCGGCGACCTCGCGTCGCTCCGGCTTGCGCAGCACCTTGGCCGTGAGTGACTCATGGTCGGCCTGCAGCCACGCGGGAATCTGTCCGGTGAGCTCGGTGGCGTCCCTGACCACCTGCGTGGCCGGTGTCTCCGCCTTGATCGCGATCACCTCGCCCGGGCGCACCTGATAGCTGGGGATGTTCACCCGCCGGCCGTTGACCGTCCAATGGCCGTGGCGGATCAGCTGGCGCGCCTGGCGGCGCGATGCCGCGAAGCCGAGACGCACCAAGACGTTGTCCAGACGGCACTCCAGCATCGCGAGCAGGTTCTCGCCGGTGATGCCCGTCTGGCGCGAGGCCTTCTCGTAGTAGCCGGCGAACTGTTTCTCGAGCACGCCGTAGTAGCGCTTGGCCTTCTGCTTCTCGCGCAGCTGCACGCGGTACTCGCTCTGTTTCATGCGCCCGCGGCCGTGCTCGCCCGGCGGATAGGAGCGGCGCTCGACGCCGCACTTGTCCGTCAGGCAGCGCTCGCCCTTGAGGAACAGCTTCTGTCCCTCGCGGCGGCACTGCTTGCACTGTGGTCCTGTGTCTCTGGCCATCTCTAGACCCTCCGGCGCTTACGCGGGCGACAACCGTTGTGGGCCTGCGGGGTCACGTCCTTGACGCCCGTCACCTCCAGGCCGGCGGCCTGCAGCGAGCGGATTGCCGTCTCGCGGCCGGAGCCGGGGCCCTTGACGTAGACCTCCACCTTCTGCAGGCCCTGCTCCAGGCCCTTGCGCGCGGCGGCGTCGGCGGTCACCTGCGCGGCGAACGGCGTCGACTTGCGCGAGCCCTTGAAGCCGGCGCCTCCGGCGGACTCCCAGGCGATCACGTTGCCCGTCGTGTCCGTCAGCGAGACGATCGTGTTGTTGAACGAAGTCTTGATGTGCGCCTGCCCGACGGGGATGTTCTTTTTCGGCTTGCGCCGGCCGCGGGCGCGTTTGGGTGCGGCGGGCACTACTTCTTACCCGCGCGTTTCTTGCCTGCGACCTGCATCCGCTTGGGCCCCTTGCGCGTGCGCGCGTTGGTCTTCGTCTTCTGCCCGCGCACGGGGAGCCCGCGACGGTGGCGCAGACCGCGATAGCACGCGATCTCCTGAAGTCGTTTGATGTCCTGCGAGCGCTCGCGGCGAAGGTCGCCCTCGACCGCGTAGCCGTCGTCGATCGCGTCGCGCAGCTTGGCGACCTCGTCCTCGGTGAGGTCGCGGATGTACGTGTCCGGGCTGACGCCCACCTGCGCGAGGATCTTGTTGGAGGTCGCGCGACCTATCCCGTAGATGTAGGTCAGCCCGATCTCCGAGCGCTTGTTCAAGGGGAGGTTGATCCCTGCGATGCGTGCCATTAAGCGCTCATCCTTGACGCTGCTTGTGGCGCTTGTTCTGGCAGATCACCAGCACCACCCCGTGGCGGCGAATGATCTTGCATTTCTCGCACATCGGCTTGACCGACGGTCTTACCTTCATGATCCCTTTCGGCGGCTGGGTTCCGCGACCTGGCTCTGGCTGCCGTTGCGGCCGCCGCTACCAAGTCGTGGAGATCGCCCGATCGCGAACATGCACTCGCATCGAGCAGGACTCCTGATGGTAGCAACTCCTAGGTGCTCGCGGCGCCCTGCGGAGCGTGCTCGCCCGCGCGCGCGGCGGCGGGCAGGTGCCACGGTGTGAGCACCCTCGGCCCGTCGCCGGTGATCGCGATGGTGAACTCGAAATGCGCCGCCGGCGAGCCGTCCTGGGAGAAGATCGCCCAGCCGTCGCCGCCGACGCGAACGGCGTCGGTGCCGGCGGTCGTCATCGGCTCGACCGCGAGCACCATGCCCTCCTGCAGCAGCGGCCCCTTGCCCGGCTTTCCGTAGTTGGGGACCTGCGGGTCCTCGTGCATGCTGCGCCCGACGCCGTGCCCGACGAGCGAGCGCACGACCGACAGGCCGGCGCCCTCGGCGACGCGCTGGATGGCGTTTGACATGTCTCCCATGCGGTTGCCCGCGCGGCACTCGGCCGCGCCCGCCAGCAGCGACGCCTCGGTCGCGCGCAGGAGGTTCTGCTCGCGCGCGCCGATCTCGCCGACGGCGAGCGTGCGCGCGGCGTCGGCGACCCAGCCGTCGAGCGTCACGCCGACGTCGATCGAGATGATGTCGCCGTCCTTCAGGCGATACGGGCCGGGGATGCCGTGCACGACCATCGCGTTGGGCGATGCGCAGATCGAGCCGGGAAAGCCGCGGTAGCCCTTGAACGTCGGCACGGCGCCACGCGAGCGGATCAGGCGCTCGGCGTCGCGATCGAGCTCCTCTGTGCTCACGCCGGGGGCCACTTTCGACGCGACCTCTTCCAGCGTCGCCACGAGGATCTCGCCCGCGCGCGCCATCTTCTCGATCTCCTCTGCGGACTTCTTGATGATCACCTGCGGAGCTTAGCTGGAGCCCTAGAGCTTCTCCTCCAGGCGCAGCGTCGCAACGGTCGCACGGATGCGCGCGTGCACCTCGTCGGGGTGACGCGTGCCGTCGAAGCGGCGCAGCAGGCCGGCGCGGTCGTAGTAGTCGATCAGCGGCTCGGTCTGGGAGTGGTAGACCTGCAGGCGCCTGCGGATGGTCTCCTCCTTGTCGTCGTCTCGCTGGACCAGGCGCGAGCCGTCCTGATCGCACACGCCGTCGTGCTTGGGCGGGTCGAACTCGACGTGGTAGATGTGGCTGGGGTTCTTCACGCACACGCGCCGCCCGGCCAAGCGACGCACGAGCTCGTCGTCGGGCACCTCGATCAGCAGCGCCGCGCTGAGCCGCCTGCCGAGACCGGTCAGCGCCTCGGCAAGCGCGTCAGCCTGCTGCTCGTTGCGCGGGAAGCCGTCGAGCAGGAAGCCGTCGGCGGCGTCGGGCGCTTCGACGCGCTTGATGATCATGCCGATGATCACCTCGTCGGGCACCAAGTCGCCTGCGTCCATGTAGCGCTTGGCCTCACGGCCGAGATCGCTGCCCTGCGCGACCTCCGCGCGCAGCATGTCGCCGGTGGAGATGTGCGGCAGCGCGAAGTCCTCACGCAGGCGCTCGGCCTGCGTGCCCTTCCCCGCGCCCGGCGGCCCGAGCAGGATGAGATTCAACTCCGACAAGTGCGAGGCAGCCTATCCGTTGCGCTGCCAGCCCGACTGCTTGAAGAACCCCTCGCACCGGCGCGGGAAGGGGCGCTGGCCCCTCCCGACGTGCCCCCGGTCGATTACTTCAGGAAGCCCTCGTAACTTCGCATCATCAGCTGCGCCTCGAGCTGCTTCATCGTTTCCAGCGCGACGCCGATGACGATCAGCAGCGAGGTGCCTCCGAGCGGGATGTTCTGATGTGTGCGCGCGATGAGGATCGTCGGCAGCGCAGCGACCAGCGCGAGGAACAGCGCGCCGGGGAACGTCAGGCGCGCGAGGATGCGGTCTAGGAATTCGGCTGTCGGCCGGCCGGGGCGCACGCCGGGGATGAAGCCGCCGTACTTCTTCAGGTTGTCGGCCTGGTCGACCGGGTTGAACGTGACTGCCGTGTAGAAGTACGTGAACGCCATGATGAACAGCGACTCGCCGACGACGTAGTGCCAGCCGTTGGGCGAGAAGAAGTCGGAGATCTGCTGCCCCCAGTGCGTTTTCACTAGCTGCCCGACGGTCGGCGGGAAGGCCATGATGCTCGCGGCGAAGATCACGGGGATCACGCCGGCCATGTTCACGCGCAGCGGCAGGTAGGTCTGGCCGCCTTCGGTCATGCGCCTGCCGATCACGCGCTTTGCATACTGCACGGGAATCCGCCGCTGGCCTTCCTGCACGAAGACGATGCCGGCGACGACGGCGAGCACGAGGAAGGGCATCATCACCTTGAAGACCTGGTCCTGGGAGGTCCACCACGTCTGGATGCCGCTGGGCAGGCGCGCGACGATCGAGGCGAAGATCAGCAGCGAGATGCCGTTGCCGATGCCGCGCTGGGTGATCAGCTCGCCGATCCACATCAGCAGCACGCAGCCGGTCGTCAGGCAGATGACGATCAGGAAGATGTGCGGCGCGTCGAAGTGCGTGACGACCGATTCGCCGGCTTTCGCCTGCAGCGTGTGAAACAGGAAGACGTAGCCGATCGACTGCGCGAACGCGAGCCCGACGGTGAGGTAGCGGGTGTACTGCGTGATCCGCGCCTGCCCGACCTCGCCTTCCTTGGAGAGCTTCTCCAACGAGGGCACCGCGACCTGCAACAGCTGCAGGATGATCGAGGACGTGATGTAGGGCATGATCCCGAGCGCGAAGATCGCGATGCGCGACAGGCCTCCGCCCGAGAACAGGTTGAGCAGCCCGAGGATGTTCGAGCCGCCGAACTGCTTCTGGATGTTGTTGACGGCCGTGAGGTTGACGCCCGGCACAGGTATGTGCGAGCCGACGCGGTAGACGAGCAGAAGACCCGCCGTGATGGCGATCTTCTTGCGGATGTCCGCGACCTGGAAGGCGTTGAGGATGGTGGAGAGCATTGGCTTCAGCTCGCCTGGCGCTGGCGCGGAACGCACGGGCCGGCGGAGCGCCCG
>DASYKG010000036.1:0-3600 GCA_035995645.1 Solirubrobacteraceae bacterium
CTTCTTCGCCATCTTCGTCGCGCGCGCCAGATCGCCCTCGTCGAGCACGCGCTCGAGGTCGTCCGCTCGCTGATCGTCGTCTTCGTTCACGAACCCGGACGCTACAGCAAGCGCTCACCGGCCGCGACGCGAGGGGCGCGCCGGACGTCGCGTTCGCGCACGCTAGGGGCGCTACGTGGCGTGGTCTAGAAGTACGTGAACTGGTCGGCGGGAGCGCTCTTGGGACTGCCGTAGGAAGCCACTTTGGCCTTCACGTCGACCGCCGCGGCCGTCCCGTGCGGCGGCGAGACCGCCGTGCAAACGCTCGTCGATGCGCAATCGACCGCCGTGGCCGCCCCGGCGGCGAACTTGAACGTCGTCGCCGAGCCCAGGGCGAAGCCGCTGCCGGTGATCGTCACGCTCGTGCCGCCGACGCGCGGGCCGCTGTTCGGCGTCACGCTCGTGACGGTCGGCGGCTTGTATCTGTAGAGGTCCGCGCTCGTCGTCGCGCTCGTCCCTCCCGGGGCGGTGACGGTCACGTCCACGGTTCCCGACGTGCCCGCCGGCGCCAGCGCCGAGATCGAGGCGCCGGATTTGACGACGAAGCTCGTCGCCGCCGTCGTGCCGAAGTGCACAGCGCTCGCTTGTGCGAACCCGCTGCCGGTGATCGTCACCGAGTCGCCCCCCGCGGCGGCGCCTGCTTTCGGCCCCAGCTTGGTCACCTGCGGCGTGCCGACGGCCATACGCTGCCTGCACGCGCTTTCTTCGTTGCTCCACTCCTGCTGGTACCAGTACTCGCGGCCGTTGACGAGCTGGTTGTAGCGCGCGCCGTCGGGCGCCGTCCCGAGCGGCGTGCCGAATTCGCTGGCCGCTTGGAACGTGCGGCATTTGTCGCCGTTCTCGTTGCCTTCCGGCCCGTACCAGGCGTTCAGTTCCGGATCGGTGATCGACTCGTTGTGCTCGTGGCTGAGGCCGCCCTCGAGCGCTCCATCGGAGGGCGCGCCGTTGGGGTGTTCGCCGTCGTCACAACCGCTGATGCCCGTCACGTACGGGTCGCTCGAGTACACGATCTCGCCGCCTGCGGAGGCGAAGCTACCGTGATAGGCGCAGTATGTGGCAACGCTGCTGCCCGCCGAGCATTCCGCGCCGGAGGCTTCGAAGCAGTCCTCCACGTTCGGCGCCGTCAGCACGAAGTACTCGTGCGCGAGGTCGTGCGGCAGACCATGGGCGGTGACGTAACTGGCGAGCTCGGCCTTCAGCTGGGCGTCGGTGAGGCAGATCGTGGCCTTTTTGCAGCCGTTCTTGGGATATGGGGCGGTGTCGACGATCGCGCCGGCGAAATGCGAGTCATAGGCGACCGCTTCGCCGCCGGCGTTGGCGTACTGCGTGGCGACCGAGTCGACGTTCTGTTCGCCTCCGCTGTCGTGCGCGAGGTCTTCCAGGTACCGGTTGACGCCCGACTGGTATCCCGCCGGGTACGCCGGCGAGCCGCTCGGCGCCCAGTAGAAGGCGTAGTTGGTGTTCGAGGTCATCACCGGACCGCCGTGGTAGATCAGGTTCGAGGAGGCAGCCAGCGACTGCGCGCTGAGCGGGCCGGCGGGCAGCGTGGGCGCGCCGCGCAGCGGCTGGTAGCTGAGCGGGCTGCCGTTGGCGAGGTGGACGATCACGGCCGAGGCGCCGACGGCGCTCACGGCGAGCATGGCCGTCGCGAGCGCACCGGCCAGGAGCAGGCGCCTGGCGCCAGACAGCCGCCCGGGCCGCGCGCGAGCCGTCGCCTCGCCGCCCGTCGGGCAGGCGTCCAGCGTCACTGCACACCGCTCGCTAGCTGCATGATCTCCCTCTCCTGACGTTCAGAGCCCTCGGTGGGTTGACACGCTATATCGCGGCGAGTGGAGATGTCCAGCGCACGCGGCGAGATTCTCGCGTGCGGGACACGGCCGTCAGGCGTACGCGGCCCAGATGTAGTAGCCGACGACGGCGGCGAACAGCACGGCGTCGAGGCGGTCGAGCGCGCCGCCGTGCGCGCCGAACAGGCCGCCTGAGTCCTTCGTGCGCGCCTCGCGCTTGACGAACGACTCGAACAGGTCGCCGATCGGCGCGACGAGCGCCACGCCGATGCCGAGCACGATCGCGTGCGTCCCCGGCAGCCATTCCTGATAGCGCCCGGCGATCCACACGGCCAACACCGTGCAGACCATGCCGATCAGCAGTCCCTCCACCGTCTTGTTCGGCGAGATCTGCGGCGCCAGCGGGCGTTTGCCGAACATCTTGCCGCCGAAGTACGCACCGGTATCGCCGAGGAACGTGCCGACGAGCACGTCGATGACGATGCCCTGCCCGTGTGGCAGCCCGCGCAGCAGCACCGCGTGCGCCAGCGCCAGGCCGATCCAATAGACGCCCAGCAGCGTCACCGACAGTCCGCCGACACTCGGGTGCGGCTGCAGCAGCGTGAGGCCGAACAGCAACGGCAGCGTCACGGCGAGCACGAGCAGTACCTGGAACTGACTGCCGTACAGCGCCGCCGCTAGCAGCCCGGCGAGCGCCAGGAACCCGGCCAGGCGCACGGGATGGGCGCGGCCGAACATGCCGTAGAGCTCGTGCAGGCAGATGCAGCCGAGCACGAACAGGCCGAAGGCGAACACGAGGCCGCCCTCGATCACCAGGAACAGCGCTACGGCGACCGCCGGCACGGCGGCAAGCAGCCGCGCGCCGAGCTCCGAGCGCTCGCCGGCGTCGCGGTCGCGCGGCGGGCGGCGGCGAACGATCGGACCGCCTGGCGACCGCCTGGCCGAGCGGCGGCGACGGCCACGCGGATTGCGCCCGGCGGGAGTGCTCGCGCTGGCCGATCCTCGATCGGTCGCCATCAGCGTGCGATCACCGCGCGCCGAAGCGCCTGCGGCGCCTGGAGAACTCGGCGAGCGACTGCTCGAGCGCCTCGCGTGAGAAGTCCGGCCAAAGCTCGTCGCGGAAGATCAGCTCGGAGTAGGCGGACTGCCACAGCAGGTAGTTGGACAGCCGCTGCTCTCCGCTCGTGCGGATGATCAGATCGGGGTCGTGCATCTCCGGCGCGTACAGACAGGCGCGGAACTCCTCCTCGGTTGCACCCGTGAAGCGTCTCGCGGCGTCGAGGATCTCCGCGCGTCCGCCGTAGTTGAAGGCGACGAACAGCGTGATGCGCTCGTTCTGCGCGGTCAGCTCTTCCGCCCAGTGCATCCGCTGCACGAGCTCCTCTGAGATCCCCTCACGGCGCCCGATGAAGCGCATGCGCACGCTCTCCTCGTGCAGCTCCGGCGTTTCGCCGGCGATTCGTCGCGAGAACATCTCCATCAGGCCGGCGACCTCCTCCGGCGGACGCGACCAGTTCTCGGTCGAGAACGAGTACACGGTCAGCTCGCGCACGCCGAGGTCGACGGCGTCGCGCAGCCGCGCCTTCACGTTGTCAGCGCCGGCGCGGTGCCCGTCCTCGACGCTGACGCCCTCCCGCTGGGCCCAGCGCCCGTTTCCGTCGGTGATGATGGCGACGTATCGAGCCCGCCCCCCCAGCCCGGCTTGCCCGTCCGGCTTCTGACCAGGCGCGTCGGCCGACTCGTGTGGCGAGGCGGCCGCCACCACTACACCTCG
>DASYKG010000037.1:0-17081 GCA_035995645.1 Solirubrobacteraceae bacterium
GCACTCCTCCATGTCGACGTCTGACAGCAGCGTGAAGTCGGGGATCGTCGCCTTGGACTCGGCCATGCGCCGGGCGATCGTCTGCTGCATGCGCGTGAGCGCGACGGTCGTCGTCTCGCCCTTGGCCGTCGTCACGTCCTCGCGCGCCGGCGGCGGTGCGGCGGATGCGGTTGCGCCAGCGTCGGCGCGGCGGACGGCCTCGGCATCGGTGTCCGCACGCGCGCCGCGCGCGGCGCCGGCCGCCTGCACGTCTGCCTTGACGATCCGCCCGCCGGGACCGCTGCCGCTGAGCGTGTGCAGGTCGACGCCTCGCTCGCGCGCGACGCGCCGGGCCAGCGGCGAGGCCTTCACGCGTTCGCTGTCGCCGTCGCCGGCGGACGGGGCGTCGGTCGCGGCCCCGCCTCCAGCGAGCTCGGCGATCGATTCGACGAACGTCTCGTCGGAGGGCGCAGCTGCAGTCGGCGCGCCAGCGGGGGCGGCGGGCGCCGCAGTTCTGCTGGCGCCCGTGCCCGTCTGCGACTCGGAGCTCGCGCCGCTCTCCCCGCCGTCGCCCACGTGCGCGATGAGCGCTCCGACCGCCAGCGTGTCGCCCTCGGCGGCGACGGTCTGCAGCGTTCCGTCGAGGTCTGACTCGTAGATCATGTTTGCCTTGTCGGTCTCGATCTCGACGAGCTCGTCGCCACGGCGCACGTCGTCGCCGTCGTGCTTGAGCCAGCGCAGGATCGTGCCCTCCTCCATCGTGTCGGACAGTCGCGGCATGACGAGGTCGGCCATCAGGCCGCGCCCCCGGCTGCTGCGCCCGGGGCTGCCGCGGCTGCCGCGGCGCTCGCCGCTCCGGCGCCCGGCGATGCAGCGCGGACGCCGAGCGTGTCGAGCACGGCGGAGACGATCTGCGGCTCGTGCGGGTAGGCGATGTCCTCGAGCGGCTTGGAGTAGGGCATGGGCACGTCGGCGCCGGAGACGCGGCGCACGGGGGCGTCGAGGTCGTCGAAGGCCTGCTCGGAGATGAGCGCGGCGAGGTTGGCGCCGACGCCGCCGTGCGGCCAGCCCTCCTCGACGATCACGCAGCGGTTGGTCTTGCGCACGGAGGCGAGGATCGTGTCGAGGTCGAGCGGTCGCAGCGTGCGCGGGTCGATCACCTCGGCGCTGACGTCGTGCTCGTCGGCGAGCGTGGCGGCGGCTCGCTCGGCGGTGACGGCCATGCGCGAGACGCCGACGATCGTCACGTCGGAGCCCTCGCTGGCGATGCGCGCGCGGCCGAACTCGACGAGCAGATCGTCGTCGTCGGGAACGTCGCCGCGAACGCCGTAGAGCGACTCGTGCTCGATGAAGATGACGGGGTTCTCGTCTCGGATGGCGGTCTTCAGCAGGCCCTTGGCGTCGGCGGCGGTGGCGGGCGCGGCGACGAGCAGGCCGGGGACGTGCAGGAACATCGCCTCGAAGCAGTGCGAGTGCGTGGGACCGAGCTGGTGGCCGGCGCCCTGGGGCATGCGCACGACGAGCGGCACGCGCGCCTGGCCGCCGAACATGTAGTGGATGTGCGCGGCGTGGTTGACGATCTGGTCGAAGGCGAGCAGCGCGAAGTTGATCGTCATCAGCTCGACGACAGGACGCAGCCCGGCCATGGCGGCGCCGACGCCGATGCCGACGATGGTGTTCTCGGAGATCGGCGTGTCGCGCACGCGCTTCTCGCCGAACTCCTCGAGCAGCCCTTCGGTGACCTTGAAGGCGCCGCCGAACACGCCGATGTCCTCGCCCATCAGCAGCACGCGCTCGTCGCGCGCGAGCTCCTCGCGCAGCGCGGCGTTGAGCGCCTCGCGGTAGCGCATCTGCGCCATCAGGCGGAGTCCTCGCCGTGCGCGAGCGCTTCGGACATCTGCTGGGGGATCTCGTCGTTGTCGGCGCTCGAGAACTCGTGCGACTCGTCGCCGGCGGCCTGGCGCGGATCGGTCGTGCGCACGGAGTAGGAGCCGCTGGAGTGCGGGTCGAGCACGTAGACGTCGTCGTACAGCGACTCGGGCGGCGGAAAGGGGGATGCGTCGGCGAACTGCACGGCTGCGTCCACGCGCGCGATCGCCTGCGCGTCGATCTGCTCGCGCGCCTGCTCGTCGATGACGCCGTGCGCGACGAGCAGGTCGCCGAAGGCGGGGATCGGGTCGCGCTCGCGCCACTGCGCGACCTCCTCCTTTGAGCGGTACTGCTCGGGGTCGGCCATGGAGTGCCCGCGAAAGCGGTAGGTGACGGCCTCGACGAGCAGCGGGCGGCGCTCCTCGCGCACGCGCGCGATCGCCTCGCAGAGAACGCGGTAGGTGTCGAGCACGTCCATGCCGTCGCAGCGCATGCCGGGGACGCCGAGGCCCTCGCCCTTGCGCTGCAGGTCGGTGACGGCGGAGTGGCGCTGCAGCGACGTGCCCATGCCGAACTGGTTGTTGGTGACCATGAAGACGACGGGCAGCTTCCACAGCGCGGCGAGGTTGAGCGTCTCGCCGAACGTGCCCTGGTTGGAGGCGCCGTCGCCGAAGGTGCAGAGAGTGACGTCTTCGGTGCCGTCGTAGTCGGAGGCGAGCGCGAGGCCGGCGGCGATCGGCAGGTTGCCGCCGACGATGCCGTAGCCGCCCATGAAGCGCCGGGAGATGTCGAACATGTGCATCGATCCGCCGCGCCCGCCGGAGCAGCCGTCGACGCGTCCGAACAGCTCGGCCATGACGTTCTCGGGCGGCGTGCCGCGCACTAGCGCGTGGCCGTGCGAGCGATAGGTGGAGATCAGGTAGTCGCTGTCGCGCAGCGCGCGGGCGCTGCCGACGATCGTCGCCTCCTCGCCGATCGACAGGTGCAGAAAGCCGCCGACCTTCGCGCGCGCGTACATCTCACCGGCGCGCTCCTCGAAGCGGCGGATCAGCGTCATCGTCTGCAGCCACTCGCGCGCGACGGCGGCCTCGGGCAGGTCGGCCATCAATCCACGGTACTCCAGCGCGCGAAGAACTCTTGCGCGTCGAGTTGCGCGAGCTCCTCACGCAGCGCGCGCGCCCGGCGCGAGGCGGCGTGCGGCGGCAGATCCCAGAACAGCACGACTTCGCCGTCGTCGATGTCGACGAGCTCGATGTGGTCGACGCGCTGGGCGTCGGCGAGCAGCGCGGGCGTGCGCCCGCCACGCGTGACGATCAGCCGATAGGCGGCCTTGGCCCTCATCGTGCCGCGGCCCGGCTGGCGTCCGCAAGCATCCGCTCTGCCGCCTGCTCGATCGCGCGCTCGCCTTCGAAGACGGCGTCGCCGACGACGATGGCGGGGATATTTTTTATGTTCGATCGGGTCGCGCGCCGCGTGGTCTCGGCGAGCTGCTCGGCTACGGAGCGAAGCTCGGCCCCGCGCGTGACGGCGGCGGGGTGCATCTCACAGGCGGCGGCGGCGATCAGCACATTGTCGATGTGCTCGAGGTTGCGTGCGCCGGCAAACGCTTGGCGAAAGGCGGCCTGGGCGAAGGGCACGACGCGCCCGATCGACTTGGCGTACGTGGCGGCGCGCATGGCAAGCGCGCTGTCGAAGGGGAACGGCTCGGGCCAGCGCAGCGGCTGCAGTCCGAGCTCGCGTGCGCGCCGGGCCGTCTCGGCGAGGAAGACGTCGCGCTCCTGCTCGCAGCGGAAGGCGTCGAAGTGCTCGCTGCCGGGCAGCTCGGCGGCGAGCACGGGCTGCCACTCGGCGGGGCCGGGCAGTGCGTGCAGGACGCGCTCGGCGGCGAGGTAGGCGAGCGGGCTTGCCAGGTCGAAGTAGAAGCTGGCGGGCGCGCTCACGGCTCAGCCGTGAATCAACCAGCCGTCGGCGGCGCGGCCGGCCTCCATGACGGCCTCGGAGAGCGTCGGGTGGCCGTGGATGATGCGCGCGACCTCCGCGTAGCCGCCCTCGAGCAGGCGCACGTTGACGAGCTCTTGGATCAGCTCGGTGGCGCGCGTGCCGACGATGTGCCCGCCGAGCAGCTCGCCGTACTTGGACTCGCCGACGAGCTTGACCATGCCGGTGCGGTCGCCGTAGACGATGCCGCCGCCGACGGCGCCGTAGGGAACCTTGCCGATTACGACGTCATGGCCCTGCTCGCGCGCCTGCTCCTCGGTCAGCCCGAAGGAGCCGACGTTTGGCGTGCAGAACGTCGCGCGCGGGATGTCGATGTGGGAGATCGGGTGCGTCTGCAGCCCGGCGGAGTCCTCGGCGGCGATGACGCCCTCGTCGGAGGCCTTGTGCGCGAGCGCGGGTCCGGCGACGAGGTCGCCGATCGCATAGACGCCGGCGCGGCTCGTGCGCAGCGCGCCGTCGACTTTGACGAGGCCGCGCTCGTCGAGCTCCACGCCCGCCTCGGCGAGGCCGAGCCCCTCGACGTCGGCGCCGCGCCCGGCGGCGATCACCAGCCAGTCGACCTCCAGCCCGGCGTCCTCGCCGTGGGTGAAGGTGACGCTGGACTCGCCCGACTCGACGTCGGCGATCGGGTCGCCGGTGTGCACGGAGACACCGTGGCGCTTGAAGCCGCGCTCGACCAGCCGCGAGACGTCTGCGTCCTCGGTCGGCAGCACGCGGTCGAGCGCCTCCATCAGCCGCACCTCGCTGCCGAGCCGCGCGTAGCCGGAGGCGATCTCCGCGCCGGACGCGCCGGCGCCGACGACGGCGAGGCGCGCGGGCAGCTGTGACAGCGCCCACGCCTGCTCGGTGCCGATGATGCGTTTGCCGAACTGCACGCCGGGGATCGTGCGCGGCGTCGAGCCGGTGGCGAGGATGACGGTCTCGGCGGAGTACGTCCGATCGCCCACGCGCACGTCGCCGTCGGCGGTGAGCGCGCCGTCTCCGTCGATCACGTCGATCTTGTTTTTCTTGAACAAGCCACCCACACCGGAGGTGAGCGTCTCGACGACCTTCGCGCGGCGGCTCTGCACGCCGGCGAAATCGACCTCGGCGCCGCTGACGTTGATCCCGTACTCGCCCGCGTCGCGGATCTCGGCGAGCATATCGGCCGAGCGCAGCACGGCCTTGGCGGGGATGCACGCGTAGTTCAAGCAGCGCCCGCCGAGCTTGTCGCGCTCGACGACGGCGGTCTTCTTGCCGAGCTGCGCGGCGCGTATGGCGGCCACGTAGCCACCCGGCCCGGAGCCGATGACGATGCAGTCGTAGGAACTCTCGGCCATCGCGGGCTGAGCCTATCGAAGCGCCGCCGGCGATCCGGCGCGTGGCCTGCGCTCGGTTGGAGGAGTGCTGCGCTCAGCTGGACCAGCCGGGCGCTCAGCTGGAATAGGCGGGCGCTCTCAGCTGGAATAGGAGGGCGCTCAGCCGGAGCGGGGCGGACGTTCGCCGGCTTGCACGCGGCCCATCACGCGCACGAGCTTCCAGAACAGCCAGCCGCCGAGCCCGACGCTGAGCAGGCAGACGACGGCGGCGAGGATCGTCGAGGCGACGACGAGTGCGAGCGACGTGACGATGATCTGAAAGGCGAGCAGCGCCTCGAAGGACAGCACGGCCCAGTAGCGGTGGCGGTACATGCCGAGGGCGAGCAGCGCGAGCACGACGGCGAGCAGCGCAGCACCGGGGAGCGAGCCGCCGTGGCGGCTGAGGTCGTGAATGCTCGCCGCGCCGACGAGCACGGCGATGGCGAGCACGACGCACACGGCGATCGCGACGATCAGCGCGATCGGCTGCTCGTCGTCGCCGAGCGGCCGCAGGGCATCGCGAATCTGCCTCTCGCGCTGGCCGCGAGGCGGTCTGCCGCCGCGCTTCTCCTGCGCCTCGTGCTCGGACTGCCCGGCGCCCTGCCGATGCGGTGACTGCGCGGCGGGCTCGTCGCGCTCGTGCGCGCCGCTCGGCGCCGGCGAATCAGCCATCGCCGTGCCCGTCGAGCAATGCGCGCAGCTCGCGCGCCGCCCGCTCGGGATCGTCGGCGTCGGCGATTGCCCGCAGGACGACCGCGCGCGACGCGCCGGCGGCGAGCACCTCGGGAAGATTCGTTGCGTTGAGGCCGCCGATGGCGAAGAACGGGACGGCGGCGTGCGAGCTGGCGTAGCGAACGAGCTCGACGCCGACGGCGGGACGCCCAACCTTCGTCGGCGTCTCGTGCACGGGTCCGACGCCGATGTAGTCGACGAGCGGCGTGCCATCGGCGGCCGTCGGCGCGACGGCGTCGATCTCGCCCTGGGCGTGCGTGGACAGGCCGACGAGCATCTCCGGGCCGACAATCTCGCGCACATCGGCCACTGACATGTCGTCTTGACCGACGTGCACTCCGTCGGCGCCGGCCTCGCGCGCGACGAACGCGCGGTCGTTGACGATCAGCAGCGCGCCAAGCGCCTCGCACAGCGCGTGCGCGGCGTGCGCGACTGCGGCGAGCTCGTCGTCGGGGAGCTGCTTGTCGCGCAGCTGCACGATGTCGACGCCGCCGGCGATCGCCGGGCGCACGACGGCCGGCAGCGCACGACCGCCGGGGTGCGCGTCGCACACGAGATACAACCGCGCGGCGGCGAGTCGCTCGCGACGGTCCGAGCCGAGGTCTGCTGCAGGCATCTCTGGCAGTCTCGCAGGCGTCCCGCGCCGGGCAGTCAAGGCCCAAGCCCGGCAGCCACGACGCCGGCGTCCGCTGCTGTGGCGACCGCTTGCGCGGACTAGCATCAAGCGCATGCCCCGTTCTGACGGCTCAGCGGATCTGCTCGTGATCGGCGGCGGCGTAATCGGCCTGTCGGTCGCCTGGCGTGCGCGCCAGCGTGGCATGGCGGTGACGGTGCTCGAGCGCGAGACGATCGGCTGCGGGACCTCGCGCGCGGCCGCGGGGATGCTCGCGCCGGTCGCCGAGGCGGAGTTCGGCGAGGCCGCTCGGCGGGTGCTCGACCTTGGCCTGCGCTCGGCGGACATGTGGCCGGCGTTCGCGCACGAGCTGCAGGCGGCGGCCGGCCAGCAGATCGGCTTTCTCGCGACGGGCACGCTGCTGATCGCGCGCGACGGCGACGAGGCGCGCGAGCTGGAGCGTCAGATCGCCTTTCGCGACTCGCTCGGCCTGGCGACCAACCGGCTGCGCGCGAGCGAGGCGCGCGAGCGCGAGCCGGCGCTCGCTCCGACGGTGCGCCTGGCGCTGGAGGCGCCCGACGACCACTCGGTCGATCCGCGCCTGGTCCTCGCGGCGCTGCGCATTGCGTGCGAGTCGACCGGTGTGCAGCTGCGCGAGCACGCGCCCGTCGCGCGCATCGAGGTCGACGCGGCTGGCCAGCGCGTGACCGGCGTGACGCTCGGCCGGACCGGTGAAGGGGCCGACGGCGAGTTGCTGGCGGCCGAGCACGTGGTGATCGCCTCGGGGGCGTGGAGCGGGCAGATCGAGGGGATCGCCGAGCGCGTGCCGGTGCGTCCCGTCAGAGGCCAGCTGCTGCGCCTGCGCGATCCCGGCGGTCCCGGCCTGCTGCGCGGCGTCGTGCGCTTCGACGGCAGCTACCTCGTGCCGCGCGCCGACGGGCGCTACGTGCTCGGCGCGACAGTCGAGGAGCGCGGCTATGACGTGCAGCCGGACGCCGGCGGCGTGTACGAGCTGCTGCGCGAGGCGATCGAGGTCGTGCCGGGCGTGCGCGAGCTGAAGATCGAGGAGCTGTGCGTCGGGCTGCGTCCCGGCACTCCCGACAACGCGCCTGCGATCGGACGCGGCGCGCTGGACGGTCTGACGTGGGCGACAGGCCATCATCGCAACGGCATCCTGCTCGCGCCTTTGACGGCGCAGCTCGTCGTGCAGCTGCTCGCCGGCGAGCGGCCCGACGACGCGCAGCTGGACGCGTGCGATCCACGGCGCTTCGCGGGCTTCGCACCGACAGCTGCAGCCGCGCCGACAGGGGCGCCGGTCCGCAACGCGGTGCTCTCGTGATCGTGCTCAACGGTCAGCAGTCGGACGTGCGCGCGGGAGAGACCGTGTCGGCGATCCTCGGCAGGCTCGATCTTCCGCTCGATGCGCGCGGTGTCGCCGTGGCGGTCGACGGCGAGGTCGTGCCGCGCGCGCAATGGGGTTCCTACGCGCTTGCCGAGCACGCGCGCGTGGAGGTTCTCACGGCGATGCAGGGAGGATGATGGCGAGCATGCGCGAGACGATCGACACGCCGGCGGACGCTGCGCGCAACGGTGCGCCCGCCAGTCCTGCCGACGCCTCGCCGGTTAGCGGCGCCGCCGCCGCCGCCGCCGCCGCTGCTGCTGCTGCTGACGAGCTGACGATCGCCGGGCGCACGCTGCGCTCGCGGCTGCTGCTCGGCACCGGCGGCTTTCCCTCGCTGGCGCTGCTCGCCGACGCGATCGCCGCGAGCGGCTGCGAGCTCGTGACCGTCGCGCTGCGCCGTGTCGATCCGGCGGCGCGCGGATCGCTGATCGACGTGCTGACGGACGCCGGCGTGGAGCTGCTGCCGAACACCGCCGGCTGCCACACCGCGCGCGATGCCGTGCTCACCGCGCGTCTGGCGCGCGAGGCGTTCGCCACCGACTGGATCAAGCTCGAGGTGATCGGCGACGAGGACACGCTGCTGCCGGACGCGCCCGAGCTGCTGCGCGCCGCCGAGGAGCTCGTCGACGACGGCTTCGTCGTGCTCCCGTACACGACCGACGATCCCGTGCTCGCGCGGCGGCTCGCCGACATCGGCTGCGCCGCCGTGATGCCGCTCGGCTCGCCCATCGGCAGCGGCATGGGCATCCGCAACCCGTACAACATCGCGCTGATCCGCGAACGCGTGAGCGTGCCCGTCGTGCTCGACGCCGGTGTCGGCACCGCCTCCGACGCCGCGCTCGCGATGGAGCTCGGCTGCGACGCCGTGCTCGCCGCGTCGGCGATCTCGCGCGCGCAGGACCCCGTGCGCATGGCCGCCGCGATGCGCGCCGCCGTGCACGCCGGCCGCCTCGCGCGCACCGCCGGGCGCATCCCGCGCCGGCTGTACGCCACCGCCTCGACGCCCGACGAGGGCTTGCCGGACCTCGGGCCCGGCTGAAACGCCGAGCCTGCCTACCTGCGACCGTCGCGGACAGTCCGCGATCCGATCAAATAATCACTTGACGACTTCGATCGTCCCGTTCATCGACGCTGGGTGGATCGTGCACTCGTAGTGGATCACCCCAGGCTTCAGCGCCTTGATTTCGAACGTCCCGCTTTCACCGAAGTCCTTCGACGCGAACTTCTGTGGCCCGCCCTCGCTCGTCACGTTGTGGGCGATGTTGTCGAAGTTCGTCCACTTGATCGTGCTGCCCACCTTCACCCTCGGCGCGTCCGGAGCGATCGCGATGTTGCGATAGGCGATCTGCACCGTGCCGCTCTGCACGGGGCCGCTCGCTGTCACGAACTTCGGCGTCGTCGTCACTTTCAGGCCGCCGCTCGTGCCCGTCTTCGCGCCCGGCGTCGAGGTCGTTGCCGAGGCGGCAGAGCTGCTCGAAGTCGTCGACGAGCTGCTCGACGATCCGCACCCCGCGAACGCCACCAGCGCGGCGCAGACGGAGAACGTGGCGAGGCGGCTGCTCATCTGCGCGAGAACCCTAGCCTAGACTGGCTCGTCCATGCCACGGCATTTTTTGACTGGAGCCGAGCTGTCCGCCGGCGAGCTGACCGCGCTGCTCGATCGCGCGCTTGCGCTCAAGGCGGCGCCGCTCTGCTCGCGCGCACTCGATCGGCGCAGCGTCGCGCTGATCTTCCAGAAGCCCTCCACGCGCACGCGCCTGTCCTTCGAGGTCGGCATCGACGAGCTCGGCGGCCACGCCGTCGTGCTGCGCTCCGACGAGCTGCAGCTCTCGCGAGGCGAGGCGTTGCGCGACACCGCGCTCGTGCTCTCGCGCCACGTGGCCGCCGTCGGCGTGCGCACAGGCTCCCACGTGATGCTCGAAGGGCTCGCCGAGCACAGCCGCATCCCCGTGGTGAACATGCTCAGCGACCGCCACCACCCGTGCCAGGCGCTCGCCGACCTGCTCACCCTGCGCGAGGCGCACGACTCGCTCGCCGGCCTGCGCGTCGCCTACGTCGGCGACGGCAACAACGTCGCTCGCTCGCTGGCCATCCTCGGCGCGCTCGCCGGGCTCGACATCGCCGTCGCCTCGCCCGCCGGCTACGCCCTGGAGGACGATCTCGTGCTCCCGGCCGGCGCGCCCGGATCGCTGACGCTGTACACCGACCCGCGTGAGGCCGTCGCGGGAGCGTGCGCCGTGTACACCGACGTGTGGGTGAGCATGGGCGACGAGCGCACCGCCGGCGAGCGCCGCGCCGCGCTCGCCGACTACCGCGTCGACGATGCCCTGCTCGACGCCGCCGCGCCCGGCGCCTTCGCGATGCACGACCTGCCCGCCCACCCCGGCGAGGAGATCACCGCCGACGTCCTCTACGGCGATCGCCAGCGCATCTGGGACCAGGCTGAGAACCGCCGACACGCGCAGAAGGCGCTGCTCGAGCTGCTCGTCGGCGCCGCATGAAGGCCTCGCGGATGAAGAAGGTAAATGAGCGCGTGCCGATGTTCGTTTTGCGTGGAAGGTGCGCGATCGTATCTACGGGTGGGCCGGCGCGTATATACGTTGGCGCATCAACTCGATGAACGAAGACACGACGATCAGCCCCGCGGCGCTGCCAGGCGCATCCGACAGCGCCGCCGCGTCGCAAGCGATGCCGCGTCCACAGCGCGGCGACGAGCTGCAGCTGCGCATCGAGTCGATCGCCTTCGGTGGCGAGGGAGTCGCGCGCCTCGGCGACGGCGGGTATGTCGTCTTCGTCGCCGGCGCGATCCCCGGCGACCTCGTGCGCGCGGTCGTGCACAAGCGCAAGCGCAGCTATGCGCATGCACGCACGCTGGAGGTGCTCGAGCCGAGCCCCGAGCGCGTCGCGCCGCTGGCCAAGCATCCGGGAGTGCCGTGGCAGGTGCTGCCGTACGAGCGCCAGCTGCAGATCAAGCAGACGCAGGTCGACGAAGCGCTCAAGCGCATCGGCCATCTCGACGGCTACGAGCTGCAGGAGATCGTGCCCGCCGTGCAGCCGTGGCGCTATCGCAACAAGCTCGAGTACTCCTTCGGCGAGGCCGTCGGCGACGGGGACGGGGAGCCTGGCGAGCTGCTGTGCGGCTTTCACGCTCCCGCCGGCGGCAATCGCGTGACGCCGATGGACGACTGCCTGCTCGCCTCCGAGCGCGGCAACCTCGCGCGGGAGATCGCGCTGCGCTGGTGTCGCGCCGAAGGCTTGACGGCATGGGATCGCGGGCGCCCGCCCGCCGTCGAGCCAATCGGACCACGCGAGGGCGGACAGCGCGGCGGACGCGAGCGCCGCGGTCGGCGCGACCAGCGCCGCGAGGAGCGCATCGCACCGGCGCCCGACGGACGCGCGCGCCTGCGCAACCTCGTCGTGCGCGAAGGGCGCCGCAGCGGCCAGCTGCAGATCCGCATCGTCAGCACCGACGGCGAGCTCGAGGTCGGCGCGCTGGCGGGCGCGCTCAGCGAGGGACTCGGCGAGAGCCTGTCGGGCGTGCTGTGGACGCGCTCGTCGAGCCTCGCCGAGACGACCGGCGGCGGCGAGACCGAGCTCGTGTGGGGCGAGGCCAAGCTGCCCGAGCGCCTCGGCGAGCTCGACCTGCAGATCTCCGCCGAGGCGTTCTTTCAGACGAACACCGAGATGGCAGAGCGGTTGTATGAGATCGTCGCCGAGTACGCCGCGCTGGAGGGCTGGGAGCGCGTGTACGACCTGTACAGCGGCATCGGCACGATCGCCCTCACGCTCGCCCCGCGCGCCGGTGAGCTGTGGGGCATCGAGCTGATCGAGCAGGCTGTCGCCGACGCGATCGACGGCGCACGCGCCAACGGCATCACCAAGGCCAAATTCTTCGCCGGCGACGCCCGCCTGGCGCTGCCCGAGCTGCTCCAGCGCGCCGGGCGACCGGACGTGCTCGTCGTCGACCCGCCGCGCGCCGGCCTGTCGAAGAAGGTCATGCACCGCATCGTCGACTGCGCGCCCCAGCGCATCGTCTACGTCTCCTGCAACCCCACCACGCTCGCCCCCAACGCAGCCGAACTCGTCGAGGCCGGCTGGGTCCTGCGCAAGGTGCGCCCCGTCGACATGTTCCCGCAGACCCATCACATCGAGGCCATCGCGCTGTTCGAGCGCGCGTAGGCGCTCGGCAGCCGCTTGGAACGAGGATAGGCTGCGCCGATGCGCGCGGCGACGATTCGCGACAAGGACATCGTGATCGAGGAGCACCCCGACCCCGAGCCCGGAAAGGGCGAGGTGCTCGTGCGCGTGCGCGCCGCCGGGCTCAATGGGGCGGACATGATGCAGCGACGCGGGCTTTACCCAGCGCCGCCGGGGTCGCCGCAGGACATTCCCGGTATGGAGTTCGCCGGCGAGGTGGCCGCGCTAGGGCCGGGGGCCGAACGCTTCGCCGTCGGCGATCGCGTGATGGCGATCGTCGGCGGTGGCGCGCAGGCCGAGCTGTGCGTCGTGCACGAGCGCCAGCTGATGCCCGTGCCCGACGGGCTCGACTGGCCGGCCGCAGGCGGTCTGCCAGAGGTCTTCGCCACGGCGCACGACGCGTTGTTCACGCAGGGCGAGCTGCGCCCGGGCGAGCGACTGCTGGTGCACGGCGGCGCCGGCGGTGTCGGCACGGCGGCGATCCAGCTCGCGCGCGCGGCCGGTGCGCGCGTGACGGCGACCGTGCGCAACGAGCAGCTGCGCGACCAGGTGCAGCAGTTCGGTGCCACGGTGATCGCGTGCGAGGGCTTTGCCGAGCACGGGCCCTTCGACGTGATCCTCGAGCTCGTAGGTGGACCGAACATGCCCGACAACCTGCTCGCGCTGGCCGTGGGCGGGCGTATCGCCGTGATCGGCGTCTCCGCCGGCGCCAAGTCCGAGCTGAACCTGCTCGCGCTGATGGGCAAGCGCGCGCGCATTCACGGCTCGACGCTGCGCGCGCGTGCGCTGGAGGAGAAAGCGCTCGTCGCGCGCCTGGTCGAGCACGAGGTGCTGCCGCTGTTCGACACCGGCCAGCTCAGCGTGCCCGTCGCCGAGACGTTCGCCCTGAATGACGCCGCGGCGGCCTACGACCGCTTCGCTGCCGGTGGCAAGCTCGGCAAGATCGTCATCGTGATCTGAGGCTGAGATGGCAGGTGAAGGCCCGGCGCTACCACGTGGGGCTCTGGGAATGCCGCGACTACTCGCCCGATTAGCTCCGCGCACTTGGAACGCCGCTCGATTAATCTGTACCGAGCTCGCGGTACAAGCTTGGACCTCCATAGCGGTACAGGGACAGCCGCCTGCGGCGACAGTTTGACCCGCCAGCTGGCTGGCTTTAGTACGGAGGCTGTGAGGAGTACCAGTCGCCGAGCGTGCGAAAGGACGCCCAGAAGGCGCGCTTGGCATCCTGCTCGTCAAGCGACTCGTCGATGTTCGGCACGTACAGCGCGTCGATCGTCGGCGTCATCTGCTGGATCTCGCCCAGGCGCGGCTCGACGGGGTGCGCGAGCGGAACCTCCAGCTCGTTCAGCGCGGCCAGCACGTCCGGGCCCATCACCACGACGATCTTCGGCTGCACGATCGCCAGCTCGGCGACGACGCGCGAGATGCACTCCGGGTCGGCGAGCGAGGAGTCGCTCAGCGGGCACTTCACGCACAGCGTCCCGTAGACGGCGAGCGGGTCGATCTGCAGGCGCTTGAGCGACTTCATCAGCGCGCCGCCCGCGCGTCCGTAGAAGGCCACGCCCTCCTCGATCTCCGAGGGCAGCGGCGCATACTTCAGCAGCATGATGTCCGCCTGCGGGTGGCCGGAGCCGAGTACCGGCATCAGGTTGCCGCGCGGGCAGTGCGGGCAGGACTGCAGCTCGCGCGTCAGCGTGTTCAGCTCGCGGATTGCGCGCTCGAGGTACTTCTCGCGGATCTCGTCATCGGTCACGGGCATCGACCCCGAGGGATTTGACGACGCCGATGGTTGTCCTTGGCCGTGCATCAGTCCTTGCGCGCAGCGATCGTGTGCGAGCCGCGCGTCAGCCCCGTCCGTGGCCCCCGGCCGAGCGCCGTACGCGCTTTACGCGGCGTGCGCGGCTGGCGCGCTGTGCCGCTGGTGGCGTGGCCCGTGTCTGCAGGAACTTCAGCGCCTGCACGTACAGCAGCGACGAGCGCCCGCTGACGATCTCCGCGTCGCGCAGCGACTGCATGAACTGGAGCGGCCCGTCGAAGTCGTGCATGCGGATGCGCGCCGAGCCCAGCCCCTGGGCTACGTGCGAGTCAGAGCCCGCACCCGCGACGATCCGGTACTTGGCCGCGAAGCGCTCAGCCTCCTCGTTGAACGCGCCGATCGCCACGCGCGGATTGAACACCTCGATTGCATCCACGTCGTCGAGGATCGTCAGCAGGTGCTCGTAGTCGGGGACCGAGTGCATGCGATCGAACGGGTGCGGCACGTACACCAGGCCGCCCTGGCGCTTGATCTCCGCGACCGTCTGCGCCAGCGTCAGCCCACGCGGGATCTTCTCCTTGATGAACAGCCCGATCACCTCGCCCTGTTCCGCCGTCTTGACCTCCTCGCCGACGATCACCTTCACCCCGGCCGCCTGCCCCTGCGCGTGCGCCTCCAGCGCGCCCGAGATCTCGTTGTGGTCGGTCACCGCGATCGCGCCCAGGCCCTGCGCGCGCGCGGTCGCCAGTAGCACCTCCACTGGCGTCGCGCAGTCGTGCGAGTGGTCGGTGTGCATGTGCAGGTCCACGTCGATCAGCGGCCGCGTGGCCAGCTGCGCCTGCAGCGCCGCGTCGCCCTCGCGCGGGTGGCGTCGGGCCGCCAGCTCGCGATAGATCTGCTCGAAGCGTGCCGGCGCGTCCTCGTCGTCGGCGATCAGCCGGTAGTCGCCCGGGAAGTGGTGGCTCATCAGTTCCGCCGTCGCCGGAAGGCTCGCCGTGCGTGCGTCCAGGCGCCCGAAGAAGCTCTCCACGAAGCGCCGCGCGACGATCGTCGACAGCAGCCGCTCGCTGGAGGAATGAAACGAGCCGACGTTCAGCGCGCGCGAGTGGCGCAGCGCCGCGTTGGACGTGCTCGGCGCGAAAGGCTCGTGCACGTGCACGAAGTCCAGCTCCACCATGCTCAGCAGTTCCTCGATCGTGCGCGCCACGTCGATCGACAGCGACGGCGCGCGACGCCGCGCGCTCGCCGGGACGTCGAGCACCTCGCCGACGGCGATCACGCGCGGCGCGCCGCCGTCGGTGCCATCGAGCAGGTCCTGCGGTTTCGCGCGCACGGCGCGCAGCGACTTGCGCGACTCTCGCACGCGATCCTGCGAGTGCGACGGCGCGAGCACGAGCACGCGGTGCCCGCGTCGCGACAGCTCCGTGCACACGCGCATCACGTGCGCGTTGACCTCGTTGTCCTGCGTCTCCCACGGAAACGGCGTCACATGGGCGATCGCAAAGCGCTGATCGGGCACGCAGCGCAGGATATGCGCTCACGAGCCCTATCGCGCAGGCCCGCTTGATCGTCAATCCGACCTTTGCTTACGTGGTCTGCTCCTGAAACCGACCAGAGGGAGCAGAACCAGATGAGACGAATCGCAGCCAGCGCGCTGCTGGCCGTTGTGCTGTCGGCTTGCGCCGCGACCGTCGCCGCTGCCCACGCTCCGATCCTCTTCGTCCACGGCTGGAAAGAGAGCAGCGCGCTGTGGACGACGATGATCGGGCGCTTTGAAAAAGACGGCTGGGGCAAAGCCGAATTGACCAACTGGAGCTACAACACCTCCCAGTCAAACGTCACCACCGCCAAAGAAGTAGCCGCCAAGGTGACCGAAATCAAAAACAAAACGGGCGCATCGAAGGTCGACCTCGTGACCCACTCGATGGGCGCTCTTTCGAGCCGCTACTACGTCAAGAACCTCGGCGGGGAAAGCACCGTCGAATCGTGGGTCTCGCTTGGCGGACCCAACCACGGCACGACCACAGCCAATTTCTGCCTGGAAGCTTCATGCGTGGAGATGCGCCCGAACTCCACGTTCCTCAATGCGCTCAACGCCGGCGACGAAACGCCCGGCACCGTCCGCTATGCGACCTGGTGGTCGCCCTGCGACGAAATCATCAACCCCCACACGAGCGTGATCCTCACGGGAGCCACGAACACCGAAACCGAATGCATCTCACACGCCGCCCTCGCGACGAACGAAAACGTCTACAAAGGCGTGCGCGAATTCGTGCGCTAGGACGCCTCTATGCGCCGGCGCGGGCTTTCGGCCGCGCCGGCGCTTTGCGTTTCGCCGGCGCTTTCGCGCGTGCGCCGCGTTTCGCACCTGGACGGCCGGAGTACTTGGCGATGAACTTCTCCGTGTCCTGGCGCGCTTGGTCGTCGGGACGCTGGTTGTGCGGCGACTTCATCAGGTACGACGACGGTCCGTCCAGCTGTCCGCCGACGCCGTGGTTGAGCGCCAGCTTGCAGCAGCGCACGGCATCGATCACGATGCCCGCCGAGTTCGGCGAATCCCACACCTCCAGCTTCATCTCCACGTTCAGCGGCACGTCGCCGAAGGCCTGCCCCTCCACGCGGATGTGCGCCCACTTGCGGTCGGTCAGCCACGGCACGTAGTCCGACGGGCCGATGTACACGTCGTCGGCTGGCAGCTTGTGGTTCATGATCGACGTGACCGCGTTCGTCTTGGAGATCTTCTTCGACTCGAGGCGCTCGCGCTCGAGCATGTTGAAGAAGTCCATGTTGCCGCCCACGTTGAGCTGCGACGTGTGGACCATCTTCACGCCGCGGTCGCCGAACAGGCGCGCCAGCGAGCGGTGAACGATCGTCGCGCCGACCTGCGACTTGATGTCGTCGCCGACGATCGGCAGGCCCTTCCTGGCGAAGCGGTTGCCCCAGTACTCCTCGCGGGCGATGAAGACCGGGATGCAGTTGACGAAGCCGCAGCCGGCCTCGAGCACCTGCTCGACGTACCACTTCGTGGCGTTCTCGGAGCCGACCGGCAGGTACGACACAACGACGTCGGTCTTCGTCTCGCGCAGGATCTGGACGATGTCGGCGGTCTCGCCGGGCGCCTTCTGGATCTTCTGCTTTAAGTACTTGCCGAGCCCGTCGTGGGTCATCCCGCGGTGGACCGGGACGCCGAGGTTC
>DASYKG010000038.1:0-17059 GCA_035995645.1 Solirubrobacteraceae bacterium
CGGGCAATCGCCGGCGATCTCGCTGCGCAACGTGGTCAAGCGCTTCGGCTCGATCGTCGCGGTGGACGGCCTCGACCTCTCGGTGGATGCGGGCGTCTGCTTCGGCCTGCTCGGTCCCAACGGCGCAGGCAAGTCGACGACGATGCGCATGCTGACCGCGCAGGCGCTGGCGGACTCCGGCGAGATAGCGGTGCTCGGCTACGAACTGCCGCACGAATCAAAGCGCGCGAGGCTGGAGATGGGCGTGGTCCCTCAGCTGGACAACCTCGACGTCGAGCTGACGTGCCGGCAGATCCTGACGGTCTTCGCGCGCCTCTACCGGGTCGCGGGCGCAGAGCGACCAGACGCCGTGCAGCGCGCGCTGGAGCTGGCGAACCTCGTGCCGCGCGCGGACACGATCGTCAGAGAGCTGTCTGGCGGAATGCGCCGCAGGCTGCTGGTCGCGCGTGGGTTGATCCATCGTCCGCGGCTGGTGCTGTTGGACGAGCCGACGGTGGGCCTGGACCCGCAGGTTCGCCAGGAGCTGTGGTCGCTGATCGACGGGCTGCGCAGCGAGGGCGTGACGGTGCTGATGTCGACGCACTACATCGAGGAGGCCGAGCGGCTGGCGGACGTCGTCGCGGTCATGTCGCAGGGGAAGATCGTCGCCGAAGGTACGCCGGCGCAGCTCGTGCGGGCGCACGCCGGCGAGCAGGTGCTGGAGGTGTACGGCCCGCCGGGCGAGCTGGCCGCGGCGAACGAGATCGTCGCGCGCAACGGCTGGCAGAGCCGTCGCAACGGGGCGGCGCTGGCGATAATGCGCGCGGAGACGCTCAATGGGGAGGCGCCTGACGGCGTGCGCCGCCCGGCGAACCTGGAGGACGCTTTCGTGGCGTTGACGGGGGAGGAGATCGAATGAGCGTGCCAGCGCAGGCCTCCTCGGCGGCGGCCGCCGGTGTGCGTCGCGTACGACGCCTGGAACCGGCGGCGCTGGCGGGCGTGATGAGCCGCGACGTGGTGATCTTCAAGCGCTACTGGAAGGCGACGACGTTCTCCTCGGTCGTGCAGCCGACGATCTACCTGCTCGCCTTCGGGCTCGGCTTCGGCACGCTCGTGAAAACCATCGGGCACGTCGAAACGATCGAGTACATCGCCACGGGCACGGTGGCGACGGCGATTCTCTTCTCGTCGGCCTTCCCGGGCATGTTCAACACGTTCGTGCGCTGGCAGTTCCAACGCACCTACGACGCGATGCTCGCGGCGCCCGTCGACGTCGAGGAGCTGATCACCGCGGAGATCCTGTGGATCTCGCTGCGCGCGGGCGTGTACGGGATGGCGCCGCTGCTCGTGGGCATCGCGTTCGGACTGGAACCGAGCGCAGGGATGCTGCTAGTCCCGTTCATCGGCTTTCTCACGGGCTTTGGCTTCGCCGCTTTCGGCGTGCTGATCGCGGCTGTGGCGAAAACGATCGACAACTTCAACTACGTGACGAGCGCCGTGCTCACGCCGATGTTCCTCGTCGCTGGGACCTTCTTCCCCGTCACAGCGCTGCCTGAGGGCGTGCGCCAGGTCGCGCAGGTGAACCCGCTGTACCACTGCGTTCAGCTCGTACGAGACGCGTCGCTCGGCAGCCTGCATATGGCCGACCTCGGCCATGCGGCTGTGCTGCTCGCGTTCGCGCTGCTGATGTGGCGCCTGGCGATCTGGCAGCTGAGCAAGCGCCTGATCGACTGACCGCGCGGCGCTTAGCGAACTTTCAGCGCGCTCACACACTTCTCCTACAGATCGCCGGAATGCTCCGGCGATGAGCTACTCGATGGAGTCCAACCCGGCCGTGTCACGGGCGACGGCCGCCCCGGCCGCCACCGCTCGGCTCGGCAATGCAGGACGATCGCCGGCGAGGCTGGCGGGGCTGACCGCACGGCTGCCGCGACCGGAGCTGAGCGCGCTGATCGCGCTCGCCGCCGTGCTGAACCTGTGGGCGCTCAGCCGCAATGGCTGGGCCAACGACTACTACAGCGCGGCCGTGCGCTCGATGAGCTCCAGCTGGCACAACTTCCTGTACGCCTCGGCCGACCCGAGCGGCGTGATGACCGTCGACAAGCCTCCGCTGGCGCTGTGGGTGCAGTCGCTGTCGGTGCGCGTGTTCGGCTATCACCCGCTGAGCATGCTGGTGCCGCAGGCGCTGATGGGCGTGGCGAGCGTGGCGCTCGTGTACGACATGGTGCGCCGGCGCTTCGGACGCATCGGCGGCTTCGCCGCGGGCCTGGCGCTGGCGCTGACCCCGATCACGGTGGCGATCTCCCGTCACAACAACCCGGACGCGCTGCTGGTGCTGTGCTGCGTGGCGGCGTTGTGGTTCACAATGCGTGCGCTGGAAGACGGCCGTACGCGCTGGCTGGTGCTGGCGGGCCTGTCCGTGGGGCTGGGCTTCGAGACGAAGATGCTCGTCGCGCTGACGATCGTCCCGGGGATCGCGCTGGCGTACCTGCTGATCGCGCCGCACGGACGGATGCGCGCGCTGCGCCAGCTGCTGGCCGCAGGCGCCACGATGCTCGTCGTCGGCGCAGCGTGGCCGGCGCTCGTGGCGCTCACCCCGGCGACCGACCGGCCGTGGATATCGGGGACGAGCGACAACAGCGTCCTCTCGTTGATCTTCGGCTACAACGGCCTCGGCCGCGTCGAAGGCCAGTCGGGCGGCCCGGCCGGCGGAGGGGGCAACATGTTCGGTGGCAGCCCCGGCCCGCTGCGCCTGCTCAACTCGGCGCTTGGCGGCCAGGCGGGCTGGCTGCTCGGCTTCGCAGTCGTCAGCGGCGTGGCGATCCTGCTCGCCACGCGCCTGCGCCGCTCTGACGCGCGCAGCGGCTGGCTGCTCGCGGTGGGCGGCGCGTTCTTGACGACGGCCGTGCTGTTCAGCGCGGCGAGCGGCATCTTTCACCCCTACTACGTCTCTCTGCTCGCGCCGTTCTCGGCCGCGCTGTTCGGAGCGGGCGTCGCGCGGCTGATCGACGGCCGCATCGGCACACGCGTGTTCGCGCCGATCGCGCTCGCCGCCGGCGTGGCGACGGAGCTGGCGGTGCTGCACCAGTACGTCGGTCAGCTCAGCTGGCTGGCACCGGTGCTGATCGGTGTGTGCGCGGTCGCGGCCGTGGCGCTGATCGGCTTCGTCGCTGCCCGCGTGCGCCTGGTGGCGGCAGCCGCGGCGGCCGTGACGCTGCTGCTCGCGCCGTCGGTGTGGGCCGTCGATACGCTCGGCCACGCGTCCAGCGGCACGTTCCCGGAAGGTGGCCCGGCGAACGTGCAGACGACCAACGGCGGGGGCATGTTCGGCGGCCGAGCCGGCGGAGGAGGCTTCGGCGGAGCGTTCAGAGCCGGGATCGGCCCAGGCGGTGCGCCGGGCGCCGGTGGCGCACGCGCCACGCCTGCCGTGCCTCTGTTCGGCACAGGCGCCAAAGGCGCGAGCGAGCCGGCGCCGCCGAGCATCGCCACCGGCGCGCCCACCGGCGGAAGCGCGGGCTTCGGCGGCGGGATGCGCTTCGGCAACGACGGCACGACGACGCAGGCTCTGGCGTACGTCAAGCAGCACGGCGGCGGCACGATCGCCGTATCGAGCCAGTCCAGCGCGGCGACGGCGATCATCTTGAGCGACGCGAAAGTCGCGGGCATCGGCGGCTTCTCCGGCCGCGAGAGCAACGTCAGCGTGGCGTGGCTCGCGCAGGAGGTGCGCTCCGGCTCGATCCGCTGGGTGCTTGGCGAACAGGCGCAGAGCCGAGGACCAGGCGTTCCGGGCGACACGCGAGCGGGCTCGAAGGCTGCGATGACGGCGGTTGCGAAGGCCTGCCGGAAGGTGACTCTGCCGGCGAGCTCGGCGGCGACGGCGACGACAAGCGCAGCGGCGGCGAGGACCGGCGCAGGCGCATCCGCGAGCAGCACGGCCGCGGCGACCCTGTACGACTGCCGGGGCAGCTTCGGCCGTTGAAGCAAACCCACGAAGCGTCGTTTCCTTCAGTCAAGCGGCCATAACGGGGGCCTGCGCTTGAGGCGGGCAGGACTCTAGCCCGATACGTCCAATATCAGCCGTTGGATCGAAACTTTCGGGGAACATAGGAGTCATAAGGGTCATCGTGCCCTGACTCGACTAGGGAGGTCGGTATGAGGTCTTGCGTCCGTTTTTCGTTTCTCGCGCTGCTCGTCGGCGTGCTCGTCGCCGTTGCAGCGCCGGGGGCGCAAGCCGCCGTCGAAGTCGAAAAGTTCGTCGGGATCAACTGCAAGGCGACCGCCGAACACTGCGGCGAAAAAGTCGTCGGCGCCGACATCTTCGGGGAACCGATCGCGGAAACCGTCGAACCGGAACTGGCCGAATCCGAAGCGCAGGGTTATCGGCAGGCCGCTGGCCATGTGCCGTTCGGCGTCACCGACTTCACGATCAAGCACACCGGAAGCCTGGCGTCGGGGACGGCGGCCCCCACAGGAGTCGTGACCCACGTCAGGGTCGACGTCGCGCCCGGTCTCGCGACGAGCCCTGCGGCCGTGCCGCAATGCACCATGGCCGAATTCGGAGCGGCAGAAGCGGTCCCAGGCACTGGATTCTACGCCGCGTCCAAATGTAAAGAAGGGCCCGGCCTCAACGGGATCGGGCCGGAAAGCACGGTGATCGGCCGCGAAACGGCAACCGTCTTCGTTGAGCCGCTGGCCGAAAAAAGCCTTCCGCCGGACGTGACCCTTTCCGGGACGCTCTACAACCTCGTTCAGCCCGAACCGCCGGCACAGGCACGCGCGTCGTACTTCGGGGCCGCGCTCAAACTGCCCATCGGGCTCACCAAAGGCATCCTCGAAGGAGTCTTCAAAAAAAGTCAGCCAGCGATCGAAAACGCCCAGTACTACGCCCACACGATCGTCGAAGGAAACGTCGAATGGGGCCAGGAAGCAAAGGGAACGAACGCCGGCGACTACCACGACTACTTCGAAGTCAAAGTCTCGCCGAGCCTCCCGGTGATCAGGTCGCGACAGGAGGACTACGGCACGGCTGGCAACGGCGCCTTCATTACGAACGCGACGAGCTGTCCGGGCAATCACACCACCTTCCTCACCCTGGAAGGCGTGTCTGCGGGCAGCGCCGCAGAAGTGAAAGAACGTCTGGAAAGCGCCAATCGGGAAAAGGCCAGACGGCCTTACACGACGCTGCTCGGCCTCAACGGCTGCGGGCTCGTGCCCTTCGAACCGAGTTTCTCGCTGACTCCGTCGACGACCGCCAGCGACCAGCCGGATGGCATCAGCGCGACGGCTGGGCTGACGCGACACCCCAGCGAAGAAATCGATTCCGCGCAGGTGAAGACCGCCTCGATCAAGCTGCCCGAAGGTATGACCCTGAACCCGTCGGCTGCTGCGGGCCTGACGGCGTGCACCCCGGCGCAAGCGCGGATCCACAGCGAAACACCCGGCACCGCATGCCCCACGTCCTCGCTGCTGGGCACGGTGAGCCTGGAAGTGCCGACGCTGCCGCCGGGATCGCTCAGCGGGAACGTCTACCTCGGCGGACCGGAATCCGGTCCGATCACCGGGCCGCCGTACATCGTCTACGTCGACGCTGAGTCGGCGCGCTACGCGGTCTCGGTGCGCCTCAAAGCCGAAACGATCCCCAACGAAGCGACGGGGCAGGTCACGACGGTGTTCAACGAAAACCCCGAACAGCCGTTCACCAGCCTCACGATGCACTTCAAGGAAGGCGCGCTCGCGCCGATCGCCAACCCGCTGACGTGCGGCGTCGCGACGGCCGAAGCGAGCTTCTTGCCGTTCACGCTGACAGCGGCGAAGACGGTCGGCAGCGCGTTCACGCCTACCGGCTGCCCCAACCCGCTCCCGTTCTCGCTGACGCAGTCGACGGTCAACCAGACGTCGACAGCGGGCGGACACACCAACTACACGTTCAACCTCGGACGCGCTGACGGTCAGCAGTACCTGTCGCAGGTCAAGACGATTCTGCCGCAGGGCCTCGTCGGTGCGATCCCGACGGTCACGCAGTGCACCGAAGCGCAGGCGACGAGCAACACGTGCCCGGCCACGAGCCAGATCGGCACGGCGGCGGCGATCTCCGGATCGGGCCCCACGCCGTTCACGTTCGGAAATGGCGTCGTGTACCTGACCGGGCCCTACCAGGGCGCGCCATTCGGGCTGTCGATCGTCATTCCGGCAGTCGCCGGGCCGTTCAACCTCGGCCCTGTGACGACGCGGGCGACGATCAACATCGACCCGACGACCACGCGTGTGACGACCACGGCCAACGTGCCGACGATCGTCAAGGGCATTCCGACTCGCCTGCGTGGCATCAGCGTCTCGGTCAACAAGCAGGGCTTCCTGTTCAACCCGACGAGCTGCATCCTGCAGGCGACCGACTCGACGCTGACCGGCTTCACGCCGGGGTCGAGTGCGACGGTGACGCAGAACATCTCGTCGCCGTTCCAGGTCGGCAGCTGCAACCTGCTGAAATTCAAGCCGGCGTTCAAGGCGAAAACCAGCGCTCTGACCTCTAAAGCGAATGGCGCAAGCCTTGAAACGACGATCAACGAGGTGGCGGGACAGGCCAACATCAAGTCGGTCAAAGTCCAGCTGCCGCTGCAGCTCCCGTCGCGTCTGACGACGTTGCAGAAAGCGTGCAGCGAAGCGCAATTCGCCGCAAATCCGTTCCACTGCCCGAGCGGCTCGTTCGTCGGCGGCGCGCGCGCGAACACGCCGACGCTGCCAGGCAAATTGGTCGGTCCGGCGATTCTCGTATCGCATGGCGGCGCGGCGTTCCCCGACCTCGACCTCGTGCTCGAAGCCAATGGCGTGCGCACGATCCTGGTCGGCAACACGGACATCAAAAAAGGCATCACGACGACGACGTTCGCGGCGACGCCCGACGTGCCCGTGTCGAGCATCACGGTGAACCTGCCGCTCGGTGCGCACAGCGCCCTGGCGGCCAACGGCAACCTGTGCGCCCGCCCGCTGGTGATGCCCACGACGATCACCGGCCAGAACGGCACGGTCGTCAAACAGAACACGAAGATCGCGGTCGGTGGCTGTGGCGTGCGCATCGTCGGGCACAAGGTGGTCGGCAACACCGCGTACCTGACCGTGCAGACGTTTGGCGCCGGTCGCATCAGCGGCAAAGGCAATGGTCTGGCGACCGTCTTCCGGCGGTTCTCCTCGTCGCAGCAGAGGGCCACGCTGAAGGTGCCGCTGTCGCGCGGCGGGCGCAGCAGGCACCGCCCGTTCACGGTGCGCCTGCGCGTGGGCTTCGTGCCCAAGGCCAGGGGCGCCAAGAGCTCTGTCTCGTTCGTCACCGTGTCTTTCCGCTGACGCAGGCAGGCAGGTAATCCTCCCCAGAGGGGCGGCTTCGGCCGCCCCTCTGGCGCTTAACACCTCGAGCCAGGCGAGTCGGCCGCTTGCCCCCCGGCCCTCCATGCCCTAGATTTGTGCGATGGGCGTTGTGACAGGTACGGATACCTCATCAGCGTCGTCGGGGGGCGTCGACTCGGTGCTGGCCGGCGTGCGCAGGCTCTCGCTGCTGGCCGATGGCGCACGCAACGCCGACGCGGTGCTGCGCGCGCTCGCACGCGAGCTGCTCCGCACGCCGGGCGCCGAGGAGGTGCACATACACCACCTCGGCGAGGGCGACGCCGAGGAGGAGCCGGTGGCCGTGTACATGTTCGACGGCGACGGGCGGCTCAGCTATCTGCTGCCGCGTGCCGAGCGCCCGCCGGGGGTCAGCTGGGTGGCGAGCACCGGGCGCAGCTTGCTGATCGCCGATGCGCGCGAGCTCGCCGAGAGCGTGCCGCGGCTGGCGGCCACGGGGGCGACCAGCTCGGCGCTGCTGCTGCCGCTGGCCGAGCGTGGCGCAGTGGAAGCGATCGTGATGCTCGTGCGCCGTCTCTCGGGCGCTTTCGACGAGCGCTCGGTCGATCTGGCGAGGACGCTCGTCGATCAGGCGGCGGCGGCGCTCGCGCTCGTGCAGGCGCGCGCAGAGGCGGGAACCGATGCGGTGGCCGGCTGCATGAACCATCGTGCCATGCGCCGGCGCATTGACGAGGAGATCGGCCGCGCCACGCGCGCCGGCAGCCCGTTGTCGTGCATCCTCATCGACCTCGACGACTTCAAGCTGGTCAACGATCAGCACGGCCACCAGGCCGGCGACGCCGTGCTGCGCGAGGTCGTGCAGGCGCTCGTCGGCGAGTTTCGTGCGTTCGATCGGGTCGCGCGCTACGGCGGCGACGAGTTCGTCGTGATCCTTCCCAACGCCGATCTGCGCGATGCCGCGGCGGCCGCCACACGGGCGCTCGAGCGGTTGCGCGTCGTCTCTGCGCTCGGCAACGAGACGGGGACATCCGCGTCCATCGGCGTAGCTCAATGGCACGCCCCGATGGGCACCGACGAGCTGCTGGAAGCCTGCGACCTGGCGCTGCTGCGCTCCAAGCGCGAGGGCAAGGGCCGCGTCACGCGCGCGTCCGAGCCAGTCGCCTGAGCCAGCCAGTCGCCTGAGCGCCGCACGGCGGCGCTGCCCGCCGGGCGCCGCAGGACTGTCGCCGGCGGCGACTCTGCGAGACTGCGGACATGCCCGCGATCGTCAGCCCCACAGCCCGGGAGGTGCGATGACGCAGAACAGCTTTGGCGCCAAGAGCACGCTCGAGGCGGGCGGCCGCAGCTTTGAGATCTTCCGCCTGGATGCCCTGCAGCAGCGCTTTGACGTCGCGCGGCTGCCGTTCTCGCTGAAGGTGCTGCTGGAGAACCTGTTGCGCACGGAGGGCAACGGCTCGGTGGAGGCCGCCGACATCGAGGCGCTGGCCGGCTGGGACGCCAAGGCGCAGCCGAGCAAGGAGATCGCCTTCACACCCGCGCGAGTGCTGATGCAGGACTTCACCGGCGTTCCCGCCGTCGTCGATCTCGCGGCGATGCGCGACGCGATCGCGCAGATGGGCGGAGACGCCGCGCAGATCAACCCGCTCGTGCCTGCTGAGCTGGTGATCGACCACTCCGTACAGGTCGACGCATTCGGCACGCACGACGCCTTCCGCGTCAACGCCGAGCGCGAGTTCGAGCGAAACCAGGAGCGCTACTCGTTCCTGCGCTGGGGACAGGGCGCCTTCGACGACTTCTCCGTCGTGCCGCCGGACACGGGCATCGTCCACCAGGTCAACCTGGAGTACCTCGCGCGCGTGGTCTTCGGAAACGAGAAGACCGGCCAGGCCTATCCGGACACGCTCGTAGGCACCGACTCACACACCACGATGGTCAACGGCTTGGGCGTGCTCGGCTGGGGGGTCGGCGGGATCGAGGCCGAGGCGGCGATGCTCGGCCAGCCGATGTCGATGCTGATTCCACAGGTGCTCGGCTTCCGCCTGCACGGCGAGCTGCCCGAGGGCGCGACGGCGACCGACCTCGTGCTGACCGTCACCGAGATGCTGCGCGAGCGCGGCGTCGTGGGAATGTTCGTGGAGTTCTACGGCGCCGGCCTCGCCGGTCTGCCGCTGGCCGATCGCGCGACGATCGGCAACATGTCGCCGGAGTTCGGCTCGACGTGTGCGATCTTCCCGATCGACGCCGAGACGCTGAGCTACCTGGAGCTCTCCGGCCGCCCGTCCGAGCAGATCGCGCTCGTCGAGGCCTACGCCAAGGAGCAGGGCCTGTGGCACGACGAGAGCTCGGAGAAGCCCACCTTCTCCGATCAGATCGAGCTGGACCTCAGCGCGGTCGAGCCCAGCCTCGCCGGCCCCAAGCGCCCGCAGGATCGCGTCTCGCTGAGCCAGTCGCAGGTCGTCTTTCAGGAGGCGCTGCGCGACTATGTCCCGAGCGACGGCGAGGAGCCAGACGCCCAGGACGAGGCCGTCGCAGAGTCCTATCCGGCCTCCGACCCGCCTGCCAACGGCGCGCCCGGGCACGAACCGTTGCCCGCGCTGAAGCAGCCTCAGCTGCCCAAGGGCGCCACGGCGACCGCTCTGCCGCACAACGGCACGGCAAGGAGCGTGACGGTCGACGGCGAGACGTTCGAGCTCGACCACGGGCACGTGGTGATCGCGGCGATCACCAGCTGCACCAACACGTCTAACCCGTCGGTGATGATCGGCGCGGGGATCCTCGCGCGAAACGCGCTTGCGCGCGGACTGCAGAGCAAGCCATGGGTGAAGACCTCGCTGGCGCCCGGCTCGAAGGTAGTCACCGAATATCTCGATCGCGCCGGCCTGACCGAGCCGCTCGAGCAGCTCGGCTTCAACCTCGTCGGCTATGGCTGCACGACGTGCATCGGCAACTCCGGGCCGCTCTCGCAGGAGATCTCCGACGCCGTCGACGACGGTGACCTGGCGGTGGTGTCGGTGCTCTCGGGCAACCGCAACTTCGAGGGGCGCATCAACCCCGACGTGAAGATGAACTACCTCGCCTCGCCGCCGTTGTGTGTCGCGTACGCGCTCGTGGGGACGATGGACATCGACATCGCCGGCCAGCCGATCGGACAGGACGAGCACGGCGAGGACGTGTACCTGCGCGACATCTGGCCGACGGAGCGGGAGATCGCGCAGACGATCGGCGAGGCCGTGCGCGCGGACATGTTCCGCAAGAGCTACAGCGAGGTGTTCGCCGGCGACGAGCGCTGGAACGGGCTCGACGTGCCACAGGGCGAGCGCTTTCGGTGGGACGAGCAGTCGACGTACGTGCAACTGCCTCCGTACTTTCAAGACATGCCCGCTCAGCCGCCGCCGATTGCCGAGCTGGCGGGCGCGCGCGTGCTCGCGCTGCTCGGCGACAGCGTCACGACCGACCACATCTCGCCGGCCGGCGCGATCAAGCGCGACGGCCCCGCCGGCGCCTACCTGCAGGAGCACGGCGTCGCGCCGCGCGACTTCAACACCTATGGCGCGCGCCGCGGAAACCACGAGGTGATGATGCGCGGCACGTTCGCCAACATCCGCCTGCGCAACCAAATCGCGCCAGGCACGGAGGGCGGCGTCACCCGACACTTTCCCGATGGCGAGCAGCTGTCGATCTACGACGGCGCCATGCGCTACGCCGAGGAAGGCGTCCCGCTGGTCGTGCTCGCCGGCCGCGAGTACGGATCGGGCTCCTCACGCGACTGGGCGGCGAAGGGCACGAAGCTGCTCGGGGTGCGCGCGGTGATCGCGCAGAGCTTCGAGCGCATCCACCGCTCCAATCTCGTCGGCATGGGCGTGCTGGCGCTGCAGTTCCCCGACGGCGAGAGCGCGCAGTCGCTAGGGCTCACCGGCGAGGAGCTGTTCGCGATCGACGGAATCGCCGAAGCGGCCGCCGCGGTCGAGGGCGGCAAGGGCGGCGGACAGACGGTCAACGTGCGAGCCGAGCGCGACGGCTCAGAGCCGGTCGTCTTCGATGCGCGCGTGCGCATCGATACGCCGCGCGAGGCCGAGTACTTCCGCCACGGCGGCATCCTGCAGTTCGTCCTGCGCATGCTGCTCGCGCGATGAGCGAGCCCCCCGAGGGCGCCGCCGCGCCCGATTCCCAGCAGACCCCCCAGATCCTGCTCGAGCTGCTCGCCGCGCGTGGCCCGTCGGGCTATGAGAGCGCCCCAGCCGACGTGTGGCGCGAGGCGGCCGGCGCGTTCGCAGAGGTGAGCACCGACATCGTCGGCACCCCGCTCGCGCTCGTCGCGGCCAAGCACGGCTTCGAGTCCTCCGCACGGCGCCTGCTCGTGATGGGCCACATCGACGAGATCGGCCTGATCGTCACGCACATCGACGACTCGGGCTTTCTGTGGTTTCGCGCCGTCGGCGGCTGGGACGCGCAGATCCTCGTCGGCCAGCGGCTCGTGATCGACACGCGGGAGGGGCCGATCACGGGAGTCGTCGGCAAGAAGCCGATCCATCTGCTGCGCGACGAGGAGGCCAAGAAGGTCGCCGACATCCGCGAGATGCACATCGACATCGGCGCGCGCGACGGCGAGCAGGCACGCGGTCGCGTGCGCATCGGCGACGTCGCCGTGGTCGATGCACAGCCGGCCGTGCTGCCCAACGGGCGCCTGGTCTCGCGCGCGCTGGACAACCGTCTCGGCGCCTACGTGGCGCTGCAGGCCGCGCGCATCGTCGCCGAGGCCGGCGGCGCGCAGTGGGAGCTCGCGGCCGTCGCCGCCGTGCAGGAGGAGGTCACGTTCGGCGGTTCGCGCACGAGCGCCTTTGCGCTGGAACCCGACGCGGCGATCGTCATCGACGTGACGCACGCCACCGACGCGCCCGGTATCGAGGTAAAGGAGAGCGGCAAGCACGAGCTCGGCTCCGGTCCAGTTCTCAGCCGCGGCTCGACGCTCAACCCGCGCATGTTCGAGCTGCTGTTCGACGCCGCCGAGGCCGAGTCGATCCCGGTCACGCTCGAGGCCACTTCACGCGCGACTGGCACCGACGCGGACGCCGTGCACCTCAGCCGCGGCGGCGTGCCAACCGCGCTGGTGTCGATCCCCATCCGCTACATGCACTCACCCGTCGAGCTCGTGCAGCTCGACGATGTGCAGGCGTGCGCGCGCCTGATCGCCGCGGCTGCGCTTCGCCTGCAGCGCGAGAGCTCGTTCGCGCGTTGAAGTGATGCCGTTTGTGTGAAATCGAGCTCTGAGCAGGTATTCTGCCGTCCAGTCGAGGTCGGCCACGGAGGAGCCGGCCAACAAGGGGTGGAGATTCATGCGCCGGATGCGCAGCCTGATATTTGTGTTCCTGCTGTTGCTGGGCGCGATGGCCGGCCAAGCGATGGCCGCGGGCATCACCAACTCAGGCGACGACCTACGCGACGGCTGGTATCCCGAAGAATCGTCGCTGACGCCGCAACTGGTCAGCGGCGGGACCTTCGGTCGGTTGTGGTCGACGAGCGTCGACGGACAGGTGTACGCCCAGCCGCTGCTCGCCAACGGCACGCTGCTCGTCGCCACCGAGAACAACAAGGTCTATGGCCTGGAACCGGGCACGGGCACACTGCGCTGGCCGACGCCGCTTGACCTGGGAGCGCCCTGGAAGGCCTCGGACATCGGCTGTGGCGATCTCGCTCCCAACATCGGCGTGACGGCCACACCGGTGATCGATCCGGCGACCAACATCGCCTATCTCACCCACAAGAGCTACGCGTCGGGCACTTCAGGCCCGGCGCGGTGGTTCATGGACGCGATCGACCTCTCCAGCGGGACCGAGAAGGCAGGCTTCCCGGTGCAGCTGAGCGGCTCGGCGCAAAACCAGCCGGGCGAGACCTTCCAGCCGACCGCCGAGCTGCAACGCCCCGGGCTGCTGTTGATGAACGGCGTGGTCTATGCGGCTTTCGGCTCGGACTGCGATATCTCGCCCTGGCAGGGCTGGGTGTTCGGCGTATCGACGGCGGGACAGCTCAAGGCGCGCTGGGTCGCCCGAAGCTCGGGCAACGGCGCGGGAATCTGGCAATCGGGGGCAGGCCTGACCTCCGACGGCTCGGGCAGCCTGATGATCAGCACGGGCAACGGCGGTGCGCCGTCGACGCCGGCCCCCGGCGCCTCTCCGCCCGCGGATCTCGGCGAGTCGGTCGTGCGGCTCGCCGTCCAAGGCGACGGGTCGCTCAAAGCCGTCGACTTCTTTGCGCCGTTCGATGCCGTGCAGCTGGACACTTGGGATGCCGACTTCGCCTCCGGCGGCATCACCGGACTCAACAGCCAGTACTTCGGCACCCCCGGCGTGCACGATCTGGCGGTGGCCGTGGGCAAGGACGGGTACGTGTACCTGCTCAACCGCGCCGAACTCGGCGGGTTTCAGCAGGGCTCCGGCGGCGCCGACAAGGTCGTCCAGCGAATCGGCCCTTACGGCGGCGTGTGGTCACGCCCCGGCGTATGGCCCGGCGACGGCGGCTGGGTTTACATACCCACCGCGTCGGGCGGCAACACCGGGGGCGGCTCCTCGGGTTTCCTACGCATGTATCGCTACGGCCTGTCCGGCACCGGCCAGCCCACCCTCTCGTTGGCGGGGAGCTCTCCCGACGCGTTCGGTTTCGGCTCGAGCGCGCCCGTCATCAGCTCTGAAGGCACCAACTCCGGCTCGGCGCTGGTGTGGATCATCTGGACGCCCAACGGGTCGGGCGCAGGCGCTCAACTGCGCGCCTATGACCCGCTGCCCGTCGAAGGAAAGCCCGTGCTGCGCTTCAGCGCGCCCATCGGCACGTCGTCGAAGTTCGCCATCCCCGGCGTCGGCGCCGGCCGCGTCTACGTCGGCACGCGCGACGGCAGCGTGCTCGGCTTCGGCTCGCCGGTGACACCGCTGTTGACCGGCCCCGCGACGAGCTTTCCGACGACCACGATCTCGGACTCCAGTCAGAAGCCGCTCACGCTCACAGCGACCACCGCGCTGACGCTCAGCGGCCTCACGTCCAGCTCCCCGCAGTTCCAGATCGGCACACCCACACCGGCGCTGCCGGCGCAGATGGCGGCCGGCGTGAAGATCCAGGTCCCGGTTACGTTCGCCCCGACGCAGACCGGGCTGATCGGCGCGACACTGACCGCGGAAACCGACAGGGGTACGGTCTCCTTTGCGCTGTCGGGCACCGGCCAGTCGCCAAACGCACAGCTTGAAGCCACGCCGGCAGTGCTCTCTCTCGGCGGCGCGACGGTCGGCGGTCAGCCGCTTTCGGGCACCGCCACGTTCAAGAACGTCGGTGCCAAACCCCTGACGATCAACGCCGTCACGCTCCCACAGGCGCCGTTCGGCGCGACCGGCGTGCCCGCACCGGGCGCCACGATCGCCCCCGGCGGCTCGCTGTCGATCAACGTCACGTTCGCACCGAGCGAAACGGGCAACTTCACTGGCGAAATCGGCCTGGAAACGACGGCCGGATACAAGGCGGTGGGAATTTCGGCGAGCGCCGGCTCTCGCGGAGCCCTGCGTATCTCCAGCGAACAGACCAACTTCGGCAGCGTTGAACTCGGCAAGACCGTGACGCGCTCCTTCACGGTCTCCAACACCGGCGGCACCGCCGTGACGATCTTCAAGTCAAAGCCGCCCAGCGGTGGCGCCTTCGCCGCCACGCCGCCCACGCAGCTGCCCGAGGACAGCACGATCGCCGCCGGCGAATCGCTCACCGTGAGCGTCGCCTTCACCCCGACCCAGGTGGGACCCGCCGTCGGCGTGTGGACGATCAACGGCAGCGACAGCACCGGACTGCACGAAGTCGCGTTCAGCGGCACCGGCGTGCCTCTGGGCAGCGAAGTGGCCGCGCCGACGGTCTTCCCGCTCGGAGGCGGCTCTGGGCGGCTGCCCGAACAGGGGATCCTGCCGCTGCGCGAAGCGAGCTCG
Source organism: Solirubrobacteraceae bacterium (assembly GCA_035995645.1). Taxonomy (GTDB): domain Bacteria; phylum Actinomycetota; class Thermoleophilia; order Solirubrobacterales; family Solirubrobacteraceae; genus Palsa-744. Next base: position 15,267 of record DASYKG010000038.1, read on the forward strand.
CCGTCCGCCAGGATCGCCGGAACGGTCTTCACCGCGAGCAGGCGTGGAACGCTGAAGCTCCGCGTCAGCTGTCCGGCGACCGTCGTCAGCTGCAGCGGGCGCCTCGTGCTGCGGGCGCGCACCGCCATCGCCGCGGGCGCCAGCCCGTCCGCCAAGGGCAACACCGTGCTGCTCACGCTGGCTGCGGGCTCGTTCACGATTCGCGGCGGTCAGCTGCGCACGCTGACCATGCACCTGTCCGCCGAGGCGCGCGTGCTGCTCGCGCGCCGTCACGTGCTCGAGGCTCGAGCGACGATCGCCTCGCGCGATTCGGCGGGCTTGTCACACACGGCCCACACGACCGTCACGATTCGAGCGCCGCGCTGATACCGCGGTGACCCCGCGGCAGCGACGGCGGCGGCGCTCAGGCCGCGCTGAGCTCGGTGCTGGCGACGATCTCGTACGGCTTTCCCGGCGATCCGCCGATCGCGAGCATGCGCAGGCCCTGCGGTCCCGCGTAGACCTTGCGCCGCGTCTCCGCGCCGACGCGCACGAGCGTGTCGCCGTCGAGCTCCACGCGCTCGCCCTCGATCTCGATCCAGCCGGAGCCGCTGAGTGCGACGAAGACCTCCTCCTGTGCACTCTCGGCGTGGTCGTGCTCGGGGTAGTCGGAGTAGTCGGGCGGCAGTTGAATCACCTGCATGCCGAACGCCGTCACTCCCAGCTCGGCACGGGCCTTCACGAACCCGCCGCCGAAACCTGCCTCCATGTCTTTGATGCGCTTCGCTGTGTAATCGCTCATTAGTCGACACTAACCGATCGGCAGCGGCAGCACGATGCCGAGCTGGCGCGAGTGCGCGAGCACCGTGCCGTCGCTCGCCCAGATCACACCGTCCTCCTCGAAGAAGCCTTCGTGGACCAAGCCCGAGCGAAAGCGCGCGAAGCACAGCTCCTCGGGGTCGGGTTGCGGCGTTCGCGGCAGCGGCGTGCGAAAGTGGATCGTCAGGTCGATCGTCGGCGTCGTCGACGGCTCGGCCAGGCGGATGAACGGCGGCGAGAACAGCGCGTCGCTGAAGAACGCGAGCGACAGCGCGTCGATCGCACGCGGCTCTGCCAGGCCGAGCCACGAGCCGATTTCCATCGGTGCGTCCGAGCCCTGGAAGGGGACCGCGCCGATGCGCGGCTGCACCACGAGGTGGCTGGTGAACGGTGGCGCGCCTTTGAACAGCGGTGCGCCCGGCTTGCGCTCGGCGTCTTGCGCAGCGACGTCGGGCATCGGCAGCTCGGCGACCTCGGGCGCGTCCCACGCGACCGAGAACGCCGCGAGCGCCAGCGCGACGAGCGTGCCGTCCTGCACCATGCGCGCCGACAGCGTGCTCAGCGAGCGGCCCTCTCGCTCGATCGTCACGTCGATGCTCACAGCACCCGGCTGCGGTGCGCGCGCGTAGTGGATCGTCAGTGAGCGCGGCGCGCGGCGCGGATCGTCGACCGCCTCGATCAGCGCACGCAGCAGCATCGCCGCGAGGTAGCCGCCGTGCGGCCCGCGCCCGGCACGCCAGTCGGCGGAGACATCCGCCGCGAACTGCGCCGAACCGGCCGCTTCGTCATCTGAGCGCGACGCCAGCCTCACCGCCGTGTCGCGGTCGAACGCAGTCAGCGTGGCGCTCGTGCCCGCCGCGCTCGCGTCAGCCACGGACCAGGCGCTTGTACGTGATCCGATGTGGCCGGTCGGCGGCCGCGCCGAGCACCGAGCGGCGGTGCTCCTCGTAGGCCTCGAAGTTGCCCTCGAACCACGTCACCTGCGAATCGCCCTC
>DASYKG010000039.1:0-60845 GCA_035995645.1 Solirubrobacteraceae bacterium
CGGCCGCCGGCCGGCTCAGGCCGCGGTCGGGCTGTAGCTCTCGGCTGCGCCTTGGCTTGCCGGCTCGACCGGCTCGGCGGCGTACAGCGCTCGGCCGAGCAGGCGCCACAGCGTCGCGCGCTCCTCTGCGTCCAGCGCTGCCAGCACTTCGTCCTCGATCTCCTCCTGAGAGTGCTCGGCGCTTTCCAGCGCGTTGCGGCCCTCGGGCGTCAGCTGCACGGCATGGCGGCGGCGATCGGCGGGGTCGCGGCGCCGGGCCACGAAGCCGAGATCCTCCAGCTCGTTGAGCAGCAGCACGACGTTGTTGGCGTCCATGCACAGCGCCTCCGCGAGCTCCTGCTGGGGCCCGCCGTCGTGGTCGCGCACGTAGCTGAGCGCCATCAAATGACGCATGTGCATCCCCAAAAGCTCTTCTGTGCTGCGCCGGTAGACCTGCTTGGCCAGACGCGTGAGCAGCGCCATCGAGCCCGGGGCACATGCCCTCTCCGCACCCATGCCGCGTGATTTTACACCATTTCGCATCGGTTGTCACTATATCAGCAGTAATAAATATTTCATAGATCATCCTTTATACATGGATGGTCTTTGCTACGGTGTTCCCTTCGCAACCTCGAAGGGAGTCGTATGAGCACCACGATCGAGCAACTGAACGGCCCGCAGGCAACCTCCGCGCAGACCCAACGCAGCGACCGCCGTCGCTGGATCGCCCTTGCGGTCCTCTGCCTCGGCCAGCTGATGATGGTGCTGGACGCGACGATCGTGAACGTCGCGCTGCCGGCGATTCAGCACGACCTGCACTTCTCCCAGAGCAACCTCACGTGGGTGATGAACGGCTACTTGATCACGTTCGGCGGCTTTCTGCTGCTCGCCGGGCGCCTCGGCGACCTCGTCGGGCGAAAGCGCGTGTTCTTGACCGGCCTCGTCATGTTCACGGTGGCCTCGGTGCTGTGTGGCATCGCCAACACGCAGGCGCTGCTGATCGGCGCGCGGCTGCTTCAGGGCATCGGCGGGGCCGTCGCGTCCAGCGTGATCCTCGCGATCATCGTCACCGAGTTCCCCGCGCGCGCCGAGCAGGCCAAGGCGATGGGCTTGTACGCGTTCGTGTCCGCCGGCGGCGGATCGATCGGCCTGCTCGCCGGCGGCGTGCTGACGCAGTCGCTGGACTGGCACTGGATCTTCTTCGTCAACGTGCCGATCGGTCTGTTCGCGTTCGCCCTCGGCAGGGCGCTGATCGTCGAGAACGAGGGGATCGGCCTGTCGGGCGGAGTCGACTGGCTCGGCTCTGCGCTGATTACGCTCGCGACCATGCTCGGCGCGTTCGCGATCGTCAAGTCCAGCGAATACGGCCTTCTGTCGGTGCGCACGCTCGGCGTCGGCGCCGGCGCGCTCGTGCTGCTCGGCTCGTTCCTCGCGCTGGAGGCGCGTCTGAAGAACCCGATCATGCCGCTGCGCGTGCTGCGCCTGCGCATGCTCATGGGCTCCAGCCTCGTGCGCGGCCTGCTCGTCACGGGGATGTTCTCCGCGTTCTTCCTCGGCTCGCTGTACCTCGAGCGCGTGCTCGGCTACAGCGCGATCAACACAGGTTTGGCGTTCCTGCCGTTGACCGCGTCGATCGCTGTCATGTCGCTCGGTCTGTCCGCCAGGGCCGCCGAACGCTTCGGCGCGCTGAACTCGCTCGCAGGCGGGCTCGCGTCGATCGTCGCCGGACTGCTGCTGCTGTCGACGGCCGGCGTCCACGCCGGCTACTTCCCTGGGCTGTTCTTCGCCTTCCTGCTGATCGGGCTCGGCGCCGGCGCGTCGTTCCTGCCGCTGCTGACGATCGGCATGGCCGACGCGCCCAAGCGCGACGCGGGACTCGCCTCGGGCATCATCAACGTCTCGGTGCAATTGTTCGGGGCGATCGGTCTGGCATCGCTGGGCACCGTCGCAACCGACCACACCAAGTCCTTGAGCGCGAGCGGGCACTCGCTGATCAGCGCGCTGACAGGCGGCTACCACCTCGCCTACGTCGTCGCCGCGAGCTGCGTGGCGCTGGGCATCCTGGCGGCCTTCGTCGTGCTGCGCCCGCCGTCGGGCACCGTGCAGCAGGAGGTCGACGAGCTCGAGCGCGAGCTCGACCGCGAGTACGCCACAGCCGAGCCGCAGCTGGCCTGATCGTTCCGTCTCCGAGCTGCGGGCCGCTACGCGCGCGCCCGCAGCTCGGCTCGCTTGACCTTGCCGCTGGCCGTCTTCGGCAGCTCCGACGCGAAGTCCACGATGCGCGGGTACTTGTACGGAGCCGTCTCGCGCTTGACGTGCTCCTGCAGCTCGCGCACGAGCTCCGGCGACGGCGTGTAGGCGCCCTCGCGCAGCACCACCACCGCGCGCACGACTGAACCGCGCTCGTCGTCCGGCGCCGACACCGCGGCCGCCTCCGCGACGGCCGGATGCGCGACCAGCGCCGACTCCACCTCGAAGGGGCCGATGCGATAGCCCGAGGAGATGATCACGTCGTCGTCGCGGCCCTGGAAGCGCAGCCAGCCCTCGTCGTCCTGATCAACCAGGTCGCCCGTGCGCCACGGTCCGCCGCGCCGGCGGTCCTCGACGCTCCACACGCCGTCCTCGCCGCGTCGCACGTGCTCGCCGAGATAGCCCAGGAAGAACGTCGGGACGGTCGCCGGGTTCACCGTCAGCTCGCCGTCTTTGACCAGCAGCCCGATCCCCGGCAGCGCCTTGCCCATCGACCCCGGCTCGGCCGCCAGCGCCAGCGGCGCGCCCGTGAGCTGTCCGGTCTCCGTCTGGCCGTAGCCGTCGCGAATGTCCACGCCGGTCGCCTCGCGCCACGCGCGCAGCACCTCTGGGTTCAGCGCCTCGCCGGCGGCCACCAGCGCGCGCAGGTCCGCCAGCGGGCGAAGCGTCGTGCGCTTGGCCAGCACGCGGTACTCCGTCGGCGCCATGCACAGCACGTTGACGCGCTCACGCGCCAGCAGCTCCAGTCGCTGCTCCGGATCGAAGCGCTCGTCGTGCAGTAGCGCGCTCGCGCCGCACAGCCACGGCGCGATGAACACGTTGCGCGCCGACTTCGACCAGCCGCTCGCCGCGGTGCACCAGACCAGCTCGCCCGCGCGCGGGCCGAGCCAGTGCTCGGCCTGAAGGCGCTGGCCGTCGAGATAGCGCTGCGCGTGGACCACCGCCTTCGGCTCGCCCGACGTGCCGCTCGTGAACGTGATCAGGCACGGGTCCTCGCCCGCAAGCTCGGCCAGCGGGGCCGGCTCGGCGTCGTACAGGCGCTCGTCCGGGACGAGCACGACGCGGCACTGCGGCCCCGCCGCCTCCAGCTCCATGCGGTTGCGCTCGTCGGCGAGGATCAGCGACGGGCGCGCGGCGTCAAGGCGCTGGCGCAGGTCCTTCGCGCGCAGCTGCTCGGTGCACGGCAGCACGACCGCGCCGATGCGAAAGCACGCGACCATCGCGAACACCCAGTCGGGCCGGTTGCCGATCAGCGTCATCACGACGTCGCCGCGCGCGATGCCCAGACGCGTGAGCGTGCCGGCGAGCCGTGCGCTGCGCTCGCCCGCTTCGGCGAAGGTCCACTCTCGCCGGACGCCGTCGCGCGCGAGCTCCACGAGCGCGACATCCGACGCGGGCAGCTGCTCGACGACGTCGCCGGCGAAGTTCATGGCGGTATTCTCCCTTTACTAGCCGAAAACGATCTTGGAGCGCTAAACAGCATGGCCGTAGCCGCCTCGCCGTACACAGAGATGACCGACGAGCAGAAGGCGATCACCGAGATGGTGCATCAGTTTGCCGACGAGCAGATCCTGCCCAACGCCGAGCACTACGACCACGAGGACGCTTTCCCCGAGCCGATCGTCGAGCAGATGAAGGAGCTCGGGCTGTTCGGCGTGACGATCCCCGAGGAGTACGGCGGCATGGGGTTGGACCTGACGACGTACGCGATGATCGTCGAGGAGCTCTCGCGCGGTTGGATCTCGATCTCCGGCGTGATCAACACGCACTTCATCGGCTCCTACCTGCTGATGAAGTTCGGCACTGAGGAGCAGCGCCAGAAGTACCTGCCGCGCATGGCCACCGGGGAGATCCGCGCGGCCTTCTCGCTGTCCGAGCCCGAGCTCGGCTCCGACGTGCAAGCGATCAAAACCTCGGCCAAGAAGACTGACGATGGCGACTACGAGATCAACGGCCAGAAGATGTGGGTCACCAACGGCCTGCGCTCGGATCTCGTGTTCGTGCTCGTCAAGACCGACCCCGACGCCGAGAAGGCCTACCGCGGGATGACCTGCTTCATCGCCGAGAAGCAAGGCGGAGTCTCAGAGAACACGGGTCCCTACGCCGGCCTGACCGTCCCGCCGCAGCTGCGCAAGATGGGCTACAAGGGCGTCGAGTCCACCGAGCTGGTGTTCGACGGTTACCGCTGCCCCGCCGAGAACGTGCTCGGCGGCGAGCAGGACGGCCTCAACAACGGCTTCTCGCAGATGATGGACGCGCTGGAGGTCGGGCGCGTGAACGTCGCCGCGCGCGGCGTCGGCATCGCCCAGCGCGCGCTCGAGCTCGCGCTGCGCTACTCGCAGGAGCGCAAGACCTTCGGCAAGCCGATCTCAGAGCACCAGGCGATCCAGTTCAAGCTCGCCGACATGGCCACCCAGGTTGACGCGGCACGGCTGATGACGCTGCGCGCCGCGCGCCTGAAGGACGCCGGCGACCGTTCGGACCTGGAGGCCGGCATGGCCAAGCTGTTCGCTTCGGAGGCCGGGCGCTTCTGCGTGGAGGAGTCCTTTCGCATCCACGGCGGCTACGGCTACTCCAAGGAGTATGAGATCGAGCGCCTATATCGAGACGCGCCGCTGCTCTTGATCGGCGAGGGAACATCGGAGATCCAGCGCATGGTCATCGGGCGCAAGCTCCTGCAGCGTCATAAGATCTGATCGATGGCAGAGGACGCCAAGGCTCTCATCGAGCTCGCTACACGCCGTTTCGTGGAGGAGGTTCCCGCACTCGAGCCGATCAAGCTGGTCGTCGGCGTCGAACTGCGCGGGCGCGGCGACGTGCAGCACTTCCGCATGGAGATGCCCGGCATGAAGGTCACCAAGGGCCCCGCCGCCGACGCCCGCGTGCGCGTGGACATGCGCCGCGAGTTCTTCAACGTGATGGCCCGCGAAGGCAAGGTGCCCGACTGGATCGAGGCCTTCAGCTACGGCCAGGCCAAGGCCTCAGGCCCCGAGCAGATCCTCAAGCTGATCGTCAACGTCGTCGAGCGCCAGCAGGAACGCGAGCACACGCGCAAGGCCCGCAGCAAGCCGGCGTAGGCCTCAGCGTCTAGTGGTAGGACGTGAGCTGCTGCGCCAAGAACGCCAGCGAGGCGAGCAGGAAGAGGCACATCACGACCAGTGAGAAGTTTTCGTTCACGTCTTTTCGATCACCCTCGCGCTCGTGCTTTGACTACCAAGATAGTGCACGGCGTCTGCGAATGCACGGCGTTGCGGCTGCAGATCAGGCGAGCACGGCGCCGTCGTCGTACAGCTTGATGACCTTCACGGCGCCGTCGGGCGAGGCGTCCAGGCAGAGCCGGCATAGCACGCACTCATCGAGGTTCTGCTCGACGATCTGCAGTGTGCCGTCCTCGCGTTGCGCGTAGATGTCCACGGGGCACGCCTCCGTCAGCTTCTTCGCCAGCGCCGTGTCGGCCGCCGCCCGATCGTCGACCTCGACAGCGATGAACATTCCCTCGGCCCTCATCGCGCCGCACCCTCGGCGATCTTCTCGCCGATCATCCGCGGGATGTCCTCGATCCGCTCGGCGACCGTGATGCCGGCCTGCGCCAGGCGCGTGATCTTCTCGCTCGCCGTGTCCTCCTTGCCTTCCACGATCGTGCCGGCGTGACCGAAGCTCATCCCCGGCATCTCGTCCATGAAGCGCCCGGCCATGAACGCGACGATCGGCAGCCGTGAGTTGTTCTCCGTCACCCAGTTGGCCAGCTCGGCCTCCATGCGACCCCCCGGCTCGGTGTAGATGACGATTCCCTGCGTCTGCTCGTCGGCCTCGAACAGCGGCATCAGCTCCGCGTACGTCGAGCCGATGATCGCGTCGCCGCCGATCGACACCGCCGTCGACTGACCCAGCCCGGCGGCGCTCAGCGTCGAGGACATCTCCGTCGTCATCCCGCCCGAGCGCGAGATCACGCCGATCGGCCCTGGCGTGTAGGCCTGCGAGGCATTTTTCGCCGGGCCGCCGATGCCGCCCATCTTGATCACGTCCGGCACGATGATCCCCAGGCAGTTGGGCCCGATGATGCGCGCGCCGCGCAGGTTCGCAAGCTCCACCATCTCCGCCACGTCACGACGCGGGATGCGCTCGGTGACGATCACGATCAACTGCACGCCGTTCTCGATCGCCTCGAACACCGCGTCCTTCGTGAAAGCGGGAGGGACCGTCACGACCGAGCCGTGGATCGGCGAGCCGTGGTGCTCGACAGCCTGCGCGACCGTGTCGAACACCGGCACGCCGTGCACGTCGCGCCCGAGGCGCCCGGGCGTGACCCCCCCCACGACCTTCGCGCCGGCGCCGTAGTCCAGGCACTCGCGCGTGAGGTTCACGGCCTCGCGGCCGGTGATGCCCTGGACGATGAACGTCGTGCCGGAGTCGATCAGGATGCTCATGCGGCGGCCCCGATCTTCTCGACGGCGCGCCGAGCGGCCTCGTTGAGCGAGACGCTGCGGTCGGCGTAGTCGACGCCATACTTCTCGAGGATCTTGAAGCCCTCTTCCTCCCACGCTCCGGGGATGCGGAAGATCGCGATCTTCTCGGCCGGGTCGTAGCCGAGCTCTACGCACGCTTTGATCACGCCGCGCGCGACGATGTCCACGCGCGTGTTTGAGACGATCGACATCATCACCGCGATCTTGTCCACGCCGGGCTTCTGCAGCACGAGCTTGGCTAGGCCGCAGGCCTTGGCGACGGAGGGGTTGCCGCCGATCTCGCAGTAGTTGGCCGGATCGCCGCCGTGCGCGCGGACCGCGTCGAACAGCGTCAGCGAGCCGCCGCCGGCGCCGATCACCAGCCCGAGGTTGCCGTCGAACTCGGTCACGTTGCCGGCGACGCCGCGGTGGTCGGTGGCGTCGACTTCCTCGCCGGCGAGCTCGAACGGCGTGGCCTCGCGCGCCTGGCGAGTCTCCTCCTCGCCGACGCCGAGGTCGGCGAGCAGCTGCTTGTGGCGCCCGCGCGCCTCGTTCTCCATGTCCATGTGCGCGTCCAGCGCGACGAACGAGCCGTCGGCCAGGCGCCCGAGCGGGTTGATCTCGGCGAGCACCATGTCGTTGTCGACGAACAGCTTGGCCAGTCGCGTGACGATCGGGACGAGCCGGTTCAGCGCCGAGCCGGTGACGCCTGTGGAGGCGATCACCTCCTTGGCCTGGAAGTCGCTCAGCGGCAGGATGTTCGAGAAGTGCCGGCGGCCGACCTTCTCCGGCTGCTCCTCGGCGACCTGCTCGATGTCGATGCCGCCGACGGGCGAGAAGATCATCACCGGCTGCTTGCGCGTGCCGTCCCAAACGACGCCCGCGTAGTACTCCTGCTCGACCTCTGCCTTGGGGTCGACGAGCACGCCGCGCGGGGTGTGGCCGCCGATCTCCAGAGCGAGGATGTCCTTGGCGTAGGCCTCGGCCTGCTCGGGCGTGTCGGCGAACTTGACGCCGCCGGCCTTCATGCGCCCGCCGGAGAGCACCTGCGACTTGATCACCGTCGGGCCGCCGATGCGCTGGGCGATCTGCGCCGCCTCGGCGGGGTCGGTCGTGAAGCCGTAATCGGTCACCGGGATGCCCGCGCGCTTGACGACCTCGCGGGCCTCGTACTCGAACAGTCTCATCGACAGAACCTCATGCGGCGCGGAAGCCTATACGGCGGCGCTAGGCGGCGGCGGGCTGCGGCTCCGGGCGCCCGGAGCCGGGCAGCCCGTAGGCCTCGGCCAGCTCGGGGTCCTTCTTGGCGAGCATTTCCGCGAGGTTGACCATCACCTTGCACTGCTTCCACGTGGCGTCGTCCTGCATCTTGCCGTCGATCATGTGCACGCCGCGCCCGTCGGGAATCGCCTCGATCACCTTCTTGGCGAACGCGACCTCGTCCGGGTCGGGCGAGTACACGCGCTTGGCGATCGCGATCTGACCCGGGTGCAGCGACCAAGCGCCGACGCAGCCGAGCAGGAAGGAGGCGCGGAACTGCGTTTCACAGCCCTCCGCGTCTGAGATGTCGCCGTAGGGGCCGTAAAAGGGCAGCGCGCCGACCGACGTGCAGGCGTCGACCATGCGCGCGATCGAGTAGTGCCACGGGTCCTGCTGGTAGCTGGGGCGTGGCGCGTCGGGATTCTCCGGGTCGGGGTCGGCGATCGTGCGGTAGCCGGGATGGCCGCCGCCGACGCGCGTGGTCTTCATCCGCCGCGACGCGGCGAGATCGGCCGGTCCGAAACTCATCCCCTGGATGCGCGGGCTGGCGCTGGCGATCTCCTCGAGGTTGGCCACGCCCTGCGCGGTCTCCAGCACGCAGTGGATCAGGATCGGCCGCTCGACGCCGGCCTTCGCCTCGAGCTGTGCCAGCAGGCGGTCGGCGTAGTGGATGTCCCACGGCCCCTCGACCTTGGGGATCATGATCACCTCGAGCTTGTCGCCGATCTCCGTCACGAGCTGGGTCAGGTCGTCGAGCACGTATGGCGAGGCGAGCTCGTTGACGCGCGTCCACAGCGCCGTGTCGCCGAGGTTCATCTGCTTGCCCACCTTGATCAACCCGGCGCGCGCGGCCTCCTTCTTTTCCAACGGCACCGCGTCCTCGAGGTTGCCCAGCAGGATGTCGACCTTGGGTGCGAGATCGGGCGTCTTCTCGACCATTTTCGGGTTGGAGAAGTCCATGAAGTGGATCATCCGAGACGGCTTGAAGGGGATCTCGCGCGCCGGCTCGGGCGCGTCGATCGCAAGGGGCTTGAAGAAGTCGCGGGGGTTGCGCAAGTCGGCTCTCCTGGGTCTGCGGTGTCGGGGTCGCTGCGCCGTGAACGCTATCGGCTCGGCTTGGCCCACTAGAGTCTCACCCCCATGACAAGCCATTCGAGGAGACGCTAGGACCCCCATGAGCGAGACGCAATCCGTCGAGACCGAGCAGGCCGACCGCGAGGCGAGCGGAGCCCACCCCTACGGCCGCTACCTGGAGGAGTTCGACGTCGGCGCCGTGTACAAGCACTGGCCTGCCAAGACCGTCACGGAGTCCGACGACCATCTCTTCTGCCTGATCACGATGAACCACCATCCGCTGCACCTCAACGACGTGTACGCGAGTAAATCCCAGCAGGGGCGCAACGTCGTCGTGGGTCCGCTCGTCTACTCGCTGGCGCTGGGCATGTCCGTGTCAGACGTCAGCGGCAAGGCGATCGCCAACCTCGCCACCGAAGAGCTCAAGCACCCGGCGCCGGTGTTCCACGGCGACACGCTGTACTGCGAGTCCGAGGTGCTGGAGAAGAAGGAGTCGCGCTCCAAGCCCGACCGCGGCACGGTCAAGGTGCACACGCGCGTGCTCAACCAGGACGGCGTGCTCGTGGCCGAGTTCAAGCGGCTGGTGCTCGTGCCGCGCAAGAACCCAGGGGGCGGCGGCGAGGCCGAGGGCAACGTGGAGTAGGCCGCGCCGGCGCCGTGTTGACGGTCCGGTCCGAGCCGGCGCCGCGTTGGCCGGCCGGTCCGAGCCGCCACCGTGTAGCCGGAGGCTGTCGCGGGTAGGCGTGCGGTAGCCTTAGAAACCACGCCCGACGGGCGTTTTTATGTTTCCCAGGGCCAGAGGGGCCTTCGGGGACGGCGCTGAGCGATCACGAATCGCCGGCGTTGCGATCATGACCGCGATCGAGGAGCTGCTTTACCCAATGAACACGACCGCTTCCGCCCCGACGACCAACGAGCGCCTGCTGACCTGGGTGGGAGAGGTCGCCTCGCTGACCGAACCCGACGACATCCACTGGTGCGACGGATCGGCCGAGGAGTACGACAGGCTCTGCCAGGCGCTGATCGACGCTGGGACCTTCGAGCGGCTCTCAGACGCCAAGCGCCCGAGCTCCTACCTCGCGCTGTCGGACCCCGGCGACGTGGCTCGTGTGGAGGACCGCACGTTCATCTGCTCGGCAAACCAGGACGAAGCGGGGCCGACGAACAACTGGCGCGAGCCGGCGGAGATGCGCGAGACGCTCAACGAGCTGTTCGCCGGATCGATGCGCGGGCGCACGATGTACGTGGTGCCCTTCTCGATGGGGCCGCTCGGCTCGGACAAGAGCCATGTCGGCGTGCAGCTCACTGACTCGCCGTACGTCGCCGTGAGCATGCGGATCATGACGCGCATGGGGCAGGGGGCGCTGGACGCGCTGGGCTCGGGAGGCGTGTTCGTGCCGTGCGTGCACTCGGTCGGCATGCCGCTCGCCGACGGCGTCGAGGACGTGCCGTGGCCGTGCAACGCCGAGAACAAGTACATCGTGCACTACCCCGACACGCGCGAGATCTGGTCGTTCGGCTCCGGCTATGGCGGCAACGCGCTGCTCGGCAAGAAGTGCTTCGCGCTGCGCATCGCCTCGGTGATGGCGCGCGATGAGGGCTGGATGGCCGAGCACATGCTGATCCTCAAGTTGACCTCGCCCGAGGGTGAGGTCAAGTACATCGCCGGCGCCTTCCCCAGCGCGTGCGGTAAGACCAACCTGGCGATGCTGATCCCCACGCTGCCGGGCTGGAAGGTCGAGACGATCGGCGACGACATCGCGTGGATGAAGTTCGGCGACGACGGCCGGCTGTACGCGATCAACCCCGAGTACGGCTTCTTCGGCGTCGCGCCGGGCACCGGCGAGCAGACCAACCCGAACGCGATCCGCACGGTGCAGAGCAACACGATCTTCACCAACTGCGCCAAGACCGATGGCGGCGACGTGTGGTGGGAGGGGATGACCAGGGATGTGCCGGCGCACCTGATCGACTGGCACGGCAACGACTGGACGCCGGACTCCGACGCCCCGGCGGCGCACCCGAACGCGCGCTTTACGACTCCCGCCTCGCAGGACCCGGCGATCGCGGCCGAGTGGGAGGACCCCAAAGGCGTGCCGATCGACGCGATGCTGTTCGGCGGGCGGCGCTCGACTGTCGTGCCGCTGGTGACAGAGGCGCTCGACTGGGAGCACGGCGTGTTCCTCGGCTCGGTGATGAGCTCGGAGAAGACCGCCGCGGCCGCCGGCACGGTGGGCGAGCTGCGCTTCGACCCGTTCGCGATGCTGCCGTTCTGCGGCTACAACATGGCCGACTACTTCGCGCACTGGTTGGAGATGGGCCGTCGCGAGGGCGCGAAGCTGCCGAAGATCTTCTACGTCAACTGGTTTCGCAAGGACGAGGACGGTCGCTTCTTGTGGCCGGGCTTCGGCGAGAACTCGCGCGTGCTGGCATGGGTGTTCGCGCGCTGCGCCGGTCACGGCGCGGCGGCCGAGACGCCGATCGGGCTGATTCCGCCGGTCGGCGGCGAGGGCATCGACGTGACGGGCGTCGACGTGTCCGACGAGCACATGGCGGAGCTTCTGCGCGTCGACGCCGAGGAGTGGAAGGCGCAGCTGCCGCAGTTCCGCGCTCACCTCGCGCAGTTCGACCGTCTACCGCACGAGCTCAATCAGCAGCTCGACGCGCTCGAACAGCGGCTCTCCTGAGTCGCGGCGAGGGCGTCCAGGCGGGGTCGTGGCGCAGCTGGTCATTCCACAGGTCGATCCGGGACGACCCCGCAAGGGGCTGCTCGGGCTCGTCACCCGCTTCGCGCTGACCAAGCCCGGGACGTGGCTGTTCTCCGAGGTCGCCGCGCGGATCGACCCGTGGTTGATGCGCCGCAGCGCCGGGCGCGTGAATCTCGCCGCCGGGTTGTTGCCGGTCGTGCTGCTGAGCGTGCGCGGCGCGCGCACGGGCGTCGAGCGGACGGTGCCGTTGGTCTACTTCACCGACGGCGACGAGGTGGTCCTGATCGCGTCGAGCTTCGGGCGCCCGCGCTATCCGGCCTGGTTTCACAACATCAAGGCCAACCCCGAGGTGACGCTGGCGGCCAAGGGCCGCAGCGGGCGCTTTCGCGCGCGCGAGGTGGAGGGGGAGGATCGCCAGCGCCTGTACGGGCTGGCCAAGCAGCTCTACACGGGGTATGGCAACTACGAGGAACGCACGGCCGGCATCCGTCATGTCCCCGTGCTGCGCCTCACCCAGCTCTAGTCCGGGCTAGCGCCGGGCTCGCGGCCGCGCCCCGGGACAGCGCTTGGCGGCCAGCGGAGCGGGGGGCGACCAGCGGCTGCGCTGGCGACCCCATGACCAGCAGATGTACGCGCCGATCGGCTCGCACATGCAGGACGGGCGGCGGGGCCGCTTAGGCCTATCTTTTGAGTAGGACCGTCGCATCTGTGTATCCCGAGCTGTGAGCGGTGAACCCATCGCTCCAGCTGTTGCTGTTGGGGCTGGTGTAGGTGACCGACGAGCTCGTCGTCGCGGTGCCGCTCGAGGGCAGCGTCAGGCTGCTCGGCGAGACGCTGCCCCCGCCGGCTGGACCAGACGTCCAGCTCACCACGTGGCCGCTGCCGAGGTTGCTGACGACGTTGCCGTTGGCATCGGTGACGCTGACCTTGGCGCTCCAGGTGTGACTCTTGCCGATGCCGCTCCAGGCGCACGTGAACAGGCAGAGGCCTCCTTCGGACGCCGAGGGTGAACTCGAGCCGGCGCCGCTCCAGGCGAGCCTCGCGGGCGCTCCGGCGTTGACGGCGAAGTTGCCCGTGGCGGCTTTGCTCGAGCCGCGCGTGGCCGTGACCGAGGTCGTGGAGTTGGCCGCGTACAGCGTGACCGAGGCCGTGGCTACGCCGGCCGTGAAGGTCAGCGAGCTCGGGTAGCCGGGGGCTTTTTCGCTCGGGCTGGCGGCCGCGCCGGAGAAGGAAACCGTCTGCAGGCCGGCGAGGCCGTTGCCGTAGGTGTCCCTGGCCGTGATCGTCAGGTTGAACGCGTTGCCCGCGGCCTGCGTGCCCGGGTTGGCGAGCGAGAAGGTCGTCAATGAGCCCGGGCCGACCGTCACAGCGAGTGCGGTCGAGAGGCCGCCGAGCGCGGTGTCGGTGACCGACACCTGGGCAGTTTCGGCCGCGTACAGCCTCATCACGCCGTTGCGGCCGTTGAACGTTTCCCTGGCGACGCCGTTGGTGAACGAGATCGTCGTCGGCGTGCCGAACGCGGTCGCCGAGCCCGAGGAAGTGGTCACGGTCGGGTGGTTGGCGCCGATCGTGGCGGCTCCGCTGAACGTCAGGCTCTTGCTGCCGGTGTAGCTCGTGGCGGCGTTGCCGAACTGGTCGATCGCGGTGATCGTCAGTTCGTCGCTTTCGCCCGCGCTCGGGTTGAGCGATTCGGCGCCCAGCGACAGGCCGTAGGCAGCCGCGGCATTGACGGTGAAATTACCCGTTTCGTCGGTGAGCGAGCCCTGGCTCGCTTCGATCGAGACGCCCGATTCGGCGTCGTACAGCGTCACCGACGCGGTACCCACGCCCGCGCTGAAGTTGACGGTGGCGGGAAAGGCGGGCGCTTTGCCGCTCGGGCTCGTCGCCGGGCCTTTGAAGGAGACGGCCTTCGCGCCTTCGTAGCTGGTGAGCTTGTTGCCGTAGCTGTCCTGAGCCGTCAGCTTCAGTTCAAAGCCGGCTCCCGCCGTCTGCTGGGCGGGGGTCGCCAGACCGAAGTTGCCCGAGCTGGCGGGAGCGACCGTGAAGCTCGCGGACGTGCCGGCGATCGGTCCCTGCGCCGTCGCGGTCAGCGTCGTCGTCTGGACGTCGTACAGCGTGACCGACGTGCTCGCGACGCCGGAGCCGAAGGAGACCTGGGACGAGGGATATTTCGGCGAGGTTCCATTCGGGCTTTTCGCAGGCCCGCTGAACGTGAGCGTCTTGTTGCCGGAATACGCCGTCGTCGCGTTGCCGTAGGTGTCCTGCGCCGTGATCGTCTCGCTGAACGCGCTACCGGCGGTCGGCGACGGCGTCGACAGCCCGAACCTGCTCGTCGTGCTGAGGCCGTTCACGGTGAAGCTCCCCGATAGGCCGCTGATCGTGGCGCCTTCCTGGGCGGCCAGTTGCGTGGAGCCGGCGCTGTAGATCGTCATCGAGGCGGTCCCCAGGCCGCTGGCGAACGTGATCGAGGCCGGGTACTTGGGGGCTTCTCCGCTCGGACTGCTGGCCGGACCGGTGAAGACGATGGCCTTGTTGCCGGTGTAGCCCGTGGCCGTGTTGCCGTAGGCGTCGAGCGCGGTGAGCGTCTCGTTGAAGGGCGTTCCCGCCGTCTGCGTCGAAGGCGTGGGAAGCGTGAAGGCACTCGCTGCGGCCGGGCCGACCGTTACGGAGACGCCGGATCCGTTGCCGATCGAGCCGTCGGTGACGGTGATTTTCACGGTCTCGGCCTTGTACAGCTTCATCGCGCCGTTGCTCGCGCCGGAGGTCGTAGCGACTCCGTTCGCAAAGCCGATCGTCTCGGCCGTGGCGAAGTTAGTCGTGCTGCCGACGTTGCTCGTTACGGTCGGGTGATTGACGCCGATCGTGCTCGCGCCGGCGAACGTGAGGCTCTTGGAGCCGGTGTAGCTCGTGACGGTGTTGTTGCTCGCGTCCTGCGCGGTGATCGTCAGGTTGTCGTTCGAGCCGGCTGTCGGCGTCGTCGTCGCGGGTGCCAGCAGCAGGTGCGTGGCCGGGCCGCTGGTGACCTGGGCCGAGGCGGCCGTGCTCTTCGCCGTCCACGAGCGCCACACGGCCGTGACCGTGTAGCTGTGGCTGGCGGTCGATACGCCGGTGTCGGTGCAGCTCGTCTGTGTGCTCGCAGAGGCCGCGCTCGGGCAGGCGCTGCTCGCAGCGCCGCCGTCGCGGCTGACGAAGTAGCTCACGGCGCCGCCTGTCGCCGGCGGCGTGACGGCCGTCCACGAGAGGGCGACCGTGGCGGCGCCGGGGACCGCACCGGAGATCGTGGGGGCGGTGAGGCTCGCCACGTGACCGCTGGCGCTGCCTTTGCTCGGCTGGACCCAATAGGCCCGCGCGGCCGCGCTGAGGCCGAGCACGGCGAGCAGCAGGATGACGAGGATGCGGCCGGGGCGGCCGATCGTGTGCACGTTGATTCTCATGAGTGCGCGCTCCCGCTGTAGGTGAACGTGAAGGCCGCGTTCTTGCATGCGTCCTGATTGATTGACAGATTGCGCATCAGCACTTCAGGTGCGCTGATCGCCGCGGTCGGCAGGGCGACGTGCCCGTTGGCTGCGATCGCGAGCGGGTTGGCGCTCGAGACGTTCGATTGGGTCAGCTGCAGGTTGGCCGGTCCGTCGCAGCCGGCGTTCGTGCTGCCGGGGGCGACGGCGACTGTCAACGATGTGACTTCGATCGCCACGCCATTGGGGTTGGACAGAGTGATCGCGAGCGGCTGCGTGACGCCGGGGGCAAGCGAGCCGGAGGCGTCGCCTGTGACCGTGAACGGTTTGCCGGAAGCTTCGACGGTCTTGGCGATCGTCCACGAGTAGCCGGCGGGCGCGCTCGAGTTGCCGACTGCGTCGGTCGCCTCGACTTCGAAGCGGTGCGCACCGAGCGAAAGCGACGTGTACGTCTTCGCGCTCGTGCAGGTCGAGAACCGTGCACCGTCGCGGCGACACAGCAGTCGCGCGCCGTGCTCTTCGTCGCCGAAGGCAAAGGTGGCCGAGCGCGCGGTCGTCGTCGCATCGGGCTTCGCGGCGATCGCGGGGACCGGCGGCGGCGTCGTGTCGACGGTGAAGCGCGCGATCGCCTGCGCCGCCGCGGGGGTCGAGTTGCCCGCAGCGTCGGTCGCGCGGACGTGAACCGTGTACGCGCCGTCGGCGGGAAGCTGCAGCGCATAGGACCAGCGCGCGGAATCGCGCTCCACCGAGGCGAGCGTCGCGGTGGTGAACGCCTCGCTCGGCTGGTCAAAGGCGCTGCCGCCCCACCAGGCGCCGCCGCTGCGCTGAATCGAGATCGCGACGGTCTTCACGCCATGCGCATCCTTTGCGGCGCCGCAGATCGCGGCGTGCGCGGGGCAGCGGTCGCCCCAGCTGGCGCCCGTGAGCGTGAGGCCGTCGGAGGGATGCGAGACCGAGGCCGTGGGCGCAGTCGTGTCGATCGTCCACTGCGAGCTGCTCGCGGCGCTCGTCTTCGTGCCCGCGAGCGCGCGGACCTTGAAGGTGTGCGAGCCCTGCGCGAGAGGCCCCGAGTAGGTGACGCCCCCGGCCGGACATGCGCCGAACGGTGCTCCGTCGAGCTGGCACTGGAAGCCCACGCCGGTTTGAGTGTCGGTGTAGCTGAAGTGCGCCGAGGTCTGATTGGCCGGGTTGGCGGGGTGCGCGCCGACCGTCGGGGCCGGCGGGTCCGGCAGTTTCGCCGGCGGCGCAAAGGCGCCGGCGGCCGCGAGTGAGACTCCGGCGACGATCACGACGGTCAGCGAGCCCAGCAGCAGCAGGATGCGCCTGGTGCGACCCTCGGGCTCGACGGTCGTGCCGGCAGAGCGATGGGTGCTGGGCTGTGAGTTGTCTTTGCGTCCGATGCGTCGCATTTGAGTGACTGCTCGCTCTCTAAAGAGGTGGAAGTTCGAGCCGGGCGCGGGGTGCGGCCGGCATGGAGTGTGTGGAGGGGGAGCGATCCGTCGCTCCCCCTCCACCGCCCCCGTCGCTAGCTCGTCAGAGCCAGCGAAATCGTGGCGCCCTTGCAGGCGTCCTGGTTGGCTGAGGTGTCACCCATCGAGATCGAGCCATCGTGCGCGAGCGCGACGCCCGAGCCTTTCGCTTCGATCACCTGGTTCTCGGCGGTGTCGGCGATCGTGAAGTCAGACGCCTTGCAGCCTTCGTTGGCGTGCGCTTCGTCGATCGAGACGACCGCTTTGACCGTACCCACCTGCTCGCTGGACGAGTTGGCGTTGTCGGCGGTGAATGCGACCGGCGAGCTGGCGCCGGGAGTCAGTGGGCCCGTGATCGAGCCGTGCAGCACGAGCGTGCCGTTGCTTTGCGCCACGGCGCCAGAGCCGCCGCCGGAGCCGCTGGTCGTCCAGTACGCGACGGCGATGCCTGCGAGGGCGAGAACCGCCACTGCACCGATGACGATCGCGGTGCGCTTTTTGATCAATGCCTTGCGGAACACAGAGCACTCCTCCTTGGGTTTGGATTCCTTTCGTTGGAGCGAGTGCTCCATCTGCCGGGCATGCTGAAGCGCGCCCGGTCCGCGCTCGCCGGAAGTTCGGCTAGTCCTACCTGCACCTTCCTCTAGGCCGGCATCGTGGGAGGGGCGTCCGCCGGCTCGGCGCATTCGCCCCTAGACCAAGGTGGGGTTGGCGCGGGGCGCGCGGGCGGCGAAGCTTCTCGTCATGGAGACCGACGCAGGCCACGACCGCAGATCCGCTCCGCGCGAGACGGGCGCAAAGGTGATCCGCCTGCGCCCTCTGCGCGTGCTGATCGTGTCGGGCGATCATCGCTTTCGCGCCGTGATCGAGATGCTGATGGCGCGACGCGGGTGCTTGGCGTCGAGCACGAGCCCGTCGGATTCGATCGCCCGGATGGTCCTCGACGAGCGCGTGGATGTGGCGCTAGTCGACGGCGTCGCCGCGCTGCGCGGGGTCGCCGAGGCCATCGCGCAAGGCGACCCTTCGCTGCCGACCGTCGGCGTGGTTGTTGTCGCAGAGCGCGACGACCCGGCTCCGGCTGGCCTGCGGACGCTGGCGAAGTGGGGCGCGTTCGACGAGCTGTTCGCCGCCGTCGTCGAGGCCGAGCGCGCGCGCTCGCGACCGCGGAGCACGGACGCGCAGAGCGCGGGCGGGCCGCGCGAGCTGCGCGAGCACGAGCGCGGTTGAGCTTCGTCCTGGCGCTGCCGATACGGAGTTACGCCCTCGCGAGGGCGCGCGAGGCATGTCAGCTACGCAAACGCAAACGAGTGCACGAGCGGCGCCAGCGCACGAGCTGGAGCAGGTCGAGCGCGTCTTCGCCAGGCAAGATCTTGTCGCGTCGGCGGAGGTGCACGCGCGCGCCCGCCGGCTGGCGCTGGAGGCGCGCGAAGGCTTCGAGGACCCGCACGAGGCCGCTCAGGCCGCGACACTGGTCCTCGCGCGGCGGTTGTTCGACGCCTTCGCCACGGACCTCGCATCGGACCCGCGCGTGCTCGGAGCGCTCGTGCAGCGCCTGCACCCGGTGCTCGGCGTATCGCGCGAGATGCTTGCGTATGAGCTTCTCTCGCTCTCCAGCGCGCCCGCCCCCGCGCCCGCCGTGGCCGTGAAGACGGCGCTCGGCCTGCTGGTCGGGCTCGCGCCGGTGAGCGGGACGTCGTTGTGGCGGCGCGAGCGAGCCGGCGCGGTGCGCCTGCTCGATCGGGCGGGCTCGGGCGCCGAGTCAGACGCCGCGCGAGCGCTCGCACGTCGCCTCTTGGCTGGCGAGGACCCCGCGCCGGGAGCCCGCACGGAACTGATCGGCCTTGCGCTGCAGGAGCGAGGGCAGCTCACCGCAGCGCTCGTCGCCCGCAGCGAGCCGGCGCGACGCGCGCAGGCGCGGGCGAGCATGCGCGTGCTCGCGACGCCCCTGCAGGCGCTGCTCGAACGCGACGCGCAGATGACGCGAAACGCAAGCGACGAGCGGGCGTTGGTCGCGGGCGGTGAGCGCCGTTTGCTGCGCCTGGGCTTCGATCTGCACGATGGACCGCTGCAGGAGCTGTTGCTGCTGGGAGAAGATCTGCGGCTGTTTCGCCAGCAGCTGGGGGATGTGCTCGGACAGGAGGGCAAGCAGAGGCTGCTGCGCGGACGCCTCGACGACCTCGACGCGAGGCTCGTCGCGCTGGAGGGCGGACTTCGTCGCATCTCCACGTCCGTCCACGCGAGCGTGGCGCTCGACCGGCCCTTCGATAAAGCCCTGCAGGACGTCCTCGACGCATTCACGGCGCGCTCGCCAGTCGTGCCCGAGCTCCGCCTGCACGGCGAGGCCGACGGCATCTCGCCCTCGCAGCGCATCGCGCTGCTCAGCGTCGTCGGCGAGGCGCTGAACAACGTCCGCGAGCACGCGCCCGGCGCGACGGCCGTGCGCGTAGAGATCGGCTTTGACGCGCGCGGCGTCAGCGCGCGCGTGGTGGACGATGGCAGCGGCTTCGACGTCGAGGCCGCGCTCGTGAGCGCGGCGCGCCGGGGGCGCATGGGACTCGCCGGCATCCACGAGCGCGTGCGCCTGCTGGGGGGAGTCTGCGTGGTCGACAGCCGGCCCGGCGGACCGACCGCGGTGGCGCTCAGCCTGCCTCGATGGGAGCCGCTGGCGGGAGCCTCGCCGCGACGGCGCGCCACAGACGCGGCCGCCGTAGGCGACTGATCGAGTGCGGGAGAGCTCGCGAGCCTTCAGCCAGCCGTGGCACGGACCCTGCAGCGGCGGGTCGTCGGCAGGAGCCCTCAGCCGGCGGTCGGCACGAGCCCGTGCTCGTAGGCGTAGCGGACGGCGCCGCTGCGGTTGGTGACCTCGAGCTTGCGATAGATGTTCGTGAGGTGGAACTTGACGGTGTGCTCGCTGACCCACAGCTGCGAGCTGATCGCCTTGGTCGTCAGGCCGGCTGCGACCGACGCGAGGATCGTCAGCTCGCGCTCGGTCAGCGCCGGCGCGTCCTCCTGCGTGGCGTCGTCTGCGTCGTTGGGGGCTTGGAAGAGCGTGTAGCCGGCGGCGACCTGGCGCAGCAGAGCGGGAATGTCGATGGAGCTGACGCTCTTGATCACGTACGCGCTGGCCCCCGCCTCGCGTGCGGACTCGATCGACGGCCGGTCGTCGCAGCCCGACAGGATGACCGCCTTGACGTCGGGCGCAGATTGCTTGATCTGCCTGATGCAGGCGACACCGTCGAGTCCGGGCATGCGCAGATCCATCAGGACCACGTCCGGGCGGCGGCGCTCGACCAGCGGCAGGACCTCCGTGCCCGAGCGCGCCTCGCCGACGACCTCGATGTCGTCGCAGTCCTCGAGCGTTCGGCGCAGGCCTTGGAGGATCAGCGGATGATCGTCGGCGACGAGCACCTTCAAGACTTGCTCCATGCGTCGCTCCTGTCGTGGGGTACCCAACACGAGCAGCATCGGCCGTTACGGCAGCCGACTCAAGCGTGAGGGCCGCGCTGCGGACGGGCGGGGGCGTCCGCGGGCGCTAGTCGTGGCCGTGCGTCTCGCCGGCGGCGGCCGGCGGGCGTGACTCCTCGGCCAGCGATGTGATCGTCAGCGCGCCGCGCGCCGAGGACTCGAGCACCTCGGTGGCCTCCTCCAGCGAGCGCGCATACAGCTCGACGAGCAGGTGCACGATGATCCGCGAGTCGTCCTCGTGCTTGTGAAAGCGCACGTGCGTGAAGAACTCGCGCACGCCGTGGTCGCCGAAGGCCGCGTATGACAGCGCGTCGCCGGCCTCCGGCCCGGAGCAGCTCTCGACCTCGTCGGCGTCGACCTCCACCGTGCACGAGGCTACCCACGGCGTTCCCGCGATCATCCGTTCCCAGCGGTCCTCGATCGGCTCCACACGGCTGTTGTTGAAGCCCAGGTGCGGCTGGTCGTGCATGCAGTCCAGGCACTGCACGACCGCCTCCTGCAGCTCGTCGATCACTTCGGCGCGCTCGCCTGTGTCGGGGTCGATCTTGTGGATGCCCTCGTAGTGGACCTGCACCTCGAGGTCCTGCGACCAGCAGCGGTAGCAGCGAAGCCAGCTGCGCGCGCCGGTCTCTGGCGTTGAGCTTTCCATAGCGCCATTGTAGGCGCAGGCGACCGCCCGCCGATGGCGACGGACGGTCGGCCCAGCGTGGCGACTACTTCGTGGCGCCCACCTGTGTGGTCAGCGTGACCTGCGGCTGCCCCGAGCCGATCGCGGCCGCTTTGACCTTGAAGGTCAGCTTTCCCTTGCTCAGCCCAGAGACCTTGAGCACGGTGAACGTCGGGCTCGTGACGCTCGTGACCTTGAGTTTGCGGATTCTCCGGGCCGCCTTGGCGATCGTCTTGCCGTGACTGACGAGCTTCAGCTGTGAGATCGCGAATTTGTCCAACGGGCTGGACCACGTCAGCGCGATCTGCAGCGACTTGGTGCTCGCGCCGATCGACACGCTGTGCGACTTGCCGGCGCCCTGCTTCAGGAGGTCGGTGAAGCTCTGAGGCGGAGTCTGGCACGTCATCGCGGCGCCGATGCTGTTGATCACCGACTGCAGCTGGCTGGCGTCGTTCAGCGGGAAGAACTGGCCGCCCGTGTCGCTGGCGATCGTCTGCAGACGCTGCTGCGCTTCGGCATCGGCGACGCCTGAGCTGAAGCCGATCACGTACGTCGGCACCTTGTGCGTCAGATGGCCGTTGTTGTACGTGCCGACGTCGTGGCCGCCGTCGGTGAGGAAGATCCGCGCCTGCACGTTCGGGTTGTCCGCATCGGCCTGCGCGAACGCCGAGTTGTAGTCGGTGCCGCCGTTGTCGGCCTTGATCTTGCTGTCCAGCGCCGCGCCCATGGAGGCGGCATTCGCTCCGACGGCCTCCGGCGGGAACACGGTGTCGGCCGACGGCGTCGAGGTTTCGAAGAAGTTGCCGCCGAACTCGATCGCGCCGAGCGTCGTGCCCGGGCTGAGCGTGTTGATCAGCAGCTTCATCCCCTTCACGCGCAGCGTGCCCGAGTCGGTCAGCGCCATCGAGCCCGAGTCGTCGACGATCGCCTCGATGTTCGTCGCCGCGGTGCACGCGCTCGCGCTGGTGATCGCCGGCGACGTCGCCGCGCCGGTCGGAGCGGCGATCGCCGCAGCGATGGCCGCGGCTGCGCACGCGGCCGATAGTGAATGCCCCAGACGCTTCATCTGTCCATACCTCCGGTTTTGGGTATCCGTTCACACGACCGCGAGCTGCTGTCGGCTCACCGGACAGGTGGCCGCCCCCCGCTGGCGATCGTGGCGCTGACAGGCTATAGCGCCCGGCCCCCCGCGTCACGCGAGCGTGGACGAGTGTCCCTTCACATGCAGGGCGCACGTTGCGGCAAAGGCGCTAGTGCTGCTTCTGCTTCCTCGGCGCTTTGACCGTTATGTGAAAGGTCCGCGTCACCGATTTCCCGCCGAGCGCGGACCTGTAGGTCAGCCTGGCCGTCAGCCCGATCTTGCGGCCCCTCCTCAGCGCCTTGGCGACCCTCGTCGAGGGCCGGAGGGTGAGCGTGCGCGCCACGCCGGCTCTGGCTCTGGCCGACAGCGTGCCCGAGCGCGTCGTCTTGGAGACGCACCGGCCCTTGACGCGGATCTGGCTGCGCTTGCATTTCCGCTGCTTGGCGGCCGTCGCCCTCTCGCGCGAGATCGCCGCGGTCGGCGCCGTCACTTCGAACGTCGCCGTGCCGCTCTGCACCGGTACGAAGACGATCGTGACCGCGCCCTTGGCGCTGGCGTGGATGCTCTGCACGCGGTAGCCGCCGTTGGCAAATGGTGACGACGGCGCAGCCGCCATCCATGCGATCTGCGCGACCGACGCCGGGTCCTGCTTGGCTCGTGTGCCGGTGCCGGCGAGGTCGAGGAACACCTGCACCGAGTCCGGGCCGGCGGCCGTGCCGACGTAGGCGATCGTGGCGACGCCCGAGGAGTCGGTCAGCACGCTGCCCGATTTCGGGTTGGTGGCGCCGATCGAGTAGACGACCGGGCGGTTGGCGTACGGCGCGCCGGTGTTGTCCAACGCCGTCACGAGCACGGTCGCCGTCTGGCCGACCGTGCGCGTCTGCGTGGCCGGCTGGACGGTAAGGCCGCCCGGCACCCGAGCGCGGTTGACGATCGTGTAGGTCGCATGTTCGCCCGGTTTCAGCGCTTTGCCGAGATGGTCGTCCCAGCTCACGCCGGCGGCGTTGTCGATCGCGTTCGCATCGATGCTGTCGTTGAACACGGGCGCTTCTGCGGTCGCGCCGCGCACCGCCGCCCAGATGCCTCCGTCGGACGGGCTGGTCGTCGGGCAGCGTCCTTCGACTTCCGGGACCACGTCCCAGCAGCCCGCCTGATAGTCGCTCCACGGCGGCGAGGGCGCCGGCGCCTCGACGAAGCCGCCGAGCACGC
The DNA here is from genome assembly GCA_035995645.1 of Solirubrobacteraceae bacterium. Lineage (GTDB taxonomy): Bacteria > Actinomycetota > Thermoleophilia > Solirubrobacterales > Solirubrobacteraceae > Palsa-744. The sequence goes on from DASYKG010000039.1 coordinate 23,063, forward strand.
CCGTCGCTTCGTTGACGCCGCCGATCTCGCGGGGTGGGCCGGCGAGCAGCACGCCGGCGCCGAAGTCGCTGTCGCCGGTCAGCAGGTCGCCGGCGTAGATCGCGTGGAACTTCAGCGGCGTCGCCGGCGCGGCGCTCAGCCCGGGGATCGATTGGCCGGTCACGTTCTCGACGTCGAACGTCGAGCTGAACTGCGGTTCGCCGTTGACGTAGCGCGTCGTGTCTTCGATCAGCGCGTAGTCGTTTTCTTTGGCTTTCGCGGTGTCGCTGACCTTGAAGGTGGTGATCGACTGGTACGGATCGGCCGGCGTGCCCGAGCCGGTCACCGGTCCCTGGCTGACCGCCGTGTACTGCGCGGCCAGCGCCGGGCCCTTGACGCCCTGGAAGCCGAACACCTTCTTTTCCACGAACGCCGGATTGCCGGCTTCGGGAAAGCCCACGAAGAAGCCGCAGTCACCGAGCGCTCCGCTGGCGGGATAGAAGTTGTTTCCCGTGCCCGCGTAGGCGGACTGGCACTGCCCGAGCGGACCGACGGACACGCTCAGCGGCCCGCCGGGCAGCGTGACGGCAGCCGCTGGGCTTGCGCAGAGCGCCGTCGCCAGCAGCACGCTGGCGGCGAGCATCGCGCGGCGCACGGTCGCTGCGTGCGGCCTCGTCGGTCGGTCCGGGCTCGTGCAATCGCGGCTGGACATCGCTACCCGAATGTAAACGCGTAGCCGGTCACGCCCGGCGCAAAGCGCAGGCCGAGGTGGTGGCGTTCGTCGTGGGGGAGGGATACGAGCGTGTACAGGCGCTGGCCGCGAACCGTCACGGCGCCCGCGCGAACGTCGGCGCCCGCCGCGTTCGCGGGAATCGCTCGCCCGTCCAGCAGCACCTGCACCGAGCGCGGCGCTGCGCCGGCGGAGCTGAGCACGAGGTAGACGTTCTTGGCCTGGAACTCCACGTCAATTCCCGCCTTTTCGACCGCCGTCGCCGGCTGGCCGGCGATCTTCCACGTGCCGCTGAAGGCGAAGTCGTTGAGCGCCAGCGTGCCCGTCGGCGCGACGCCGTAGTCGTGCGTGCCGGATTTGGGGGCGTCGATCCAGCCCTGCGCGCGCTCGGTGCCGAGGTAGGTCTCCGGCGTCGCCTGCTGGCTGGGCACGATCACGTGGCTCGGGTGGCTGCGGCCGCCGACGTTGTGTCCCGCTTCGGCCAGCAGCGCGCGGATCGCCGTTTCCGTCCTGGCGTAGTCGCCCTCGCCGAAGGTCGCGTAGCGGACCTGGCCGCTCGCGTCGACCAGGTAGTCCGCCGGCCAGTACTGGTTGCCGTACGCGTTCCATGTGCCCATTGCGTTGTCCTGGACGACCGGGTAGCGCAGGCCGAACTGCTTGATCGCGTTGGCCACGTTGGACGCGTCGCGCTCGAAGGCGAACTCCGGCGTGTGCACGCCGACGATCGTCAGGCCGTCGTGGCGGTAGCTGGCGTCCCACGCCTTCAGGTAGGGCAGCGTGCGGATGCAGTTGATGCACGTGTACGTCCAGAAGTCCACGAGCACCACGTGCCCGTGCAGGCCCGACAGCGAAAGCGGGCGCATCTGCGGCGTGTTGAACCACCTCTGCGTTTCGGTGAACTCCGGCGCCGGGCCGAGGGCTTTCAGCCCGTGTGCGGCGCCAAGCAGCGTGGCCTGGCTGGCATTGGCCGGCGCCGTCTTCACGCTCGATCCCGAGCCGCCGCACGCCGAGGAGCCGTTGGCGGGCTTGAACTTCGGTTCGTGGCCGCTGATTTCGTGCAGGTGTTTGGTGACCGTTTGCGAGCACTCGAGCGACGCCGTGAGGTTGACGTCGGGGATGTGCCGCGCGACGAACTGGTCGAAGTTGACATCGAGGTTGGCGATGATCGCCACCGCCGTGAGGATCATGATCGTGCCCAGCGCGCGCTGCAGCAGCGGTCCGCGCCCGGCCCTGCGTACACGATCGAACAGGCGCCTGCCACCGAGCGTGAGCGCGAGCAGAACGACCGCCGAGCCGAGCGCGTAGGCGAGCGCGATCACGACCGTTTTGCCGCTTGCCGCGCTGACGGAGATGACCGCGGCGAGGATCGGGCTGGCGCACGGCGTGTAGACGAAGCCCAGCGCGCCGCCGACGAGCATCCCTGACCAGAAGCCGTCGCCGCGCGAGCGCGGGCCGAAGCGCGCCAGGCGCGATAGCGGCGCCTCGATGCGGTCGGCGACGCTCGGCAGCAGCAGCGCGGCGCCGAACACCAGCAGCACGACGATCGCCACGTCGCGCAGCGGGTCGCTGCCCAGCCCGACGCCGTCGACGACCTTCGCGACGCCGACGATCGTGATCGTGAACGTGATCGACAGCCCGAGCACGATCCCCAGCGGCCGCCGGCGGCCGCCGACGCCGCCGGCCGACAGCAGCGCGGGCAGCACCGGCAGCACGCACGGCGACAGGGCGGTGCCCGCGCCGGCGAGCACGGCGAAGCCGAGTAGCACGAGCATCTCTGTAAGAGCCTACGTGCGCCCGGGCGGATCGGCGCCGATGGCGCTCATCGGCGCAGCATCAGATAGATCACCGTCAGCGCCACGGCGATCTGCCCGAACGAAAGCGCGGTGCCGAGGTTCACGGCGCCGAGCGCGCCGGCGATCGCGCTCGCCAGCACGAACGCCGCGAAAATCGCCAGCAGGCCGCGCCACACGCTCCAGCGAGGGGCCTGCGGCGGCTCCTGCGAACGTTTCGCCGGCTCGCGGACGGGCGCTCTGCGCCGGCTCATCGCCCGGCCGCGCTTTGCTCGAGCGCCGACACGAGCGCGGCCGTGTCGAGCTGTGGATCCTGCTCGGACAGCAGCTGCTCGGCCGCGAGCCGTCCCCCGAGCGCGCGCAGGCCGCGCTCGCCGTGCTCGTGCGCGTAGTCGGCCAGCGCGCTCGATCGCCGCGCGCGCAGCCGTCGCTCGGCCGTGTCGGCGCTGGCGCGGTGCTCGCGCAATGCGGCGAGCAGCTCGTCGATGCCCTGCGGCGGCGACAGCGAGGAGACGGCCACGACGCTCGTCGCGCTGGAGCCCAGCGAGCGAAGCGCCGCGCCGACGTCGCGCCTGGTTGCCATGGCGATCTGTCCAAGGTCAGCCTTCGTCACGACGAGCACGTCGGGGATCTCCATGATCCCCGACTTCAAGAACTGCAGCACGTCGCCGCTGCCCGGCTGCACGACGACGGCGACCGTGTCGGCGACGTCGGCGACCTCCGTCTCGGCCTGGCCGACGCCGACCGTCTCGATCACGACGACGTCGAAAGCCGCCGCCAGCGCGTGCGCGGCGGCGCGCGTCGCCCATGCCAGGCCGCCGAGGCGCTCGCCGGCAGAGGTCGAGCGGATGAAGATCTGCCGGTCTGCGGGATCGAACTCGATGCGCGCGCGATCGCCCAGCAGCGAGCCGCCCGAGCGCCGCGAGCTGGGATCGACGGCGAGCATCGCAACGCTCTGCCCGTCCGCGCGCCAGGCGCGCAGCAGCGCCGACAGCAACGTCGACTTGCCGGCACCGGGCGGGCCGGTGACGCCGATCACGTGCCCCGGCGCCTCTGCGCCGATCGCCGCGGGGGAGACCTGCGCGAGCAGGGCCGCCGCCTCGCGGCGGTCCTGCGCGGTCGTGCTCTCCAGCAGGTTCAACGCTGCGGGCGCGGCGCTCACGTCCCCGTCGCGCAGTCGCGCACCGAGGGCCGCTCCGACCGCGTCCTGCGGCCGCGGTGCTCCACTCACGCCGAGCCGTTTACCGAGGCGCCGCTGCCTGCGACCGCCACCGGGCCGTCCGCGCCCACCAGCTCCACGATGTCGCGCACGATGCGCGTGATGTCGAAGTCCTTCGGCGTGTACACCGCCGCCACGCCCGCCTCGCGCAGCGCGGCGACGTCCTGCTCGGGGATGATCCCGCCGACGACCACCGGCGCCTGCACGCCGGCCTCGCGCAGCGCGTCGATCACCGCCGGGATCAGCTCGCGATGCGAGCCGGAGAGGATCGACAGGCCGATCACGTGCACGCCCTCCTGCAGCGCCGAGGCGGCGATCTGCGCGGGGGTCAGGCGGATGCCCTCATAGACCACGTCCATGCCCGCGTCGCGGGCGCGCACGGCGATCTGCTCGGCGCCGTTGGAGTGTCCGTCCAGGCCGGGCTTTCCCACGAGGATCTTCGGCCGGCGCCCGAGCTTCTCCTGCAGTCGCATGACCTCCTCGCGCAGCTCTGACAGGTCGGCGTCGGGCGCCGCCGCGGCGGCCTCGCCCACGCCGGTCGGCGCGCGGTAGCTGCCGAACACCTCGCGCAGCGTGCGCGACCACTCGCCCGTCGTCGCGCCGGCGCGCGCGGCGGCGATCGTCGCGACCATCAGGTTCTGCTCCGTGCCCTGCGCCGCGGCCGCCTCGCCCAGCTCGCCCAGCGCCGCGTCGACGGCCTGCTGGTCGCGCTGTGAGCGCCAGGCGCGCACGTCCTTCACCTGCTGCGCTTCGACCGCCGGGTCGACGACGAGGATGCCGCCCTCTGCATCGGCCGTAAGCGGCGACTCCTCGGACTCGCTGTAGCGGTTCTGGCCGACGACGACCTGCTCGCCCGCCTCGATGCGGCGGATGCGCTCGCGATGTGAGTCGACGAGCGCTCCCTTCATGTACGCGACCGCCTCCACAGCCCCGCCGTGCTCGGCCACGACCGCCATCTCCGCGCGCGCGCCGTCGAGCAACTCCGATACCAACCCATCCATAACTATCGATCCCTCGAAGATGTCCGGGTACTCGAGGATGTCCGTCTCGTACGCGAGCACCTGCTGGATGCGCAGCGACCACTGCTGATCCCACGGGCGCGGCAGGCCCAGCGCCTCGTTCCACGCGGGCAGCTGGATCGCCCGGGCGCGGGCGTCGCGCCCGAGCGTGACCGCCAGCGCCTCCAGCACGATGCGCTGCACGTTGTTCTCCGGCTGGGCCTCGGTCAGGCCGAGCGAGTTGACCTGCACGCCATAGCGAAAGCGCAGCCGCCGCGGGTCCTGCACGCCGTAGCGCTCGCGCCCGAGCTCCTCCCACAGCACCGACATCGCGCGCAGCTTGGCGTGCTCCTCGACGAAGCGCACGCCCGCGTTGACGAAGAAGGAGATGCGCCCGAAGACCTGTTCCATCAGCTCCTGCGCCTGCGCGCTGCGCGCGCCGTCGCCCTGCGCCTGCGCGGCGCTGTCGGAGTGCGCCGCTTCCACGCGCTCGCGCGCCGCGTCGAGCACGGCGATCGCGTTGCTCATCGCGTAGGCGATCTCCTGCACCGGCGTCGCGCCGGCCTCCTGCAGGTGATACGAGCAGATGTTGATCGGGTTCCACTTCGGCACGTGCTCGACCGTGTACGCGATCATGTCGGCGATCAGGCGCATCGACGCCGCCGGCGGAAAGGCGTAGGTGCCGCGCGCGAGGAACTCCTTGATGATGTCGTTCTGCGTCGTGCCCTGCAGCTGCTCCTGGGCGACGCCCTGCTCCTCGGCGGCGACGATGTACAGCGCCAGCAGCCACGCCGCCGTCGCGTTGATCGTCATCGACGTGTTCATCTCGTCCAGCGGGATGCCGTCCATCAGCGCCGCCATGTCGCCGCGATGCGACACCGGCACGCCGACCTTGCCCACCTCTCCCCGCGCCAGCTCGTCGTCGGGGTCATAGCCCGTCTGCGTCGGCAGGTCGAACGCCACCGACAGGCCCGTCTGGCCCTTGGCGAGGTTGCGCCGGTACAGCTCGTTGGACGCCTTCGCCGTCGAGTGCCCGGCGTACGTGCGCATCATCCAGGGCCGGTCGCGCTCTGGCAGGCGCGGGGAGTGATCGCCGCTCATGCAGCAATTGTACGGTTGCGCCGCGCCGTTTATCCTCTTGTGCGTGAGTGAGACCATCGAGGTGCCGCGCGTCGGAGGCCCGGGAAGCGGTCTGGGCGACTCGTGGAGGGTGATCGTGCGAAACGACAGCCACAACACGTTCGAGCACGTGGCGCGCACGCTCGCGCGCTTCATCCCCGGCGTGTCGCTCGACCGCGGCCATGAGATCGCCAACGTGATCCACAGCTCCGGTCAGGCGATCGTCTTCACCGGCATGCAGGAGCCGGCCGAGCACTACTGGGAGCAGCTGAAGGGCGCGGGCCTCACGATGGCCCCCCTGGAGCAGGGCTGAGGCCGCGCTCAGGCGCCGACGGCTAGGCGCTCTCGCCCTCGACGATGCCGCGCGCGCCGTGGCCGTTGGGCGCGCCGTTGGCCGCGTGGCCGTTGTCGGTCGGCGTGGCGTCGGCGGTGAGGATCTCGCCGCCGGCCGTGCGGTCCCACCAGCCGTAGACGACCGGCACCTGATACCAGCCGGAGTGCACGATGCGAAAGCGCGTCATCTCCGGGCCCGACCAGTAGCGGTCCCACTGCAGGTGGTGCTCGAAGCGCGCGAGCTGCTGGAACTTGTAGCGGTCGTCGCGGGCGCGGTATACGTCATAGGAGGTGGCGCCGTAGCGCAGCGCCGTCGCGGCGATCTCGCCCAGCGCACTCTCGAAGGCGTCCGCGCGAAAGCCCGTGGCGTACCACGGCACGATCACGGTTCCGGCCACTAGGCGCCCACCTCCGCGTGGATCGCGCCCGGCCCCTCGGCGGTCTTGCCTTCGCCCTCGCGCTCGGCGCCGACGAGGATCGAGATCTTGCCGAGATGCTTGTTTTCGAGCATCAGCTGGTGCGCTTCGGCGACGCCGTCGAAGCCGAGCGTGCGCCACAGCACGGGCCGGATCTGCCCGGACTCGATCAGCTCGTTGGCCTTCATGCACTCGTATGCGTTGGCGAAGTGCGAGCCGAGGATCTCCTTCTGCTTCATCCACAGGTAGCGCACGTCGAAGTCGAGGTTGTAGCCGGTGGTGCCGGCGCAGATGACGACCTTGCCGAACGGCTTGACGGTGAACACGGACGTCGGGAAAGTCGCCTTGCCGACGTGCTCGAAGACGATGTCGGGCGCGTCGCCGAGGATCTGCTTGACGCGCTTTGAGAATTCGCGCGAGACGCCGAAGCGCGCCTTGTCCTCCTCGGGCGTCTCGCTACCGGTGCGCATCATGCCCTTGAACTCGGCGCGATCGATGTAGTCGACGGCGCCCAGGCGCTTGACCAGCTCGCCCTTCTCGGCCGACGAGACGACGCCGACGCAGTGCGCGCCGGCGGCGGCGCAGAGCTGTGTGGCGAACACGCCCAGCCCGCCCGCGGCGCCCCAGATCAGCACGTTGGCGCCGGCCTGGATCTTGCAGCGGGTGATCAGCATGCGATAGGCGGTGAAGTACACCAGGCCGTAGGAGGCGGCCTCCTCCCAGGTCAGCGCCTGGGGCTTGGGCAGCAACTGCTGGGCCTGGACCTTGGTGAACTGGGCGAAGGAGCCCCACGTCGTCTCATAGCCCCAGATCTTCTGCGAGGGGGCGGCCATCGGGTCCAGGCCGTGCACCTCCGGGTCCTCGTAGGAGGCCTGGTTGCAGTGCACGACGACCTCGTCGCCGGGCTTCCAGCGGGTCACGCCGGCGCCTACCTTCCAGACCACGCCCGAGGCGTCAGAGCCGCCGATGTGGTGTCCGTACTGGGGGTGGTCGCCGTAACGCCACACGCCGACCGGTTCGCCCAGCGCGGCCCACACGTTGTTGTAGTTGACGCCTGCGGCCATCACGCGCACGATCACCTCGAAGGCGCCGGGCTCGGGCACCTCGATCTCCTCGACCTTGAAGGCGTCCTTCGGTTCGCCCTGGCGCTCCTCGCGGATCACCCACGCGGCCATCGTCTTGGGCAGCTCGCCCGGCTCGGTGCTGACGTCAGATACTTGTTGCAGGTCGAGTGCCACGTGCGGTTGAACCTCGCGAAGTAGGGGACTGGGTGCAGTGAGCAATCCTACCCAGGGCTCGCGCGTGAGGCGTGCCGCCGCGCGCTCACGCCGTCACTGCCGCCGGGCTCACGCGCCGACTGTCTCCGGGCGGGCGGTCGAGGGGCGCACTGGTGCCGCCTTCGTCGGATCCCCATGCTGTCGCATCTCCGAGCGCCGGAAAGCGATCTGAAAGTTCGATGAGCGGGACTGACAAAACTATTCGCATTTTCCGGCATCGCGCTCGATTGTGGGTGCAGTCCCCGCCCACACGGAGCCGACGAGCGGTTAGGTTCGCCGTCGGGAGATGATTTCGCTCGCGCACATCGCAGGCATACCCGTCGAGGAGGCGCTGGGTATGTTCGCGCCGGCGGCGACGATCGTCCTTGTCGTTTGCGCAACGACGATGAAGATCCGCTGGCGGAAGCTGCGTGGAATCCTCCGAGCGAATCGGCCCGTGAGGTCAAGAGAGGGCTCCGGCCATGCCCGCTAACCGCGCAGTACCAAGCGCTCCGACCCGCCAAGTGCTGCGGCCGAGCGTCGAGAAGCTGACCGCCCAGCAGCTCGCGAAACTTCAAGAAGCGATCGGGGCGATGGCCACGATCTCAGACGATCGCGGCTACCAGCACTTCGCGAGCCTGCACGGTGGACCGCCGAAGTCCTACTGCCAGCATGGCTACGCCGATCAATGGCACCGCTATCACGGCGCGCCGCTGTTCCTGCCCTGGCACCGCGCTTATCTGCACTTCTTCGAACTGGCGATGGCCGATCGAGTCGCCGATGTGACGCTCGCATGGTGGGACTGGAGCTCACCGCAATCTCACGCCGAAGGGATCCCCGCAGGCTACGAAGGCGCTGGCAACTCTCTGGCCGCGCAGCCGATTGCCGAGGGCGCGGCAAAACCCAAAGGCATACCTGCGGTGAGCTGGCGTGAACCGGACAAGCCCGAGAACCTGCCGGACGGAAAGACGGTCGAGGGCATCCTCGGCAGCTGCACAACGCGGTGCACGGCTGGGTGGGCGGGGCGATGGGCAGCGTTCCGATCGCCGCCTATGACCCGATCTTCTTCGCGCATCACTGCATGGTCGACCGGCTGTGGCGGCTGTGGCAGCTCAAGCACGGCCAGCCGGGGTCGCCGGCCGGTGCATCGGGCGTCGTGCTCGATCCCTTTCCGCTCACCGTCGGCGATGTCCTGACAGTCGGAGCGCTCGGCTATGACTACGCCGGCTCCACGACCTCCGCGCCCGGGACGCAGTGATGGCGTTCAACTCGAAGAAGCTCCCGCTGCCGATCCATGAGAACGGCACGCCCTTCGCGCGCGTCGACCTGCGCTTTCTGGATGTCGCACACGACAGCGAGTCCTTCGAGGGGCGCATCTTCTTCAACGAACCTGACGCGAGCGCACGCACGCCGACCGAGGTGAACGCCGGTTACGCCGGCTCGCTGTATGTCTTTGGCCATCCGCACTGCTGGGGCGACGACGGGCATTGCGCCCTGCCGCCAGGGCCATTGCACGGATATGACAACCGCGCGCCACATCACCTGGTCCCCCAGCTTCACGTGGTGCGCGTCACGCACTCGGTCGAGCGCCTGATTGAAGCCGGCGCCAGGACCGTCATCGTCACGGTGCTGCCGATCGTGCGCAAAAAAGCCAGCAGGCGGGTGTCACCCGGGCTGCTGCGTTTCTCGCGGCTGGAGCTCGTCAGCTACGACTGAGCCGCGGCGGTTTTCGCGACAGCCCCTGAGGAGCCGCGCTCAGGCGCCGACCGTCTCCGGCTGGGGCGCGCGTTCGGCGCCTTGCAGCGCCGGCGAGCCAACTGGCGCGGTGGCGGGCGCCGGGGCTGCGGGCGCGGCGCTCACGGCTGACGCTCCGCCGGGCTCAGGCGCAGCTTCCGCCTGCTCGTCGGAGCGCTTGCGGATCAGCGCAAATGCCGTGATCGCTCCCAGCAGCGCGACGCCGGAGCCGAGCAGCAGCCCGTAGTGCAGCGCGTAGACGAACGCCTGCTGGGCGGCGTCGACGACGCGCGCGGGAACGCCGTGCTGCACGCCGCCGGAGCCGAGGCCGCCGGCTACACGCGAGCGCGCCGAGTTCGGCAGCTGGGGGAGCAGCTGGTCGATCTTCGAGCGCCCGAGCGTGGCGACGAGCGCGCCGAGGATGGCGACGCCGAAGGTGCCACCGACCATGCGGTTCATCGAGAGGATGCCGGAGGCGACGCCGGCCTTGGCGCGGTCGACGGCGTTCATCGCGGCGAGGCTCATGGGCGACATGACGAAGCCCATGCCGACGCCCATGAGCATGAAACCGGGCAGCAGCGCGCCGTAGCCGCTGGAGACGGTCAGGTGCGACTGCCAGAACAGCGCGCCGGAGACGCACAGCAGGCCGAAGGTGATCAGCGGGCGCGAGCCGACGCGGTCGGCGAGGCGACCGGCGAGCGGCGCGATGACGATGATCATGACCGTCGAAGGGAGGAAGCGCACGCCGGCCTGCAGCGGTGTGTAGCCGCGGATGTTCTGCATGTACAGCGCGAGGAAGAAGAACATCGCGAGCATGGCGAAGCTGACGATGAAGGCGACGATGTTGGCGCCGAGGAAGGTGCGCGAGCGGAAGAAGCTGAAGTCGACCATCGGCACGGCGCGCCGGCGCTCGACGATCGCAAACGCGGTCAGGCCGACGATGGCGACGGCGAACATGGCCAACTCGCGCGGCGAGCCCCAGCCCCATTCGTTGCCCTCGACGAGCGCGAGCACTAGCGCGGCGAGGCCGATCGTAAGCGTGAGCACGCCGGGCACGTCGACGGAGCGCTCGACGGTCTCGTCGCGCGACTCGCGCACGGCGAACAGCGCGATGACGACGGCGCCGACGGCGACGGGGAGGTTGAGGAAGAAGATCGACTGCCAGCTGACGCTCTCGACGAGAAAGCCGCCGACGACGGGGCCGATCGCGAGCGCCATGGCGGAGACGCCCGCCCATGTGCCGATCGCCTTGCCGCGCTCCTGCGGCGGGAAGGCGTTGGTGATGATCGACAGCGTGGCCGGCATCATCAGCGCCGAGCCGACGCCCTGCACGGCGCGCCAGGCGACGAGCCACGTGTCGCTGGGGGAGAAGCCGATGGCGGCGCTCGCCGAGGCGAAGATGACGACGCCGGCGAGGAAGATTTTGCGTCGCCCGAACAGGTCGCCGAGGCGCCCGCCGGTGACGAGCAGCACGGCGAAGGACAGCGTGTAGGCGTTGACGGTCCACTCCAGCGACGACGTCGACGCGTTGAGGCTGCGCTGGATCGACGGCAGCGCGACGTTGACCACCGTGTTGTCGAGCATGATCATGAACAGCGCGAAGCACATCGCCCCGAGTGCCCACCAGCGGCGGTTTCCGTCGTGCATCTGCAGTGCTCGAATTCGCTCGGTCATGAAGTTCCTTCTATTTATCTATTGATGGTCGGTAGGCGGCGATGTCGTCGCGCCGTTGCAGGATCAGGCCGAGCGCGTGCGCCAGCGCGTCCGCCTCCTCGTCGACGAGTGAGCTCATCAGCTCCTGCAGCGCCGACAGGCGAGCGTCGTTGAGCGCCTGCGGCACGGCGCGCCCGGCGTCGGTCAGCCCGACGCGCTTCATGCGCCGATCCGCGGCATCCTCCTCGCGCCCCACGAAACCGCGCTCGAACAGGCCGTCGACGGCGCGGCTCATCGTCGCCAGCGACACGCCGAGCGAGTCGGCGAGCGCCTTCACGGAGCGCTCCTCGCCATCCGCGTCGAGCGCGCACAGCGCCTTGATCTGCGTGAACGACAGGTCCAGTTCGGCGATCGCGTTGAACGTCCCCATGTTCGCCGTGCGCAAGAGGAAGTTCGCCAGCGCCGCCATGTCGCGCGAGAGCTCCTCGCGGTCGGTCGCGGCGGTCGGTGCATTTACTTGCATAGCTGCAAGGATATCTGCAACGCAACCATTGCGTGTGTGACGTGGATCACATAGTTGGTCGCAGGGAGTTGCGAGAGACTTGTCGGATGGCCGACCTCGTTTTCGAAGCCGCGATCGAGGCATTCGCCCGGGTCGGGCGTGCGACCTATCGGCTCGTGCGCAAGCTGTGGAAGAGACTTGCCTCGCGCTGACGCCGGACTCGGGCTCAGCACGTGTGGAACGGCAGCTCGACGACCACCGCCGTCACGCCGTGCTCGCCCACCGCGACCGTCACGCCCGGCTCGGCCTCGCGGCGCACGAGCGCCAGCGCGATCGGGCCGAGCCCGGGGGAGATCACGCTGCTGCCGACGCGCCCGACGACGCGCTCGCCCAGGTGAAGCTCGTCGCCCGTGGCCGCGGGCGCCGACAGCCGCAGCCCGCGCAGGTGCCGGTTGGGCTTGCCCCTGTAGTGCAGGCGCGCGACGGTCTCCTGGCCGACGTAGCAGCCCTTGGTGAAGTTGACCGCGCGCTCGTTCAGCGCGGCCTCCTGGGGAATCGTCGTGTCGTCCATGTCCAGGCCGAAACGCGGGCGCCCGGACTCCACGCGCAGGATCTCGGCCGCCGACTCGGAAACCGCGACCGCCCCGCGCTCGACCAGCGCCGCGGTCAGACGCTCGCTGTCGGCCGCGTCGCAAAGGAGGTCAACGCCCACATCGGTGCGGATCGCGAGCGCATCGACCCCGCGACGGCTGACCGGTGTGTTTGCGTGCTCGGTCGACAACAGCCAGACGCTCTCCTCGGGCTCGATCCCGGAAGCCGCCGCGAGCGGTGAGGCCACGCCGGCAACGCGTTCGGACTCAGGGCCGATCAGCGACAGCAGCCCGCGCTCGACGGTGCGCTTGTGCAACTCGACGTCGTAGCCGACCTTGTAGCGGCGGATCATGTCGAACAGCGCCTGCAGCGACGAGCGCTCGGTGTCGAGCAGCAGTTCCACGGGCGGCGCATCCGCCTCGGCGCCGGGGCTGCCGACCGCGAGGATGCGCAGGTCGCCGAGCATCTTCCCCTTCGGCGTGAGGAACGCCGCGTAGCGCCCTTCGCCGGGGCGCAGGTCGGCGAGCTCGTTGGTCACCTGACCGTTGAGGAACTCCACGGCGCCGGCACCGGTCAGCGCGAGCTTGCCGCGCTCGGAGCGGTCGAGCAGCGCGCAGCCATCCCTCAGCGCGCGCTGCTCGGCGCCCGGCAGGTCAGTCTGCGTTGCGGCCATGGTTCGAGCATAGCCACGCTAGGCTTGCCCGCGATGGGCCTCGCAGACACATTCCAGCGCGTCGTCGACTCGCTGCCCGACGACTGGACAGACCTCGAGCTGGACATGCGCCTGGCCGACGAGTCGCAATACATCGAAGCGGCTCTGTATCTGACGACGTGCAATGCGCGTCCGTACTCAAAACATGACTGGCACTGGCGCCTGCTCGTCGCCCATCGCTTCGGCCACGCGGCGTCGGCGGAGACGGTGCACGGCACGCTGGCGCTGCTCGACGACGCGGGCATCGGCGGCGAGCTCGTCGTGCGCGAGACGCGCAGCGGGCGCGCGGAGATCACGCAGGGGTGGGGTCGCCCGCAGTCGGCTCGCGAGGAGTTTCGCCGCCTGCGGGCGCAGTAGCGATGGCGCGCGTGCTTGCGCTCGTGCCCGACCTGCTGTTCGGGTCACGCGTGCAGGGAGACCTGACGGCGGCCGGGCACGAGGTCGAGCTGATCGGCGACGAGACTCGGCTGCGTGCGCGGCTGACCGGCGACGGTCCGCCGGCGGGCGACGTGCTGGTCGTCGACCTGACCGATCCGCAGCTCGACGGCGCGGCGATCCTGCAGGCGCTGACGGCGGATGAGCTGCTCGACGGCGTGCACACGCTGGCCTTCTTCTCGCACGTCGACACCGAGGTCGGCGAGCGCGCGCGAGCGGCCGGCTTCGACCTCGTCGTCGCGCGCTCGCGCATGGCGCGCGAGGGAGCGCAGCTGGTGACGCGCCTGGCCGCCGGCGCCTGACGCGCGCGTGTCGCGGGCTGACGGCGCCTGACACGCGTGAGCGGGCACGCTCGGAGCGATTCCGAGCCCGTTCTAACCTCGACGTGTGACGACCGAGCCGAGCCAGCGCACGCTCTCCTCGCGGCTGGTGCTGTTGCTTGCGGTCGCGTGCGGGGCGGCGGTCGCAAACCTGTACTACGCCCAGCCGCTGCTGAGCACGATCGCGCACGACTTCGGCACGTCCGACGGCACGGCCGGGCTGCTCGTGACCGCCTCCCAGGTCGGCTATGCCGTCGGCCTGGTGCTGCTCGTGCCGCTCGGTGACCTGCTCGAGCGGCGGCGCTTGATCACCGGCGTGCTCGTCGTAACTGCGCTGGCGCTCGCGGCGACTGCCGCCGCGCCGAGCTTCAGCCTGCTCGCCGCGGCGCTGCTCGTCGTCGGCGTGACGTCGGTCGTCGCGCAGATCCTCGTGCCGCTGGCGAGCACGCTCGCCGCAGAGTCCGAACGCGGCCGCGTCGTCGGCAAGGTGATGAGCGGCCTGCTGATCGGCATCCTCGTCGCCCGCACGGCCAGCGGCCTGCTGGCCGAACTGGGGGGCTGGCGGCTGGTGTTCGCCGTCTCGGCGGGCGTGATGATCGCGCTGACGATCGTCCTGCGCGTGAGCCTGCCAGAGGTGCGCCCGACGACCGAACTGTCGTACCCGGCGTTGCTGCGCTCGGTCGCTCGACTGGTCATCGAGCAACCGACGTTGCGCGTGCGCATGGCCTATGGGGCGTTGCAGATGGGCCAGTTCAGCGTGCTGTGGACGACGATCGCGTTCCTGCTCGCGGGCAAGCCCTACCACTACACCGAGGCGACGATCGGCCTGTTCGGGCTGGTCGGCCTCGGCGGAGCGCTTGTTGCGCAGGTCGCCGGGCGAATGGCCGACCACGGACGCCACCACATGTCCACGGGGCTGTTCTTCGGACTGATGCTCGTGTCCTGGGCGGCGATCGCCGCCGGGCGCTCGTCGCTCGCGGCGCTGATCGTCGGCATCGCCGTGCTCGACCTTGGCGTGCAGGGAGCGCAGATCACCAGCCAGAGCGTCATCTACGCGCTGGACCCGGCCGCGCGCAGCCGCCTGACGACGGCGTACATGACGACCGTCTTTGCCTCCGCCGCGGTCTCCTCGGCCGTCGCGTCGGCGATCTACGACGCCGGCGGCTGGGGCGCCGTGTCAACGCTCGGGGCTGTGCTCGCCGCCGCCGGAGTCGCCGTGTGGGGCGCCGAGCAGGTATTGCGACGGCGGCGCGAGCATCCCCACGCCGATGTGCAGCAGGCGGCTTCCTGAGCCCTTCGACGCCGAGGAGCGCGGCCCGAGCGCCCACCGTCGGCCCGCCGTGCCGTGCGCCGGGCGCCTACGCCGCTGCGGGGTGCTCGCCGCGGCGAACCAGCGGGTGGTCGGGCGACGCGCCGGGGCCGGGGAGGGCGCGCGACTCGCGAGCCGTCAGCGGCTTGCCGCACTTCTCGCAGATGCGGTGCTCGTCGACGGCGCCGCCGCAGCCGCGGTGTTCGAGCAGGACGGGCGGCCCCGCCGGCGGGGCGGCGTAGCGGTCGCCCCACTGCATCAGCGCGACGATCGTCGGCCACAGGTCCAGGCCCTTCTCCGTCAGGCGATATTCGTGGCGCGGGGGACGCTCGCGATACAGCCGGCGCTCCAGCACGCCCTGCTCGACCAGTCGCTCCAGGCGCGTCTGCAGCACGTTGCGCGCGATGCCGAGGTTCGACTGGATCTGGTCGAAGCGGCGCAGGCCGAGGAACACGTTGCGCACGATCAGCAGCGACCAGCGCTCGCCGACGACCTCGAGAGCGCCGGCGATGCTGCACGTCTGCGAGCTGTAGTCGTTGCCGAGCACGTACTCAGGATAGCGCGCTCAGTTGCATCATGCAACGCTTATGCTACGGTCCGTTTCATCATGCAACGCAAATGGATCGTCTCGCTGATCGTGTGCACGGGCGTGTTCATGTCGAGCCTCGACCTGTTCATCGTCAACATCGCCTTCCCGGCGATCGCCAAGCACTTCGGCGGCGCCTCGCTGGGCTCGCTGTCGTGGATCCTCAGCGCCTACGCGATCGTCTTTGCGGCCCTGCTCGTTCCCGCCGGTCGCTGGGCCGATGCGTTCGGACGCAAGCGCGCGTTCCTGCTCGGTCTCGGCGTGTTCGTGATCGCCAGCGCCGCGTGTGCGCTGGCGCCGTCGGTCGGCTTGCTGATCGTCGCGCGCGTCGTGCAGGCCGCCGGCGGCGCGCTGATGCTGCCGACGTCGCTCGGGCTGATGCTGCCGGAGTTCGCGCCGCACGAGCGCCACGTGGCGATCGGCGCGTGGGCTGCGACGGGTGGGATCGCCGCGGCCGCCGGTCCGCCGCTGGGCGGGCTGCTTGTGCAAGCGGACTGGCGACTGGTGTTCCTCGTGAACGTCCCAATCGGGCTGCTCGGCCTCGGCTTCGGCCTGCGCACGCTCGCCGAGCGGCGCGAGCGAAACGCCGCGCGGCCGGACGTGCTCGGGGCCACCGGTCTGATCGTCGCGATCGGGGCGCTCGTCGTGGCGATCGTCAAGGGCCAGGAATGGGGGTGGGGCTCGGCCGCGGTCCTCACGCTGCTAGCCGTGACGGCGATGCTGCTGCCGGCGATCTGGTGGCGCTCGGAACGCCACGTCGCGCCGATCGTCGAGCCTTCGATGCTGCGCGTGCGCAGCTTCGGCCTGGCCGTCGGCGCCTCGGTGCTGTTCTTCGGCGCCTTCGGCGCGATGCTGCTGTCCGGGGTGCTGTTCCTCACGTCGGTGTGGCACGAGGACGTGCTGACCGCCGGCCTGATGCTGTTCCCGGGTCCGGCGATGGCGACCGCGTTCAGCATTCCCTCCGCGCGCCTGGGCGCGCGCTTCGGCTACCGCCTGCCGGGGATCGTCGGCGCCGTGCTGTTCTGCGCGGGGCAGCTGTTCTACATCACCCAGACCGGCGACACGCCGGCGTATGTCTCGGAGTTCCTGCCGGGGATCGCGATCGGCGGCGCGGGCGTGGGTCTGATGATCCCCACGCTCACAGGCGCCGGCGCCTCGTCGCTTGCGCCCGAGCGCTTCGCCACGGGCGCGGCGGTGCTGACGATGGGCCGCCAGATCGGCGCGGCGCTCGGTGTGGCGGTGCTCGTGGCGGTGCTCGGCGCGGCCACGCGCAATGCGGGCGACTTTCACTCGGCGTGGCTGATCTCGGTCGCCGGCGGCGCATCGGCCGGACTGCTGCTGGCGGCGATCGGGCCGCCGGTCAGGCGCGCGGCCGGCAGCCCGGGCGCCGAGCAGCCGGCGATCTCCGAGGCGATATCCGATCCGCTGGTCGTCGAGCCGCTCGTGCTGGAGGAGGCGTGAACGTGCTCGAGCGGCGCAGCCGCCCGATCCCCGGCTGAGGGCGCTCGACGCGGCGCGGCCCGGGGCTCAGCTCCCCTCGGTCGTCTGCGTGCGTCCGAGCTCGGCCAGTTCGGCCTCGCTCGGTTCCAGCGGCACGAGCGCGCCGTTGGGCACGCGCTGGCCGTTGGGCAGCCAGCGACCGATGCGCACGGACAGCGCGGCGCGGATGACCATGCCATGGCAGACGACGAGC
The DNA here is from genome assembly GCA_035995645.1 of Solirubrobacteraceae bacterium. Lineage (GTDB taxonomy): Bacteria > Actinomycetota > Thermoleophilia > Solirubrobacterales > Solirubrobacteraceae > Palsa-744. The sequence goes on from DASYKG010000039.1 coordinate 40,438, forward strand.
GCGGGCAGATCGCCTTCTTCGACGTCGTCGAGCGCCGCGCCCACGCGTCGCTCCTGCTGCTCGAAGGACTCGCCACCGGGGAACGCGAAGTCGGGCTCGGCGTTGGCGAACGCCGCGAACAGCTGCGGCGCTTCGGCGATCACGTCTGCGAACGATCGGTTGGTCCAGTCGCCGGCGTCGGTCTCCATCAGCCGCGCGTCCTCGCGCGGCTGCAGGCCGATGCGCGCGGCGACGGCGTCGGCGGTTTCGCGCGCGCGCAGCAGCGGGCTGCACCACAGCGCCGCGAAGCCGTAGGCGGCGGCGCGCTCGGCTAGCTCGGCGGCCTGCTCACGCCCGAGCTCGTCGAGCGGAACCGGCTGTTGGCCCTGGAAACGACCTTCCTTGTTGTAGGCGGTCTGTCCGTGACGCGCCAGGTAGATGCCGGTGGGGGACGGGCCGGTCAGAGGCGGTCGAAGCGATCGAGGTTCATGACCTTGTCCCAGGCGGCGACGAAGTCATGCACGAACTTCTCGCCGCCGTCGTCGCACGCGAAGACCTCCGACAGCGCCCGCAGTTCGGAGTTCGAGCCGAACACGAGATCGACCGACGTCGCGGTCCACCTGGACTCTGCGGTCCCGCGGTGACGGCCCTCGTAGAGGTTCTCGCCCGCGTCCGACTTGAACCACTCGGTGCTCATGTCGAGCAGGTTGACGAAGAAGTCGTTGGTCAAGGTCTCCGGCCGCTCGGTGAGGACACCGTGCTGCGATTGCCCGTAGTTCGCACTCAGCGCGCGCATGCCGCCGACCAGCGCGGTCATCTCCGGAGCGGTCAGCCTGAGCATGAAGGCGCGCTCCAACAGCCCGTGGTCGAGTGGCAGGGCCTCGCCCGCACGCGCGTAGTTGCGAAAGCCGTCGACGGTCGGCTCCAGGGGAGCGAAGGAATCCGCATCGGTCTGCTCTTGCGACGCGTCGCCGCGCCCCGGCGTGAACGGAACGGCGACGTCGTGCCCGGCGTTCTTCGCGGCCTGCTCGACGGCCGCGCATCCACCAAGCACGATCAGGTCGGCCAGCGAGACGCGCTTGGCGCCGGCCTGGGCGTCGTTGAACTCCTGCTGGATCTGCTCGAGCTTCTGCAGTGCATTGGCCAGCTCGGCCGGTTCGTTGACCTCCCAGTCCTTCTGCGGCGCGAGACGAACACGCGCGCCGTTGGCGCCGCCGCGCTTGTCGGTGCCGCGGAACGACGCCGCCGACGCCCACGCTGTTGCGACCAGCCGCGAGATCGACAGGCCCGAGGCGAGCAGCTTCTCCTTCAGCGCGGCGATGTCGGCCTCGCCGATCGGCTCGTGATCGACGGAAGGCACGGGGTCCTGCCAGAGCTGCGGCTCGGGGATCCACGGGCCGAGGTAGCGCGACACCGGCCCCATGTCGCGGTGCAGCAGCTTGTACCAGGCCTTGGCGAAGGCCTCCGCGAGCTGGTCGGGGTTCTCATAGAAGCGCCGTGCGATCGGCTCGTAGATCGGATCGAGCCTCAGCGCGAGATCCGTCGTCAGCATCATCGGCGCATGGCGCTTGGAGGGGTCGTGGGCATCCGGCACCGTGTCCTGGGCCTCGGGGTTCTTCGGCGTCCACTGCTTTGCGCCGGCCGGGCTCTGCGTCAGCTCCCACTCGTACTCGAACAGGTTCTCGAGGAAGCCGTTGTCCCACTTGGCCGGCTCGCTCGTCCACGCTCCCTCCAGCCCGCTGGTCAGCGCGTGAGAGCCGGTGCCGCTGTTGAAGCTGTTCTTCCAGCCGAGGCCCTGCTGCTCGATCGGCGCGGCCTCGGGCTCGGGGCCGAGGTACTTGGGGTCGACGGCGCCGTGTGTCTTGCCGAAGGTGTGCCCGCCGACGATCAGCGCGAGCGTCTCTTCGTCGTTCATCGCCATGCGCGCGAACGTCTCGCGGATGTCGTTGGCGGCGGCCAGTGGGTCGGGGTTGCCGCCCGGACCCTCCGGGTTGACATAGATCAGGCCCATCTGCACGGCTCCAAGCGGCTTGGCGAGCTGCCGCTCGCCGCTGTAGCGCTCGTCTCCCAGCCACGTGTCCTCCGAGCCCCAGAAGATCTCTTCCGGCTCCCAGATGTCCTCGCGTCCGAAGCCGAAGCCGAACGTCTGAAAGCCCATCGACTCCATTGCGACGTTGCCGGTGAACACGAGCAGGTCGGCCCAGGAGATCTTGCGTCCGTACTTCTGCTTGATCGGCCACAGCAGCCGGCGCGCCTTGTCGAGGCTCGCGTTGTCGGGCCAGCTGTTCAGCGGCGCGAAGCGCTGCGAGCCGCTGCCGCCGCCGCCTCGACCGTCGGTGATGCGATACGTGCCCGCGGCGTGCCAGCTCATGCGGATGAACAGCGGGCCATAGTGGCCGTAGTCGGCCGGCCACCACTCCTGCGAGGAGCTCATCAGCTCGACCAGGTCGCGCCTCAGCGCCTCGATGTCGAGTGTCGCGAACTCCTTCGCATAGTCGAAGTCATCGCCCATCGGGTCGGAGAGGGGCGAGTGGCGGTGCAGCACGCTGAGGTCGAGCTGGTTCGGCCACCAGTCCTGGTTCGTCCTCGGGCGGGCCACCTCGGAGGTGGGGCTCGGGATTGCCGGGTTCTCGCTCTCGCTGACACTCTCAGTCATGTCGTTCCTGTCCCTTTCCGCTCAACGGTGTGCCTCTGCTGGATCCTGCTCGCCGCGCGCTGCCGCGACCAGGCGCGCTCGGCGAGCACGAGGGTACCGATGCAAGCACGAATCGGGCGACGCAGCGTCATAGACTGGCGACCATGCGTCGCCGAGTGACCTTCTCGCGCAACCTGACGCTGTCGCTGTCGCGCACGTGCCAGTGCTACTGCAAGTACTGCGCGTTCGCCACGCACCAGGCGCACCTGTACGCGCCGCAGGAGGTCGTCGAGATCCTCGACGGCGCCGCGCGCAGGCAGGTCAAGGAGCTGCTCGTGCTGACGGGCGAGAAGCCAGAGGTCAACCCCGGCGTAGCCGCGCGGCTGGCCGAGTACGGCCACGAGGACTTCACGGCGTACGTCGTGTGGACGTGCGAGCGCGCGCTCGAGCGCGGCCTTCTGCCGCACACCAACCTCGGCGTGCTCTCGCACGGCGACCTTGCGCGACTGCGTGAGGTGACCGCCTCACAGGGCCTGATGCTCGAGTCGATCTCCGAGCGGCTGATGCAGACGGTGCACGCCGGCTCGCCGACCAAGCACCCGGCGCGGCGCCTGGAGACGATCGACGCTGCTGGCGAGTTGAAGATCCCGTTCACGAGCGGCATCCTCGTGGGCATCGGCGAGAGCGAGGACGAGCGCGTGGCCTCGCTGGAGGCGATCGCGGCGGTGCACGCCGAGCACGGTCACATCCAGGAGGTGATCCTGCAGAACTTCGTGCCGCATCAGCGCTACTACGGCCAGGAGCCGGCCGAGATCGCCGACGCGGCGGCGCGAGCGTACTGGCGCACGGGCGTCGGCGCCCAGAGCGACGACGGCGCCGGGGAGGGTGCGGGTTCGGGCTTCGAGCGCCCGAGCCTGCCGCTGCCCGAGTGGGCGTGCCCGGTGAGCATCGACGACATGAAGCGCTTGGTCTCAGAGACGCGCCGCCTGATGCCCGACGTGGGCATCCAGATCCCGCCCAACCTCGCCGACTGGTGGGGCGAGCTCGTCGCCGCCGGCGCGACCGACCTCGGCGGCCTGTCGGCCAACGGCGATCACATCTCTCCCGAGCACCCGTTCCCGTCGCCGCATCAGGTGCGCAAGGAGCTGCAGCGCGACGGCTACGCGCTGACCGAGCGGCTGTGCGTCTATCCGCGGTACATCGACCCCGAATGGACCGCGCCGGGCGTGCTGGACACGATCAAGGCGAAGTACTGGAGCTTCATCCCGCGTCGCGGCTCCGGGCGCACCGACCCGGGCGCAAGCGGTGCCCCGCCGATCCGCCCCGATCTCGTCGCGGGGGCGATCGCGAAGGGCCGCGACGGCCTCGCGCTGAACGCCGGCGAGCTGACGGCGATGTTCGCGGAGACGCGTGCGGAGGCGATCGAGGAGATGCGCGAGGCCGCCGACGAGCTGCGCCAGGAGCTCGCCGGGGAGACGGTGACGTTCGTCGTCAACCGCAACATCAACGTGTCCAACGTCTGCATCGTCGGCTGCGCCTTCTGCGGCTTCGGCCAGGGCAAGCGCTCGCCCGATGCTTACGAGCACGATCGCGAGGAGTTCGCCAGGCGCGTTGGCGAAGCCGTCGACTACGGCGCCAGCGAGCTGTGCATCCAGTCGGGCATCCATCCCGATTGGACGCTGCAGGACTACCTCGGGTGGCTGCGCTTCGCCAAGCAGCTCGCGCCACAGCTGCACCTGCACGCGTACAGCCCGATGGAGATCGCGCACATGTGCGACATCGCAGAGCTTCCGCCCGACGAGGTCTTCGCGCAGTTGCGCGACGCCGGCCTCGGCTCGACGCCCGGAACCGCCGCCGAGGTGCTGCACGACGGCGTGCGCAAGCGCATCTCGCCGAACAAGCTGCCGGTCGCGCGCTGGGTGCAGATCATCGAGGCGTCGCACCGCGCCGGGCTGCGCTCGACCTCGACGGTGATGTTCGGCCATATCGAGGAGCCGTGGGAGCTGGCCGAGCACATGCGCGTGATCCGCGAGCTGCAGGAACGCACCGGCGGCATCACCGAGTTCGTGCCGCTGTCTTTCATCCCCTTCCAGACGCTGCTCGGGCGCACGCACGGCGTGCAGGAGATCTCGCGCGAGGAGAACCTCAAGCACACGGCCGTCTTCCGCCTCGCTCTCGGACGCACGATTCCCAGCCTGCAGGCGTCGTGGGTGAAGATGGGCCTCGACGCCGCGACCGAGGCGCTGCGCTGGGGTGTCAACGACCTCGGCGGCACGCTCATGGAGGAGTCGATCAGCCGCCTCGCCGGCAGCTACCACGGCACCAAGCTCGACCCCGACGAGCTGATCGCCGCGGCGCACCGCGCCGGGCGACCGGCGGCCGAGCGCACGACGCTGTACGAGATCAGGCGGCGCTACGAGCTCGCCGTCGCCGCCTGAGGCCTACGCCCGCGCGAACTGCCCGTGAAAGCCGAAGGGGATGTGGTGCGGCACGCGGGCGCGCGCCACTTCGCCGAGACCGCCAGCGTCGAGCACGAGCAGGAACGACGTCTCGGCGGCGGCGTCGAGCACGACCGACAGCAGCACGCCGTCGTCCTCGCGCTCGGCGCCGGGCCGCGCGACGAACACCGGCTCGCCGGGGTAGCAGCTGGGCTCTGACCACGACAGCGTGCTGCCGTCGTTGACGTCGATCTTGACGATCCGCTGCAGCCAGCCGCTGGGGCCGTCGCTGTTGCCCCACACGTAGCGGTACGGGCGCTCGTTGCTGCGGCCGTAGTTGATGCGCGGCAGCTCCACGTCGCCGTCGGCCAAGCGCTCGCGGCCTACCGAGCGATCCGCGACGCCCAGACGAAAGCGCGTCAGCTCCGGCGCCTGGATCGGCTTGCCCGCGCGCAGGCGGTCTAGGTAGAGGTCTTCGATCACGCTCGCGTCAGCGAACGCGCACATGTCTACGACGACCTCGCCGCCCTGCTCGTAGGCGTTGACGTGATGGAAGGCGAAGCAGGCGTCGGTGTGAAAGCCTCCGGTCGCCTCGCCGCTGGCGCGGTCGACGAGCGTGAAGCGCGTGCCCAGCTCGGGCTTCCACTTGTAGTTCTCGATGTACGGGCGTCCCGACAGCGCGAGCGCAAGCGGGTTGACGACGAGCGGAAACTCTGCCAGCACGAGCCAGCGCTCGGTCAGCCCGAACGAGTGCATGTAGGCGGGCTCCTTGACGGGCAGCGAGCCGATCACACGCGGCTTGCGCGCGTCTGGATCGACCGCGAAGAAGCGATAGCTGCTGACGCGTCCGAGCTTGGCCGCGTAGTTGAGCATGCCGCCGCTCGCACGATCCATGTGCGGGTGCGCGGTCGTGAGCTGCCCCGGCACGTCGTAGGGCTGCACGCCGGCGGTCTCGAGCGTGTGCGGGTCGAACTGCACGGGCATCGGCGTCTCGGTCATCGAGATGAAGCGCTCGCCCAGGCGCGTGACGTTGACGTTGGCGTTGTCCGGAAGCGCCTTGCCGGGCGCGAACAGCGTCTGCACGCGCTTGAACAGCGAGCGGCACGGGTCGGTCGCGAACTCGCCGTACACCATGTGCCCCTGCTCCTTCGCCGTGCGGTAGTTGCGGCTGTGCAGGTAGCGGTTGCCGTAGGAGACCTTGCCGTCCTGCACGGTGAAGCGGTGCAGCATCGCCAGGCCGTCGAACCAGTGGCGCATCTGCTGACCACCGCCTCCGGCGGCGGTGCCCCCAACCTCGAATTTGGCCGGGCCCGTGCGCAGCAGCGAGCCGTTCAGCCAGCTCGGCAGTTCGCCGCTCAACGTCAGCTCGTCGATCACCGTCTCTTGCTCGAGCGTGGAGAAGCCGAGCGTCGGGGGAGCGGTTGCAGCGGTTGCAGGTGCGGGGGCGGGGGAAGTGGCGGGCGTGGGCGCGGGGAGCGGCGAGGTGGCGGGCGTGGCCATGACAATGCCTCCTGAATGGTTCGTTTCGGACCATACGCACCGTACGCTAGTCTGCCGGGCGTGTCAAGCCCGCGTCTTTCGGAGACCTCCTACATCGTGCTCGGACTGCTCGAGCAGGGCGAACCGGCCACGCCGTATGACCTCAAGCGCTTCGCGCAGCTGAGCACGAACAACTTCTGGTCGGTGCCGCACACGCAGCTGTACACCGAGTGCGCGCGCTTGGCGGCCGAGGGCCTGCTCGACGAGCGTCAGGAGGAGACGGGCAGGCGCCGGCGCATCTACCGCCTGACCAAGCGCGGGCGCCAGGCGCTGCAGGCGTGGCGCAGCCAGCCGGCGAGCGACCTGTACGAACTGCGCGACGCGGCGACGCTCAAGCTGTTCTTCGGCGGCGACCCGGCGAGCCTCGCGACCGCGCAGCTGGCCGCGCACCGAGCGCGCCTGAAGGAGTACGAGCAGCTGCGCGAGGGCATCGAGGCGCTGCCGGAGGGCCAGCGCCTGGCGCTCGAATGCGGGATCGGCCACGAGCGCGAGTTCATCCGCTTCTGGTCGCGTGTGGCGAAGCCAGACTGAAGCCCCCGGTTCGCGATGGGACGCGGGCGGGTGAGGGCGTGGAGTGGGTTGCACTCTCTCTTTACGCTGTGGTAGCCACGGTCTATACGCCGTAGATACTTTGGCTATCGCTGTCTATAAACGAACGTACAAACCTCCTCCCCGGTACATACGATTGCTATCGCTGCACGCGAACACCCCCCCAAGCAACGCCCCCCGCGTCGACGAGCGCCACGCCACGCGCACGGTGAACCGGGATCAGCGGAACATGTCCTCGTCGAGCGGTCGCAGCAGCGCCGCCGCGCCCGGCCCGTCGTCGTCGCTGAAGTAGCGCTGCAGCCCGTCGAGGATCACGACGGGCTCGCGCGAGTCCTTGGATCGCGCGAGCTCGGCGACGGCGCCTGCGGCGTCGGCTACGGCCAGCCAGGTGGCGCGCAGCTGCATGCCGGCCGAGTCGGTGCGCCCGCGCCAATCGTCCAGCGGCTGCATGCCGGCGAGGCCGATCGCCACATCCACCTGACCGTGGCGCCAGGCGCGGCCGAAGCTGTCGGTGACGAGCACGGCGACGCTCGCGCCGGTCAGCTCGCGCAGGCGCGCGCGGATCTGACGCGCCGAGGCGTCGGGGTCACGGGGGAGCAGGACGAGCGTGCCGGCGTCCGCGGCGTTGGACGCGTCGACGCCGGCGTTGGCGCAGACGAAGCCGTGTCGCGTGCGGCACACGAGCACGCCGCGCTCGGCGCGCACGATCTCAACCGACTCGTCGAGCACCACCTGGATCGCCCGCGGATCGCGCTCCTGGCCGGCCTCGGCGGCGGCCTCGGCGAGCTGCAGAGCACGCTCGCCCGGGCGCACGTCGGCGAGCGCGACGACGGCGCCCTCACACTTCGACACGGCCTTGTGCGCGATCACCACGAGCTGGCCGTCGCGCAGCGGGTCGTCAACGTGCGCGGCGTCGGCGATCAGGCGCGCGAGATCGTCCCCGGCGCGCAGCTCGGGCAGGCCGCTGAGCGCGCGCGCGCGGAGGCTGGCCACGATGCGCTCGCGTCCGCTCAGTCGCCGTTGACGATTGAGAGGATGCTCGGGCGTTCGTCGTGTCTGAGCACGGCGCGTGTGCGCGCGGCCGGGGCGTCGGTGTCGGTCAGGCGGTCTCGCAGCGCGGCGAGATCGGCGCCGGTGTCGATGTCGAGCAGCAGCGAGGGGGGATGCTCCACGCGGCAGCTCACGCCGGCGGCGAGCGCGAGCGCGCGATGGCGCTCGCAGCTGCCCGGGCCGAAGCTCGGCGAGATCGCGTCGGGCGGCGTGAGCAGCAGCCCGTTGGTGCCGGCGCCGTGCCGGTCGGGCACGATCACGACGTGCGCCGCCGCGCCCGCGCCGGTCTCGTCGCCGGCCAGCAGCGCATCCAGCTCGCCCGGATCCAGCGCGGGGCAGTCGCCGGGAATGCACAGCACGCGCTGGAAACCCTGCGCCAGCGCCGTGCGCACGCCGAGCGTGACGGCGGCGGACTGGCTGAGCTCGTCGTCGTCGGGCAGCAGCAGCGCACCGTGCTCGCGCGCGGTCTCGGCGAGGCTCGGCTCGCAGGTGACGACGATCGTGCGCTCGACCGTTGCCGCGCACGCGAGCGCGCGCAGCACGTCGTCGACCATCGCGCGCGCGAGCTGCCCGCGCAGCGCGTCGGCGACGCTCGCTCCGAGGCGCGACTTCGCGCGGTCGAAGCGCTTGACCGGGAGGATCGCTGCGGTGCGCATCTGCCGGCAGACGATAGTGAGCGCGGGCGGGCGCTCACCAACCGAGCAGCATCAGGCCGACGGTCACGCCGGGCCCGATCGTGACCATCAGCCCGCGCTCGCCGGGCTGGGGCTCGTCGCGCTCGATCGCGTCTTTGAGCACGTAGAAGATCGACGGCGTGCCGACGTTGCCGTGGTTGGCCAGCGCGCGCCAGCTCGTCGCCACGTCGCCATCTGACAGCGCCAGCGCCGACTGCACGTTTTCGATGATCCGCCGGCCTCCCGGGTGCACGATCCAGTGGTCGATGTCAGCGCTCTGCAAGTGGTTGTGGCGCAGGAAGCCGGCGACGACCTCGCCCAGGCCTGCGCCGGCGAGGTCGGGCAGCTCGCGCGCGAGCTGCAGATAGCCCTCCTGCTCTGACAGCTGCATGGCGACGGCGTCGAGCGTGCCGGGGATCTGGTGGACCTGCGAGGCGACGATCGCCGGGCCGCGCGCGCGGGCGTCGCCGGACAGCAGCGCGGCGGCGCAGCCGTCGCCGAAGATCGCCGAGCCGACGATCTTCGCCTTGCTGTCGCTCGCCGAAGATGGCGTCAGCAGCCCGCTCAGGCTCTCGGCGGCCACGACGAGCGCCTGCTTGTGCGGGTGCTCGCGCAGCGCCTGGCTGGCCAGGCGCATCAGCGGCACGCCGCTCGCGCAGCCGACGCCGGTGATGTGGTACTTGTCGGTCGTCGGCGCCATCTCGAAGTGCTCGACGAGGCGGTGGGCGAGCGTTGGGCCGCCGAGCGAGTACAGGCTCGCGCTGACGACCGTGCCGATCTGCAGCGGATCGATCTGCAGCTGCTCGACGGCCCGGACCGCGTGCGCCAGCAGCTCATGCTCGATCTGCGCGCTGCGGCCCTGCAGCGTGCGGCCGATGAACTCCCGGTTGAGGTTCAGATGGCGCTGCTTGACGCCGCAGCGCTCGAAGATGCCTTCGGCGAACGCGTTGCCGGCGAGCCCGAGGGCCGCCAGGACCTGCTGCTGGGTGAGCACGGTCGGCGCATCGGCCAGCGCCAGCCCGCTGATGCGCGGACCGTGACCGCGCTGGCGCTTGCGCCTGGCGGCGATCGGGTCGGCTACGGTCGAGACGCCGCCGTAGCGGTGCAGGCCGGTGGACATGGGGGGGGACTCCTTCGGGAACGGGCGTCTCCGCATAAGACGCCCAGCTGTGACGATAGGCAACAACAGGCCGTCAGCGGCCTCGATGCGCCGTTCTTACTCAGTTCTTCGCGTACGATCCACGCCGATCTGCTGCGATGCGCAGGTCATTGCGCGGCCTTTGGGCCGTTCACGCCAACGAGGAGGGGCCGGATGAGGCTGATAGGCGCAGGGCTGCCGCGCACGGGCACGCTGACGCAGAAGCTCGCGCTCGAGCGGCTGGGCCTCGGCCCTTGCTACCACTGGGTGAACGTCATCGCGGACCTCGATCAGGTGCAGTTGTGGGAGCGCGCGCTGGACGGCGAGGCCGTGTGGGACGAGGTGTTCGCCGGGCACGAGTCGACCGTCGACTGGCCCGGCGGCTACTTCTATCGCGAGCTGATCGACGTGTACCCGCAGGCCAAGGTGCTGCTCAGCGTGCGCGATCCGCAGTCGTGGGAGCGCAGCTTTCGCGAGACGATCTGGACGATGTCGCACGGCGACTCGCTGATGCCACTGCTGGCGCGCGCCCGCGCCGAGGTCGACCCGCGCTGGGCGCGCTACCTGCGACTCGTCGATCGCATGTTCTGGGGTCCGCAGGGCACGTTCGCCGCCGGCCACGAGCGCCCGCAGCAGCTGATCGAGCAGATGCTGCGCCACACCGAGGAGGTCAAGCGCGCCGTGCCCGCCGAGCGCCTGCTCGTGTGGGAGGTGACCGACGGATGGGACCCGCTGTGCGAGTTCCTCGACGTCGAGGTCCCCGACGAGCCGCTGCCGCACGCCAATGACCGCGACACGTTCCTCGGACGCGTGATCGGCGGCGCGCTGGACTCGCTGCAGGCCTGGCGCGCGGAGAACCTTCCGGCTTATTGAGCCGACGCGGGTGCGCCTGCGTCTGCGAGGCGTCTGCGGGTAGGCCGGCGGGGCCGGGCGATCGCCCGCGCCGCGGATCAGCCGGCGAGCGCGTCTGCGAAGTCGAGCGTCTGTGCTGCGACGCGCGCGCGCGCCTGCGCGTCGTCCATGCGCGTGTCCGTGCGCAGGCTCGCCAGCTCGCGCGCGGGGTCCTCGTCGGCGACGATGCCGTCGAGCAGCTCGCCATAGAAGTCGGCAACGCCTCCCGCGTTGCATTCGAGCGCCGCGAATTCCATGAAGGCGGCCGTCGGTCCCTTGAGCACCTCGCCGCCGACGATCGGGCTGACGGCGACGACGGGCGCGGCGGCGTCTGCGAGCGCCTCGCGGATCCCCGGCACGGCGAGGATCGGTGCGATCGACGCGAGCGGGTTGGACGGCCCGATGACGATCGCGCGCGCGCCGGCGAGCGCCGCGAGCACGTGCTCGCTCGGCCGCGCCTGCTCGGCGCCGCGGAACTCCAGGCCGTCGACCGGCCCGGCCGCGCGGTCGCGGATCATGAACTCCTGAAAGGAGCGCCAGCCCTCGGGCCCGCGAACCCACGTGCGCACGGGGTCGTCGCTCATCGGCAGCACGCGCGCGGTCACGCCGATGGCGCGATCCAGTCGCTGCAGCGCCGCGCTGGCGGAGGCTCCTTCGGCGAGCATGCGCGCGCGCTCGACGCACCACGCGAGGTCGCGGTCGCCGAGGTTGAACCACACATCCGACCCGAACGCCCGCAGGGCGTCCATCACATAAAAGGTGTCGCCCTTCAAGCCCCAGCCGCGCTCGTCGATCTCGTCGGCGAGCCAGAAGGAGATCAGGTCGGGGTCGGGCGAGACGTGCGCGCCGTAGATCTCGATGTCGTCGCCCGTGTTGGCGATCGCCACCAGGCGCTCGCTGTCGACGACGTCGGCCATTCCGCGCACAAGCTTCGCGCCGCCGGTGCCGCCGGCGAGCACGACGACGTCGCCAGCGCCGGGCGGGCTCATTCCCAGGACGGGTCGGGCAGCCCGGTGAGGCGGATGCCGGCGTGCGCCTTGTAGCGGCTGTTGATGCCGATCAACAGCGCGGTGAGCGACTCGGTGATGCGCGACATCTCAAGGCGCCCGCAGTCGACGCCGCGCAGCCCGTCGATGCGCTCGATCAGCCGCGCGGCCGCGCGCTTGTCCTCGCGCGAGTCGCCGCACACGAGCACGTCCTGCTCGAGCGGGTGCTCGAGGTCGGACAGCGAAGCGGCGCTGACGGTGTGCAGCGCCGAGACGACGCGCACGCCGTCGGGCGCCATCTCGGCCGCCTGCTGCGCGGCCGAGCCCTGCCACACGCCGAGCATGCGCGTGGCCTTGCCGCTGACTGCCGCCGCCAGCGGCACCGTCGCGTCGATCAGCAGCTTGCCCGGCGACAGCGCGTCCTTGAGGTTGGTGAGCGTCTCGGAGTGGTTGCGAAAGGGCACGCTGAGCACGATCGTGTCGGCAGCGTGCGCGGCGTCTGCGTTCTCACAGCCGGTGATCGGTCCGTTGGGAACGACGGCGAGCGCGCGCTGAACGGCTTCCGCTGCGCGGTCTGCGTCGCGTGAGCCGATCACGACGGGCACGCCGGTGCGAGCGAGCCGCACGGCGAGGCCGAAGCCGAGCGCCCCGGAGGCGCCGATGATCGCGACGGGGTCGGCGGCCTCGGATGACATCGCGGCGAGTATAGGGTTGAAGCATGGCCGTCGAGGTGGAGCCGAGCGTGCGAATCCGCGAGGTCGGCCCGCGCGACGGCTTTCAAAACGAGCCTGAGACGATCGCCACCGAGCAGAAGGTCGAGCTGATCGACGCGCTCGCGCGCACCGGCCTAAAGCGCCTGGAGGTGACGAGCTTCGTGCGCGCCGATGTGATCCCGCAGCTCGCCGACGCGGCGGACGTGCTCGCGCGCATCGACGTCCCCGACGACGTCGCCGTGAGCGTGCTCGTTCCCAACGCGCGCGGCCTCGACGCGGCGCTGGCCCAGCGCGAGCAGATCGACGAGGTCAACGTGTTCATGTCGGCCTCTGAGACGCACAACGAGAAGAACGTAAATCGGACGGTCGCGCAGTCGCTGGCCGAGCTGGAAGCAGTACTGGCACGCGCGCGCCAGGAAGGGCTGCGTTGCGAGGCTCTGATCTCCACGTCGTTCGGCTGCCCGTACGAGGGCCACGTGCCTGCGCAGCGCGTGATCGAGCTCGCCGCGCGCCTGCGCGACGCCGGCGCGCAGGAGATCGGCTTCGGCGACACCACCGGCATGGCCAACCCGCGCCAGGTGAGCGAGTTCTTCGCGGCCGCGCGCGACGAGCTCGCAGGCGACGAGCTGGAGCTGACGGCGCACTTCCACAACACGCGCGGACAGGGCCTGGCGAACGTGCTCGCCGCGCTGAACGCCGGCGTGCGCAGCTTCGAGTCGAGCTTCGGCGAGCTCGGCGGCTGCCCTGTGCCCGCCGGCGCCACCGGCAACATCGCCACCGAGGACCTCGTCTCGATGCTGCACGAGATGGGCCTGCAGACCGGCATCGACCTGGAGGCGCTGCTGGTGTGCGCGCGTCGCGTGCAGGAGATCCTCGGCCGCCCGCTGGGCAGCCACACGATCGTCGCCGGCCCCGTCGACTGGCGTTAGCGAGCCGTCGACGCTGCGCGGAGCGGCGTCCTCGGTCGCTCGCGTGCAGAGCACGCCACGCTCCCTGCGTCCTTGCTCCGTTTGGTCGACGACCCCGCTACTAGGCCGGTGAGGCGGCGGCGGTGGCCTCCATCTGCTCGGCCTCGCGCGCGCTCTCGCGCGCGGCGGCGACGCAGTACTCCTGCACGGCTACCTCCATCTCCAGCGTCTGGGCGAGCGCCGGGCGGGCCGAGGCGTCGATCACGCGCTTGGCGCGCCCGACGGCGATGTGCGAGTTGGCCAGCAGCTCGTCGACGAGCGCCTGCGTGGCCTGCTCGAGCTCGTCGGGCTCGACGACGCGGTTGACCAAGCCGATGCGCTCGGCCTCGGCGGCGTCGATTGTGCGGGCGGTCATGATCAGCTCCTTCGCGCGGCCGAGGCCGACGACGGCGGGCAGCCGCGTGGAGCCGCCGACGTCGGGGATGATCCCGAACTTGACCTCCGGCAGGCCGAACTGCGCGTCGCTTGCGGCGATGCGCAGGTCGCAGCCGAGCGCCACCTCCAGCGCGCCGCCGACGCACGTGCGATGGATCTGGCAGACGACCGGCTTTGCCATCTCTTCGCAGAGGTTCGGGCAGTCGAGGAAGACCTGGCGAAAGGGGCGCAGATCGCCGGGCCGCGCGGCCGACTGCGCGAGCTCGACGAGGTCGACGCCGGCGGAGAACACGGGCCCTTCGCCGCGCAGCACCACGCAGTGCACGTCGATGTCGGCGGCCGCCTCGCGCAGCGCCTGGCCGAGCGCGCGCAGCAGCTCCTGGTTCATCGCGTTGCGCTTCTGCGGGCGGTTGAGGACGATGTGGCGCGCGGCGCCGCGGTCCTCGGTGACGACGATGCTCATCGTTGACTCCTGGCGGTCGGTTGTGGCGCCGGCGATGCGCGGCGGCCGTGCCGTTGAGGCTACACGGCGAAGCCGGCTCCGCTGATCCCACCCGGATCGGGGGCAGGACCAGCGGGACCGGCTCCGCTCGCGGTCGGACCGGGGTGTTCAAAGTCACAGACGCCGCCTCTCGCGCAAACTTCCCGGGGCGAATAGGCTCCGTGCGCAAGCGGTAGAACTCGAGCGGAGGTCCAATGGCGCAGCAGATCGAGAAGGTGGGAGTGCTTGGGGCGGGGCTGATGGGCCACGGCATCGCGCAGGTGGCCGCGCAGTCGGGCTATGAGGTGACGCTGCGCGAGGTCGACGAGCAGACGCTCGCCAAGGGCGTCGCGAAGATCGACAAGCAGCTCGCGCGGGCAGTCGAGAAGGGCAAGTCCAGCCAGGGGGACGCCGACGCGGTGCGCGCGCGCATCCACGGCACGACGCACTACCGCGACCTGGCCGGCTGTGACCTGGTGATCGAGGCGATCACGGAGAACCTCGCGCTGAAGCTGGAGATGTGGAGGGAGGTCGACGAGATCGTCAAGCCGGAGGCGATCTTCGCGACGAACACGTCGTCGCTGGCCGTGATCGACCAAGCCGCCGCGACCGGCCGCGCGGAGCGCTTCGTGGGACTGCACTACTTCAATCCCGCGCAGGTGATGAAGCTCGTCGAGGTCGTGCGCTGCGTGACCAGCAGCGACGAGACGTTCGACGCGGCGCTGGAGTTCGTGCGCTCGGAGGGCAAGCTGGCGATACCCACGAAGGACAAAGCCGGGTTCATCGTCAACCGGCTGCTCGTCCCGTACATGCTCGATGCGATGCGCGCGCTGGAAGAGAGCGTCGGCTCGATCGCCGAGATCGACGACGCGATGAAGGCCGGCGCGGGCCACCCGATGGGGCCGTTGACGCTCGCCGACTTCGTCGGCCTGGACACGCTCGGCTCGATCTGCGACGTGCTCTTCGACGAGTTCCGCGAACGACGCTTCGCCCACCCGCCGGTGCTGCGCAAGATGCTCAGCGCGGGCTGGTACGGGCGCAAGTCGGGCAAGGGCTTCTACGACTACGCGGGCGAGTCGCCGCAGCTCAACGCGGCGCTGTAGCGATGAGCGGGCTGGGCGAGGCGACCGAGCGGGCGCTCAGCGGCGGTCCGCAGCGCCACCACGACAAGGCGTCAGAGCAGGGCAAGCTCGGCGTGCGCGAGCGCATCGCGCTGCTCGTCGACGAGGACAGCTTCGCCGAGGAGGCGCTGCTGGCCAACTGGCAAGAGGACGGCCTCGGCGCCGACGGCGTCGTCACGGGCGTTGGCACGGTGGACGGCCGCCCGGTGGCGCTGATGGCGAACGACCCGACGGTCAAGGCCGGGTCGTGGGGCCCGAAGACGGTCGAGAAGATCCTGCGCATCCAGGAACGCGCGATGAGCCTGAGCGTGCCGCTGGTCTACCTCGTGGACTCGGCCGGCGCGCGCATCACCGAGCAGGTGCAGATGTTTCCCGGGCGCCGCGGCGCAGGGCGTATCTTCCACAACCAGGTGAAGCTGTCGGGCGTCGTGCCGCAGGTTTGCGTGCTGTTCG
This sequence comes from Solirubrobacteraceae bacterium, assembly GCA_035995645.1. Lineage (GTDB taxonomy): Bacteria > Actinomycetota > Thermoleophilia > Solirubrobacterales > Solirubrobacteraceae > Palsa-744. The sequence goes on from DASYKG010000039.1 coordinate 56,428, forward strand.
GGCCGAGCGCCGCCGGCGGCGCGTACATCCCGGCGTTCTGCGACTTGGTGATCATGCGCGAGGGCAACGCGTCGATGTACCTCGGCTCACCGCGCATGGCCGAGATGGTGATCGGCGAGAAGGTCACGCTGGAGGAGATGGGCGGCGCGCGCATGCACACCGGCGTGTCCGGCTGCGGGCATCAGCTGGTCAAGTCAGACGAGGAGGGGATCGCGACGGCGCGCCGCTATCTCTCCTACCTTCCCGGCAACTGGCAACAGGCTCCGCCGCCCGCCGCAGCGGCGCCTGCCGGCGCGCTGCCGGACGGGCAGGCGATGGGCGACGTGATCCCCGCCGACGAGAACAAGCCGTTTGACATCAAGGCGCTGATCGGCGCGCTCGTCGACGACGGCTCGCTAATGGAGGTCCATCCGCGCTGGGCCAAGGAGCTGGTCGTCGGCTTCGCGCGCCTGGACGGGCAGGCGATCGGGATCGTCGCCAACCAGCCCAAGCACAAGGGCGGCGTGCTGTTCGGCGATTCCGCCGACAAGGCCGCGCGCTTCGTGTGGCTGTGCAACGCGTTCAACGTGCCGCTGCTGTTCCTCGCCGACGTGCCCGGCTTCATGATCGGCACGCAGGTCGAGCGCGAAGGCATCATCCGCCACGGCGCAAAGATGATCAGCGCGGTCAGCGAAGCGACCGTGCCGAAGATCTCGGTGATCGTGCGCAAGGCCTACGGCGCCGGGCTGTACGCGATGGCCGGGCCAGCCTTCGAGCCCGACTGCTGCCTGGCGCTGGCCAGCGCGTCGATCGCCGTGATGGGCCCGCAGGCGGCGATCAACGCGGTCTACTTCAACCAGCTGCAGGCGATCGACGACGCCGACGAGCGCGCGCGACGCACCGAGCAGCTGCGCAAGGAGTACGCCGAGGACATCGACATCCTGCACCTCGCCTCCGAGCTCGTCGTCGACGCGGTGATCGAGCCCGCGCAGCTGCGCGCAGAGCTCATCCGCCGCTTCGCGCACGCTGCCTCAAAGCGACGGACGTGGCCCACCAAGCACAACCCCGTCACACCCGTATAGCCCACGCGCGGGGCGGGGCGCGACGAATTGACAATCAGGCGGGGTGGGGGGCGATGAGGTCCGGCTCGCCTTTGTGGGGGAGCCCTCCGGCGGCGCGCATAGCCATGTTTTGATGCTTGGTCACATACCAGTAGTGGAAGAACAGCGGAACGATGAGAATGACGCCAGGAAAGTAGAGCAGGAAGGCGATCGTCGGGTCGATCTGATCCTGCTTCGGTACGTCTGTTAGGCGCTGGGCTCGCTTTATGCGCTGACCGTAATTGAAGACGGACAGGAGCGGGGCCACCCACGCGGTAAAGCCGCCGAGAACGAGCGCCGTCACCGACATCGCAGGACTCGACTGACCGAGATTTTGATCGTCCTTCGAGAGGCCGACGTCCTTCAACTCGTTGTTCACGAAGTAATACCAGCAGAACCCGTAGATTCCGAACGTAATTACCGTGAGACCGAGGCCTACCCAAAAGCTGCGAATCTTCGCTTCGCCACCCTTGCCGAACTCGACTTCCTGCGCCATTGCGTTCTCCCCCGTAGCTTGCGGGGGATCCTACATGCTCGACTCCGCCTAGCCTGTCCCGATTCCGTGCAGTCTGTGCCGATGCGCGCTTGTTTGTCTTTCAATAGATTGGCTCGCCGATGGACGCATCTGAGATCGCCTTCGCCGGGATCGCCCGCCAGGCCGAGCTGATAGCGCAGGGAGAGCTGTCCTCGCGCGAGCTCGTCGAGCTGTACCTGCGACGGATCGAGCGCGCGCAGCCGCGCCTGAACGCGTTTCGCGTGGTGTTCGCCGAGCGCGCGCTGATGGAGGCAGATCAGGCCGACGCACGCCGCGCGGCAGGCGGCCGGCGCAAGTCCGAGGGCACGGAGACCACCGCGCAGCGGCCTCTGCTGGGCGTGCCGTTCGCGGTCAAGGACGACATCGACGTGGTGGGCGAGGTGACGGCGCTGGGCAGCAACGCGCACGGCGACGCGGCGCGCGAGGACGCGGAGGTCGTGCGCCGCCTGCGCGCGGCTGGCGCGGTGATCGTCGGTAAGACGAACGTGCCCGAGCTGTGCATCTGGCCGTTCACCGAGACGGCGACGTTCGGCGCCACGCGCAACCCGTGGGACCCGCAGCGCGCGCCGGGAGGATCGAGCGGCGGCAGCGCCGCGGCTGTCGCCGCGGGTCTCGTCGGCGCGGCGCTGGGCTCCGACGGCGCCGGCTCGATCCGCATCCCCGCGGCGTGGTGTGGCCTGTTCGGGCTCAAGCCCCAGCGCGGTCGCGTGCCGCTGGCGCCTCGACCGCGCGCCTGGCACGGCCTGTCGGTCAACGGCGTGCTCACGCGGCGCGTGGCCGACACGGCGCTGTTCCACGACGTCGTCTCAGGACCGAGCGAGGTCGACCTCGACAGCGCGCCGGCGCCGCCGATGTCCTTCGCGCAGGCCGCCGCGACGGCGCCGGCACGGCTGCGGATCGCCTTCTCCACGCGGCTGCCGCCGGGCGTGCTGACCAAGCTCGATGGTGATGCCGAGCGCGCACTGACGCAAACCGTCGAGCTGCTGCGCTCGCTCGGTCACGAGGTCTCCGAGCGCGACCCCTACTACGGGCTGGGCACGCTCACGGCGCTGATCCCGCGGTACGTGCGTGGCGTGCGCGACGACGCCCACGCGATGGCCCACCCCGAGCGCTTGGAACGGCGCACGCGCGGGATGGCGCGGTTGGGGGATCTGGTCACGCCGGCGCTGCTGGCGCGCGTGCTCGCCGGCGAGGCCGAGTTCGCGCGGCGCCTGAACCGCGTATTCGACGACCACGACGTGCTGATCACCCCGGCCACGGCGACGCCGCCGCCACGCATCGGGCGCCTACACGGACGAGGCGCGCTGTGGACGCTAAACGCGGTGGCCGGCATGGTCCCGTACAACGGCGTGTGGAACGTCACCGGCCAGCCCGCAGCGTCGGTTCCCGCCGGATTCAGCGCGGATGGCCTGCCGCGCGCGGTGCAGCTGGTCGGGCGGCCCAACGACGAGACGACGCTGCTCTCGCTCGCCGCGCAGATGGAAGCCGAGCGCCCGTGGGCGCAGCTGCACCCGCCGGAGATCGCGTGAGCGGCGCCGAGCTGCCGCCTGACGATCTGGCCGCAGTTTCAGGCGACCCCGAGGCGCTGCTGGCGCTGGCGGCGCACGCGGCGCGCATGGCCGGAGCGCTGCTGGCCGAGCGTGCGCGCCGGGGAGTCGAGCGCGAGGTGGCGAGCAAGAGCACGCCGACCGACCTCGTCAGCGAGGCCGACGTCGCCGCGCAGCGGGCGATCCGCGAGCTGCTGGCGCAGCGGCGGCCGGACGACGGCTTCGTGGGGGAGGAGGAGGGCACCTCCGAAGCCGGCACGAGCGGTCTCAGCTGGATCGTCGACCCGCTCGACGGGACGGTCAACTTCCTCTTCGGCATTCCCCAGTGGTCGGTCAGCATTGCCGTGCGCGACGGCGCGGGCACGATCGCCGGCGCGGTGTACGACGCCAACCGCGACGAGCTGTTCTGCGCGACGCGCGACGGCGGCGCGCGACTGCTGGGCCCGCACGGCGCCGTCGAGCTGGATCGCCGCGCCGGCGGCGATCCGTCGCACGAGCGGCGCACCGGCGGCGACGCCGGGCCGGGCGGCGAGGAGTTGGCGAGCGCGATGGTGGCGACCGGCCTGGCCTACGACGCCGACGTGCGCCGCGCGCAGGCGCGCGTGCTGCAGCGCGTGGTCCCGCGCGTGCGCGACATCCGCCGCATCGGCAGCGCGGCCCTCGACCTCACGTGGACCGCCGCCGGGCGCTTCGACGCCTACTACGAGCGCTCGGTCAAGCAGTGGGACATCGCCGCCGGCGCGCTCGTGTGCGAACGGGCCGGGCTACAGGTGCACGAGCTGCCCGTGCACGAGAACCTGCCGTGGGGCATCCTCGTCGCGCCGCCGGCGCTGTGCGAGCCGTTGCTGGAGCTCGTCTCAGGGCCGTAGAGCGCTGCCGTGGAGGCGCTGGGGTCGGCCGCTAGGACGACCCGACGTTCTCCGACTCCCTCGCCTCCGTCAACAGGCCCAGCGCATCGACTTCCAGTCGTCCGGCGATCCGTTCGACGCTTCTCAGCGTGAGGTTGTGCTCGCCGCGCTCCAAGCCGCCCATGTACGTGCGGTGAACGCCCAGCACCTCCGCGAAGGACTCCTGGCTGAGCCCGCGCGTCAGCCTGAAGTGCCTGAGGTTTCGCCCGATAGCGCGCTGGAGATCGCCTTCCACTGCGAAGAACGGTCACGTCTCGCTACTTATAGGTCTACAGAGTCATAAGTAGCGCTTTTTGGACCGCCATGACTGTAGACGATCGTCTGCGGGGGGGGGGGGGGGGGGGGGGGG
>DASYKG010000040.1:0-1901 GCA_035995645.1 Solirubrobacteraceae bacterium
GGCGCGTTGTTCGCGATCGAGTTGAGCAGCTCGCGCTCGCGCTCGAGCTCGGCCACCCTTTCTTTCAGAACCGACGGCGATTTCGCCGAACGGCGCGGTCTTGTGCGCGCTTTAGCCACGCCTCAACCGTACCCTCGGCTCACCGGGATCTCTAGGTCGCGGGCTTGCCTTCCGGATATCGCGGCAGGCCGTCGTCGGGGATGGGCTCCCACGCCGCGGCATAGGCGACGAACTGGCGCCACTGCGGGCGGATGCCGGGATCGCCGTCGACCGTGCCGAGCCGAACGCTCATCGCGCCGCTCGTCGGGTGGCGGCTCCAGAGCGCGCTGCCGCAGCCCGAGCAGAAGCACTTCGCGAAGCCTTCGTCGGGCACCCACTCGGCGACGAGCTCTTCGCCGGCCGTCACGCGGAGGGAACCGGGAGCGATCCGCGCCTGCGCCGACGCGCCGCCCCCGGTGCGGCGTTGGCAGCGGGTGCAGTGGCAGTACGACGCCGAGACGAGCGGCTCGTCGATCTCGTAACGAACGCCACCACAAAGACAGGCACCGGTGAGCGACACTTTTGTCGGCATGTAGGGTGAAATCTACTGGCGGCGGCAAAGCTTGGCACACGGGGGTGCACTGCGGTGAGCGACTACAAATACGAGTTGCGGCGTGACGACGCCGTCATTGCGACGGGCCGGATCCAGCTCGACGATCCACCGTCACCAGGCGACACGTTGTCGCTCGGAACGCAGCGCGTCGAGGTTGCGGACGTCCTGCGCCTCGGCCGTACGCCGCGCCTGATCCTCGAAGCGCAGTAGAGGCTTGATGTGAAACGCACGCGCACCCCTGGCTGGTGGCTCATACGCGGCGCATCTCGCCCTGGTCGGGTATGACGCAGCCACCGCTATGCACGGCTCTTCTCAAAATGCGTGCCCGACCAGAACGACCTGCAGGGTCTGAGCCATCCCCACGGGCACGCAGTTCCACATCAAGCCTCTAGCGAGCTCTCAGGCGAGTTGCGGCGGCAGCACGATGCCGCTGGCGTCGATGCCGAGCGACTGCGCAAGCCTGATCCCCTGCTGGAGGTCCTCGCGGAGCATCCGAATGTCCGTGTCGCGCATCAACGCGCCGATGAACTCGCGCGCCTTCGGCCGCCAGAGGGCGTGCTTCGCAAAGACCGGCAGCAGGCTGTTCGCCGCGTCGACGAGGCTCGCCTTCACCCGCGTCCCTGCGCTTTCCAGGAGCACCCGCTCGTAGGCCATGCCGGCCCCGTGGTGGATGCCGTCGTCGATCGTGAGGCGGTTGCAGAGGTCCTCGAGGATCGTGCCGCGCGTGGAGCGCGCGATCATCCGGAAGCGCGGAATGATCAGCCGTTCGTAGAAGACCTGCATCAGGAAGACCTTCTCCTCGAGCGTGTCCGCCTGCAGAACGTGCGCGGCCAGCTGGTCGAGATACGGATCGCGCTCCGCCATCCCGCCGGTCTGCTCGATCAGCTTGAGCCACGCCTCGGTGTGGCGCGACTCGTCCTGCACCATCGTCGTGTAGTAGAGCTTCGCCTCGTGGTCGGGCGCGATCGCGAAGAGCTGCGTCGCCATCTCGACCGCCAGCTCGTCGGCCTGCAGCTGCTGCGTGATCACCGAGCGCCACAGATCCTGCCGGCGCGCGAGCTTCTGCGGCGAGCCCTTGTACTCGGGGATCGGCGCGATCTCGCCCCACGGCAGGTCCTTGACCTGCCACTCGGCGCGCTTCGCAAGCTCGTAGTAGCGGAAGACCCCAGACAGGTCGCGCTGGTGGGCTCCCTCGGGCGCCTCCTCGGCGCGTTCCTCGACTTCCATCGCGCGAAAGCCTATCGCCCCATCCCGCTGGGAGCGGAGCTAGACGGCGACGCGCGCGTCGAGCAGCGCCTGGAGCTTCTCG
>DASYKG010000041.1:0-2918 GCA_035995645.1 Solirubrobacteraceae bacterium
CGTCCGACACGCTCACCCTGCAATAGGTCGAATGATCTTGAATCGCCGACCCTCGACAACGCGACCGGAGTCCGAAAACGTCTGCATAACGCGACCTGCTCAGGAATCGCGCTCGCGCGTCCCCGCACTTCGCAAGAGACCCTGCAAGCGTGTGAGGCAGCGCTCGAAGAACCCGCACCACGCGGCACCCGCAGCGCGGGTGCAGGGCCGACCACCAGACGATTTCGACGGTTGACAACTTGTCGAGGAGCTCGACCACCAGATCTGGCGACCTACTTGTAGCTACTAGGAGCGTTGTTCTTGTAGCTGCCTGAGGCGGCTGAGGGGTGGTTGGTGGTTGAGGCTGCCGTGTGGTCGTCGGCGATTGTAGTGGTCGAGCCAGGGGGTGAGGGCGTGTGTGCGTTCGTGGGAGCTGGCGTAGATCGCGGCGTACGCCCAGCGCTCGAGCAGGGTGCGGATGAAGCGTTCGGCTTTGCCGTTGGTGCGCGGTCGGTATGGCTTGGTGTAGTGGTGGTGGATGCCGAGCGTGCGGCTGGCGAGTGTGTGCGTGCGTGAGCGGTAGTTGGAGCCGTTGTCGGTCATGATCGACTCGACGGTGATGCCGTACGTGGCGTAGTGGGCGAGCGCGCGTTGCAGGAAGCCGAGCGAGGCGAGTGTGGTTTGCTCGTTGAGGACTTCGACGTAGGCCAGTCGGGTGGCGTCGTCGACGCAGACGTGCACGTATTCCCAGCCGGTCTGGTTGGCGCGCCGGCCGTAGGCGCCGGGGCGGCGTTTGCTCCAGCGTGTGCGTCGTCCGTCTGAGATGTATTTGCCGGCGCCGCCTTCGATGCGGCCGAGTTTCTTGATGTCGATGTGCAGGAGCTCGCCGGCGCGTGCTCGTTCGTAGCGGTTGGGCGGCTCGGGCGGCTGCAGGCGGCTGCGTTTGCCGAGCCCGATCCGCAAGAGCACCGCGGAGACGGTGGAGAGCGCCAGCGAGAGCACTTCGGCGATCTCGGCCGCGGTCACCCGGATCCGGCGCAGCGCCTCGATCGCGCGCACCAGCTGCGGTGGCGTGCGCTTGGGCACGCGATGGGGCGCCGAGGAGCGGTCATACAGCCCGGCCGTGCCCTCGCGGCGATAGCGCCCGACCCATTTCGATGCCGTACGCGTGCTGACACCCGCCGCCCGCGCGGCCTCCTGCAGCGAGACGCGCTGCTCGCAGACACGCTCGACGAGCAGTTTCCGCCCATGCGGCGTGAGCCGCGCGTTACCGTGGAGCTTCATCCGGGCCTCCTGGCGCTTGCTTGCTTGGCAGCTACAAGCCTCCAGGACGACCCGGATGAACAACCTCCCTAGGAACTACACCTACTTCAGGGTGAGCGTGTCGTACGTGACGAGGTGCGCGAAAACGGGGTTGTTCAAGCCGTCGACGACTCCTCAGACGACCACGAGACAGTGGTTGCAGAACCCAAGCTGAAACAGACCACCGAAGAGATCCCACGGCCGCCCTCCTCCGCTGTTTCGCAGGCGTTTCCCAACCCGGGAACCCCCTCCTGCCCCCCTTCGTTTCCCCCACTAGAACTCGACGAAAGGTGGATCTACCATGGCTCCCATGGATCAGGTTGAGCTGACAGAGCAGGAATGGCGCGAGAAGCTGACGCCCGAGCAGTTCGACGTGCTCCGGCGGCAGGGCACCGAGCGCGCGTTCAGCGGTGAGTACTGGAACGTCAAGGACGACGGCATCTACCGCTGCGCGGGCTGCGATGCCGAGCTCTTCGACGCCAGCACGAAGTTCGACTCCGGCACCGGCTGGCCGAGCTTCACCGAGCCAGTCGTCGCCGAGGCGGTCGAGACGCACGAGGATACGAGCTACGGGATGCGGCGCATCGAGGCCACCTGCAAGCGCTGCGGCGGGCACCTCGGCCACGTCTTCCCCGACGGGCCGGGGGCGAACGGTCAGCGCTGGTGCATCAACTCGGCGTCGCTCAAGCTCGATCCCCGCTCGTAGGACGGGCGAGGCGGCGGAACGCGCGCTGGTAGTCGTCGTTCGACGGCCGCAGGAGCGTCGCGATGCGGTAATTGCCCCGGGCGAGCGCGCGCTTGCCCAGGGCCTCGCGTGCGCGACCGAGGCCGTAGTAGGCGTAGTGGTCGTTCGGGGCAAGCTCGAGCATCGCCTCGAACTCGGCCTCCGCCTCGCGGAAGCGCCTGAGGCGGAGGTACGCGCAGCCGAGCGCCTCGCGGATCGAGGCCTGGTCCGGCGCCGCTCGGCGGGCGCGCTCGAGCGGCACCAGCGCCTGCGCGGTGTCGCCTCTTGCGAGCCGCGCCCGACCTTCCTGGAACAGCCCGTAGAGGTCGATCTCGCTCACGCGGGAAGTGTGACACGGCGACTCGAGCGGATCGCTTTCCCGAGTCGTCGAGTCTCGGCGCGGAACGTGGGCAGGACGAGCGCTGCCTCCTCGTCGCGCGCGTAGGCCGCGCAGTCCGCTGCGCGCGCCCACGCGCGCGCGTCGATCTCGAGACGCGCCGCGAGCGCCTCGGCGAGCTCGCCGTTCGTGACGTAGGCTGGCAACTCGAGTCCCCGGTGGCGGGCGCGGCCAGCGAGCCGTGCACGCGACACAGCAACCTCCGCGCGCGCGTCGCCGCTGCGCCTGCGCCACGCACGCGCGCGCAGGATCCCGAGACCAGCCGCCAGCAATGCGAGCGCGCCGACGAGCACGGCGATCAGCCGGAAGCCGTGGCCGCTCGTGACAGTTGCGCGCCCGGCGATCGGGCGGCCGTCCGTTGCGCCGGCCGGCACGGCGCCGCTCGTTCGCGGCTGTCCGGGCGTCGTCGGTGCCGGCACGCCGGCGGGCTTTCCCGGTGCGATACCCGAGGACGACGAGGCCTGCGTCGGCAGCGAACGTCCGGGCGTCGGATCGAAGGGTACGAAGCCCGAGCCG
>DASYKG010000042.1:0-13774 GCA_035995645.1 Solirubrobacteraceae bacterium
GACGATCGCCGTCGCACCCGAGCTCGCCGGGCTGCCCGAGCCGCCCGAGTTGGCAGCCGTCTCCTGCACCTTGAGCGTGTGCGCGACATCCGCGGCGACGGGCACGTAGGTCTGACCGGTCGCGCTGGCGATCGCGGTGCAGGCGTTGCCAGAGCTGTCGCACTGCAGCCACTGATAGGCGAAGCCAGTCGGGCTGTTCGTCCAAGTTCCGTGCGCCTCGGTCAGCGTCTGGCCCTGCTGCGCCGTGCCGGAGATCGTCGGCGGCGCCGTGTTGGCCGGTGGCGGCGGTGGGTTCCCTTTGACGACCGCGGTTGCAGCGGAGCTCGCCGCGCTACCCGAGCCGCCCGAGTTGGCGGCGGTCTCCTGCACCTTGAGCGTGTGCCCGACGTCTTCGGCGACGGGCACGTAGGTCTGATGTGTCGCTCCAGCGATCGGGACACAGCCGCTGCCGAGGCTTTCGCACTGCAGCCATTGGTAAGCGAAGCTCGTCGGGCTGTTCGTCCAAGAGCCATGTGCCTCGGTCAGCGTCTGGCCCTGCTGCGCCGTACCCGTGATCGTCGGCGCCGCCGTGTTGGCCGGAGGCGCAGGGAGAACGATGGCGGACGCGCTGGAGCTCGCCGGTGAACTGGGGCCGCCTTCGTTGGCGGCGGTCTCTTGGGCCCTGAGCGTGTGCCCTACGTCTTCGGCGGCGGGCACGTAGGTCTGGCTTGTCGCTTTCGCGATCGCGGTGCAGCCGTTGCCAGAGCTGTCGCACTGCAGCCACTGGTAGGTGTAGCCGGTCGGGCTGTTCGTCCAAGAGCCGTGCGCCTCGGTGAGAGTCTGGCCTTGTTGGGCTGTGCCGGAGACCGTCGGCGGGGTCGTGTTGGCGGGTGGCGGAGGTGGCGGGGTCGCTTTGACCACACCGGTTGCGCCGGAGCTCGCCGGTGCACCAGGGCCGCCTTGGTTGGCGGCGGTCTCCTGCACCTTGAGCGTGTGCCCGACATCAGCGGCGACGGGCACGTAGGTCTGGCTGATCGCTTTTGCGATCGCAGTGCAGGCATTGCCAGAGCTGTCGCACTGCAGCCATTGGTAGGTGAAGTTCGTCGGGCTGTTGGTCCAAGTTCCGTGCGCCTCGGTGAGAGTCTGGCCTTGCTGGGCTGTGCCGGAGATCGTCGGTGGCGCCGTGTCGGCGGGCGGCGGTGGCAGCGACTGCGACGTATAGGTGGCATACAGCGAGGCCTGCTCGCCGTCGGTGCTGACCGAGCCGAACGGGTCGCTGGGCCCGGACGTGTAGGTGTTCGCGTTGTAGTCGCGTGACGCGGGGACGTTGTCATAGCGAAAGCCCGCGACGTTGCTGCTCGCACCCGTCATCGCCCCGATCCAGTAGGTGCCGGCTGCGAGTTTCAGCGGCGAGGAGAAGACGAGGTCATACCAGCCGGCAGCATTCGTGCTCTTGAAGGTCAGCTGTTCGGATACGCCGACCAGCGCGCCTGGTTTACCGCTCGCGTCCGCGTAGACGAGGCCCTTGAGCACCTGCTGGCCCGATGTGCCGGTGGGCGCCAGATACATGCTGAGCTTGGTTACCGAGCCAGCCGCGGACAGCGAGTAGCGGCTCACACGCTTGCGGTCGGCCAAAAAGCTGTCCGACGACGCGCCGACGGTCGTCTTGCCGAAGGTCAGCGTGGGGGGCGGCGTCGTGCAGCCGGGGAGGGCCTTGCACACGTCCAAGCGGCCTCCCGTGATCACCTTGCCGGCGAGCGAGGGCAGCTTGTCGACGTTTTCGAGGATGTCCGACTTCAGCGCCGAGGGCGAAAGCGAGGGTGAGACCGACAGAATCAGCGCCGCGGCGCCTGCCACCTGCGGTGAGGCCATCGAGCCTCCGCTGAGGTATCCATAGCCGCCGTTTCGCAGCGTCGAGTAGACGCTCACCCCCGGGGCCGCGAGATCGACCGTGTGCGACCCGTAGTTGGCCCAGCTCGGCAAGCTGTCGTTGTTGTTGCTCGCCGTCGCACAGATCTCGCTGGGCCGGTCATAACCGCACGGATAGCGCCGCACTGCTTCCAGGTCGTTGTTGTCGCCGGTGTTCCCGGCGGCCGTCACGAAGAGGATGTTGTTTGCTCCGAGCGTGTCGATCTCTTCAGACAGGGCCTGCGAGTAGGCGGTCCCCACGAACGTCGCCGAATCGTTGACCACGCGGAGGTTCACACCCGCTTGCTTGGCCGCCACGAGCCATTGCAGGGCGGCGATCAGCCCACTGGTCGAACCGCTGGCCGAGGAGTTCAGCCACTTCACCGGCAGGATGCTCGTCTGCCAGTTCATGCCGGCGACGCCAGCGCCGTTGTTGCCGACAGCGCCCATGATGCCCGCGACATGAGTGCCATGGCCACCGTAGGCGGTGTCGTCGTCCATCGGTTCGCACGTGCTGTTCAAGACGTTGTATCCGCGAGTTCCGGCCGCACATCCGCCGATGCCGCCCGGGTTGGTCCAGACGTTCGACGCGAGGTCGGCGTGGTTGTAGTTGACACCGGTGTCCGTCTCGCCGATCACGATGGAGCGGCTGCCAGTGCTCACTCCCCACGCCGCCAGCGCGCGGTCGTCGGCTCCGGCCGTTCCGTTTGCGGGTGGGCCCTGCACCTCTTCGGCGTTCTGCGTGGGAATGCTCTGCCCCGTGTTGTTCGCCGCCCACTGCAATGCGAAGGATGGATCGTTGGGCGTTGCGCTGGCGTGCATGAGATAGTCCGGTTCGGCGTAGGCGACGTGGGGATCGCCGCGAAGCGTGCGCACCGCCGAGAGCACGCCGCTGGAGGGCACGCGCAGGAGAATCGGCGCCGAGGCCAACTGGCGACCGGCGCCGGCCGCGCCTACGCGACGAACGGCAGGACCCAGCCTGCGGGCGTCGAGCGCGCCCGCAGCCCGCTCGATCGTCGTCTGGCTGGCACCCGAGACTCCCGGGCGAAACGACACCAACACCGCCCCGGCGCGGTAGGGCGCGTGTGAGCTGGCAGGCGACCCCGCGCGGGTCTTTGCGCCATTTGCGAGAACGCCCGTCTGCGGGCCGCGCTGGGCGCTGGGCGAAACGTCGTTGTTGCGCGCGCGCGAGGCCGGTCCGGAAGCGAGGCCGGACATGATGAGCGCGCCGGCCACCACCACTGCGCCGACGATGCCCAACCGAAATGGTCTCCACGCATGCGAGCGTGTCTTGTCCACCTCTGAATCATCCCCGCTGCGGCCCCTCAACGCAACTCGCGTTTTCCGGTGTCTGCGAACGCTTTGCCTGTGCGAAACGCGCTGAGCCGGGCGGAGCGAGCGCCGCCTCGGAGAACGTTCGCTCGGCGCAGCTCAACCGGCGTCAGCTCATTCTCAGTCGGCGTGCGAGCCGTCCTCGACGACGACGCGAACGGTGCGCAGCAAGCGGTCGCTCGCCCCGCGCACGCTTCCGCCCAGCTCGAGCGTGCGCTGCACGTACGCGAGCGTCTCGGCCGTCAGGCGCTCACCGGGGAGCACGTTCGGTATCCCCGGTGGATACGTGGCGAGCGACTCGGCTGCGATGCGTCCGGCGGCATCGGCCGCGGGCACGGCCTCCTGAGAGCCGAGGAAGGCCTCGCGCGGCGTCATCGCCAGTTCGCCCCACGGCGGCGGCGCGGCGAAGCTCGTGCTCGCTCCCGATGGATCCAGGCCGGCGCGCGCGGCGGCCTCGCGCAGCGCGTCGACCAGGCGCGTGGCCTCGGGCAGCGCGCGCTCACCCATGCCGAACACCGCCACCACGACGTTCTGCCCGTACAGCTCCATGTTGATGTCGCCGATCTCGCGCAACATCGGCGCCAGCTCATAGCCGGTCGCGGCGATGCCGCGGATGTCTACGGCCAAGCGCAGCGGGTCGTAGGCGAACACGCCGGCACGACCCGCCATGCGCTCGTCGAGCACGTCGAGCCCTTCGATCGCGCGGATCTGCGTGCGCGTGTCGGCAAGCGTGTGCATCGTCTGCGCGAGCAGCTCGCGCCCGTGCAGGAACGCCAGACGCCGTGCGGCGTCCAACGACGCCGTCAGCAGCGAGCTTGGACTGGTCGATTCGGTCAGCGTGACGGCGCGATCGACGGCGTCCTCGCCGATCCTCTCCGCGCCGCCCTCCCCGAGGTGAAGCATCGCCGACTGCGTCAGGCTGCCGACGATCTTGTGCGTGCTCGAGATCACCAGGTCGGCGCCGAGCGATAGGGCGTGCGCGGGAAGGTCCTCGTGAAAGGCCATGTGCGCGCCCCACGCCTCGTCGACGATCAGCGGCACGCCGCGTGCGTGCGCGACCTCGGCCAGCGCGCGCACGTCGGCGACGGCGCCGAAGTACGTGGGGGAGACGATCCACGCCCCCGCCGCTCCCGGTGTCTGCGCGAGCGCACCGTCGAGCGTCTGCGGCGAGAGGCAGTGGGCGATGCCAAGCTCGGGATCGAGCTCGGGCGCGGCGAAGGTCGGTCGCAGCCCGGAGAGCACGAGCGCGTCGACGGCGCTGGAGTGCGCGTTGCGCTGCACGACCACCTCGTCGCCATGGTGGGCGAGCGCGAGCCCGGCCGACAGGTTGCCCTGCGACGCGCCGTTGACGAGAAACCACGCGCGCCGAGCGCCCCAAGCCCGCGCGGCGAGCTCCTGGGCCTGTTCGAAGGGAGTCGGCTCGGGACCGACGTCGATCCCGTAGGTCAGCGCGGGGATGTCCAGGCTCAGCGCCCGCTCGCCGATCGCCTCCAGCAGCTGCGGGTCCGCCCCCGGACCGCCCTTGTGTCCGGGCACGTGCAGTCGCGCGGGCGCGCGCGCGGCGTACTCGCACAGCGCTTGCAGATAGGGCGCCTGCTGCTGGCTCGCTGTCACGTCCTCCAGGCTAGACGCCGGCGACGCACCTGCGGCTCACCGTGCCTGCTCACGCGCGGATCGGGTCGGCCCCGTGCGCGCTGCGCCCGAGCAGCGTCTGCATGCCGTCCTCGGTCCACAGCGTCTGCTCTCGGCCCGGACCGACGCCGACCAGCGCGACCGGCGCGCGGACGTGCTCGGCGATGAACTGCAGGTACTCGCGTGCGGCGTCGGGCAGGTCTGAGAGCGTGCGGCACTCGCCGAGGTCCTCGCTCCATCCGCGCAGCTCGGTCAGCTCAGCGGTTGTGTGGTGCAGCACCGTCTGGTGATAGGGGAAGTCGTCGAACACGGCGTCTTCGGCGCCGCGGTAGCTCGTGCACACACCGATGCGGTCCAGTCCGGAGAGAACGTCGAGCTTGGTCACGACGAGTGCCGTGAGGCTGTTCAGCCGCGCCGCGTAGCGCAGTGCCACGAGGTCCAGCCAGCCGGTGCGCCGGGGTCGCCCGGTCGTCGTGCCGAACTCTCCGCCGTGCTCGCGAATGCGCTCGCCCATCTCGTCGTGCAGCTCGCTGGGGAAGGGACCGGCGCCGACGCGCGTGGTGTACGCCTTGGAGATCCCCCACACCTCATCGATGTCCTTCGGCCCGACGCCCGTGCCGACGCAGGCGGCGCCCGACAGCGGGTTGGAGGAGGTCACGAAGGGATAGGTGCCGTGGTCGATGTCGAGCATCGCCCCCTGTGCGCCCTCGAAGATCACCGCCTTGTCGTCGTCGAGCAGGTCCCACATCAGCTTCGCCGTGTCGGCGATGTGCTGCTCCAAGCGGTGTCCGAACGTCAGGTATTCCTCGGTCATCGTGTGAAGGTCAAGCGACGGATCCTTCTCGAACGGTCGCAGCGACAGGCGCTTGGGCTCCATCGCCGCGACGATCTTCTTCTTGAGGATCTTCTCGTCGAGCAGATCCTGCACGCGGATGCCCAACCGCGCCGCCTTGTCGGCGTAGCACGGGCCGATCCCGCGGCGCGTCGTGCCGATCTGCAGGCTGCCGAGCTTGGCCTCGCCGGCCGAGTCCAGCAGCAGGTGGTAGGGCATGATCAGGTGGGCGTTGGCCGAGATGCGCAGGCCGCCGACGTCCACGCGCCGCGCACGCAGAGCGTCGAGCTCGCCGATCAGCACCTTCGGATCGATCACGACGCCGTTGCCGATCACACAGCACTTGCCGGGATAGAGAATCCCCGAGGGGATCAGGTGCAGCTTCCACTCCTCGCCGTCGCGCACGATCGTGTGACCGGCGTTGTTGCCTCCCTGAAAGCGCACGACGGCGTCGACCTGCTCGGCGAGCAGGTCGGTGATCTTTCCCTTTCCCTCATCGCCCCACTGGGCGCCGACGATCACGATTCCGGGCATGTGCTGTGCAGTCTAGGGAGGGTCAGCTCAGGCTGAGGGAGCCGAGCCGAGCTCCGCGAGCTCGTCCCCCAGGTTCTCGCGCCGGTCCCTGTGTGAGAGCCGGTCGTCCACGCCATACAGCGGTAGGCCGTTGCCGCAGATCGCGACGAGCCGCGAGACGGTGCGTTCGCCGAGCTGCTCGATCAGCTCCTCGTACTTCGAGTTCGTCGTCACGATCATCGCGCGCTCGTCCTCGTAACGCGTGTTGATTATCGAGTACAGCTGCTCGAGCACCCAGTCGGTCGTATTCTCGGCGCCCAGGTCGTCGATGTGCAGCAAGTCGACTGCGGCGAGCCGGTCGAGGAAGGCGACCATGCCGCCCTCGCTGTCGATCGCATCGCGGATCAGATTCAGCAGCCGCGGCAACGAATAGATCGCCACCGTGCGCCCGGCGTCGAGCGCGGCCTTGGAGACGATCATCGCCAGCGTCGTCTTGCCTGTGCCGACATCTCCCATCAGCCACAATCCGTGTCCTGCGTCGAGCTTGGAGTCGATCTCGCGCACGTAGCGTCTGACCTCCTGTACGACTTCCGGCGCAACCCGCGCAATTTCCGGCACCGGCGGTCGCTCGAACGACACGCCGATGTAGTGCCTGGGCACGCGTCCCTCGAGGCCGGCGATCCTCAGCTTTGCGATCCGCCCGGGCCGGCACTCGCAATCGCGTGCGGTGTTGATCGCCTCGTCGACAACGAAGCCGCTGCCGTCGCACAGCCCGAGCGGACACGCCTGCGTCGCCGCACCGGACGGCGCGCTGAAGTCCTCCGCCATCACGGTGTGTAGCGCTCCCCGGCGTAGTTCATGAACTTCGGGTACTCCTTCTGGAAGGTCAGCGTGACTTTGCCGACGGCGCCGTTGCGGTGCTTGGCGATGATCAGGTCGGCCTCGCCCGGACGCTCGGAGTCCTCGTCGTAGTACTCGTCGCGGTAGATGAACATCACCAGGTCGGAGTCCTGCTCGAGGTTTCCGCTCTCGCGCAGGTCCGACAGCTGCGGTTTCTTGTCCGGGCGCGTCTCCACCGCGCGGCTGAGCTGCGAGAGCGCGATCACCGGAACCCCGAGCTCGCGCGCGAGGATCTTCAGGCCGCGGCTGAGCTCGCCGACGGCCGTCACGCGGCTGTCGTAGCGGCTGTCGGTGCGCATCAGCTGCAGGTAATCGATGATGATCAGTCCGAGGCCGCCCTCGCACTGACTGTGCAGGCGCCGCGCCTTGGCGCGGATCTCCAGCATGCCCACGTCGCTGGAGTCGTCGACCCACAGCGGCGCGGCGGCGAGCACCTGCGAGGCCTTGAGGATCTTCGGCCAGCGCTGCTCGGCGACCCGCCCCTTGCGCAGCTCCTCGCCCTTGATCCGCGCCTGCGAGGCGACGAAGCGCTGGGCCAGCTCGGCCTCGGCCATCTCCAACGAGAACAGCGCGACCGGCTTTTTGTGCTCGACCGCCGCGTTCTCGGCGATGTTGCACACGAGCGCGCTCTTGCCCATCGCCGGGCGCGCGGCGATGATGATCAGGTTGCCCGGCTGAAAGCCGCCGGTGATCTCGTCGAGGTCTTTGAACCCCGACGGCGTGCCGGTCAGCGACGTGCCCTCGATCGACAGGCGGTGCAGCTTGTCGAGCTCCTCGTGCAGCACCTCCTCGATCGCGCGAAAGTCCTGCTGGCGGTCGTCGCGCGCGACCTCGAGCATCGCCTTCTCGGCCTGCTCGACGAGCTCGCGTGGCGCCGCCTGGTGGCCGAGCACGCTCTCCTGGATTTCGTAGGAGGCTTTCAGCAGGCGCCGCAGCAGCGCGTTCTCGCGCACGATCTGCGCATAGCGCCGGGCATGCCCGGCGGCCGGCACGACGCCGGTCAGCTCGTCCACGGCGGCTGCGCCGCCGATCTTCTCCAGGCTGCCCATCTGGCGCAGGCGGTCGATCACCGTCAGCGTGTCGACCGGCTCGCTCTCGTTGTACAGCGCGAGCATCGCCTCGTAGATCGTGCCGTGGCGCTCGCGGTAGAAGTCGTCCGCGCGCAGTCCCTCTTCGATCACCAGCGCATACAGCGAGCGGTCGGACAGCAGGATCGCCCCGAGCACCGACTGCTCGGCGTCGAGGTTGTGAGGCGGGGCCAGCGCCGCCGGGGCGCCCGCCGAACCGTTGGCTGTCGAGACGACGCTCATCGGTCGAGCGAGTCTAGGGTCGCCGTCGTGTCGGCCCGGGCGCCGAACCCGCAAATCGCGAGAGGAAAAGCTCGTGTCCTTGCCACGAACACATGTTCGCAGCGAGAGCGGCGGTGCCGCTGTCTATTTCTTGGCGACGACCATCGTCTTGATCGTGGCGGTCACGTCGTCAACCACCTCGACGACGACCATGTACGTGCCGACGTTCTTGATCGGTTCGGGCAGGTGCACGTTGCGTTTGTCGATCTTCAGGCCGCGCGCTTCCTTGATCGCCGAAGCGATGTCCTGGGCGGTGACCGATCCGAACAGGCGGCCGTCCGCGCCGGCCTGCTGGGGAATCGTCAGCACCGTACGGTTGAGCAGCGCGACGTTCTCCTCCGCTTTCTCGACCGCATTGCGCTCGGCACGCTCGGCGGCCTCCTGGCGCTGGCGGATCGCCTCGACCGCTCCGCTCGTGGCCGGCTGCGCGAGCTTGCGCGGCATCAGGAAGTTGCGCAGGTAGCCCTTGGAGACGTCGACGACGTTGCCCTGCTCGCCGAGCGTGTCCACGTCTTGCAGGAGGATCGCCTCGGGCATCTCGACTAGCGTTCCCGGTCGCCGCGTTCGCGACGAGGGCTGTCCTCGCGACCGCCCTCGTTCACGTACGGCAGCAGCGCCAGCTCACGTGCGCGCTTGACCGCGCGGGCGATCTGCACCTGATGGCGCCGGCACGAGCCGGTGATGCGCCGCGAGCGGATCTTGCCCTTCTCGGAGATGAACTTGCGCAACGAGACGACGTCCTTGTAGTCGACCTGCTCGACCTTGTCGCGGCAGTGCTGACAGGACTTTCGCCGTCCGCTGCCCACGCCGCCCTTCTTGTCGCGCCGGCGCACCGGCTTGCCGCGACCGCGTGCCTTGGCCATCAGCGAACTCCGCCGCGGCTGCGGTCGTGACTGTTGGGCTTCAGAACGGCTGTACGCACAGCTACCTCGCTAAGTCTCAGAACGGAATGTCGTCGTCGCCAGCGCCGCTGGCGGCCGGTGCGGGCTGGAAGTCTGCTTCGTCGACCGGAACGTCGCCCCCTCTGGAAGCTCCGTTGCCTGCCTGACGATCTGCGAACTGCCCGCCTGCACCGGAGGTGTCATTGGGCGAGCCCAGGAACTGCACCGAGTCGGCAATGATATCGGTTGCCTGGCGCTTTGTGCCGTCCTGCGCTTCCCACTCGCGCCACTCCAGGCGTCCGTCGATCGCCACCGGTCGGCCCTTGGACAGATAACGGGCAGCATTCTCGCCCTGAGCCCCCCACACGGTGACGTTGAAGTAGTTGGGCTTGTCCTCCCATTCGCCGGTGCTGCCGTTCTTGCGCCGCGTGTTGCACGCGATGCGCAGGCTGCACACCGAGTTGCCGCTCGGCAGCGAGCGCAGCTCCGGATCGGCGGTCAGGTTTCCGGTCATCACGACCCTGTTGATGTTGGTGGCGGCCACTGCTGCACGTCCTTTCAGCTTGCTTGTCGCGCGTTCGGGCGCGTCGTCTCGCTCGTTCAGCGTTCGAGTCTAGACCGGGCTGCGGGCGCGGACGGCGCGAAAGCCGCTAATTGCGCTCGTCGCGCGCGACGCGGCGGGCACGCGAGGACGTGCCGAAGACCTCGTCCCAGTACGGGGCGCTGATGCCAAAGCCACGCGTGTCGTCCTGGAAGTGATGGCGCATGTGTCGCTCGCGCAGCGTCCGCCCGAGCCAGCCGTGTGGACGGAAGTGGTGCAGGTAGTAGTGCATCAAGTCGTACACGAGGTAGCCGACGAAGAACCCGGCGCCGAGTCCGGGCGCGTAGCGCTGGCCGAAGATCAGGTACAGCAGTCCGAACACCGCCGCCCCGAGCGGCACGCTCACCGCCGGCGGCATGACCAGGCGCATCGGGTCGTTGGGGTGGTCGTGGTGCACGCCGTGGATGATCCAGTGCAAGCGAGCGCCGATGCCCGCCGCGGGCTCGAAGTGAAAGACGATGCGGTGCAGCCAGTACTCGAACAGCGTCCACAGCGCATATCCGGCGACCGCCAGCGCAAGCGTCAGCAGCACGCTCACTTTAGTCAGGCTCCAGCCCGCGAGCACGGCGATACCTGGGACGAAGATCAGCACGGGCACGAGCGGATGCACTCGCGAGAGCGCGTCGAGCACGCGCGACTCGAACATCGGCGGGGAGGCACGCAGCACGTCGGTGCGCCTCGCCGAACCGTCGTTCATGTCTTGCGCCCAGCCCACGAGAGCGATCTTATTACGCTCGCGTGCCTGGCATAGGCACCTGACGGCAGTCTTGCGGGTAGGTGCGAGCGACTACTACGAGGGGTCGCCCACGGCGACCTCGGCGTCGGCCTCGGCTGGCTGCGCCGCCGCCTCCGCCGGTGCGGCCTCGGCCTCGGCTGCCGGCGGCTCCGCGGCCGCGCCCTCACTCACCGCGGGTTGGGCCTCGGCGTGCGGCTCGGCCGCGCCGTCGAGGCGCCGCGCAGGCGCTGCGCTGCTGCTCATGTCGGGTGCGGCGGGCACGCCTGGCGCCAGCTTGATGATGCGAAAGCGCAGCACCTCGTCGGCCAGGCGCAGCGTGCGGTCCAGCCCGCCGAGCAGCTCGACGTTTGCGACGTGGAACTGCAGCAGGTGGTACTGCGCGCTGGACTTGCGGTCGATCGGATAAGCCAGCGCGCGTTCGCCCCAGTCGTCGTGGCGCAGCAGCTCTCCCTGCGTCTCGATCGAGGCGCGCGTGTCGGCGACGAGCTTGGCGCGCGTGTCGTCGTCGGCCTGCGGGTCGAGCAGCAGAACGAGGTCGTATGTCGGTGCGGGCAGCGTCATATCCAGGCGCCCGAAGGCGCTGCGCTGCAAGGTTAGCGGGTCCGGCCCTTCGCGCGGATGTCCGCGAGCTGCTCGTCGATCCAGTCTCCGGGGTCGCGCGAGGTGACGATCTCGCGCAGGCCGTTCGCGCGTCGCGCCTTTTCCTCGGGTGCCATCGTCAGGGCCGCGTGGATCGAGTCGGCCAGCTCCTGGATGTCAAAGGGGTTCACCGACAGCGCGTACTCGCCGAGCTCCTCGTGCGCGCCCGTGTTCTCCGAGAGGATCGACACGCCCTCGCGCTCGTTGACGATCGGCCCCTCCTTGGCGACGAGGTTCATGCCGTCGAACATCGCGTTTACCAGCAGCACGTCGTAGTGCTTGTACGCGGCCATCGCCTCCTCCAAGTCGTCGCGCAGCTTCAGCTGGATCGGCATCCAGTCGGGCGTGCCGTGACGGTGGTTGACGACCGCCACGAGCGCCTCGATCGCCTCCAGGTACTCCGCGTACTGGGGCACGTCGGTTCGCGAAGGCATCAGCTGGGCGACGAACGTCACCCGCTCGGAGAACTCCGGGTGCTGCTCGAGGAACAGGTCGAACGCGGAGAAGCCGCGCAGCACGTTCTTGCTCAGGTCCGCGCGGTCCACGCGCAGGATCAAGAAGTCGCGTCGGCGGCGCAGCAGCTCCTGCTCGAACTGCTCGACGCGCGTGCGCTGGGAGATGCGACGGGTGGCCTGGTGGTCGATCGGCAGCGGGTAGGCGCGCACCCACACCTCGCGGTCTCCGTCCGGCGCGATCACGACGCCGCGGTCGAAGTCGACCTGCAGGCCCATCAGGTCGCGGCAGCACTGCAGGAAGTTGCGCCTGTAGGAGCGCGTGTGAAAGCCGATGATGTCGTTGGCCAGCAGGCCCGTGAAGATCTGATCGCGGATGCGCGTCGGCAGCACGCGCCAGGCGTCCGACTGCGTCCACGGGATGTGCACGAAGTGGTGCAAGAAGGCGTCCGGACGCGCACGGCGGACGAGCTCCGGCAGCGTGTACAGGTGGTAGTCGTGGATCATCACGACCGGCTCCTCGGCGTCCTGCAGCTCCTGCACGACGGCGCGTGCGAGATCCTCGTTGACGGCGTTGTAGCCGAAGTCGAACGCTTCGATCTCCTCGCGGCGGATGTCCGGGGCGTTGGACAGGTCCCAGAGGTAATGCTGGATGAACCAGAGCATGGGATTGGCGACGACGTTGTAGAAGCGGTCGTATGCGTCCGGGTCTGAAACGACCAGGCGCACGCGGAACTCCACGTCGCCCGACGGCGAGCGCACGGGGAAGGGTCGTTCGCCGTGCTCGCGCGAGGCCTCGGCGTCGTACTCGCTCATCGCCGAGGCGATCCAGATCGCTTCGCGGTGTGAGGCCAGACCCGTCAACGCGGTGACGACGCCGCCTGAGCCGCGCTGCGTCTCGCCGCGCTCGTCGAAGGTGACTGGTCCGCGGTTGCTCACGAGCACCAGCGGCACCGTCCCCTCGTTCATGATTGCTTCAGCTCGGTGAAGATCTTCAGGTAGTCGCGCAGATAGCGCGGGGTCAGGAAATGCGTACGCACGTGCTCCTTGCCACGCCGGCCGAGGAACTTGCCCAGCGCCGGGTCCTTGAGCACCTCCAGCGCGCGATCGGCGCATTCCTCGGCGCTGGAGACGAGAAAGCCGGTCACGCCGTCCTCGATCTGCAGCGGTATGCCGCCGACGTTGCCGCCGATGAACGGCCGCGCCTTCCAGATCGCCTCCGAGACGGTCAAGCCAAAGCCCTCGCGCGTGGACTTCTGCACGAGCACGTCGGAATGCGACTGGAACGCGTTGACCTCGATCGCGCCGACGTTGTTGAAGTTGTTGAGGATGTGGATGTCGGGGTCGCCGTCGGCATGCGCCACGGTCGCGTTGAAGAAGTCCCAGCCCTCCGGGTCGTCGCTAGCCATCGAGCCGACCAGCGCGAGCTGCACGTCGGGCATCTTCTCGCGCACCTGGCGGTAGGCGTCGATCACGCCGAGCGGGTCCTTCCAGGGGTCGAAGCGCGACACCTGGCAGATCAGCGGGCGGTCCACGTCGATGCCGAACTGCCCGCACACGAACGCGCCGTCCTCCGGCGAGAGCGCCATGTTCTTCGGCGTCAACGGGTCGATCGCCGGTGGCACCACGTTGACTTTGCCTTTCATCCCCACCGGCACGTAGTCCTGCATGTGGAACAGCGACTGCGGATAGCTCTCGATGTAGGGCAGCAGCTGGCGGATCGTGTCGGGGTTCGGCGTCGAGACGTCGATGTGGCAGCGCCACACCCACGCCTTGGCCTTCTCCGGCACGTGCCGCCGGATCGCTGCCGGCTGTGGGTCGTGGACGATGATCACGTCCCAGCCGCCCTCGATCTCCTTCGCGTTCAGCTCGTTGTAGCGCTCGAATATCGCCCACTCCTCGTCGGTGAGCGAGTCGGGGTTGCCCTGGAGCGCGTTGTGGAGGCGCTTGGTCGCGTTGTAGAACTCCTCGCGTCCGAGCATTACCTGCCACTCTGCGGCGATCCCGACATCGTTCATGA
>DASYKG010000043.1:0-66001 GCA_035995645.1 Solirubrobacteraceae bacterium
GATCGCCTCGGCGAGTGTCTGCGGGTCGGAGGTTGGGGCGACCGTGCCGTTGACCCCCTCGGCAATCAGCTCCGTTGCGGCGTTGTCCTCGCCGGCGACGACGACGCTCGGTGTGCCGCGGGCGCTCGCCTCGACGACGACGAGCCCGTAGCCCTCGCGCCGCGAGGGCAGCAGCATGCACATAGCTGTGCGCATCTTCGCGTCGAGTGTCGCGGCGTCCGCGAAGCCAGGCGCCGAGACGACCTCCGTCAGTCCGTGCTCGGCGATCGCCGTATCCAGCGCGGATCGCTCGGGACCGTCGCCGAAGAACTCCCCGCGCAGGCCGTCGATGCGCTGCACGGCGATCGCCATCGCGGCTACGGCCAAGGTGACCTGCTTCTCCGGGATCAGTCGCGCGGCGAACAGCACGACCGGATCGGCCTCGCGCGGCGCCACGCGCTCACCCGTATCCGGGTGCAGGCCACGCAGGATCGTCACATCGCCATTCAGGCCTTCCTCACGCAGCCGTGCCGCGTGCAACTCGGAGAAGCAAAAAGCGCGTTGGCGAACGTGTGCGCAGGCACGCTGAACCAGCGCCCCGAATCGTCCGCCCGCTCCGCCGAGGTAGTCGCGCCAGTAGGAGCGGCTCCACACCTCGAACCAGTCGACGATTAGCTCGAAGTCGGCGAGTGGGCGAACGAGCCCGGCCGCGAGCAGCGAGAAGTACGGGAACGCCGCGGTGTGCACGACGTTGTAGCGGCGGCCTCTGACGAGCAGATGCCACAGGACGCCGGCGCCGAACACGAGCGGCGGCAGGATGCGCCGCCGGCCGCCGTCGGTGTACAGCGCCATGCGCGGACCGACCGTCACCACGCGCACGCCCTGCCCGGCGTCAGGCCGCTCGCGCCGATCCCACTGGCGCAGCGTCAGGTACGTGACCTCGTGGCCGTCCGCGGCCAGACGCTCGGCGAGATTGCGATACCAGCGCTCGCCACCGCCGACGGTGTACGGGAACAGGCAGTCATAGACGACGCAGACGCGCATGCCCGCGAGAGACTGTCAGACCGTGCGATAGGATCGCCCTCCGCAGACGCGCCACTTTCCGTCGATGCGCGCGTTATAACGGCACGACCCGGCCCTGAGCCGCGCAACGTGGGGTCGAGCCACAGCTGATGAGCACAGTCGACCAGACAAGGCCACCCGTCTTGATGGATGCCGAGGATCGCAGCGTGCCGCTCGTGTCGGTCGTGATCCCCTGCCTCAACGAGGCGGAGAACATCGAGGAGTGCGTCACGGCCGCGCGCGAGGCGCTGCACCGCATGCAGGTGCCCGGCGAGGTCGTCGTCGCCGACAACGACTCCGAGGACGACTCGGCGCGGCTGGCCGAGCAGGCCGGGGCGCGCGTGGTCGTCGAGCGCCGGCGCGGCTATGGCAGCGCCTACCTGGCCGGCTTCGCCGCTTCGCGCGGGCGCTACATCGTGATGGCCGACGCTGACCTGACATACGACTTCAACGAGATCCCGCGCTTCGTCGAGGCGCTGCAGCAGGGCGCCGAGATGGTCATCGGCGACCGCATGGACAACATCCAGCCGGGCGCGATGCCCTGGCTGCACCGCTACGTCGGCAACCCGATCCTCACCGGCCTGCTCAACCTGTTCTTCCGCACCGGCGTCAACGACGCGCACTGCGGGATGCGCGCCGTGCGCAGCGACGTGCTCGCGCGGCTGGACCTGCGGACGACCGGCATGGAGTTCGCCTCGGAGATGGTCATCAGAGCCTCCAAGGAGAAGCTGCGGATCGCCGAGTTCCCGATCGAGTACCACCCGCGAGGCGGCGAGAGCAAGTTGTCGAGCTTCCGCGACGGTTGGCGCCATCTGCGCTTCCTGCTCGTGCACAGCCCCAACCACCTGTTCATCGTGCCCGGAGCCGTACTCGCCGGGTTGGGCACTCTGATCGTCGTGTTCGTCGCCGCCGGGCTTGACTTCTTCGGGCGCGCGTGGGGGCTGCACGCGCTGATCGGCGGGGCGCTGCTGATGATCGTCGGCACGCAGGTGCTCGCGCTCGGGCTCTGCGCGCACGCCTACGGCACCTACTTCATGGGCGAGCGCGACCCGTGGTTCGATCGCATGCGTGCGCGCTTCTCGCTGGAGCACGGCCTGCTGCTCGGCGGCCTGTTCACGCTTGTCGGCCTCGTGATGGGAGCGGTGATCGTCGCGACGTGGATCGCTCACGGCTTGGGGTCGCTCGCCGACGAACGCCTCGCCGTGGTCGCGGCCTCTCTGATCATCGTCGGCATCCAGATCTTCTTCTCCTCCTTCTTGCTGTCGATTCTCGGCTTGCGCCGGCGCTGAGCGTGGGCCCCTTCGGGCGGCTGGCGGTGGCCGTCTTCGCCGGCGACCGTCGCGTGTGGCGGACGGCGGCGATCTGCGCTGTCCCGCTGCTTCTTCTGACGGCCTTCTACTGCCTGCGGCCACGCTTCTACTTCACCGGCACCGACAGCGTGGAGAACGTCGCGGCAGTCGCCGAAGTCAAGCCAGGGGCCGCCGTCTGTGCACCCGGGCTGCGGCTTCCGGCGGGCACCGCCGCCGTGCGCCTGCAGCTCCTCTCGTCCTCCGAGCAGCGCCCTGCGCTGCGTCTGGCCGTTCGCGCCGGCGGCAAGACAATCCACTCCGCCCTCCCGCCGTCCCGCGCGCAGGCCAACCGGCCGAGCAACGCCGACTTCCCGATCGCGCAGACTCCGGCGCAGCCGGCGGCTCGCATGGCCTCGCTGTGCCTGACGGCCGACAGGCCGGTGCACGTGGGCGGAACGCCATTGAGCAAGCGGGGAAGCTCGCCGCCGAGCATTGGCGGCAAAGTCATAACGGCGCGGCTTGCCGTCTGGTATCTGCCGCGGCCGGGTCAGCGCAGCAGCTACGTGTCGCGCATCGCGCAGATCTTCGAGCGCGCGGCGCTGTTTCGCCCGGGCATGGTCGGCGCGTGGCTGTACTGGCTGCTGCTGTTGCTGGTGCTGCCGGCGCTCGCGCTGCTGGCCCTGCGCTGCCTTGCCGTCGCGGTGGCCGGCGGCACGCGGCGCCTGGCGCTCACGCTGTTCGCGATCGCCGCGCTGAATGCGTGCTGCTGGGCCTTGATCACACCGGTCTTTCAAGGGCCCGACGAGGTGGACCACTTCGCGTATACGCAGTCGCTCGTCGAACGCGGCGAGAAACCCGTCAACAACCTCCAGTCACCGCTGCTGCGCTGGTCGGGCGCGGAGAACCTCGCGCTGGAAGACACGAGCCTGTGGACCGACCACCAGGTCGGTGACAGCCGCGCGCCGTGGCTGTCCGCGCAGGTTCGCGACTACCGAGAAGACGTGCAACGCGAGCATCCCAAGCGCGCCGATGGAGGCGGCTACACGACCTCCGCCGCGCATGGTCCGGCGTACTACCTGGCGCTGGCCCCGGCCTACCTCGCCACCGCGCACGCCTCGATCTTCTCCCAGCTGACGCTCATGCGCATCTGCTCGGCGCTGCTCGGCGCGCTGGTCGTGCTGTTCACCTACCTGCTCGCCCGTGAGCTCGCCCCGCGAAGACCGTGGGTGGGCGTGCTCGCGGCGCTGCTCGTCGCCTATGAGCCGATGTACGGGTTCATCTCCGGGATCGTCAACAACGACGTCGGCGTGAACGCCACGGCGGCGGCGCTGGAGCTGCTGCTGATCCGTCTGCTGCGGCGCGGCATCACGGTCCCGTGGGGCGCCCTGACTGGGATCGTGCTGGTCCTGCTGCCGAACGTCAAGGGGACGGGTCTGTCGCTTTACCCGGTCGCCGGCTTGGCGTTCCTCGTGGGCTTGTGGCGCTATCACCGGCGCTCGGATCTGCTCGGCTGGGCGGTGCTGGCGATCGCCGCGGTGCTCGCAGCCGAGCTGGCGACGCACGTGCTGAACCCGGCGTTCGCCGCCAGCTCTGCGGCTGGGGCAGGTGGCGGCCCCTCGGCGATCGGCGCCAACGCCAACGCCGTCAGCGAAGCGCTGCACCATCTCCCCGATTATCTCTCCTATCTGTGGCAGGTCTTTCTGCCACGGCTTCCGTTCATGCAAGCGCACTTCTCCTCGTCGGTGTATCCCGGCTTCGTGATCTTCATCGAACGCGGTTGGGGCGCGTTCGGCTGGTACGACGTGTTCTTCCCGTCGTGGGTCTATGCGGTGATCCTCGCAGTGAGCCTGCTCGTGCTGCTGCTCTCACCGTTGGCGCTGCGGCGCGAGTGGCGCTGGCTGTCGGCGCATGCACCGGAAGCGCTCGCCGTGATCCTCATGCTGGTGGCCGTCATCGCAGGCTTCGTCGCCGCGTACTACACGCCGGGAGCGCGACCGGTGATCGGCGAGTTCGGGCGCTACGCGTTCCCGGCCATCGGCCCGATCGCGCTGCTGGTCGTCGGCGCTCTGCACGCGTTCGGCAGGCGCCGGATGCTGGAGGCGGGGGTGGCGCTGCTCGTCGCGACGATCGCTCTCAGCTACGCCTCTCAGCTGCTTACGCTGAGTGCCTTCTATGCCTGATGTGAGCGTGGCAATCCCCGTGCGCGACGGCGGCGCGCTGTTCGCGGAGCTGCTGCGCGCGCTGTCTTCGCAGACCGTCGAGCACGAGCTCGTCGTATGCGATTCGGGCTCGCGCGACGGCTCGCTGGCTCTCGCTCGCGAACATGGCGCGCACGTGCTGGAGATCGCGCCGCAGCGCTTCTCGCACGGCGGCACGCGCAACCTGCTCGTCGAGGCGGCGCGCGGCGCTCACGTGGCGCTGCTCACGCAGGACGCCGTGCCCGCCGACGAGCGCTGGTTGGAGCAGCTGCTGGAGGGCTTCGCGCTGGCGCCGGACGTGGCGCTCGTCTACGGGCCCTACCGTCCGCGCCCCGACGCCTCGCCGGCGGTGCGGATGGACCTGGAGAGCTGGTTTGCCTCGCTGTCGCCCGATGGGCTCGCGCAGGTCGAGCGGCTCGACGAGCGCGAGCGCGCCGCGATTTCGGCGATCGAGCTGATCGGCAGGCGCGGCTTCTTCACCGACGCCAATGCCTGCCTGGCGCGCGCGGCTTGGGAGCGGGTACCGTTCCGCGACGTCCCGTACGCCGAGGACAGGGTGCTCGCGCTCGACATGCTCCGCGCCGGCTACGCCAAGGCGTTCGTGCCGCGAGCCGCCGTGGTCCATTCGCACGCCTACACCCCCACGCAACAGCTGCGCCGGTGCTTTGACGAGTGGCGCGGGCTGCGCGAGGTCTACGGCTGGCGCGAGCCCGCCTCGCCGGCGCACCTGCTCAGCCGCGTGCGCGGAGCGCTCGGGCAGGCGCGCGGCGAGCTCGCCCGCGAACAGGCGCCGCCCGCGCGACGACGCGCGACGCTCGCGGGCGTCGCCGCCCATCAGCTGCTGTGCCTGTGCGGCGCGCTGCTCGGCTCGCGCGCAGATCGCCTTCCGGCGCCTGTGCGCCGCGTGATCTCCCTCGAGGGCCACGCCAGCTTCGCCGACCCGCAGCCGAAGCAACCGCCGCGAGCGAGCGATGGAGACGCGCAGCGATGAGCGAGCACAGCCCGATCGAGGGACGTCCGCAGGGCCCGTTCTCGAACCTCAGACGCCGCATCTACCTGACGTACACGCACTTCGGCCTGCGCACGATCCTGTTTCGCCTGGTCACCTTCCCGCTGCGCTTCACGCCGCTTGAGAAGCGCATGCGCCTGCGCACGCACGCGCGCGATCAGGAGGTGCGCCGGGCAGTCAGCTGGTATCGCGAGCACGGTCGGCCGGTCGATGTCGTGATCCCCAGCTACCGCGATGCCGAGCACATGCAGACGCTCGTGCGCAGCATCGCCACGACCGTTCGCTCCGGCATGGCGCGCGTGATCGTCGCCGACGACTGCAGCGGCGCCGAGCACCTGGCGGCGCTGCGCTCGATGGAGGGCATCGACGTGATCGTCGAATCAGAGCGCAACAGCGGCTTCGCGGCCAACGCCAACCGGGGAATCGCGGCGAGCGAACCCGAGCGCGACGTCGTCGTGCTCAACTCCGACGTCGAGGCGCTGCCGAGCTGGCTGGAGTGCCTGCAGTACGGCGCCTACGGCCACGAGGGCGGCGCCGGGATCGTCGGCGGGCAACTGCAGTACCCCGACGGGCGCATCCAGTTCGGCGGAACGGTGCGCAACCGCGACCAGCCGCAGTGGTTCGACCACCGCTACCGCTTCAAGCCGCACGGCTGGGGGCCGGCCGACGCGCCGAGCCCGGCGCTCGCGGTGACCGGCGCTTGCATGTACGTGCGGCGCGAGGTGATCGAGCAGATCGGCGCCTTCGACGAGCGCTACGCGATGGCCTACGAGGACGTCGACTGGTGCCTGCGCGCCTGGCAGGCGGGCTGTCGCGTGCTGTACTTCCCCAGCGCGCAGCTCGTCCATCACGAGTCGGTCACACGCGGCGAGGTGCAGGGCGAGCGAGAGCTCGGCTCCCAGCGGCTGTTCTGGGAGCGCTGGGCGGACTTCTTCGACGCGCGTACGGCTGGTGCGGGCGAGACCGGCCAACCGGGGGCCGCATCGGGTCCGCTGCGGATCGTCTACGTCACCGAGGACACGGGCGTCGGCGGCGGGCACCGCGACATCTTCGAGCACCTCAACCGCCTGGCCGCGCGCGGTCACGACGTGTCGCTCTACACGCTCGGGGATCCTCCAGAGTGGTTCCCGCTCGACGTGCCGGTTCACAGCTTCGCCGACTACGACGCGCTCGGCGATGCGCTGGCGCAGGTCGACGCGATTAAGGTGGCCACGTGGTGGATGACCGCCGCGGCGGTGTGGCGGGCGAGCATTCCGCGCGGCATTCCCGTCTACTTCGTGCAGGACATCGAGACGTCCTACTACCCCGACCACGAGCGCGCACGCCACGCGGTGCTCGACTCCTACCGCCCGGAGTTCCGCTACATGACGATCTCCTCGTGGAACCGCGAGCGCCTGCGCGAGCTCGACCTCGACGCCGAGCTGATCCCACCGGGAATCGACCTGGAGAACTTCCGCCCTCGCAGCGACGTACCGCGCCGCGAGGACATGGTGCTCGCGCTCGGGCGCACGAACCCGCTGAAGAACCTGCCGCTGACGCTCGCCGCCTGGCGAATGCTGAAGCCGCGCCCGGAGCTGTGCCTGTTCGGGATCGAGCCGGAGCTCGCGCGGGATGGAGTCCGCTACGTCAACACGCCCAGCGACGAGCAGGTCAACGAGCTGTTCTGCCAGACCACCGTGTTCGTCCAGACCTCTGTGCACGAGGGCTTTGCGCTGCCGCCGCTGGAGGCGATGGCGACGGGCGCGGCCGTCGTGTGCACCGATGCGCACGGCAACCGCGACTTCTGCGTCGACGGGGTCAACTGCTTGATGCCCGAGGCGAACTCGGCGGCCGTCGGCGCAGCGCTGGCGCGGCTGCTTGACGATCGCGAGCTGCGTGAAGAGCTGGGACGCGCCGGGATCGAGACCGTGCAGGACTACGCCTGGGAGAGGCGCATCGACGCGCTGGAGCGGTTCTTCGAGCGGGTCGCCGTGTCGGGACGGATGGCCGTCACCGGGGAGCTCGCGCCGGAGTCGGGATCCAGTGCGTCCTGAGCTGCTGGCACTGCTGCGCTGCCCATCGTGCGGCTCGCCGGAAGGCTTCCGGCTCGACGCTGTGGCGAGCGACGAGCGAGAGACTCGTGAGGGATCGCTCCCCTCGCCGATTCTGCGACGCCACGCGGTCGGTTCGAGAGGGCGTCGCCGAAATGCTGCTCGACCCGTCGGCCCAGGTGATCGCGGAGGCCGAGGGGCTCGAGCGCTTCGCGGCGGAGATGCGCCGCGACGGCTGGGGACCGAGCTCGAGTTCTGGAGCTCCCTTACGAGAGGGACGGCTACTGGTACACGCAGGCGCGCTCGATGGAGCGTCTGCTCGACATCCTCCCGCTCATGCCCGGGCAATTGATCCTCGATATCGGCTCGAACACCTGCTGGGCGGCGGCGACGTTCGCGCGCATCGGTCTACGCGCGGTCGCGCTCGACATCTCGATGACCGAGATGCAAGGGCTTCGCACGGGTGATTGGTGGATCGAGGATCAGGACCTTTACTTCGAGCGCGTGCTGGAACAGATGTCGGCGCTGCCGTTCGCCCAGGAGAGCTTCGACTGGGTGTTCTGCTGCGAGGTGCTCCATCACAACGACCGACGCGGAATGACTCGAGCTCTCCGCGAGGCCCATCGGGTGACTCCGTCCCGGCGGGAGCCTGATTGTGAACGAGCCATTGCGGTGGCCGACCAAGCTCAAGCGCGACCATGGCGCCGAGGTCGCGGCGTACGATGGGAACGAGCATGTGTACTTCGTCGCGGAGTACCTCTGGATGGCGCGGCGAGCGGGGTTCTCGCGTATCCGCGTCACGGAGCCCGCGTTTGACCGCTTCCACTCGAACGACCCGCTCTACTTCACGCTCGATGCGAGCGTGCTCGGCTCGATCAAGCTCGCAGTGATCAACGTCGCTCGCCAGCGCCCGTCCCTGCGCCGCCTACAGATGTGGTGGCGCTACGCGCTCGGCCCGCACGTCTCGTCGCAATTGATCTGCACGAAGGGCTCTGACGCGCCTACAGATCCTCGGCGATGTGCGGCGCCTCGCGGTTGAAGACCCAGAAGCCGACGACGATGATCACGACGACGAGCGCGAGTGGCTCGATTAGCTCTGCCCAGCTGCCCATCACCTGTCCGGCGCTCAGCGTGCCTCGGTTGATCATCGCGTGGCGGAACTGCTGGAAGATCGCCACGAGCGGGTTGAGCGTGTACAGGTGGTAAAGGAAGTGATGGAAGCTGCCGTGTGCCAGCTTGGTCCGCACGGTTTCCGCCGGGACGATCACCGGTGAGGAGTAGAAGAGGATCTGGCTCACCACTTCCCAGATCGGCGAGATGTCGCGGAAGCGCACGAACAGCGCCGAGAGCAGCATCGAGACTCCGGTCGTCAGGACCGTGAGCATCAAGATGATCAGCGGCAGCTCGAGCCAGCTGAGCATCGGTTTCACGCCACCGGCGACGGCGAAGATCATCACGACGACGAGGTTC
Organism: Solirubrobacteraceae bacterium; assembly: GCA_035995645.1. Classification (GTDB taxonomy): domain Bacteria; phylum Actinomycetota; class Thermoleophilia; order Solirubrobacterales; family Solirubrobacteraceae; genus Palsa-744. The sequence goes on from DASYKG010000043.1 coordinate 9,038, forward strand.
AGGGCGAGGTTGAACAGCGCGAGCAGGACCACCGAAATCGGGATCGCCAGGCGTGGGAACTGAATCTTGCGGACGATGTTCTCTCGGTCGACGACGCTGCGTACAGCCGCGCCGGTGGCTTCGCCGAAGAACGTGAACAGCACGATCGAGCCGAGCAACTGAGCCCCGTAGTTCGCGCTCGCGGCGCCTGCAGCCTTGTCCACGTGGAAGACTTCGACGAAGAAGATGTAGAGCACGCCGAACAGCAGCAGCGGCCGCACCACCTGCCACAGGTAGCCGAGCGCGGAGCCGAAGAACTTCAGTTTGAATTCGCTGCGCGCGATGTTGTAAGCGAGCTGCCAGAAGCGCGACCAGCTGTCGCCGAGTGCGCGCGGACCGCGAATCGGCTGCCCCATCAAGGTCATCTCGGAGAGTCCTGCCGGCTCGACCGGCGGTTTGGACAACTGTGAAGTGCTCACAACGTTTCTCCGGCTGGTTGGACGGCGCTCGGGGGAGTGTTTCCCCAGTTGGTGACGTTCGTCTGCACGGGAATCTCGACCATGCCGCCACTCGCCGCGGTGCCGGTGACAACGAAGGAGAGCCCGCCTGCGAAGCGGTCAATCACGTCCAGGCCGTCCCCGCGGTGGGTGATCGTGAGGATCGGGTGATAGCGCCCGGGGGCGAGCATGTTGTGGAATGAGAACGCGAACACCACCCATTCGCCCTCTTTGAATATGCCGCTCTCGTCGCGATCCTCGGCGGTCGTCGCAACCACGACGGGCTGGCGATGCTCGTTGAGCAGCGTCATGCTCACCGCCGGATCGGCCACCTCGGCATCGAATTTGACCAGTACCTTGAGCGTCAGCGGTTCGGACTGGGGTGCGATGGCGCGCTGGTCGAAGCGGTCGTGGCCGATCCACACGTCGCTCACCCGGGCTGCCCCGTCGCCCATCCGCGCGCTGCCTACGTCCGGGTCGACGTGGCCGACCGAGCGCCCGAACGCAAGCTCGAGATAGCGGTCGGCGACGTCGCGCGGGTCGCCGATGGCAACCATTTCGCCGCGCTCTAGCAGCATCGCGCGGTGGCAGAAACGTGTGACTGCACCCATATCGTGAGTCACGAACACGATTGTGCGGCCTTCGTCGCGCATGCGGTTGAAGACGTCGAAGCACTTCTGCTGGAAGGCGGCGTCGCCGACGGCGAGCACCTCGTCGATCAGCAGGATGTCTGCATCGACTTGGATTGCCACGGAGAAGGCGAGGCGCACATGCATGCCCGAGGAGTAGTTCTTGAGCTTGAGGTCCTGGAACTCCTCGAGCTCGGCGAACTCGATCACGCGGTCATAGCGTGCGCGTGCCTCGCGCGGAGAGAGGCCGAGCATGATGCCGTTGAGCGCGACGTTGTCATAAGCGGCCAGGTCGGGATTGAAGCCGACGCCGAGCTCGATAAACGTCGACAGGCGCCCGTTGCACCAGATCTTTCCCTCATCGGTCCCGTAGATGCCCGCGAGGCACTTCAGAAGCGTGCTCTTGCCGCTGCCGTTGCGTCCGACAATGCCGAAGAACTCGCCGGGCGCGACAGAGAAGTTGATGTCCTTCAGCGCGTGCAGCGATTCGTGGCGAGACCGGCGCAAGGGATGGAGCGCCCGCTCCTTGAGCGTGTGGCTGCGTTCCTCGGGAATCTTGAAGCGCTTATCGACTCCCTGAGCGGCCAGCGCTGGGCGTCCTGGCACGGATGTCTCCTCGCGAGGCACTGAGAGGCAGGGTATAGCGAGCGGATGATCGTCCCCGCCGGTTCGCTGCTCAGCGTGCTCGGCGCAGCATGCGGCGCACGGGATGGGCGAGAGCACGCGCGGCTAGAAACGTCCTGGCCAGGGCGGCGAACAGCGGTCGGCTCAGCCCCGGCCGCGCGCTGAGCGCAAGCAGCGCCCGCTGCACGCTGTCAGGGAGCGTTCCGTGCGGCCCGATCAGGCTCAGCCCGGAGCCGACCTCGGCGTTGAGCTCGTCGTACATGCCTTTCGCGTGTTCGCGCTCGCTGACGAGCTGCGCGACTTCAGCGTCGTGCTGCACGCTCAGCCGCGCTTCGCGCTTGACGAGATCGCGGCTGAGCGTGGCGGAGTCGCGCACGGGCGCGAGCGCGGCCTCGCGATAGATCTCAACCATCGCCGCGGCGGCTGCGTCCCAGGTCAACTCGCGCGCTCGATCGGCCAGTGCGCCGACGTGACGCTCGCGCGCGCCGTCGTCGGTGAGCAGCAGGTGTGCGGCGGCGGCGCTCGCGACTGCGTCCCAGGGGACGATCGTCGCGGTGCCGTCGGGAGCGGCCTCGGCGAGCGACGCCTGCGGCGCGAACAAGCAGGGAACGCCGTTGAGCGCCGACTCGAAGGGCACGAGCCCGAAGCCCTCGTACACCGACGGGTAGACGATCGCGCCGGCATTGGCGATCAGCCACGCCTTCTCGCGATCGCTCACAGGCCCGAGCGAGACGACCGCGTCGTCGAGTTCGGGGTGGGCGGCCATGAAGTCGCGCTCGATCTCGGCGGAGGAGCCGGGCGAGATGTGCGTGCCGGCGAGCACGAGGCTTCCTCGCCAGCCGTGCAGCTCGCGCAGCGCGGCTAGCAGGCGCAGCGCGAACACCCTGTTCTTGTGGCGGAAGTCGGTGCCCAGGCACAGCAGGAAGCCGGGCGCGGGGGAGGCGGCGCCCGCGGGGTCGAACGCCGGCGGTCGCAGCGGCTCGCCTGGCGTTCGGTGATCGAGGCCCGGCGGCACGATCCTGATGCGCGACGGCTCGACGAGTGCGTCGGCGACGAGCTCGTCGCGGGTGTGCTGCGAGAACACGACCACGCGCTCGGCCGCCGACAGGCCGTGCCGGCTCGCAGCGCGGTAGTCCTCCCACGTGTCCGCGTCGGCGAAGTAGCCGGGGTTTCGATAGGCGATCAGGTCGAGTTGGCTGATCACCAGGCGCTCGCCAAGCGCCAGCGCCAGCCCGACATCGCTTGGCGAGAAGGTCTGTTGCGGACGATGGAACACCGTGCTTCTCGGAGCTTGAAGATTTTTTAGATCTTCGGCTGCGAGCAGCTCTGTCTCTGCCAGCTGCTCGAGCAGCTGACGCGTCGCCGAATCGATCTGCTCGGCGCGCACGAGCAGACGCAGCTTCAGCGCGTCGGTGCGCACGAGCGCGAGGATCAGCTCGAGGATGTGCACGTGCGTGCCGGTGATCGCGCCGTCGAGAGCGCGCGCGTCGAGCGTCACCGAGAGCCGCGGGTCGGGCGGCCGAGCGCTTCGCAGCGCGTGGCCGAGGACGCTGGAGTCGGCCAGGGGCGCCTGCGCGAGGTAGGGGTAGCGCTCGCGCAGCTGCGAGGGCAGCTCGGCCGCCGACGCGCCGCTCGCCGGGCGAAGGCGCTCGACGACGACGTCGTCGGCGGCGACGTGGGTCATGCCGGAGAGCAGGCAGCGCTGGGCGAAGTCGGTTTCCAGCGCCGAGCGCAGGTCGAGCCGCTCGTCGAGCGAGCCGACCAGCTCCAGCGCGTCGCGACGCAGATAGATGCAGGGCCCGACGGCCCAGTTCAGGCGCGGGCGCAGCATCAGCGTGCGCTTGGCGAGACCCTCGGCAAGCGCGGCGAAATCCTCCGTTGCGCTGTGGCCGTCGCCGTCGCCAACGCCGAGTGCGAGCGGCGTGCCGGCGTCGGCGAGAGCGCTGGCGCTGGCGGTGTTCGTATCGCTGCGTGCCGCGGCGCATAGGCACTGGACCCATCCGGCGCTAACGCGGCAGGGCTCTGAGAGCACGATCACGTCTGCGGGCGCGAGCTGCTCGATCGCGCGATTGACAGCGGCTGTGCTCGGCGTGACCTCCGTGATCGGAACCTCGCTCTGCATGTGCTCGCGCACCGACCGGACGCACTCGCGCAGATACTCGTCGTCGCTGTCGACAGCGACGACGACACAGACCCCCGTGGGCTCGTTGGCGCGGCGCGTCTTGGGCAGCTCGTTCATGCTCATGGGGTCCGCCAGCGGATCAGCCAGCCTAGAGCAGTCTCGCGGACGTCTGCGACATTGGGCGATAATCGAAGGAGCGCCGATGACCGTCGACGATCAGATCAACGCGCAGGCACGCGCCGCCGGGCCGGCGCCCAATGTGGAGGCCCGATCGCGGGAGCTCGCTCGCCGGGCGATGTGGCGCCTGGCGCCCGCGTACGCGCGCCGGCGTTCGAGCAGGTCCAACGTCGCCGCCAGGGTGCGGCGCCTGGAGGCTGACTTCGAGCACGTGAGCAAGCGCCACAGCGAGCAGATCGAGCGCCTGGAGAATCTCGCCGAGGAGCTCGTCAGGACCGCCGAGTCGCTGCGCCGGGAGATCGCCCGGCGCGAGCCTCACGACGGAGACTGAATGCAGGTCATCACCGTGGCGACGATGAGCAGCCTGCCGCGCGCACGTGCGCTGGCGGCTTCGGTGCGCCGCCATCAACCCGACTGGCCGCTGAAGGTGATGCTGATCGGCCGCGAGGAGGCGATCGCGGCGGCAGCGCAGGTCGAGGGGTCGCTGCAGCTCCTCTCGGTCGCACGCGAGCTGGACGTCGACGTCGAGACGCTGCTCGCACGCCATGGCGAGGAGGATCTCAGCGTGCTGCTGCTGGGGCCGCTGCTGCTGCGCCACGCCGAGCGGACATCCGAGCCGGTCGTGCACCTTCCCGGCACGGCATGGCTGCTCGGCGACCTGCAGCCGATCGACTCGATGCTTCGCCGGCGCAGCGTCGTGCTCGTGCCGCGGGTCAGCGTCGACGTGCCCGACGACGGCTTGGAACCGTCGCGCGAGCAGCTGCATCGCGCGGGGCGCATCGACGACACGATCGTCGCCGTCGACGGCGGCGCGGCGGCGCGGAAGTTCCTGGCGTGGTGGATCGCGCACGTCGAACAGACGCTCGGATCGCTCGACGCCTTTCAGGTCGGCGCGCGGCCGGAGGACCGCCCGTGGCTGGCGCGCTTTCTCGAGCTGGCCCCGGCGCGGTTCTCGACCGGTGTGCTCGCCGACGCCGGATGCAACGTGAGCCTGTGGAACCTGCACCGCCATACGCTGGAGGCGAGCGGTGAGCAGGTGACACTCGATGACGAAGCGCCGCTTCGGTTCGTGAACCTGCCGGGCTTCGATCCCGACCGCCCGTATCGGCTGGCGGCGAACGCCAGCCGCGCGCGCGTGAGCCGCTCGCCGGTGCTGCGCCGGCTGTGTACGGAATACGCCCAGGAGCTGCGCGCGGCCGGCTGGCGCGATGTCGATCATCGCCAAGAGGTGGGGCGGCGCCTGACCGACGAGCTCGTCTACGACGACTCGCTGCGCGCGACGTATTCGCGCGCGCTGGCGCTCGGCGAGGGCTTCGAGGATCTGTTCAGCGACGAGGGGACGGGGGCGTTCCTCGCCTGGCTGGAAGGACCCGCTCCCAGGGGAGCGGCGCATGGCATCAACCGCTACGTCTTCTACCGCGTATCGCGCGAGCGCCCGGACGTGCTGCGCAGCTATCCCGACCTGGACGGCGACGGCGGCCCGGAGTACGTCGCGTGGTGCTGGGCGTTCGGGCGCCATGAGCTGTCGATCCCCAACCGCTTCATGCCGCCGCGGCCTGGGCGGTCGGAAGGGCTGAGCCCGGCCCCCGTCGCGAGCCCGCCGCGCGAGCCGGCACCTCCGTCGCCAACGGTGGCTGCTTCCCCCGAGACGGGCGGCGAGGTTGAGGTCGCCCCGGCGCCGCCCATCCCGGTCGAACCACTCTCTGCGGCAACAGGGGCAGCCGTGGCAAGCGACGCCGAAGGCATCGCCGTGCGCCTTACCGGCTACCTGGGCCACACGCTTGGCCTCGGCGCGGCGGCGCGCGGATACGTGCGGGCGCTTGGCTCGGCGGGCGTGCCGGTGAGCACGGTGACGGTGCCGCTGCACCACCTGGCGCTGCCAGTGGAACTGGCCGAGACCTACGGCCGGTACGGCTTCGAGGATCTCGTGCAGCACGGCGGCCATGGCTTCGAGATCGTGGCGGTCAACGCCGACGAGCTGCCGAGCTTCGTCGAGCGCCTTGGCGAGGACTACTTCGAGGGCCCGCGCATCGGCATCTGGGGCTGGGAGACGAACAGCATCCCGCCGCGCTGGCAGCGGGCCTTCGCGCTCGTGCAGGAGGTGTGGGTGTACTCGCGCTTCATGGCGCAGAACATCGGCGCGGTCGCGCCGGTGCCCGTGGTCGCGCTGCCGCCGCCGGTGCAGCGCCCCGCCGAGCCCGTCGAGCCCCTGCGCCTGGGGATTCCGGAGGGCTTTCTGTTCCTGTTCGTGTTCGACTACCTGAGCACCGTTCAGCGCAAGAACCCGGTCGGCTTGATCGAAGCGTTCCGCCGCGCGTTCGCGCCGGGCGAGGGGCCGCGGCTGCTGATCAAGACGATCAACGGGCCGCTGCGCCCTTTGTCGGAGGAGGAGGTCCTGTGGGCTGCGGACGGGCGCGAGGACATCCACGTCGTCGATCGGTCGCTCACCGGCGAAGAGCTCGATGGGCTGATGGCGGCGTGCGACTGCTACGTGTCGCTGCACCGCGCCGAGGGTTTCGGCCTGACGCTCGCGGAGGCGATGGCGATCGGCAAGCCGGCGATCGCGACCGGCTATTCGGGCAACGTGGACTTCATGAACAAGGAGAACAGCTACCTGTGCGACTACACGATCGGGCGCGTCGGCCCGGAGTGCGAGATCTATCCGCCGGAGGGTGAATGGGCCGACCCGAGCGTCGAGCACGCGGCGCAACTGATGCGCGAGGTCCACTCAGACCGGGCGGAGGCCGCTCGCCGCGGTGAGCGCGCCGCACAGGACGTCGCGCGAATGCTCTCTCCCGAAGCGACCGGCTCGGCGATGCTCGCGCGGTTGCAGCAGCTCGCCAAGGGCACCACCAGCGGCAGGAGTAGCCTCCTCAACGGGGGACTGAAAGGGCATCGACTGGCGCCCTCGCGCCCGGCTTGAGCACCTCGATCCATTGATACCCGACGTGCGCCGCACATACCCGGCCGGAGTTCTTGCCTGCGGCCAATCGCAACTTCCCAGCCTGCGGCCGTTGCAGGGCGAATGTCAATGAGCCGAGGATGCCAGAGGACGTATCTGGACCGTCTCCACTACCGGGGTGCAGGTCGCCTGCGGGTCGGGTGAGACGAACGGAGTGCGCGCCGGCGCTGAGCGCGATCCGGCCGAATCGCAGGTACTGCCCGGGGTAGCGCTCCTGATAGCCGATGCTCCCGACTCGCCTGCCGTCTACGAGGACGGTGACGCGACGGCCGACCGAGCCGGGCATCGAGACTTCATAGGTACCGGCGGCCGAAACCGAGATCGAGCCTTCGATCGAACCCTGACCGTAGGCCCGAAGGGCTTCCGGCGTAACCGCGTGCCAATAGCTCGGGTGTTTGGCCTGCGTCGGGATAAGCACCGTCCGGGGGCTCGTGGGAACGTAGGCGATCGACGCTCCCGTCCCCGCGCTTTGCACGGCCTTGCGCAGGCCCTCGCAGAACACGCTCGTCCGCTCATTGGGCAGGCCTGACAGCGGGAAGTGGGTCAGCACTTCCGAGGCCGGACGAACACGGCGCCATACTTGGAAATCCGCCGTCTGATCGGCTAGGTCGAAGTTGGCTGGAGGACGGCTGACGACCGGACTTCGGGCGGTCACGAGCAAGGGGAACGACTCGACGAAGCTCAATTCGAGCTGGTTGAGGTCCAGGGCGAACGCGAATTGACCTGGCGCCAGGACGAGCGCTCCCGGCCGGACCTTGAGGCCGGGGGGTATGTTCAGGTCGTACCCGTGCTCGCGGCGAAGGAAGTACTCGGAGTACTCGTCGAAGGCCGGAAAAAATGCGGGTCCGACCCCGGCAAAGCGCTTGCCGATCCCCTCCAGCTGTTCGTATCGGGCCACCGGGGCCAGCGAGATGTCGTGGTAGGTCAATGCGTTTCCGTAGAGCACCGCCCCGGCGATCGCGAGGGCGCCAGCCCATCCGGCGATGTTCAGCGGCAACTGCGCTTTCCTGTGTCGCAACCTGAGTGTCGCGAGAGCGCCCGCCCCCACGAAGGCCATCGCCAAGACCATCGGCGCGGTGATCGTGTAGGCCTTCAGCTCGATCCACGGCCCGCCATGCGCGACCCAGTAGGAGAGCGCGATGGGGATCGCCACGCCGAAGGCGGCGACGACCCAGTTGCGCCTCCAAAGTGCGTACAGAACCCCGATCGCAGCCAACGCAATTGCGAGCGCGTCGAAGACGCGGCTGGCGCTGGCGTGCGCAAACATCGGAAACCGATAGTCGCTGCTGATCCAAACACCGACCGAAGCGATCTCCGGAATTGGCGCGGTGAGGTTGCCGAGGCCGAGTTCGACGACGCCGTTCACCGCGGTCTTTACATCGCCAAAGAGTTTCACGGAGCTGATCACGGTCGGGATCGCCAGGATCGTCGTTGCGATGGCGGCAATGGCCCAACTGGCGATCGTTCGCAGGCGTCCTTTCGTGACGAGGAGGCTGATGACGAACGCCGCCGGCAGCAGAAGCCCGAACCACGGGATGACGCCATAGCTGAAGGCTGCGACCGATGCGGCAATCGCCGGGGCGAGAGCAAGTCCGGAGCGCAACGATCGCGCATCGGGCAGTCGCTCGGCGAGGATCGCCGCGACCAGCGGGATCAGGCTGGCGGTCGTCATCTCCTTGATGCCGCTGACCAGCGCATAGTCGTAGAGGATGTTCGGCTGGATCGCGACGGCGGCGCCGATGCAGCACATCAGCTGGCTGCCGATGACACGCCTCATGAGGGCAAACAGAGCGAGTGCACCCATCGCGGCTGCCCAGGCCTGATAGGCCTGAAAGCACCACGGCACATCGGTGCCGACGACGTGCGCCATGACTCCCAACGTGGCTTGGCCACCGCCTGGATAGCCGTTACCGGCGAGCCCTTGCATGGTGATGTTGAAGGACGAGTTCCCGGCTGGAACCGACCGACCCGCTTCGGCGAGGTGCTGTGCGAAGCCCATCTGACCGGCCGTGTCGGTTATGCGGTCAAAGCCCGTCCAAGAGGGCGTCCCCGTCAATACCACCGGCGCTGCGATCGCGGCGAACGCCACGAATGCGGCAATCGCGGGATATGGAATGCCTCTTGCCAGCTTGACCCGCGGACGCGGGCGTTGAATCAGGCACTCCGTGACGATCCCCACCACGGCGATCGCGACTACCAGCGCCGCCGTGGCGGGGGCCAGCCACGTGATCGACGTGCCGAGCGTCGACAGCGTGACGAGAAGCGAAAACCCGACCGGAAGAACCAGCACCCCCGACACGGCGCCGCCGCTGAGACGCCGAACGAGCAGGCCCGCGCCAGTGCAGACCCCGAGCAGGGCCAGGGGAAATAGAACCCACGCGCTGAGGAATAGTCCTGTCATCTGTCGGGGAGGGGGTGGCCGCTCGCCTTCAGCGACGCGGCTCGGATCGGCTAGGCTACTAGGACCGTGCGGGAGCCAAGCCGAGCTTATTGGACCGGTCGATCAGTGGTCCTCACCGGAGGCGCAGGTTTCGTCGGAAGCGCAATCAGGCGCGAGCTCGAGCGGTTCGACGCCGATGTGCGCGTCGTGCGCTCGGCTGAGCACGACCTGCGCGAGCCGAAGGCCACGCGTGAAGCCGTGGACGGCGCGGAGATCGTGATCCACTTGGCGGCGAACGTCGGCGGGATCGGCTTCAACCGCCGCAACCCGGCGCCGCTGGTCTACGACAACATGATGATGGCCGGCAACGTCTTCGAGCAGTCTCGCCAGGCGGGAGTGGCGAAGCTGATCTCGGCGTGCACCGTTTGTGCCTATCCCAAGTTCACGCCAACGCCGTTCTCCGAGGATGAGCTGTGGAACGGCTATCCAGAGGAGACCAACGCTCCTTACGGACTCGCGAAGAAGATGATGCTCGTCCTCTCAGACAGCTACCGGCGACAGTACGACTTCGATTCGGTCGTGCCGATGGTCGTCAATTTGTACGGCCCCAAAGACCATTTCTCGCTGGAGGACTCGCACGTGATTCCAGCGATGATCCGCAAGTTTCAGGAGGCGGCCGACGCAGACGCGCCGCAGGTGACCATGTGGGGCAGCGGGAGACCCTCGCGTGAGTTTCTCTACGTCGACGACGCAGCCCGCGCGCTGCTGCTGGCAGGAGAGCACCTGCAGACGTCAGACCCCGTGAACGTCGGCACGGGCATCGAGACGACGATCCGGGACCTGGCCGAGACGATCGGCGAGCTCAGCGGCTATGGCGGGGAAATCGTCTGGGACGCCTCCAAGCCCGATGGGCAGCCCACGCGCTGCCTGGACGTCTCCAGAGCCCGAGAGCTGATGGGCTTCGAGGCGCAGGTAGGGCTGGAGGAGGGCCTTCGCAAGACGGTCGAATGGTTTCGCGCAAGCCTCAGCGAGGACGGTCAATCCGCGCAACCGGCCGAGGCGCACGTCCGCAGCACGTGAGCGGGCTGCCGGGCGCGATCGCTCCGGCGGCCGCATAGCGATCGAGAAGCCTCGCCGTGGACGCCGAGACGGTCCTCTTTCACGTAGGTCGCTTCGGCCATCCGTTCTTCAGCGAGCAGCTTCAAGGGGCACCGGACGGGTTTCGCTACCTGACGCCGGGATCTGAGCCCGACGCCGCCGCGACCAAGCGCATCGCGCTCGACAGCGCGCGCCTGCACACCGCGCGCGCGGCACTCGAGCGCGTAAGCGTACGCGCGCTGTCGAAAGCGGGATACGTACGGCGCAGGAGGTTGCGGCCGCCGCCGGACTGTGCGCTGGTGCACAGTGCCCAGCAGCTGTTGCAGCCGATGGTCACTCCTTACGTCGTCGACTTCGAGTGCGTCGAGGTCTTCAGCCTCTATCAACGTGTCGCACTGAAGCGGTCGCGAGGGCGCGAGCGATTGCTCGCCGCTTTGAGCGATGACGGTTGTCGCATGCTGCTGCCTTGGTCGCACGCCGCCGAGCGCGGTTTGCGTGCCGCGCTCGGCGGCACCGCTGCGCGTCTGCTTGAGGAGAAGACGACGACGGTGCTGCCAGGCATACGCCCGCGCGCCGAGCAACCGTCGCGGCGAGACGCGCGCGCCCTACGCGTGCTGTTCGTCGGAACCGCCTTCGAATCCAAGGGCGGAGTCGAGGCGGTGCGGGCCGTGGAGCAGGCGCGCGCAACTCACGACGTCACGCTGGACCTGGTTAGCGACGTTCCAGATCGTTGGCGCCCCGAGATTGAGCGGACCGGCGGCATCTTCATCCACGACTGGCCAACGCCGGCAGCGAGGGTCAAGAGCCTGTTCGCGAGCTCGCACCTGTTGCTGTTCCCTTCGCACATGGACACCCTCGGATTCGTGATGCTCGAGGCGATGGCAACTGGTGTGCCGGTTCTTGCGACGAGACACTTCGCCGTGCCGGAGATCGTCGAGGACGACGTCTCAGGCCTGCTCTTGGATGGCGAGAACCTGCTCTACGGCGACGACGGCCTGTGCCGGTTCGACCACACGCTGCCACCCCCGAGACCCTTTCGAGAGGCGCTGGCGTCGCCGTCGCAGGCATATGTGAGCAGACTCGCCACCGCTCTGGCACGCGTCGCGGAGGAGCCGGGACTGCACGAACGACTGGCCGCCGGAGCGCTCTCGCGGGTTACAGCCGGACCCCTCTCGATGGACGCTCGGCGCGCCGCGCTGGCGGGGGTCTATCGCCGAGCTCTCGCAGGTTGAACGGAGTCGCGCGTGCAGGTGGTTAGGCTGCGCCGCGACATGTTTGGACAAGGGAGCATTATCCGCAGCCGCCGCCTGTGGAACAGCAAGCTCGCCGTCGCCGGCTACGGCTTGGCTCGACGGGCGGCCGAGCGAGTCGGCCTGCAACTGGTCTTGAAGACGTACTACAGCCCGATTCCCGATCTGTCGGTACTCCCCGAGCGGATCTGGGAGGAGGCGGACCCAATGCGCGGCGTCGAGATCGACCTCGACACTCAGATACAGCGGCTGAGCGAGCGCCTCCGCGGTCATTTCGCGGACTTCGCCAGCGGCGACCCCCGCGGCCTTGCATACGAGGAGCTCAACGCCTCCTACCCGGTGCCGGACGCCCGGCTGCTGTATGCGATGGTGCGCGATCTGCGCCCCGCGTCGATCGTCGAGCTGGGGTCGGGACAGACCAGCCGCGTGATCGCACAGGCGTGTGCGGCCAACGCGCTCGAAGGGGTGCAATCGCGCTTCGAGGCATACGACCCCTTTCCCACCGCCGTCGACGACTCGCTGCCCGGGCTGGCCGCTCTGCACCGGACACCTGCACAAGAGGTCTCCGAGCAGATCTTTCGCGAGATGCAAGGCGGGGACATCCTGTTCGTCGATACGACGCATACCGTAAAGATCGGCAGCGACGTCAATCGAATCATCCTGCGGGTCCTGCCCCTACTGGCGCCGGGGGTCGTGGTGCACTTCCACGACATCTGCCTGCCCTATGAGTACCCGCGCTACCTGTTCGAGCAGTACGCGCTCTACTGGGCCGAGCAGTACCTGCTGCAGGCGTTCCTGTCGATGAACCCGAGCTTCGAGGTGCTCTACGCCACGGACGCGCTGTGCCGTGACCGACGCGCCGAGGTGTCGGAGCTCGGCCTCGCCGATGCGGGTGAGAGCGGCAGCTCGTTCTGGATCAGGCGCATCTAGCGAACGCTGGCGGTCGCCTCGCCCGCCGATCACCCCGTTCGCACCCGTCTCACAAGTAGGCGCAGTCCCCGTCGGCGGGCCAGGTGACACGCCGCGCCCGCGATCAGGCGCCGTAAGTCGGCGCTGAGCGGAAGTGCGAAGATGAGGGGCAGAGCCAGCTTCAGGCTCCACGGCGCGTCCGAGCGGGCGAGTGCGCTGTGGCGGCGCTCGAACAACGCCGGGTGGCGCGATCGCAGCAGCGTGTAGATGTCTCCGTGGCGCGCTGCCGACTCGCCCAACATACGGACCCCGTGCTGGCGGTACTCGTAGACGACGGTTGCCACGCGCAGCCCGCGCCTGCCGCGTTCCGCGAGACCCATCAGCATGTCCCAGTCCTCATAGCCGCCGCGCAGCTCCCAGCCGCCGTCACCGAGCAGCACCGAGCGGCGGATCAGCACGGACGCAGGGATGTCGTTCTGGTAGCTGATCTGCCACGGGTCCAGCGACGGCGCGGTTTCCTGGCGCCAGCTGTGGTCGCCGAACAGGCGGTAGTCGCCCCATGCAAGCGCGAGCTCGTCGTCGGCTTCGAGTGCTCGCGCGAGCTGGGAAAGCGCTCCCGCGACCAGGCGGTCGTCGGCGTCGAGGCAGAACACGTAATCGCCGCTCGTGGCGAGCACGCCCGTCATGCGGGCGGCGCCGAGGCCGCCGTTGGCGCGATGGACGACGGGGATGCCTTCTGCTTCCAGTGAGGCGAAGACGTCCAGCGTGTGGGGATCGTCCGATCCGTCGTCCACCACGACGAGCTCGTCCACCCGCTGCTCGGCCCGCACCGACGCAACGGCCTCGAGCAGCGTCGTTCCGTCGTTGAAGCAAGGGATCACAGCTGCGATCGTGGCGCGCTTGTTCTCGGTCATATCGGCTGGACTCGGCGACGGCTGCGACATCGCTCCTATGATGCCGGTCATGCTGGTCAGCGACGTCCCCGCCGCCTCGCTGGCCCGTCGATCCGGCGGCCGGTGCGGGATCTGAAGCTGCTGGTCTTCAGCCCCTACTTCCCGCCGCACGTGGGCGGGCTGGAGGGTTATGTCAGCGATCTGGACCAAGCGATGCTGGATAGCGGCGAGGTTTCGGCGCTGACGGTGTTGACGCCTCGGTTGCCGCCGGAGAGTCCGGCCATTGAGCGGCGCGCCGACGGGCACGTGATCGTCCGCTATCCGGCTTTCGAGCTGATCCCTAACTTCCCCGTGCCGAAGCTGTGGAGCCGCGGCTTCTGGGCGTCGCTGCGCTCCGCTGGCCCGGCGCAGCACGATCTGTTCGTCAGCCACACGCGCTTCTTCTTGAGCTCGACCCTGGCCCTGGCATGTGCGCGCATCCTCGGTCGGCCGCTGCTGCACGTCGAGCACGGCTCGGACTTCGTGCAGCTCAGCGGGCGCGCTCAGCGCGCCGCTGCTCGGCTCTACGATCTCCTGCTCGGGCGACTTCTGCTGCGCCGTGCTGACGGCGTGATCGCGATCTCCAGTGCCGCCGCGGCGTTCGTCAAGCGCCTTGCCAATCGCGATGCACAGGTGGTCTATCGCGGGATGTGGACCGAGCGGCTCGCCTCGGTTGCCCTCGATCGGCACGTCCTCGACTGGGCCGACGGACGGGTGGTGGTCACGTTCGCCGGCAGGCTGATCGACGGCAAGGGAGTACCGGACCTGCTCAACGCGTTCGCTCGACTCGACGGCGATGGCGCCGTGCTGTGCGTCGTCGGAGATGGCCCGCGTCGTGGGGACATCGAGTCCCTGGCGGACACGCTTGGCGTCGCCGAGCGAGTCCTGATGCTCGGCTATCTCAGCGAGGATCGAGCCTGGAGCGTGATCCGCAGCTCCGACATAGTCGCCAACCCCAGCTACACCGAGGGCCTGCCGACATCGGTGCTCGAGGCGGCCCTGCTCCGCAAGGCGGTCCTGGCCAGCGACGTGGGGGGCACGCCGGAGATCGTCACTGACGGGGAGGGCGGTCTGTTGTTCGCGCCGCGCGACCTCGACGCTCTGCACGCCGCTCTCGCACGTCTCGTCGACGACGCGGAGTTGCGTGCGCGCCTGGGCGCTGCGGCCCGCAGCGAAGCGGCGGGGCGCTTTGACTGGGGTCTCAGTGCCGCGCGCTTCGCCGGCATCGCTCGCGAGCTGACGTCGCGCTCCTCAGCGGGCCCGGTCAGACGGCTGGTGCGACGGGCGCGTTGAGCACGTCTGCAAAGGTCGACTCGTAGCGCCGGACGACGTCCTCCCAGCGGTGGTTGGCCTCCCAGGCTGAGCGACCCTCGTGGGCAAGCTCGGGCCGCGCTCCGCTGAGGATCTGACGGCTCGCGTCCAGCAGCTCGCGCCGGCTCTGCGCGACCACGCCGCCGGCGAGCTCGGTGACGTTGCCGACGTCAAAGCTGACCCACGGCGTGCCGGCGGCCATCGCCTCGAGGATGACGAGCGGCGCACACTCCACCCGTGAGGTGAACAGGAACAGGTCGGCGGCTGCGAGCGTCCGTGTCACCGCTTCGGCTGCGGAGCCGTCGATGAGTCGAATGCTTCCGCGCCGGGCGCGCAGGCTGCAGGTCAGCTGGCAGCCGCGCAGCGCATCGAGCCCATGACGCTCAGGGGCCACGATCACACCCGTGAGCTCGCGGTCGTGGCTAAGCTCGCCAATCGCGCTCGCGAAGGACGCGTGGCCCTTGCTGAGCACGTGGCTGCCCACCGTAACGACCAGCCGCTCGTTCGTCCCTTCGCCAGCTGGGGCATCGCGCTGCGCCGGCGCATCGGCGCCGTTTGGCACGATCGCGATCCGCTCGGCGCCCGCGGCAGTCGCGAACTTCCAGTCCTGATAAACCGCCGAATGCAGGATCAGCGCGTCGTAGCGCCGCAGCCGCGCGGGCATCGCTTCGAAATAGCGGCGATAGCGGCGCTTGCCAAGGCCCGAGAAGCCGCACGGCGCGAGCACCATGCGCGGACGATGCACGTGCTCGAGCAGCGCAAAGCAGCAGTCGGTCGCCCAGGTCTGGGCGGCGTAGTTGAAAACCAGGTCGGGTGCGACGCTGGCGATCGTGTCGAGGACCGCCGACGATTCGCCGCCGATGCCGCGCGCCTCGTTTCCGCTGATCGGCAAGCGATGGACGTGGACACCGTTCAGCTCGGTCTCCTCGCGCGGCCCTCCGGTGAGAACGTGCATCTCGTGACCGAGCGCGGCAAGCCCCTCGGCGACGCGCTGCACGACCCGCTCGGCGCCGCCGATCGCAGGCGCATATCTCTCGACGGTTGCGAGGACTCGCAAGGAGGTCTGTCAGCTCGTCGGGGTCAGCTGCTCGCGGTCGCGGGCTCGGGCGCCCTCGCCGAGCGGCGCATCCTTCAGCGCGTCGCCCTGCGCCAGCGTCGACAGATGTTCGTTCTGCTCTTGCACCTGTCGCTGCAGGATCCCCAGCCGTTGGGCGAGCACCTTGTTCTGATCGGAGAGGTGCGAGACCGCGAGCGAGAAATGCACGAGCAGCACGAGCACGACTCCGAAAGCGACGGCGAACAGGGCCGACGGCGGATAGGACACGCCGAGCGCCGACGCGAGCGAGTTGAGCAGCCCACTCCACAGCGACAGGACGAGCAGCAGCAGTGTCGAGAAGAGCCAGAGCAGCGCATAGCGCTCCATCAGCCGCTTGCGCCGCACCAGCTCGAGGATCAGCAGCAGCATGCCCCCGCTGATGGCGATCGCGATGATCCGTTGCGTGCCCATTCCGCTCAGATCGCGTGCTCAGCGTTGACGGGCGTGTCGCCCTGCTCGACGACGGGACTGGAGCGGAACAGCCCGATGAACACGGCCAGCAGCACCTTGATCATGTAGTAGATCGGCTGTGTCGAGGAGATCGCCGACACGCCACTCCTACGAGGACGCATGGCGACCGGTATCTCACAGCTGTTGAGCCTGTGCGCGTGCATCATCAGGATTGCCTCGACCTCCGGATAGTCGTGCGGGTAATCGCGCGCGAACAGCTCGATGCCGACGCGACCGGTCATGCGCAGACCTGACGTCGGGTCCGTGACGCGGCGGCCGGTGATCAACGACACGAGTCCGGCGAAGATCCTGATCCCCACGCGACGCGTGGCCGAGGAGCGGTGTCCGTCGCCCTGCCGCAGGAAGCGCGATCCCGTGACCATGTTCAACGCGCTGTCCGCCTGCAGGCAAGCCAACAGCTCGCCGATGTAGCGCGGGTCGTGCTGACCGTCTCCGTCGATCTGCACGGCGACCTCGTAGCCGTGTTCCTGTGCGTACAGATAGCCGGTCTGCACGGCGCCGCCGATACCGAGGTTGAACGGCAGTCGCACGACCGTCGCGCCTGCCGATTCGGCGCGACTCGCTGTCGCGTCGGTCGAGCCGTCGTCGATTACGATGACGTCGAAATCGGGAGCGAAGCGGTGGATCTCCTCCACCGTGTCCGTGATGGCCCCCGCCTCGTTGTGGGCGGGCACGATTGCGAGATATCGGTTCATGCGATCAGAATCGTCACGGCGCGGCCGAGGCGTACTTGCAAGAACGACGCCCGGCGGCGACAGTTGCGGCGCGTCGGTGTGCATCGACTGCAAACGGTAGCGGCTCGACTGGCGTGGGAAAACGGTGATCGCGCTCGGCGCGCGGCTCAGTCCGAGTTGCTCGAGCGAAACGGCAGCAGCGCATATAGCTCGCCGGGAACGGCTTTGAACAGTACGACGAGACCGCCGTACACGATGAGCGCCGCCGCCAGTTGCGCGACGGCGGGCAGCTTCAACAACATCACCGCGAACGCCGGCACGGCGGCAGCCGCGATACGCAGCGTCACCCGTCCATCCAAACGCAGCGACTCTGCCCCGCGCGTGAGCGCCACCAGATAGGTGACGCAGAGGATCCACTCACCGCAGACGGTCGCGACCGCGGCGCCGGTCGCGCCATGGCTCTTTGCCAGGACTACCGTGAGCACCGCTGTGATGCTGAGCGCGATCAGATTGGCGATCGCCAGGGCGCGATGGCGATGAAGCGAGATCAAGGCCATGCCAAGTGCCGGAAGGATGAACGACGCGAGTAGTGCCGCACCCTCGATGCGAAGCGGTGCGGCTGCCTGGGAGAAGTGCGGACCCGCGATCAATTCGATGATCGGCGCCGCGCCCGTGACGGCGCCGAGCGCGGCGGCCACGCCAAGGATGGCCACCACGTCGAACATGCTCTGCACTGCATAGCGAAGACGCTCATGATCGTCGCGTGCCGCACGGGCGAGCACTGGAAAGGCAGCGCTGACGACCAGACCGGCGATGCTCGCCGCTACCACGAAAACCCTGAAGGAGGCGGCGAAGAGACCGTTCTGCACCCCGCTGGCGGTCAACGACGTGAGGATCTGCGTGGCGAATACATACATCGCGCCGACGCCGGTAGCCAGCGAGAACGTCAACGTGTCGCGTAGCAGCGTGGCCCACATCATCGGCCTGATGGCCGGTCGGATCGGCATGTGCCGTCGAGTGAGCACGACTGTCGTGGCGAGCATGACCAACCCCGCCGGGATCGTCGCGGCCAGCAGCGGCAGGATGCCCGCACCGAGCAGCGCGAGCAGTACGAGCAGAGCGACCCAGATGGCCTGCCGCAGCAGTTCGAGGGCCGTCGTCTGACCAAGGCGCAGCATGGTGAAGAGCGGGACGGCCACGGTCGACTGGACGGACACGAGGCCAAGGCCGATGCCCGCTGCAGCCGTCGCAAGGACACGTGTGCTGTCGTATCCGGCAGCCAAGGCGAATCCGACGGCAAGCACGATCGAGACGCTGGTGATGAGCACGCGCAGGCCGAGGACGTCGCGCATCAGGTGCTCGCGATCCAGTCCTTCCCGTACCGCATATTCGCGCGTGGCGAGACTCGTCATTCCGAGGTCCGTCAGGGCGCCGGTCACGGTCACCACGGAGAGGATCGTCGTGTACTGCCCGAAGCGTGTCACGCCGAGATGGCGTGTGAGCACGATCGCCGAGCCGACCGCGAAGATCGTGCCGGCGACGTAGCCGAGGACGCGCAGCATGGCGCCTTTGATAACCAGGCCACCGGCCTGCGCGGTATCCAGCACGTCCACTTCACGCCGAGGCGACTGGACCGGCGGATCATCGCTCAGCCGCTCCACGGCTCTAAACCTAGATCATCGAGAGGGCGACCAGGCCGTCTCATCTGACCGTACAGTGTGGGGCCGTGAACGTGCTGTACGTCGCTATGCGCCACGAATACGGGGATCCGAGCCGCGGGCTGTCCTTCGAGGAGACCAACTTCCGCAGCTCGCTCGAAGGCATGGGGCATGCCGTGACCGCGTACGACTTCATGGAGAGCGCTGCCCGCAACGGCGTCGCGCGAATGCGCGCCGATCTCATCACACTGGCCGCCGAGACACGGCCCGAGCTGGCCTTCTTCTTCCTGTTCACCGACCAGCTGGACACGGCGACGATCGAAGCCGTCGGCACGGCAGGCCGCTGCCCGACCGTCAACTGGTTCGCCGACGATCACTGGCGCTTCGAGGACTTCACGCGGCACTTCGCGCCGGCCTTCGACCTGGCCGTCACGACCGACGCCGACTCGCTGCAGAAGTACCGAACGCTTGCCAACACCCGCGTGCATCTTTCCCAGTGGGCGTGCAATCGCTACGCATATAGCAAGGTCAGCGACGAGCTCAAGTACGACGTCACGTTCGTCGGCCAGCCGCACGGGGACCGCAAGCAGGCGGTCGCGCGCCTGCGGGTTGCGGGGCTCCCCGTGGAGTGCTGGGGCTTCGGCTGGCCTGCGGGACCGCTCGAGCACGGTGAGATGGTCGATGCGTTCGCCTCCAGCCGCATCAACCTGAACCTCTCCAACTCGTCACCGGCGCCCGGGATCAATGCGCGCATCAGACGGATGCTGCGCTTCCGCCCTCCGCCACCGAGGCCTGCACAGATCAAGGGCCGCAACTTCGAGGTTCCGGGATGCGGCGGCTTCCTGCTGACCGAGCGGGTCCCCCACTTGGAGGATTACTTCGAGCTCGGGCGCGAGGTGGGCGTCTTCGAGCGCGCCGAGGATCTGGCTGACCAAATTCGCTACTGGCTCGAGCACGAGGACGAGCGCCAAGCCGTCGCCGACGCTGGCTATCGACGTGTGATGGCGGAGCACACCTACGACCACCGCTTCGCCGCGATCTTCGCAGCGCTCGACCAGTAGGCGCGATTCGCCTGCAGCGCGGCGACGGCGAGCAGGGCTATGCCTGTGGCCGGCCGCGCTGCACGTACTCGCGCGCAGCGCCCAGCAGCCCGGCGGCCGCGATATACGCCGCACCGGCCGTGTTGCGGGCGGCAGCTCGCCCGCTGGAGGCATCCGGCGGCCATCGCAGGGCCCGTTTCCATGCAAGCAGCGCAATGGCGAGCTCGCCGCGGATGCGCGCCCGGCTGAGCCTTGCGGCGGCCGTATCCTCGTAGCGGACGAGCGGCTCGCCGAGGATCGCAAAGCGCGCGCCGCGGTCGGCGAGGTTCAGCCAGGCTGCGTAGTCCTCGACGCCGCCCAGCCACCGCTGCTCGGGAAAGTGAACGAGCGAGCGCCGCACGAGCGACGAGGATGTGATGATCGGGTTGGCGCGCAGCACCTGCTCGCGGCGGGGCTCGAAGATCGCTGGGGCTCCTGCAAAGTAGACCCCTCCGCTGCTGCGCAGCGCGTTTGTCGCAATCACATCAGCGTCCTGTGCGCGCATGAGCTCGCGCTGGAGCGTGAGCTTCTGTGGCAGCCATTCGTCGTCGTCGTCGAGGAAGGCGACCCACTCACCGCGCGCCACCGTCACACCGAGGTTGCGCGGCGCTGCAGGCGTTCCCGTGTTGCTGGCGATGCGCAGGTAGCGAACTCGGCTCTCGCGCCGCTCCCACTCGAGAAAGCGCGCCTGTGTCTCGTCGCACGACCCGTTGTCGCAGACGAGCACCTCGAGCGGCGGATCGAGCTGGTTCAGGGCAGATAGCAACGCTCGCTCGCACGCCTGAGGACGTTCGAAGGTCGAGATGACGACGCTGATCGTTTCGGGGGCGATGCCGCTCAAGAGGGCTGGAGTTTAGGTGCGGCCCGCACGACAGGCACGGGCCGCAGGACTCGCTGTCTTTAACATGACCGGACAAATGCGTCAGGCATCTCGTGGGCTGCGAGCTCAGTCATGAAGGAGCAGGAGTGGCGAGCGGCTCAGCACGAGTTGCGCCGGGCGGTGAGTCCCGGCGCCGCGCGACGCCAGCCGCCAGCGGCGCAGCCGCTCGCGTCGGTCATCGTTGTGTGCTGGAACGCTGCCGACGTTCTGGGGCGTTGCCTGGAGCATCTGTTCGCACAGGACTACGCCAACCGCGAGATCATCGTCGTCGACGACGGATCCACCGACACGACGCTGCAGGTGGCCGAGCAGGCGTCGCGGCGCGGCGAGCTGACGGTCGTTCAGAGCGCTCGCAACCGCGGTTGTCCCGCCGCGCGCAACCTTGGACTGCGTCACGCACGCGGCGAGATCGTGGCGTTCGTCGATGCGGATGGTTTCGCGACACCGCACTGGTTGAGTCGCGTGATGGAAGCCTTTGGCGAGGATCCGACGATCGGCGGAGTCGCCTCGACGGTCCTCTTCGACGACAACCCGATGGTCGTCAACGGTGCGGGCGGGATCGTCAACCGCCAGGGCTGGGCAGCGGACCTTTGCATGAACGAATCCCTTGAGGTCGCGCAGATCGGCTCGGAGGCGCTGTATCCGATGGGCTGCGGGATGGCGCTGCGGCGCGAGGCGTTGGTGAGCGTGGGCCCTTTTGACGATCGCGTGCTCAACTACTACGACGATGTCGATTACGGGGTGCGTTTGTGGCGCGCCGGGTACAAGGTCGCCATCGCATCCGATGCGTGGATCGACCACGGCTCCGATGCATCCGGCGGCGACTCCGCTCGCAAGCGTCTGTGGTGCGAGCGCCACCGTATGCGCGTGGTGCTCAGGCATTCTCCGGCGGCCGCATTGGTGACGTGGGCGACCTGCGAGGCGCGCGAGTTGAAAGAGGCCTCGATGCAGTTGCGCGTACAGAAGCTCAGGTCAATTGCCTGGAATGCGCAACATCTGCCGAGCGCCCTCGTCAGCCGCTGGCGTCTGCGCCATGCCCCGTGCGTCCCGGATAGGCTCGTCGACCCATCGTGGGGGAATGGCTTCCCGGCAGGTGTGCCTCTGCGGCTGGGACCCACCCCCGAGTGCGCTTGCGCGGCTGTCGAGATGGACGATCCCGCCGCCGAGGGACAGCTGCTGCATGGATGGTTTCCAGCCGAGCGCGTCAGCGAGCGCAGCTACCGCTGGGCTGGGTTGCGCGCTGCCGTTCTGGTCCACCTGGACGAGCCCGTCGGGCGTATGCATCTGGACTACGCCCACGTGCCCGTCGACATCGGCGCAATCGACGTTCACATCCGCCGCGTCGGCTCGGCCGAGCCGTTGACGCCCGTGTGGGCGACGCGCTTGCCGTGGCAGTACATCTCCCGATCGGTGGAGAACCACCCGCTCAGGTTGGAGCCCGGCGACTACGAAGTCGTGTTCGCTGCTGCTCGCGGCTGGTCGGATCCGCCGCGGGACACCCGTTCACTCTCTTTCGCACTGTCCAGCCTTTCCTTCGCGAAGTCATTTGACGTCGCCCCGGGCGGCCTGGAGATGGGCTCGCCGACAATCGAGGAGCAGCTCGTCAACGGCTGGTTTGAAGCGGAGGAGAGCCCGGCTCGCCGCTACCGCTGGGCGACTGGTCGCGCGGGCGCGGTCGTGCGCCTGGCGGAGTCCGCGCGCTCGATCAACTTCAGCTACTGCTTGCCACCTCGCTCGATCGGGACGCTGCGTGTTGCGCTGACGCGCCTTGACGAGCCCGGGGAGTCCTGGTCCACCCGTCTGCGCTGGCGTGACGCGGACTGGCACGAGGAGGCTTTCTCGCTGGAGCTGGCTCCAGGCGACTATCTCGTGTCGTTTGCGACCGAGGGCACGTGGTCCAATCGGGACGGCCGTGACCCGGAGCTCTGGGGAGAGAGCCGCTCGCTCGGGTTCGCGCTCTCGTCGCTGTCGTTCAGCTCGCGCTAGCTTGCATCGCGTGGCGCTAACCGCCTGTCTCGTCTCGGCCAGTCGCCAAAACGTGTTCTTCGCGGAGCTGCTCGACGCGCTGGCTGAAGAGCTCGCCAAGCATGGGGTCGCCGTCGAGCGGGCAGTCGACCATTTCCCGGCGCCGCGCGACGGGCTTGCGTATGTGTTCGTCCCGCACGAGCTGCTTCCGTTCCTCATGCCCGACGCCCACCCAAACGAGCACCAGCTGCGTCGCAGCGTCACGATCTGCACCGAGCAGCCGGGGACGCACTGGTTCGAGGAAAGTGCGCAGATCGCCGCGCGCGCGGCGCGAACGGTGGACATCAACCGCATGGGCGTGTCGGCCCTGCACGAGCTGGGGATCGAGGCTAGGTTCCTGCAGCTCGGTTACACGCCGCGCTGGGACCGCTGGCACGGGGATCCTGGGGCATCCCGCCCGATTGACGTCGCGCTGCTCGCCGGCGCGACTCAGCGCCGCCTGACGGCGGTCGCGCGCTGCGCCGGCCAACTTGCCGGCCGTCGAACGGAGCTGCACCTGCCCGAGGCGTTGGTGCCGCATCGTGCCGATTCCGAGCTGTTCATCTCGGGGCCGCGCAAGTGGAGCCTGCTCGCGCAAACGAAACTGCTGCTGAACATCCACCGCGGCGAGCTGGGCTACTTCGAGTGGCAGCGTGCCGTCGAGGCGATCGCCAACGGATGTGTACTGTTGAGCGAGCACTCGCTCGGCTTCGAGCCGCTCATTCCGGGCGAGCACTTCATCAGCGTCTCGTGCGACAGTCTCGATGTCGCGCTGGAGGCCCTCCTCGAGAACCCGGACCGGCTTGCGCAGATCCGCATGTCCGCATACAAGCTGTTGCGCGAGCGGCATCCGCTATCGGCATCGGTCGCCGTGCTCGCCGAGGCGATCGCCGAAGCTGCAGGCCGGCCGGTCTCAGGCGAATTGGGAGACGCTCATCCGCCGCTGGCACGACCCAAGCCGCCGCAACTCCCTCCGCCGGCATGGGAGCTGACTCAGGGAGGCACCGATCTCGACGCCATGCGAAGGGTGATGGCACACCTGCCGCTGGACCAGCGAGACCTTCACAGCTCGCTGCACCAACTCGAGCTGGGCGGTCAGGGTGATGGCGGCGCGGATCAGATCGAGCGCATCGGAGCTGCCCCCCGGGAAACCCCCCGGGTGTCGGTGGTGCTGACCGTGTCAGATCAGGCGGCGTCGGTCCGCGCCGCGATCGACAGCGTGGCGGTGAGCCAATACACCGACTTCGAGCTGCTGATAGTCGACGACGCGTCGAGCGACGGCTCGGGCAACCGGATCCGCGCGGCACTTGCACGTGCGCCCTGGCTCTCAGCGACGCTGGTTACGCGCGCGCGTCGAGGCGGCTTGGCACGAGCTCGCAACTTGGGCATCGAGCTGGCCGTTGGCGATCTCGTGTTCAACATGGACGCGCGCGACGTCCCATTTCCGCATGCACTCGGGCGGCTCGTGCAGTCGCTCGACGACACGCCCGGCGCGGCGTTCGCCTACGGCATCGTCGTGCAGGCCGGCGTCGACGGGCCGAGCGGTCTTACGAGCTATCTCGGCTGGGACGCGGGCATGCTTCGCTACGGCAACTTCGTCGACGCGATGGCGATGGTGCGCCGGTGGTCGGTGATCGAGGTGGGCGGGTACGCGACCGACACGGTTCTGTCGGGCTGGGAGGATCTCGCGCTGTGGTGTGCGTTTGCCGATCGTGGATGGCGCGGGACGCGCATCCCCGAGATCGTCGCCTGTCAGCGTCTGGGGCTCGAGTTGCCGGGCAGCCAGGGGATCGATGCGGGGGCGGCTTGGAGCCAGCTGTTGGACCGCTTCAGCTGTCTGTCTAGCGTCGCTGCTTGAGCGCCCGCAGTGGTGCGGTGATTCGCCAGCTGAGCGAGGCCTTCATCGCGGCCATCACGCGATCGGCACGATCGAGCCGCTGCCTCTGATCCTCCAGCAACGATGACTGCTCGGTGAGCGCCTCCTGGAGCGCGAACGTCTGGGCGTTGGACTCGGCGAGGATCTGCTCGACCTCGACCACTCGCTCGGCGCTGCGGCGGCTGGCTGCCTTGGAAGCGGCCGCCTCCCTGCCGACCCTCGCGACCTCGCGCGAGACTTCGGGCAGCGGGAATGCCTTGCCGGCCGGCTCGGCCACGGTCACGAGCGATCGTTTGCCGAGGGCCCTTGCATCGCTGCAGGGTATCGCGCCCTGGCGTGTGGCTCGCGAGCCCGAGCCGTCGTCTGCGTGCGTCGCCTGACGGTATGGTAGGAACAGCCAGTGCGCGTTCATCACTTGCCGATATGCGCCCCGGCCGACGTCGAGCAGCGATCGCCAAGGGGCGCCCCATGACTTTGGATCGCCGGGCCGGGGCACCGAGGCTGATCGAGTGGACGGGCGAGCGCTGCGTGCCGTGGGCGCCGGACGTGCAGGTGGTCTACGAGCACATGCATCGCTATCTGTGGGCTGCGCAGCTCGTGGACGGCAAGCGTGTGCTCGACCTCGGCAGCGGCGAGGGCTTCGGCGCTGCGATCCTGGCCGAACGCGCCAACGCGGTTGTCGGCGTCGATATCGACGAGCGCACGGTCGAGCACGCGCGTTTGAATTGGTCGAGCCCGACCGTATCCTTCGAGGTGGGCAGCGCGCTCGATCTCTCGGCGTTCGAGACCGACTCCTTCGATGTCGTGGTCGCGTTTGAGATCGTCGAGCACCTCTCCGACCAGGGTCGGATGCTTGCAGAGGTAGAGCGGGTCCTGTCGAGTGACGGGCTGCTGATCATCTCCACCCCCGATCGGCGGCTCTACAGCGAGGCGTCCGGTCAAGAGAATCCATTTCACGAGCGCGAGCTGACGTACGAGGAGTTCTCCGCACTGCTTGGGGAAACCTTCGCGCACAAGGCTGTATGGGGCCAGCGGACGATCACGGGTTCGCATCTCGGCGCGATCGAGAGCGGACCGGTCGACAGCGGCTCGGCCCAGTCAGAGTTCTTCATCGAGCGCGCGGGCGAGGAATGGCGAATCGCTGGCGAGCCCGCGGCGCTGTACCTGGTCGCGGTGGCATCCAACGCGGCGCTTCCGAACGTGCCCGAATCTTCGACGCTCGGCGACTGCGGACTGGAGCTCCTGCGCGCCACGGAACGCAGGGGGATCGAGGCGGCAAACGCGCTGCTCGGCGGGCGCGACGCCGCGACCGAGCAGGTGCACGCGGCGACGGCCGAGATGCGCAGGCGCGAGGCGGACTTCGCCGAGCGCGAAGTGGCGCGCGACGCGCAGGTGCGCACGCTCGACGCCGAGCTGGCCCAGCGCGATGAGCAGATCGCATACCAGGTGGGCGAGCTGATGCGCTCCCGCACGCGCATATCCGAAATGGAGGCAGGTCTGGTCGACGCCCACGGCCAGCTGGAGCACGCGCGCCGCTTCACGAGCGAGGTCGAAGCGTCGATCACCTGGCAGACGTTCCAGAAAGTGCGCGGACGCCTGTTCGTGTCGCTCGGGGGAGAGCGCTCGCTCCCGGCGCGGGCGCTCCGGCTGGGGCTGCGCTTCGCGGGCCGACTGATGGCCAGACGCGGCACGCAGCTGGCGCCGGCGGCGTCTCAGGCGGCGGCTCCCATGGGCGAGCGCATCGTGTTTCCGCAGTTCGCGCGCCCACGCGTGTCGCTGGTGATCCCGCTGTACTCCGGCGCAGGGCTGACGCGACGCGCGCTGGAGACGATCCGCGACCACACCGACGGCGTCGCCTTCGAGGTGATCCTCGTCGACGACACCGCCGACCTCGATACGAAAGGGCTCCTCGGGCTCGTCGATGGCGCACGGATCCTGCACAACGAGGAGAACGAGGGCTACCTGCGCAGCGTTAACCGCGGCGCGGCGTCGGCTCGCGGCGAGTGGCTGGTGCTGTGCAACAACGACATCGAAGCGACGCCGGGATGGCTCGAAAGCCTGCTGCTAGGCGCTGACTCGATGGATCGCGTGGGTGTCGTCGCGCCGAAGTTCCTCGCCCCAGACGGGCTGCTCAGCGAGGCTGGTGGCATCCTGTGGAACGACGGGACGGGCGTCAACTACGGGCGTGGCGACGAGCCCTCGCGGCCCCAGTACGAATACACGCGCGAGATCGACTACGGGTCGGCGGCGGCGCTGATGGTTCGCAAGGAGCTCTGGCAGGACGTGGGCGGCTACGACGAGCGGTTCGTGCCGATGTACTACGAGGACGCCGACCTCTGTTTCGAGGCGCGCCAGCGCGGCTGGCGCGTGCTCTACGAACCCGACTCGGTCGTCGTGCATGCAGAGGGCTCGACGGCGGGAACCGACATCAACACGGGACACAAGCGCCACCAGGAGATCAACCGTGTGAAGTTCGTCGCCAAGTGGCGCGAGCTGTTGGCGGCCGAGCACCTCCGGCCGGGCCGGCAGCGGCGCGTCGAGGAGGCCGCGCGACGCCACCGCGGTCCGCAGGTGCTGGCGGTCGACTTCCGGACGCCGATGTGGGACCGCGACGCGGGCTCGCTGCGGATGTTCGAGATTATCTGCTCGCTGCAGCGGCTCGGCTACGCGGTAACGTTCGCGCCCGATAACGCGGCGCGACTGGAACCGTACACGCGCAAGTTGCAGCGGCTGGGCGTGGAGGTGATCTACGGCTCAATCGACGTGATGCCAGTGTTGGAGGAGATCGGCCCGAGCCTGACGGCCGCAATCCTTTCGCGGCCGCACCCGGCGAGCCGCTGGCTGGACTCGGTCAGAGAGTTCGCGCCGGCAGCGGTCGTCGCCTATGACACGGTTGACCTCCACTGGGTGCGCGAGTCCCGGCGCTTCGCCCTCGGGCAGACTGAGCCGCCGCCGTCAGACGGCAAGATCGTTGCCCAGGGCCCCAAGGCGGCGGCGCTGTTCGAGCTGGAGCTGGCGATGGTACGCGCTTGCGATCTGACGATTTCCGTTACCGCGGAGGAGCGGGCACAGATACTCAGCGATGTGCCCAATGCGAACGTTGTCGTGATCCCGACGATCCACGAGGTCGCCGAGAGCGTGCCGGCGGCCGCGGGGCGCCGCGACATCCTGTTCGTCGGCAGCTTCGAGCATCCGCCGAACTCTGACGCCGTGAAGTACCTCGTGCGCGAGGTGATGCCGCACGTGTGGCAGCGACGGCCCGACATTGCGGTGTCGATCGTCGGAGGCAGCGCGTCACAGGAGGTCGAGGATCTGGCCTCCTCGCGTGTGGAGATTCGCGGCTGGGTCGAGGACTTGGACTCGGTCATGCGTTCGGCGCGCGCGATGGTCGTGCCCGTCCGATTCGGGGCCGGCGTCAAGGGAAAAATCACGCAGGGGCTCGCCGCGGGCGTGCCGGTCGTCACCACGTGCGTGGGCGCCGAAGGGCTCGACGGCGAGGACGGCGAGAACATGCTGATTGCCGACGACGCGGAAGCGCTTGCCGACCGGATCGTGCGCGTAATCGAGGACGACACCCTATGGAGCTCTCTGTCGCATGGCGGGCGTGAGCTGATCGCCAGCAAATGCTCGCCGGCGGTGCTCGACGAACGGCTGCGCGACGTCCTCTCCGGCGCGCGCCCGCGGCTGGCCGGCGATCCTGGTCGCTCGGCGGCTGGGCGGTCCGCGTGAGCGCTCGTCGCCCGACGGCTAGGTCGGAGCTGGGGCGGACGTGCTCTGCAGCAGCATGAACATCCGCTCGTCGTTCTCAGACGTCGCGGGATCGGACCCCGTCGTGTTGCCGACGTTGGCACGCTCGAGGATCCTCCAGCCGGTGCGCTCGACGAGCCGTTCCACGCCCGCCGGCGAGAAGATCCAGTAGTTGGTCGGATCGTTGTTCGTCTCGCGTGGCGCCACCAGGTACCCTATCGGTAGGTCCGCGATCGGCGTGCGCTGGGCTCCGGCGAAGCGCGCAACCTTCGTGCTGAGCAGGCAGTAATCCGAGCGTGTGGCCAGCTCTCGCATCATGTAGTACGGGTTCTGCAAGTGGTAGAGGATGCCGAGCAGGAAGACCAGCCCGTAGCGCTCACGCGGAAGCTCGAACTGCCGATCGAGGTCGATATCGTGGACACTCACCTTCGAGGAGAGATGATCCCGCAGCGCGCGGGCGCCGCGTAGGCCGTTCATGTTCGTCGCAGCAGTGTCGACGATGTCGACATCCCATCCGCCGACATCCTCGAGCAGGAACGCGAGGTCACCATCGGCGGCGCCGATGTCGGCGACCGGCAGGTTCTGGGCTAGGCCGGTCAGATCCCGATTGACGCCCGACAGCATCGCGTCGACGTGCACGAGGTTGCCGAAGATGTTGTACGGGTACCAAGGAATGTCACCGTCGACCTGCTCACGCGCGGAGCTCAGCCGCTCTGTCTGCGCCGGGAGATTCTCCATCAGGTCGTCGATTCGCACGCGGTCAACCTACTTCCTTCTCCAGCGACGTCCCGTCCGGGCGCCCGGCTAGACCTCGCCCCAGTCGTGTCCTCGGTCGCCTGGCACTATGCGCCGAAGTGTGTAGATGTCCGAGGCCAGGTCATCACGGTGCTCCGCCAGCTCGCGCCACGGATCCCAAATAGCGCTCAACAGCTTGCCGGTGATCCCGTCGCTCGCGGGCGACGCGAGCCAAACGGCGAGCTCCGCTCCTCTCGCGAGCGGTGTTCCCCCCGATTGCTCCTGCTCGATCGCCTTCTCGTAGAACGCGTCGCCTACCTGCTCCGGACCGGCCTGAAGCACCTCGTCCAACATGCGTGTATTGAGCGCGCCGGGTGCGATCGCGTTGACGTCGATTCTTCGCTCGGCCAATTCGACGGCGAGCGTCTCGGCGAAGCGGATGACCGCTGCCTTGGAGGCCGCGTATGCACTGAGCCCGGGAAGCGGCGCGGTTGCGCCACCGCCGGACAACTGCACGACCTTGCCATGGCCGAGTCGCTCGAACTGCGGGATCATGGTGCGCGCCATGCGCACCGAGCCGATCAGGTTGACCTCGAGAGCGCGAGCCCATTGCTGCAGATCCACCTTCTCGATTGGCCCCTTGGGACCGTATATGCCCGCGTTGTTGACGAGGATCGAGAGCTCTGGGAAGCGATCGGTGGCGGCCTTCACGAGTGCGTCGACCTGCCGCTGATCGGATACGTCGGCGACGAGTGCGCCAACGCGATCCGCATCGCGGATGCGGGAGCTCAACTCGGCCCGCGCGCGCTCGAGCTCCGCGGTGTCGCGTGAGCATATGAAGACGCTGGCGCCCGCAGCCAGATATGCATGGCAGATCTCCAGCCCGAGCCCGCGACTCGCGCCCGT
Organism: Solirubrobacteraceae bacterium; assembly: GCA_035995645.1. Taxonomy (GTDB): domain Bacteria; phylum Actinomycetota; class Thermoleophilia; order Solirubrobacterales; family Solirubrobacteraceae; genus Palsa-744. The sequence continues at coordinate 39,034 of DASYKG010000043.1, forward strand.
GATCAGGGCGCTGCGACCGGTCAGCACGTCGCTCACGGGCGGGTCCCGACCTGCGCGTAGCGAATCGATGGGACCGACGCGACGCTCGCGCGCAGATGGCCACCGGCGTCGACAACGATTGGCCTACGCATCGCCGCCGCGAGCTCCCGCGGGTCGACCTCGCGATACTCGGGCCAGGGCGTGCACATGACCAGGGCATCGGCGTTCTTTGCGGTGCCAAGCGGCGTGTCACAAAGTTCGAGTCGGTCGCCTGCGCCGTTCGGAAGGACGGCGACCGCTGGATCGTGGACACGCACGAAAGCCCCGTGCTCGCTCAGCCATCCGCACATCTCGAGCGCCGATGACCGGCGCAGCGTGTCGGTGCCGGGCTTGTAGGTGAGCCCCCAGACCGCGATTCGCCGGCCCGCGAGCAGACGACGCGCGTCGTCGTCGGCGTTCGCATCGGCTACGCCCGGCTTGACGTCCGCCGCGAGCAGCGCGAGCAATGCGCGACGGGCCCACGAGCGGTGCGCCTGGTTGCTCACGGCAACGCCTGCGATCAGCCCCACCGGCAGGTGCTCGTCGGCGCCGAGGTTCTCGAGCGCGTCGATGTCGCGCGCGAGCGTTCCACCCGCGAACACATCCCCCGGCGCCAGATAGGCCCGGGCCCCTATGCGCCGGTCGCTCTTCAGCCCACGTGACACCTCCGAGGCGTTTGCACCGACTGCCTCACAAAGTGACGCGATCTCGTTGATGAAGGCGACCGACGTGGCGAGGAATGCATTGAGCGCGTGCTTGGTCATCTCCGCGGACTCGACCCCCATCCACTCGATTCGCTCGCTGAAACGACTGAGCAGCGGCTCCAGGCGGTCTCGCTCTTGTTGTCCTCGCACGCCCGCGACGAATCGGTCCGGGGAGCGGAACGTCGACAGGGCCTCGCCGAGTCGCAGGTTCTCAGGCACGCACGCAAACTCGAGGTCATCTCTGCCGGAGCTCGCGAGCCTCTCCGCGAGCCTGGACGTGCTCCCCACGGGGAGCTGCGACGAGACGATCACGAGCGCTCCCTGATTGGCGTGGAGCAGTGCCCGGTAGGCCTCGTCGATCACCCACTCGGCGTCGGCGTGGTCATCGTCGTCGACGGGAGTGTCGAAAGCGATCCACACCGCATCCGCGTGGCGAAGCGGGTGGTCGGTGAGACCGTGGAAGCTCAGACGCCCCGCGTGCCTGCCACGAGCGAGCAGCTCCGCGAGCCCAGGCTCGGCGACGGGCGGATGGTCGTCCAGCAGGCCCGCGACGACCGCGGCGTCGGGGTCGGTGGCGACCACCTCCAGGCCCCCCTCGGCGAGACAGGCAGCCGTGACGCAGCCCAGATGCCACAGCCCGAGTACGCCGACGCTGGTGATCGGGGCGGAATGGTCTCCTGGCGACTGAAAATCGGCACCGGCCATCGCTGGAGGTTATCCGCGGCCAGCGCCGTCAGCCGAACGGCTCGGGGCGCCCCGAGCGCTCTGCAAGACTGTGCCTCGTGCTCCCTTCGGCCCACAGCACTGACTACCTGAAGGCGGCTGCCACGCTCGCGGCGGACGTCGAGTCTGAGCGGCTGGACGCGATGGCCGCCGGGTTGGTTGCAGTGCGCGAGCGTCGCGGACGGCTGTTCGTGCTTGGCGTCGGCGGTGGGGCCGGCCACGCATCTCACGCCGTCAACGACTTCCGCAAGCTGTGCGGGTTGGAGAGCTACGCGCCGAGCGACAACGTCTCAGAGTTGACCGCCAGGACCAATGACGACGGCTGGGAGACGTCCTACAGCGCCTGGCTCGAGGTCTCGCGACTCGCCGCTGACGATGCCCTGCTCGTTTTTTCGGTTGGCGGCGGCTCGCGCGAGCACAACGTCTCGATGAACATCGTCCGCGCCATCGAGCTGGCGCGCGACACGAACGCTTCGATCTACGGCGTCGTCGGGGCGCCCGGTGGCGTGCTGGCGGAAGCCGCGGACGTCGCAATCGTGCTCGCGCCTCCGGCGCCGTTGCGGACCCCGCTGGTCGAGTCGCTTCAGGCCGTCGTCTGGCATGGACTGGTCTCCCATCCCGACCTCGCGCTCAAACAAGGACACTGGGAGTCACTCGCGGCGCCCGCAAAGCCGTGAGTGGTCGTCCGGCGGCATTTCTCGACCGCGACGGTGTCCTGAACGAGCTCGTCCCCGATCCAGCCTCCGGTGATCCGGAGTCCCCCTTGCGCATTACCGATGTGCGTCTGATTACCGGAGCTGCGGCGGCAGCCCGTGAACTCGCGGAGGCCGGTTATCTCCTCGTATGCGTGACGAATCAGCCCGCCGCGGCGAAGGGCGTCGTCACCGTCGCCCAGCTTCATGCGATCCACGGTCACGTGCTCGAACTGCTCGATCGCGAAGGCGCTCGCATCGGCGCCTCCCGCCTGTGCATGCACCATCCGCTGGCGAACGTGCCCAGCCTGTCGGGGCCATGCGACTGTCGCAAGCCGGAGCCCGGGATGCTGCTCGACGCTGCGACCGCACTCGGCCTCGATCTCGCCGCCTCGTGGATGTTCGGCGACAGCGAGACGGACGTCACCGCCGGGCAACGGGCGGGATGCCATACGGCCCTGATCGAGAATCGCGACAGCGCTCACAGACGCTCGGGCGACGTGCGGCCAGACCTGTGCGCCCGCGACCTCGCGGAGGCCGTTGCGCGAGTTCTCGACCAACCCCGGGAGTAACCTTGCGATTGTGCCGCCCCTGCGCGGGTATCGAAAGCCGCACGTAGCACTGCGCCCTCATGCTGGACAACATCTCCACCCGCATCTTCGCCGACGGAGCCGATCTCGACGGGATCCTAAAGCTGGCCTCCGACCCGCGGATCTCAGGATTCACGACGAACCCGACGCTCATGTGGAAGGCCGGGCTGACCGACTACGCCGAGTTCGCCAAGCGACTGCTCGAGCGCATCACCCAGCACCCGATCTCCTTCGAGGTGTTCGCAGACGACATCGAGGAAATGCGCCGTCAGGCGCGCCTGATCTCCTCCTGGGGCGAGAATGTCTACGTCAAGATCCCGGTCACGACGACCAAGGGAGACTCGATGGCCTCGCTCGTTCGCGAGCTCTCCGAAGACGGAATAAAGGTCAACGTAACCGCGCTCTTCACGACCGGCCAGGTGGAGCTGATCACGGCCGCGGTAAAGGACGGAGCCCCTTCCTATCTGTCGGTGTTCGCAGGCCGTATTGCCGATGCGGGCATCGACCCGGTGCCGATCATGGCCCGCTCGGTCGACATCATGATCGAGGCTCCACGCTCAGAGCTGATCTGGGCATCTCCCCGAGAGATCCTCAACCTCGTGCAGGCAGACCAGGTCGGCTGCCACATCATCACCGTGACGCATGACCTGCTCAAGAAGCTCGACTGTCTCGGCAAGAACCTCGAGCAGTACTCGCTCGAGACGGTGCAGATGTTCCACGGCGACGCAATGGCCGCGGGTTTCACGCTCTAGCGATGCCCACGGTTTGCTCAAACGCCCGGCCTCGAGGTCGACGCGCTCGTAGGTGGATGCCGTGAACCGGGTCTGCGTCACCGGGGGCGGCGGCTTCATAGGGAGCAACCTCGCCGATCGGCTCGTCGCGCGCGGCGTGGAGGTCGTGATCGTCGATGACTTCCGCACCGGACGGCGTGAGTTCATCGCCGACGCATTGCGCAGCCCGCTCGTGAAGCTGGTCGAAGGGGACGTTCTCGACATGGGTACGCTCGAAGCTGCATTCAGCGGTTGCGACTGGGTATTTCACCTGCAGGCCAACGCCGACGTCCGTCACGGTCTCGAGCACCCGCGCCACGACCTCGAGCAGAACACGATCGCAACCTCGCATGTCTTGGAGGCGATGAGAAACACGGGTGTGACGCAGATCGCCTTCTCCTCGACCGGCTCGGTCTACGGCGAGCCGGTCGTGTTCCCGACGCCCGAGGATGCACCGTTTCCCGTGCAGACGTCGCTCTATGCGGCCTCGAAGCTCGCCGGCGAGGGTCTCATCGCCGCATACGCGACTGGGTACGATTTCACCGGCCTGATCCTTCGCTTCGTCTCGATCCTCGGTGAGCGCTACACGCACGGTCACGTCTTCGACTTCTTCCGAGCGCTGCAGCAAGACCCCAAGCGCTTGCGTGTTCTAGGCGACGGCCGTCAAGAGAAGTCCTATCTGTATATCGAGGACTGCATCGAGGCGATCCTCACAGCCGCCGCGAGGCACGATGGGGACCCCGGCGCGCACATCTACAACCTCGGCACAGATGAGACAGTGGTTGTCGACGAATCGATAGCGATCATCGCCGAGCGCCTTGGGGTCGCTCCCGCGCTCGAACACACGGGCGGGCGCCGTGGCTGGACGGGCGACAGTCCCTTGATTCGGCTGGACACGTCGCGGATGCGGAGCCTCGGCTGGGAGCCGAGCCTCACGATCAGAGAGGCGATCGTGAGAACGCTGGACTGGCTGTCGAGCAACGAGTACGCCTGGAGCGACGAGGTCACCGAAGGCATCGCCACATGAGCGTTATCTTCAGCCGCGCCCCGCTGCGCATATCGCTCGGGGGAGGGGGCACGGACCTTCCCTCCTATTACGGCGAGCACGGCGGCTTCCTCGTTTCGGGAGCAATCGACAAGTACGTCTACATGCTCACGCACACCGTCTTTCAGCGGCGTTACCGGATGAAGTACTCAGAGATGGAGGAGGTCGACGAGATAAGCGAGATCCGCCACCCGATCCTGCGAGAGACGCTCGCGCGCCACTGGCGCGGGAAACCGCTGGAGATAGCATCGGTCGCCGATGTCCCAGCCGGGACAGGTATGGGATCGTCGGGTGCCTACACCGTGTGCCTGCTGAAGGGTCTGGCTCATGCGCGGCGCACGTCTATCACTGCGGGCGCGCTCGCCGAGGCGGCGTGCGAGATCGAGATCGACGTGCTTGGTGAGCCGGTTGGCAAGCAGGACCCCTACGTCGCGGCCCACGGAGGGATCTGCGCCTACACGTTCCACCACGACGGCGGCGTGGACGTTGAGCCCTTGGAGCTCCAGCCGAACATCCTGAGGAGGCTGCGCGACCAGTTGCTGCTGTTCTACACCGGCGAGGCGCGTTCGGCCTCGAAGGTTCTCGCTGACCAGGACGAGCGCTCGAAGGCAGGTGACAGCGAGATGATCGAGAACCTGCACCACACCAAGGAGCTGGGACGACGCAGTTGCGAGCTGTTGCGTGACGGAGCGCTGGAGCAGTACGGCGAACTGATGCACGAGCACTGGCAGTACAAGCGTCGTCGGTCTCCGGGCATGACCGACGAGAACATCGACCGGCTCTACACGCTGGCGCGGCGCAGCGGCGTCATCGGAGGCAAGCTGGTCGGGGCCGGGGGCGGAGGCTTTCTGCTCGTCTACGCACCCAGGCCCGAGGACACCAGGCAGGCGATGGCCGCGGCCGGCGCCTCCGAGCTTGCGTTCGACTTCGAGTTCGACGGCGCGTATGCGAGCGAGTACGCATGAGCCGCAAAGCGCTGCGGGTCGGCGTAGTCGGGTGTGGCCTGATCGGCAACAAGCGAGCCGATGCCCTGGGTGCGGAGGACGAGCTCGTGGGTTGCACCGACGCGTCCGAGTCCGCGTCGGCCTCGTTTGCTGCGGAACATCGAACGCGCGCATTCGCAAACATCGACCAGCTCCTCGAATGCAGTCCGGACGTCGTGGTCATCGCGGTCAGCCACGATTCGCTGGCGCCGCTGGCCGAAACTGCGCTCGAGGCCGGAGCTCACGTGCTCGTCGAGAAGCCCGCCGGATTGGGCGTGAGGCAGATAGAGCGGCTGAGTGCGCTCGAGCAGGCAACTGGCAAGCGCGTGAAGGTCGGCTTCAACCATCGCTTTCACGGCGGGCTGCAGCGCGCCGCCGCCGAGGTGCATTCGAGCGCGCATGGAGAGCTGATGCATATACGGGGTCGCTACGGTCACGGTGGACGCCTCGGGTATGACCGTGAGTGGCGCGCCGATCCCCGGCGCTCCGGTGGTGGCGAGCTGATCGATCAGGGGATGCACCTGCTCGACCTCACGCATTGGATCGCCGGGCCGTTGCCGCTGCACTCCGCGCTGCTGCGCACACAGTTCTGGGACGCGCCCGTGGAGGACAACGCCGCGCTGCTGCTCGGCGACGGAGCCTCGCGCGAGTCGCCCTGGGCGACTCTGCACGTCAGCTGGACGGAGTGGAAGAACCTGTTCTCGCTGGAGGTCTACTGCCGCACCGCGAAGCTCCACGTCGAAGGCCTGGCCCGCTCCTACGGTCCGCAGCGGCTGCGCATATATCGCATGGGACCCGAGTTGGGCCCACCCGAGGTAGAGGTGATCGACTATCCGCCGGAGGACGGCTCGTGGGCGGCCGAGTGGGAGCATTTCGCCGCAGCTCTCTCAGCTGCAGACGGAAGGCCGCTGTCGGGGGATCTCGAAGCGGCTGGCTACGCCTGGACCCAGGTCGAGGCCGCATATGCGCTCTCGCCTGCATTTGCTTTGATGCGCGACACGGTGCGGGTATGACCCACGCAGGCAACAGCGCAAGGGAACTCCGATGAGCAGCTCGGCGATCCAGCCGCCGGAGGGTGCGACAGCAGTGCCGGAGTTTGATCGCGGCTGGAGGTCTTCACGCGACGCACGCGAGCCATTCCTCAGCTACGTCCAGACGGACCCCACGCTGAACTGGTCCGACGAGCTGGAGGAGCTCCACGAGGAGGCGAGCCGGACCCATTTCATAGACCAGTGGACCCGCGCGGCGATCCTGGCGCGTGTGGGCCCGCTGCCGCAGGCCCCGCGCATTGCCGATGTGGGCTGCTCCACGGGATACCTGCTCGAGGACATTCGTGGCGCATACCCGGATGCGCAGTTGATCGGGATAGATCTGCTTGCCGGCGGTCTTCGCAAGGCCCACGAGCTGGTCCCCGATGCTCGCCTGCTCCATGCCGACGCCTGTTCACTGCCGCTTGCGGACGCGAGCGTGGACGGCGTCGTGAGCGCGAACCTGCTCGAGCACATCGCGGACGACCGCCGCGCCCTACGCGAGATGGCGCGTGTGCTGAAGCCGGCCGGCCGAGCTGTGGTCGTCGTTCCTGCTGGGCCCAGCACGTTCGACTACTACGACCGCTTTCTGGGCCACCAGCGTCGCTACGCGCGCCGCGAGCTAGCGCGCAAGGGCCGTGAGGCTGGCCTGGAAGTGGTCGAGGATCTCCATCTGGCCTCTCTCGTCTTTCCTGCGTTCTGGCTCGTGAAGGCACGCAACCGCCTGCGTTTTGGTCGCCTAGAGGGCCCCGCCCTCGCGGCTCGTGTCGCGCGTGATATCGCCTCCACGCGCGACTCTCGCGTCGGCCGAGTGCTATGGCGGCTCGAGGACTGGATCGGCAAGGGCGGCGTTCGCGCTCCTTGGGGAGTTCGGTCGCTTACGGTCCTGCGCCGACCGGAGAGCGGCCAGTGAGCAGGCGCGACGGGAGCCGGGCATGAGCGACGTCCTGAGCATCGTCATCCCCGCCTACAACGAGGAGGCGAACATAGAGCGGGCGTATGACCGGCTGCGCGGCGTGCTCGATGGCCTCGGCATCGATTGGGAGCTGATCTTCAGCGTCGACCCGTCGACCGACCGGACCGAGGAGCTGATCCTCGAGCTGCGTAAGCGCGACGCACGAGTGAAGATGTTGCGCTTCTCTCGGCGGTTCGGCCAGCCGATGGCCACGCTGGCGGGACTCGAGTTCGCCAGTGGCGATGCGACGGTCGTGATCGATTGCGATTTGCAGGATCCGCCCGAGCTCATCCCCGAGCTCGTGCAGCGCTGGCGCGAGGGCTTCGACGTGGTCTATGCCAAACGTCGTTCCCGCGCCGGAGAGACCCCGCTGAAGCGTTTTGTCTCGTGGCTCGGCTATCGCATCATCGCGCGCATAGCGGAGGTCGAAATCCCCCCGAACACCGGCGACTTTCGCCTGATGAGCAGACGGGTCGTCGAGAACGTCGTCTCGCTCAAGGAGGGCCACGGCTTTCTCAGGGGGCTGGTTGGGATCGTTGGCTTCAAACAGACGAGCGTTCTTTATGACCGCGACCCGAGGGTCGTCGGCGACAGCAAGTACAACCAGCTATTCGGCTCGCTCACCATCGGTCTCAACGGTGTGATCGGCTTTTCTCGGTATCCGTTGCAGCTGATCTCGGTGGCGGGAGTCGTCTTCTCCGGCCTTGCGTTCGTCGTCGCGATTGCCTATCTGGCGCTCAAGCTCGCGGGCGTGGCATTTCCCGTCGGCAATCCGACCGTCGTGGTCGTAGTCGCGTTCTTCAGCGGGATCCAGCTGCTCTCCCTGGGAGTGATGGGTGAGTACGTCGGGCGGATTTATGACGAGACCCGTCAGCGCCCCAAGTACATCCTCGAGTCACGCTACGGATGGGACGAGCCCCAGCGGTGAGCGGCGAGTACGAGTTGCCGCCGGTCTGCATTCTCGCCGGAGGGAAGGGGACACGGCTCGGCACGCGTGTGCAGGACACACCCAAGCCCTTGCTGGAAGTCGCCGGTCAGCCGTTCCTTCTCCACCAACTCAAGCTGCTCGCCGCGCACGGCGCGACGCAGGCGGTCATCTGCGTCGGCTACCTCGGCGAGCGCATCGAGCAGACGATCGGGCAGAACCGCTTCGGCGTGCAGATCAGCTACAGCTATGACGGACCCGGGCTCGACGGGACGCTGGGGGCGATCAGGCGCGCGGCTAGCCACTTGGGACGGCGGTTTCTCGTTCTTTACGGGGATACTTACCTGCGCATCGACTACCGAGCCGTTGCGCGTTCATGGGAGCACAGCGGGCTCTCGGCGCTGATGACAGTGCTCCGCAATGAGGGGCGCTGGGACATCTCGAATGTTCGCTTCGACGGCTCTCGGGTGCTCTCCTACGACAAGCGACGGCCTCATGCCGACATGGAGTGGATCGACTACGGCTTGGGCGGCCTCACTGCAGCGGCGCTGGATCCGTCCACGGAGCAGATGCATGACCTGTCGGAACTGCAACACGTCCTCGCCGCCCGCGGCGAGCTGTTCGGCTATGCGGCGCCTGAGCGTTTCTATGAGATTGGCACGCCCGCTGGGCTTGCTGAAACGGAGTCGTTTCTGCGCTCGCTCGAGACACAAGCTACGCGCGACGCCTGAGTCAGTCTTCGCGAGTCGCGGTGAACAAGTAAGGACGTGCCGGGGTGAGCGCCGTTGGCCAACGAAAGCCGAACTGAATGATCCATCGGCCCACGGGGATCGGCGTCACCGACACCGAGCCGAACCTCTCGCGAATCACCGTGGCGATCGTCTCGGGCGGGAACTGCAAGGTCGCGGGATGCTGCATCACTCTTGTGCGGGCGAGCCTCTGAAGCGCGCCGAACAGCCTGCGCTCGATCGTGAAGGCGCGTGCGGAGACGCACGACTCCATGACGACCAGACGGCCACCCGGCTCCAGCACGCGGTGCGCCTCATCGACTGCCCGCCGCACGTTCGTGAGAGTGGAATCGACGTCGTGCCCGATCAGATGGTGAAAAACGGAAACCTCGAGGACACGGTCATATCCGGCGTCCGGCTCGTCGAGAGCAAGGGCGTCCCCACGACGAAGGGTCACATTCGAGGGAAGGTTCGGGGGAGTGTCGTCGAGGAACAGATCGACACCGACCACCTGCTGTGCCAGGCTCGTGTCGTAGTCGAACACGCCGCCGTTGCCGACATCGAGAAGTCGCAACGAGCCGGCGATCTCGGGGTCGACTGCGTTACGTATCTGCTTATAGGTCTCGAGCGTTCCGACGCGTTCGGCGTAGCGCCCGTTCGCGTCGAAGAACTGGGCGTTCTTGGCGACACTCGCCGCGTCCTGTCCCGTCTCGGTTCTCGCCGCATCCATCGCGCAAGCCTAGCGGCAGCTGGGGCGGCCCTCGCTATGGTTCCTGCGGTGATCGAACTGGCAGGGAACGACGCACTGGAGCGCGATCAGGCTGCGCGCGAACCTCCGGCAGGGGTGGGCTTGTTCGGGAGGATCGTGCGCTTTGCTCTCGCGGGCGGCACTGTGGCAGCCGTGTATCTGCTCGTGACGCTTCTACTCGCGAAGGTAGTCGGACTTCCGTTTCAGGCCGCGCTTGCGATTGGCTTCACGACCGCCCTCGGCGCACATTTCACCCTCCAGCGACTGTTCGTCTGGGTTCACCACGAGGAGTTCGCGCTGTCGCTTCGCACTCAGGCTGGTCGCTATCTGGCCATCTCATTGACTCAATATGGCCTCACTGCCGCGACGACGGGCCTGCTTCCAGACGCCCTCGGCATATCCACGGAGATCGTCTACGTCGTGACGACAGCACTGATCACGGTGGCCAACTTCGTACTGTTTCGGACTCGCGTGTTCCATCCGGAGAAAACGCTCGAAGGGTAGGGCGCGGTGTGCGCTAGGGCCAGGTACCCCGGTCGGTCCGCGCAGCGATTTGACTCACGCGACGCAGCTTCCTTCGACTGCTTGCATGGCCGAAAGGGCAACGCTCTCCTGCGGCACCACCGGCGGGAACTCTTCGGGCGGGATTGGCGGGCTTGCCGCCGGCGCCGCGACTTGCACCGCGGCTTGGCGAACCGGGGCGGTCCCGGTGACCGGAACGCAGGTGACCAAGTTGTCGCCGTGCCGTCGGGCGCGTGCCCTGCTCCCGGGCGCAAGGCTCACGGCGGTGTTGGATCTGAAAGTCAGCTTCACCCACGTGGGGCCGTGACTTGGCCCGACGACATAGAGCAGGAGCGGCAGCGCGGTTTGCACCCAAGCTGTGCCGGAGCTGTCCAGGCGTGCGAGAGGAACCTCGATCCCCGAGTAGGTGAGCACGTCAAGCGCCCGCGTTCGACGCTCGAGCGCAATGGGCCCGCTGCGCACAACCACCTGGCGGTCGGTATCGACCCCCGCAAGCCGCGTCAGAACGTAGTCATAGGTGGGATCGAACGCGGGGCCGGGGGATTCGGGGACGCCGAAGTTGAGGTATTCAGTACCGTTGTAGAGGTTGGAGCCCAGGGCGATCGAGACCTTGCCGGGGAACCGCTCATCGAGAAGATGATGCACGAGCGGCTGCTCGGCCTGTGCGCTCACCGACTCGCCGTAGCCTTCCATCTGAATGGCTCGCGGCCGATCGGGAACGTGATCGAGCACGCTGCGGTTGGCGGAGTCGAGGAAGTAGGCACTGTCGCTGAACCGCTGCAGCTCGACTCGTGCACGCTGGCCGACGCTGACAACGACCAGCACGACGCCGATGGCACCGACGAGCCGAGCGCGGCGCCTGGGCATGCCAAGAAACATCGAGAGCCCCAGCGTGAGCAGGACGATGAGTATGGGGACGACCGGCAGCAGGTCTCGCTCGGCGCAATAGGTGCAGGCTTCACGGCTAGCGTATGAGTACTCGGCCGTCAGGGCGCAAACGCCCGCCAGGGCGACGAGCGCCAGGGCAGGTCGGTGGCGACGAACGCCGATCGCTATGAAGACGAGAAATACGACTGGCAGGAACGCGCCGAGCACAAGCTGCTTGAAGTCGGCGGTGCCGAGGCTGCTCAAGTTCCAGAATTCGCGCGTCTGCAGCAGCCACCCAGGCATGATTTCGACGGGCAGGTGATAGGACACGCGCGGCAGAGGCACCTGATTGCGAAGGATCGCCTGGAAGTAGTGAACGTCGCGCGTGAGCCCGACGAGGTTCAATAGCGCCGCTAGGACGATCAGCACTCCGATCCGTGTAGCGACGGGCTTGACCAAAGGGCGCAGCTCAGCGCCCGAGCGGCGGATGGCGTGGGCGCGCCACGCGAGCACGACCACCGCCGTGACGGCGATCATCGGAATGAACAGCGAGTAGACGGAGAGCAGGGCGCCAGAGATGAGCGCCAGCAGCAGGAGGTTGGGGACCCTTCGCGAACGCAGAACCTCGCTGCCGAGGAGCGCGAAAGGAATGACGAGCCCCAGCGCAGTGATCGCCGCCTGGAATGTGTCGAACCAGAGCTCGATGAACACGGGACCGCCGATCAAGGCCCCGGCGAGCACGGACATCCAGGTTCGCGATCGTGTCGCGTAGCGAACCGCGGCAAAGGCGGCGAGTGCACCCATCAGGAGAAGGACGACGAGAAACGGAGAGAAGGTCTCAGTTGCCCCGAGGCCGAGCAGGGCGTTTACGTTCGCGTCAAGCGGCGTCGCGTCGAGGTTCGCATCGAAATGAGCGAGAAATGCCCATTGATACCGGGTGAGATCGCTGAACTTTTTTCCCGCGTGGGCATGATCCGTCCAAGCGGCACGCGCCGTCGCGATCGACTCCGTCTGCGCCCCGTCCTGCTCGGCCACGAAGTTGTCCACGTCCGTGAAGTAGTAGGCGGCGGGCCCCACTGTGTGACGCTGATGGAGCGTGTAGGTCAATGGTCCGGCGACAGCAAGGCAGACTGCCGCCAATTGCGCCACGCCCTTCATTCCCAGGCCGCGCCGGGAGGTCGCGCTGGCACGGGAGGCCGCGTAGCGGCGAACGGCGAGACCCATCGATGCGAGGGCGAGGGCCAAGACGACCCAATACGACTTCCCCGCAGGCACGAACTCGACCAGGGTGGTAGTGGCGCACGTGCCCAGGCAGAATCCCAGAACGGGCGCCAGGGCGAAGCGGGCGGCTGGGTCGAAGCGGCCGGAGAGATACGCAGCGGGACCCGACCCCAAGGCGAGTAGGATCACGAACAGCGCCAGCTCTCGCGCGAGAAGATCGGTCCAGATGTGCATGCTTCAGGGGATTTGGGGGCTGCGCGCCAGGTAGCGATGCGCCTCGGGAGAGCTGCGTGCCTCGACTGAGGTCGGGGATCATACGGAGGCACAGGGACGCGATGTCACGCTCTGGCGGCTTGTCTTCGTACGATGAAGGCCGTGGATCGACTCGGCGCTGGCGATGAGGATGGAGAGCGCCCAGATCCGGCGCCCGTGACGCAGGCGCTGAGAGCGGAGGTCGAGCGTCCTCCGCCGTGGATGTACGCGTGGCAGTTGCGCGACGGGAGCACGACCCCTCTCGCTGGTCCGGAGCTGCCCGATATCCATCGGACGAGAGCCGAGCTTATGGAGGCGGAGGTCCGTGCCGCGCTCGCGGCGGCGGGTCCGGACGCGACCGTGATCGATCTAGCGTGCAACGAGGGCTGGTTTTCGCAACGGGCACTCGAATGGGGAGCGGTACGCGTGCTGGGCATCGACATCCGTCCTGAACTCATAAGACGCGCTGAGCTGATCCGCGACCACTTCTCCGTCCCCGCCGAGCGCCTGGAGTTTCGCTGCGCAGACGTGTTCGACCTGGACGTCAGATCCCTCGGCACCTTCGACGTGGTGCTGTGCCTGGGGCTCATCTATCACCTCGAGAACCCGGTCGGGGCGATCCGTATCGCCCGCGGGCTCACTCGAGGCATTTGCGTGATCGAGACCCAGCTGACGCGACAGACCGACACGATCGTGCACGGCAACGGACGAACGGATCAGTATGAGGAGAGCGTCGCCAGCTACGCGGCTCTCGTCGAGACCGACCATGAACAGAACATGCTCGCCTCGGCAGGGGGGGTCGTGTCGCTGGTCCCCAACAGGGCAGCCCTTGTGCAGGCCGCGGAAGCCGCGGGCTTCGGTCGGGTTGCCCTGGCCGAGCCGGGCTTGGGCCACAACCGGCAATACGTGATCGGGGATCGGGCGGTGCTGCATGCGTGGCCTGGGCCTCAGCGCGAGAGCGCACACGACCACTTGCCCGCCCGGTAGCGCAAGCCCTCAAACGTCCGTCTGACCTCGTTTCCCTCAACAACGGCGGGGAACTTGCCGAGACAGCACGCGACCGTCCCCTACCCCCGAGGTCGATGCCCACACCGTCCATACATCCCTCCCCCGCTGTCGTGACGTCCGCTGCGCTCGCCGCGGCGGCGTCCGCTCGCAGGCTGCTCCTAGCCACCGCCGCCGGCGCCCTGCTGGCGCTCCTGGCGCCCGCCGTCGGCGACGCCAAGCTCACGACGATCGGCAGCCCGCTGTCGGTCGCCGCGACCCTGAACACCGCTGGCAACCTGAGCTACCCCGGGACCTACACGGCGGTTCCGCCAGGTCCGGACGCTCCAAACGGCGTCTTCCACACGCTTCATTTCGGCGCCGACACGGCCCTGTGGAACTTCTCCGGCGCGGCAGGCGAGGACCGCGTGCCGGCGACCGGCCAGGCCAAGCAGATCGAAGTCGAGGGCTGCGCCCAGCGCGCGCCGAACGGCCCGCTGCCGCTGACGACGGTCCACTTCCAGGACCTCTCGCCGCTGCCGGGCGGCGGCGCAAAGGTCAACATCACCTCACAGGGCTTCGACCTGCCGGTGTGCGGCGAAAACGGCGCCGGCACCTCGACCGTCACGACCTTCCTGCCGGTCAACCTGTGCGTGAGCGCCGGCGACTACGTCGGCTTCAACGACAGCGGCGGCTACGTGCCGAACATCTATCGCAGCGGCGTGCCCTACCAAGTGCTCGGGGCTGTCACCGGGGCGACGACCGACTCCTTCATCAAGGATCAGGGCACCGGCAACGGCTCGGTGTTCTCCCCGTCGGTGACCTCCGCCATGGATGGCTTCGCTGTCAACCGCAACGAGGAACTGCTGATGCGCGTCACGCTCGCCACCGACGGCGACGCCACGCACATCTGCCCCGGAGGCAAGGGCGGTTTGCCGCCCGCGCTCGCGCCGATCCGCGTCAGCCCGCAGACCGACGGCGTCAACCAGAGCCGGATCGTGGCAGTCGCGATGTTCTGCCGTGTCAGCCCGTGCACTGGCGTCGCGACGCTCAGCTCAAACGGCGCAGGCACCTCGACCTACGGCCGAGAAGAAACCTATGGCCGCGTGGGCTTCAGCCTGCCGCCGAATAGGACCGTGCACCTGGCGATCCGCGTGAAGTCGACGCTGGTCAAGAAGATCCGTGCCAAACACGGCGCCTCGACGATGCTCACAGCTGTCGTCAATGGCAAGACGATCAGCCAGCGGATCACCCTGAAGATCTTCTAGCGCCACTCCCACAGGCGCAGCTCGCTCGCCTCGTACGCGAATGCGACGGCCGCGGCCCCTCGTGCGCCGACGTCAAGCTCGAGGATCCGCGGACCTGCGGTGCGCGCTTCCTCGGCGGCCGTGCTGCCGTCGGCTTCGCTCTCGACCGCGCCGATGCCCGTGCCACGACGCTTGAGCTCGGCCTCGTGGCGGGTCCACAAGCGCAGGAACTCGCGCTCGCGCATCGTCGGCGCGAGCGCGTTCAGGCGCTGCGCCTCGGCCTCTCCGAACATGCGTCTGGCGAGCGCCACGTGATCGCTGGCCGCCCCGGCGTTCGCGTCGCGCGCGAGCTGCACGTCGACGCCGATCGCGCCCGTCGCCGTGAACGCGTACAAGGCGATGTGCTGCGAATGGGAGAGGTTGAAGAACGGACGGCGTGGACGCCCGCCGGCATCGGCGAGCTGAGGCTTGCCGTGCGGGCCGACGACGAGCTCCGTTGCGGTCGGATCCTCGTCGAGGTAGCGGCCCAGAAGCGCCCTCAGCACGCCCCGCGATCGAGCCCACAGCGCACGCTCGCGCTCGCCGACGATGCGCGCCGCACGTGCTGTCTCATCGGCGCTTAGACAGCACGCGACGTCGTCCGCGACCACCATCAGGTCCACACGCCACACGTGCACCTCCGCGCGGACGAGCTGCGGCTCGCGCGGCCCAGGCGCCCACACGGCTTGCCCGCTCGCGAGCTTGACGGAACCGGCCGGCGGGGATGGGCTCATCGTCGAGCGAATATAGGCAAGCGGGTACCCTCTTGCGCCTATGCGCGTCCTTCCCACCCGCCTAGACGGCCTAGTGGCGGTCGAGCCGGCGGCGTTCGCCGACGAGCGCGGCTTCTTCTGTGAGACCTATCGCCGCCAGTGGCACGACGAGCTGGGAATCGGCGATGGAGCGGGCTTCGTCCAGGACAACCACTCACGCTCCTCGCGCGGCGTGCTGCGGGGAATGCACTTCCAGCTGGGCGACGGCGTGGCAAAGCTCGTGCGCTGCTCGCGTGGGCGGATTCTCGACGTGGGCGTGGATCTGCGCCGCGATTCGCCGACCTACGGCCAATGGGACGCGATGGAGCTCGACGACGAGAGCATGCGCGAGCTTTACGTGCCCGTCGGCTTCGCCCATGGATTCTGCGTGCTCAGCGACATCGCCGACGTGATCTACAAGCAGACGGCCTACTACGATCCGGAGCTCGAGCGCGGGATCGCCTGGAACGATCCCGACGTGGGCGTCGAATGGCCGCTGCCCGATGGCGAGCTGATCGTCTCGGCGCGCGACGCCGCGGCGCCGCTGCTGCGCGAGCTCGAGCACGAGCTGCCGTTCGTCTACGACCGCGCGTGAGCCCGCTGGCGACGCGGACGCGAGGGGCGCCATGCCAACGGCGATAGTCACGGGCTCGGGGGGGCTGATCGGCTCGGAGGCTGTCGCGCGCTTCGTCGAGCTCGGCTTCGACGTCGTCGGCCTTGAGAACGACATGCGCGCGCGCTTCTTCGGGGCGCAGGCGTCGACGGCGCACATGACCGAGGCGCTGCGTAAGCGCTTCCCCGACGCCTTCGCGTCGCTGGCCATCGACATCCGCCACCGCGACGCCGTGGAGCGGGTGTTCGCCGAGCGCGAGGGCGAGATCGAGCTCGTGATCCACACGGCCGCGCAGCCATCGCACGACTGGGCCGCCGGCGACCCGCACACGGACTTCGAGGTCAACGCGCTCGGCACGCTCAACCTGCTGGAGGCGACTCGCCGCCACGCCGACGGCGCCACGTTCGTGTTCTGCTCGACCAACAAGGTCTACGGCGACACGCCGAACGCGCTGCCGCTCGTCGAGCTCGAGCAGCGCCTGGAGCTGCCCGAGGATCACGTCTACTTCCACGGCATCGACACGTCGATGTCGATCGATCGCAGCACGCACTCGCTGTTCGGCGTGTCCAAGGCCGCCGCCGACCTGCTCGTGCAGGAGTACGGGCGCTACTTCGGCCTGCCCACGGTCTGCTTTCGCGGGGGCTGCCTGACCGGACCCAATCACGCCGGCACGATGCTGCACGGCTTCCTCTCCTACCTGATGCGCGCGACCGTCACCGGCGAGCCCTACACGGTGTTCGGCTACGGCGCCAAGCAGGTGCGCGACAACATCCACTCGGCCGACCTCGTCGCCGCGTTCGAGCACTTCCATCTCGACGCGCGCGCCGGCGGCGCCGTCTACAACATCGGCGGCGGGCGCGAGAGCAACTGCTCGATGCTCGAGGCGATCGAGCTGTGCCAAAGCATCTCCGGGCGCGAGCTCGACTGGACTCTCAGCGAGCAGCATCGGGTCGGCGACCATCGCTGGTGGATCAGCGACCTGCGCCCGTTCGCGCACGACTATCCTGGCTGGAAGCTCACGCGCAGCCTGCAGGACATCGTGCGCGAGCTGCACGACGAGAACGCCGAGCGCTGGCTCGCCGGGCGTTGAGCGACGGCCGCGCGGGGCGCCGACTGGGGCGTTCGGCCCGGCGCACGCTGTGCGGCGGGCGCGCGCCCGCAACTTGGCAGACTTAGGGCGATGAGGGACAGGCTCGAGCGTCTGCGGGCGCGCACCAACGGCTACACGGTCACGCCGCAGCAGTACGCATACACCGCCTATGTCGCGCTGGGCGCGCTCACGCTGATCGTGCTCAGCGGCGCCGCCGTGCGGCTGACGGGCTCCGGCCTTGGCTGCCCGGACTGGCCGAAGTGCTACGGCAACGCCTATCCGCCGCTGACCACGCACGCGGTGATCGAGTTCTCAAACCGCATGATCACCGCGCCCGTGTCGCTCGCCGCCGGAGCCGCGTGGCTGTTCGCCTTGCGCCGGCGTCCGTACCGGCGCGACCTGATGTGGCTCGGCGCGCTGCTGCCGCTCGGCGTGATCGGCCAGGCGGTGCTCGGCGGCTTCACCGTGCGTGGGGCGTTGGACTACGGCTGGGTGATGGGCCATTTCGCGCTGTCGATGCTGATCCTGCTCGCGGCCGCGCTGCTGGCCTGGCGCGCCGGCGAATCCGTCGACGGGGAGGCGCCGGTGTCCGCGAAGGGCAGCGAGCGGCGCCTGCTGGCCGGCGACGGCGCCGGCGACCCAGCTGACGCCGGCCTCGCCCCCGACCGAGGCGTACCCGCCCGTGACCGCAGGCTGATCCTCTCGCTGCGCTGGCTCGTCGGCCTCGGAGCGCTGACGATCTTCGCCGGCACCGCCGCGACCGCCGCCGGCCCGCACGCGGGTGGCTCGCCAGGGCAGAGGATCAACCGGCTGAACTTCGACGGGCGCGCGACGATGGACTTCGTCATCCACCGCCACGGCGAGATCGCGCTCGCCTTCGGGCTGCTCGGCGTGGCCGTCTGGTGGATGGCGCGGCGCAGGCACGCGCGACCGCTCGTGCAGCGTTCGCTGACGACGCTCTGCGTGCTGCTGGCGCTGCAGGGCGCGGTGGGCCTGGACCAGTACAAGACGCACCTGCCGACGCAGCTCGTGTGGGTGCACGTCGGCCTCGCCTGCGCCTCGTGGCTGGCCGCGATTTGGGCCGCCTGCGCCGCCGGTGCGCTGCTGCCACGGCGCCCGCCGACGGCGCCGGGACGCCTCGCCGAGGCCGCGCACGCGACCTCCGGCCAGCCGCTGCCGGCGGGTCACGGGATCGAGTTCCCCGGAAATTAGGGCCTTCGCAACGCCTATCCCCCGTGTTTACGCGCTTCGTCGTCCTCCCCAGCGGTTAGCCTGCTCGCAGTAACGACACCCGAGAAGGGAGTGGTATGACCAAGAACGAGCTGGCCGAGCAGGTCGCCAGTCGAAACGGACTGGCCGCCAGCCAGGCCCGACAGGTGGTGGAGACCGTGATTGACGTGGTCTCCGATGAACTGGCCGCCGGGGGTGAGGTCGCACTTGCCGGCTTCGGCAAGTTCAGCGTCAGCCACCGTGCTGCGCGGCAGGGACGCAACCCGTCGACCGGAGAGACGATCAACATCGCTGCCAGCAAGGCCGCGAAGTTCTCGGCGGCAAGCGCACTGAAGAAGCGTCTGAACGGCTGATCGCCTTTGCGCGGTCCCCAGAGGTCACCGGCCCGTTTGGACCGGGGACCTCTGGGCGCCGACGGCGTGCGCGCCTGTCGAGAAGAAACTCTTCTCCCGCGCTAAGCCGGCGTTAAGGCCAGGCGAGGAGGCTTGGTCGCACAAGCTTCCTCCTCGACCTCCGGTGGTGCCGCATGAGAGAGACGACGCGCAGCCCTCGACGAAGCGCACGCTCCAAGCGCTATGCCTCGCTGACGGCCTTCTACCGAGCAGATTCCCGCCGCGTCCAGTCGCGCGAGCGCGACGTCGGCCTGTGGTGGCGCGACGATGCCCGTGGGCCGCTGCATCGCGCGGCGTGGGTCAGCGACACGGGCGAGCTCTACCTCGTGCGCCTTGGCCCCACCGAGCAGGGAGGGGGCCGCGTCGAGGTTCTTGCGACCGTCGGCGACCGCAAGCGGCTGGAGAGCGTGCTCGAGGGCTGGCGCGAGCGTTGCGGCGAGCCGCGGTCGCTCGCGTGGCTGCGCGGGCGCGCCGCGCGTCTCAGCGGCAGGGCGCGCTCGGCGCAAGCCGAGCTTTCGGCGTCGCTTGCCGGGACGAGCACGATGCTCGCCGCCGCTTCGCCTTAGCGCGGACGTCGCCTAGACGGCGGCATCAGACAGGCCGAGCGCCCGCGCGACCGCCGGATCGCCCAGGTCGGCGGCGAGCAGGCTCGCTCCCGCGATCGGCGTCCCGGCGAAGTACGGCACGCCGATCACGAACATCCCGGCGGCGGCCGCTGAGGCGACGCCGATCGGCGAGTCCTCGAGTGCCGCGGCTTCACACGCATCGACGCCGAGGCGAGCGCATGCCTCGAGATAGATGTCCGGCGCGGGCTTGGGATGCTCGATGTCGTTTGCCGAGACGATCGCCGCGAACGGCCCGCCGTGCAGCAGTCCGGCTCCGGCGAGCGTGCGCTCGAGGAACTCGCGCTCTGAGTTCGATGCGACGGCCAGCGGGACGCCAGCCTCGGTGAGGCGGGTCAGCAGCTGCACTGCGCCCGGCCGCGGCGCCACCCCTTGAAGCGCCTCCTCCATCACCAGCTCGTGCAGCTCGTCCATCAGCGCCTCTCCCTCGCCGGGTCGCTGGAGGATCGCCTCCAGCTTGACCGCGGCCAGCGCGCGCGAGGAGCCGATCAGCGTTCGCTTGTGCTCCATCGTGAACTCGCGTCCGAGGCGCTTGAAAAGCCTCTGCTCCGCGCGCGTCCACGCCTCCTCGGTGTCGAGCAGCAGGCCGTCGTTGTCGAAGACGGCTGCGCTTGGCTTGCAGTGCATCGCCGCATCTTCGCGGCCGGCGCCATCGCGATGCCCTGACGTCTCGAGCAAAAGATTTCGCGGCCGGCGTGAGCTTTTCGCTTCCCCACGTGTCTCAGTGCCGTTCCCCCAACCCAAACGGCCGCGGTTACGGTCGAAGGAGGCATGCAGATGAGACGCACGATAATCACAGCAGTCGCGTTGACGGTGCTCGCCGTTCCGGGCGCCGCGATCGCGTCGCACCAGGGACACTCACGCCACGAGAGCGTCCACCACAAGCGCCATCACCGCCAGGCGCACATCCTCCGCTTCGGCGCCGTGACGAGCTCCGCGCCGAGCTCCGCGCCCGTCAGCGGCACGAGCTCGCCATCGCCCGTCACCACGACGGTCGCCACGGGCGAGACCGCCGGGACGATCGCGTCGTTCACCAACGGCACGTTGACGATCACGCTCAACGACGGCTCCACGGTCAGTGGCAAAGTCACCGAAGGCACCGAGATCGAGTGCCGTTCGGCGATGGCCAGCGCCGCGAGCGACGGCCACGGCGACAACAGCGGTCAGGACGGTCACGGTGACGGCCACGGAGACGAAGCTTCCTCCGGCTCGGGCCAGGGCGATGACCAGCAGGGCGACGTCTCCGATGGCGACGCCGACGATCAGCAGCAGCAAGCGCAGAGCTGCACCTCGGCGGCGCTCGTGCAGGGTGCCGTCGTGCGCGAGGCCGAGCTGCGCGTGAGCAGCGCCGGCGCCGTCTGGGAGAAGGTGGAGCTCAACCAGTAGCACCAGCGGTGCGAGGGCGAGAGGGAGCGAAAGGGTGGCCCAACTTGGCCACCCTTTTCGCGTTCGGGGGGGATCGTTCGTCCAGCCGTGCAAGGTTTGAGTGGATTTGGCGTCTGCACGGACGAGATGGGAACTAGACGATGAGCCCGAGGATCTCGATCCGCCTGCTCGCTGCCCAATCCGACCAGCGCCTGGCCGCACTGGCGGGCGAGGGTCACGAGCGCGCCTTCGAGGCGCTCGTGCACCGCTACAGACGCCCGCTGCTTCGCTACTGCCGGCGCCTGCGGTTGAGCGATGCGCGCGCGGAGGACGTGCTGCAGCAGGCCTTCCTGCAGGCGTGGCTGGCATTTGCACGAGGGGCAGAGGTCCGCGACGTGCGCGCATGGCTCTATCGCATCGTGCACAACGCCGCGATCAACGCGATGCGCGCCGGCGCCGATGGGCACAGCGAGCTGACGGAGGGCATGCAGGCGAAGGCGGCGCTCGCGGGCGAATCTGAGCTTCAACGCAAGATGGCCTTGCGCGAGGCGCTCACCGACGTGGCGGCGCTGCCGCAGATGCAGCAGCAGGCGATCTTCCTCACGGCGGTCGACGGGCAGAGCCACGACGAGGTCGCCGGCGTGCTTGGGATCTCCGAGGGGGCGCTGCGCGGGCTGCTGTATCGCGCCCGCGCGTCGCTGCGCAGCGCCGCCGCCGCGCTGACCCCGCCGCCGCTGCTGGAGTGGGCCGCGCGCGGCGCCGATACCGCGGGCCCGACCGCCGAAAGGCTCGCCGAGCTCTCCGGCGGCGGCGGGGCGGCCGGCATGGCCGGCCTGTTGCTGAAGGGTGCGGTGGTGGCCGTCACCGCCGGAGCCGTGGCGACCGGGGCGACCGTCGTCAACTCCCACCGTCACGGCGCCACGCCGCTGGCGCACCGGCGCTCCGCAGCTGGACCCGTGGGCACGGCTGCAGCAACACGGATCATTCGCGGCGACAGTGCGCTCGCGCTCACATCCTCCCCGTCCCGTGGCTTGGGAGAACGCTTCGGGCCCGTGCGCCATCACTCCCGAGGACGCCGGCACGACGGCTCCGGGGCCAACACGAGCGGACGCCACGACGATCGCTTGTCATTCAGCGTCGATCGGACGGCAAGTGGGCGATCGGACGGGAGCGGTGGCGCCAGCGATCGAGGCGGCCGGGGGCGTGACGGCTCCGGGTCCGGCTCGTCCGTGGGCGGGTCCGGCGGCAAAGGCTCAGGGTCGTCGGATGGCTCCAGCGGCGCGGACGGCCGTGGCCCTTCGTCCGGAGGCGGAGGCGACGGTGGCGGCAAGAGCGCGGGCGGAGGCGACGGCGGCAAGGGCAGCGGCAAGGGCTCATCGGGCTCCTCGAGCGGTGGTTCCGGTCAATCCGGCCCGGCCCCCGCGGAAACCGTGCCAGTCGAACCGACGAGCCCTAAAGACCTCGTTGCTTCCGCCCCCAGCCAAACGCCGCCACCGACTACCGGCGGCGATCGCTCGCACGGCGACGAAACGACCGTGGCGAGCGAACGGTCGCGCCGCGGCTCCGACGGCTGAGCGGGCACGAGCCGTGCGTTCGGCGTTCTTTTGAAACTCCCAGCTCGCTGACAGGCTGAGCCTAGGGTCACCGGCCACGCTGCGTTCGAGCCTCCGATGGGGAGGAATCGCACCCGAACGAAAGCGAGACAGGATGAACCCGCTACGCAAAGGCCTCACGACCGCCGTGATCGCCGGATCGCTGCTCGGAGGCGGCGCGCTCGGCGCAACCGTCTTCAGCGTCGCATCCAGCGGCGCAGCGACGACCAGCTCTCAGGCGACCACGACGCCGTCGACGACGACGCCCGCCGGCGAAGCGCCGTCGGGTCCGCCGCCGGGCGGCGCTCCCACCGGAGCGTTCAAACCAAACGAGAACTCCTCACACGAGGCTAAAGAGAGCGCAAAGCGCGAGGCCGAAGAGTCCGAAGGCAAGATGCCCACGACCTCTCCCTGAGCCTGTCGATGATGGGCGGTTGGGGAAAGCCCGCCGCCCATCATCGGGCTCGGGTCCTCACGGCTTTGGCTGCCTCTACGTTGCGGCTTGCTCTGGAATCGGCTCGTACGCAAGCGCGGCATCGATCGATGACGACTTCAGCTCCACGCGCTCGCCCGCCACTGCCACGAGGGTCACGCGATCGGGCGGCAGGCCGACCAACGGCGGGACGTCGCACTCGAGTACCGTCGTGAAGCCAGCGGCCACCAGCGCGTTCAGTAGCGACGGCTTGGTCGGCCAAAAGGACGTCTCGTTGTCCAGCGACGCCCACGTTGCCTGTAGGCGCTGCTCGACAGACGACCCAGGCTCATGCTCGCGGTAGTCCCTGCCACGGTAGGTTCGACCGTCGGCAACGAGGCTCCGGACACTCGACAACGCGCGTGGATCAACCCAGAAGACGTCATGGGGGAAGCGCGCGAGCTCGTCGTCCTCCAGGGCGATATGGGTGTCAAGAACGAGCAGGCCGCGGCACACGCTGTGCATCCGCTCGAGCAGCGAAAACACTCCGGGTGCATCCAAGTGGTAGAGCAGTCCGATGCACAGGACGACGTCGAACTCGCCGTGCTCTCGCAGCGTCAGGTCCTGGACGTCCTGCGTTATTACCTTGGCCCGCTCGAGGGCGAGCGCCTCCAGCGCAAAGCGGATCCGCTCGGCCGCTGCTTCCCTGCCCTCAACAAACACGACCTCCGATCCCGACAAGGCCAGCTCGAGCCCGTACAAGCCCTCAAGCGCTCCCAGGTCCAGCACGCGCAACTGCGACACGGGCGCAGGCGCGAGATCGCCCACCAGCTGACGTATTCGTCGGAGCTTTGCCTCCTCCCCGCTTGATTCGTCGCCCCTCGTGAATACCCCCGGTGCGATCTCAATGTTGTGAGCCGTCCACGACCCGACTCGATCGACGACCGCTGCCAATCCGGCGCGTAGGTGCCTGATGCGCTCTTCGTCGCTCGACAGCTGCTCGCGTGATCGGATCAGCGTGACCGTCCCGCTGCGCAATCCATAGTGTGGCCTCCGTGGCTTATAGGCACCAGCGTCAGCCGCAGCCGGTGTTGTTGCCGCAGGAGCTGCACGTGTAGCAAGAGCCCGTGCGCTGCATCATCCCGCCGCACTGACCGCAGGCGGGGCCGAGGTCGAAGCCCTGCAGGCGTGCTGGGACGACGGGCGGCGTGTCGGTGAAGGACGCGGCCGGTGCGCTGGATCCGCCGCCGCCGTTGCCCCCGCCGTTGCCGGCTGAAGCCTGTGGCGAGGCCTCGGAATCGTCCTCCGCGGCCGGGCCGGCGGTGTCGGACGAGCTGACCGACTGAGCGGCCTCCTGCGCCGCCTGGCGCGCGCGGACCTGCGGCGTGAGGATGCCCAGCTCCTCCTGCGCGTCGACGTCGAGGAAGCGCGAGGCCAGCCAGCGCATGATGTAGTCGGGCATCGACTTGGCGAATGGGATCTCCGGGTTCTGCGTGATCCCCTCCGGCTCGAAGCGCATGTAGCTGAACTTCTGCACGAGCGTCTCCAGCGGCACGCCGTACTGCAGCGCGATCGAGATCGCCGTCGCGAACGAGTTCATCATCCCGCGCAGCGTCGAGCCCTCCTTGCCGATGTCCGTGAGGAAGATCTCACCGACCGAGCCGTCCTCGTACATGCCCGCCGTGATGTAGCCCTCGTGCCCGGCGATCGAGAACTTGTGCGTGATCGACTGGCGCTCCACGCCCATGCGCTTGCGACGCGGGCCCGCGTCGGCGATCGCCTTGGCGACCGCCTGCTCGACGAGCTGATCGACGTCGACGTCGACGTCCGCCGGCGCCTCGACGCCCTTCTGCGCGTCCGTGCGCAGCGCCTGCGCGGTCTTCGAGCCGTCGCGGTAGATCGCCAGCGCCTTGACGCCCAGGCGCCACGCCTGCGTGTAGGCGTCGGCGATGTCCTCGACGGTCGCCTCTTGCGGCAGGTTGACGGTCTTTGAGATCGCGCCGGAGATGAACGGCTGCACCGCTCCCATCATCTTGATGTGGCCCATGTGCGAGATCGCGCGCTCGCCGACGGCGACGTCGAACACCGCCAGGTGCTCGTCGGCCAGGCCGGGCGCGCCGACGATCGTTCCGTGCTCGGCCAGGTGCGCCTCGATCTGCGCGACCTGAGGCTCTGAGTAGCCGAGTGTCTGCAGGGCGAGCGGCACCGTGCGGTTGACGATCGTCATCTGCCCGCCGCCCACCAGCTCCTTGAACTTGACCAGCGAGAAGTCCGGCTCCACGCCGGTCGTGTCGCAGTCCATCAAGAAGGAGATCGTGCCCGTCGGCGCGAGCACTGTGGCCTGCGCGTTGCGATAGCCGTGGCGCTCGCCCAGCTCGACGGCCTCCTCCCACGAGCGTCGCGCGGCCGCGAGCAGCTCCTCGTCGGCGCTTTCGTGCTCGGGGATCACGTAGGAGGCGTCGCGGTGCATGCGCATCACGTCGTTGTGCGCCTCGCGGTTCTCCGCGTAGCGCTCGTACGGTCCCTGCGCCGCGGCGATCTCCGCCGAGCGGCGGTAGGCACGGCCGGTCATCAGCGCGGTGATCGCCGCGGCCGTCTCGCGCCCGGAGTCCGAGTCGTAGGGCATGCCGTTGCTCATCAGGTAGGCGCCGAGGTTGGCGTAGCCGAGGCCGAGCTGGCGGAAGGCGCGCGCGTTGGCGGCGATCTCCTCGGTCGGGTAGCTGGAGGGGCCGACGATGATCTCCTGCGCGAGCAGCATCACGTCGACGGTGTGCTCGAAGGAGCGCACGTCCAGCGTGCCGTCGGCGCGGCGGAACTTCATCAGGTTGATCGACGCGAGGTTGCACGCGGAATCGTCGACGTGCATGTACTCGCTGCACGGGTTCGACGCGTTGATGCGCCCGGAGTTGGGGCTGGTGTGCCAGCGGTTGATCGTCGTGTCGTACTGCACGCCCGGGTCGGCGCAGCGGTAGGCCGCCTCGGCGATCTCGCGCATCAGCTCGCGCGCGCTGACCGGCTCGCCGACGGGCTCGCCGGTCGTGCGCGCGATCAGGTTCCACTCGCGGTCCTGCTCGACCGCCTGCATGAACTCGTCGGTCACGCGCACGGAGTTGTTGGCGTTCTGGTACTGGATCGAGAAGAAGCCGTCGCCATCGATCGACATGTCAAAGCCCGCGTCGCGCAGCGCCGCCGCCTTGTCCTCCTCTTTGGCCTTGCACCAGATGAACTCGCGGATGTCCGGATGGTCGACGTCCAGCACGACCATCTTGGCCGCCCGGCGCGTCTTGCCGCCGGACTTGATCGTCCCCGCCCAGGAGTCGGCGCCGCGCATGAAGGAGACCGGGCCGGAGGCCGTGCCGCCCTTGCTCATGAGCTCGTTCGAGCCGCGGATGTTGGACAGGTTGATGCCCGACCCGGAGCCGCCGCGGAAGATCCGGCCCTCGCGCGTGTTCCAGTCGAGGATCGACTCCATGTTGTCCTCGACGGAGAGGATGAAGCAGGCCGAGCACTGCGGGCTCTCCTCGAAGCCGACGTTGAACCAGACCGGCGAGTTGAACGCCGCCAGCTGGTTGAGCAGGATGTACGTCAGCTCGGCCTCGAAGGTGTCGCCGTCCTCGACGGAGGCGAAGTAGCCGCGCTCACGCCCCCAGTCGGCGATCGTGCCGGCGACGCGGCCGATCATCTGTTTCACCGAGTTCTCCCGCTCAGGAGTGTCGAGGCGGCCGCGGAAGTACTTCTGGGCGACGATGTTGGTCGCGTTCTGGGACCAGGTCTTGGGGAACTCGACGTCGCGCTGCTCGAAGGCAGGACCCCCCTCAGCTTGGGGATCGCCGATGACCGCGTCCCGCGTCTCCCACT
>DASYKG010000044.1:0-7661 GCA_035995645.1 Solirubrobacteraceae bacterium
GCGGTGCGCAGCCAGTACTGGATGCTCGCCGTGATGGTCGCCTTCACGAGCTTCGGCCTGTGGCTGCTGTCGGACGTCGGCACGTGAGCAGGGGCAGTCGGCTCGGCGCCAAATTGCCTTCGCTACGGTCTTTGGCAGTGCGGCGCCGACCGATTCCCGCCCTGCTGGGCGCCTGTGCGCTGGCGCTGGCGAGCGCGGCGGCGATGCAATCGGTGGGCGCAGGAGCGGCGTTGGCGGCCGGGCAATCGCAGAGCCCGCTCAACGACCAGGGCTCCAGCCCCAACTACCGCTCGCTGATCACTTCGGTATCGCCGGCCGTTCCCGGGCTGAGCGTGCAGGTGCTGCAGTTCTCCGACCGGCTGCAGCTGCGCAACGCCAGCGGCCAGACGGTGACGATCCTCGGCTACCAGGACGAGCCGTACGCACGCGTGCAGGCCGACGGCGCGGTGGAAGTCAACAGGCGTTCGCCCGCCTACTTCCTCAACCAGAGCTTCTACGGCAACGCGACGGTCCCGGCTTCCGCTTCGCCGGGCGCGCCGCCGCAGTGGAGAGTCGTCGACCGCACCGGCCAGTTCGAATGGCACGATCACCGCATCCACTGGATGTCGCCGGTGCTTCCAGCACAGGTCAAGGACAAGGCCAAGCGCACGCTGATCTTCGCCTGGCATGTGCCGATCGCCGTGGGCATGCGCAAGGGCGATGTCGCCGGGCAGCTGTTCTGGACGCCGCAGTCCTCCAACGCCCCGGTCGCGGCGATCGCGATCGGCGGCGCGAT
The DNA here is from genome assembly GCA_035995645.1 of Solirubrobacteraceae bacterium. Taxonomy (GTDB): domain Bacteria; phylum Actinomycetota; class Thermoleophilia; order Solirubrobacterales; family Solirubrobacteraceae; genus Palsa-744. Next base: position 776 of record DASYKG010000044.1, read on the forward strand.
CGCCGCGCTCGGCCTGCTGCTCGTGCTGGTCACCCGTCGGCGCCGGGCGCGCCCGCAGGCGCCGTCCAGCGGCGTGTCGGGCGGCGATCTGGGCGCCGGCGATCCGCAGCCCGGACCCCGCGAGGCGTGGTAGCGTTTTATCCGTGACCGTGCTCGGCTGCCTGACCCACTGGTACACGTCGCTGCTCTACGTCGTCCCCGTCCTGGCCGTCGGTGGCTGGGGCTGGTGGAGCGCGCGGCGCTCCTCGCGGACGCGCCGCGGCGGCGGTGGCGACGGACCGGCCGTGCTCGGTGGCGCCAAGCAGTAGCCGCTGGAGCCTTGCGAGCGCCGCACCGGCGGGGCTTTATGAGTTTCTTCGGAGGTCTTCAGGAGCACGTGAGTAGCATTCGGTTGACTACGGGTATGAGCACGCAAACACCTATTCGCTCCGCCACCGCCGAAGGGCACACCGAGCGCGTCGATGCGATCGCCTGCCTGGACGAGAGCGTCCGCCAGAAGGCGATCCATGAGCGCCCCGATGGCCCTGGGCGCTATCTGGAGATCCAGGGGACGGGGGAGGCGCTGCTGATCCCTCTGGGCACCGGCGTGATGCACATCGGGCGCGGCCTGTCGGCCGACCTGCACCTCGACGAGAAGTCGGTCTCGCGCCGCCATGCGATGCTCGTTCCCCGACCGACGGGCGCGCGCCTGCTCGACGATCGCAGCTCCAACGGCACGTTCGTCAACGGCCGGCGCATCGTTCAGGCCGACCTGCGCAACGGCGACGTCGTGCTGCTCGGCCGCGTGGTGCTGCGCTACCTCGAGGTCTGAGCCGCGTGTAGAGCCAGGCCGCCGCGCGGAACGCTGCGCGCTGTTTGCTCAACCCTCCTCCCGGCGAGCGTGCCCCGGCGGACCACCGCGAGCCTATACTTCCGCGCTCGACCGTCCGGTCACGTACAACGAGCAGGGAGTTCAGATGAGAAAGTCGGTCCTCGCGATGGCTGCGCCTGTGCTGGTCATCGCCGCACTTTCGGGGTGCGGCAGCAGCAGCACCAGCAGCAGCAGCTCCACGACGACGGCCTCGATTGGCGGCGCCGGCGCGGCGATCGCCGCGGAAGTCCCGGCAGCGATCAAGTCCAAAGGCACGCTGACGGTCGCCTCCGACGCGACGTACGCGCCGAACGAGTTCATCGCGCCGGACGGTCACACGGTGATCGGCATGGATGTCGATCTGATGAAGGCGATCGGCGCGCAGATGGGCCTGAAGGTGAACTTCGTCAATGCCACGTTCGACACGATCATCCCGGGGCTGGCGGCCGGCAAGTACGACCTCGGCGTCTCGTCGTTCACCGACACCAAGGAACGTGAGAAGACGGTGGACTTCGTCGACTACTACTCGGCGGGGATCTCCTTCTACGCGAAGTCCTCGGCGAACCCGGCGGTGAGCACGGTGGAAGACCTCTGTGGCAAAAGCGTGGCGGCGGAGAAGGGCACGGTAGAGCAGGAACAGGCCGAAGCGCAGAGCAAGAAGTGCGCGAAAGCCGGCAAGCAGTCCGTCAAAGTGCTCACCTTCCCCGACCAGAACGGCGCCAACCTCGCGCTCTCCAGCGGGCGTGCGGAAGTCGGCATGGCCGACTCGCCGATCGCCGAGTATCAGGTCAAGCAGTCAAGCGGTGCGTTCAAGCTGATCGGCAAGCCCTACGAAGTCGCCCCATACGGCCTGGCTGTTCCGAAGAAGAGCGGCCTGAGCAAACCGATCCTGGCGGCGCTGAAGGCGATCATCGCCAACGGCGAATACACGAAGATCCTCGCCAAATGGGGCCTTCAGTCGGGCGCGATCAGCTCGCCGAAAATCGACGGCGCGACCAGCTGAGCAAGTGAGCGAGTAGCAGCGGGTGTCCTCAGGCCAGGCGACCCCCGAAGCGACCGGGCGGCCCGAGGACATCACGGCCGTGCCGGTTCGGCGCCCGGGTCGCTGGGTGCTGGCCGCGATCGTCCTCGTGGTGGCGGTCGCGGTCGTGCGCTCCGTCGCGACCAACCCGAACTTCCAGTGGGGGGTGGTCGGGGAATACCTGTTCGACGGGCGCATCCTGCACGGGCTGCGCGTGACGATCGAGCTGACGGTGATCGCGATGGCGATCGGCATCTTCCTCGGCGTGCTGCTGGCGATCATGCGCCTGTCGCCGAACTGGCTGGTGTCCTCGGCGAGCTCCTTCTACATCTGGTTCTTCCGCGGCACGCCGGTGCTCGTGCAGCTGCTGTTCTGGTACAACATCGCCGCTCTGTACCCGAAGGTCGCCCTGGGCGTCCCGTTCGGCCCGTCGTTCATCCACGCCGACGCGAACACGCTGATCACGCCGTTCACCGCGGCGATCCTCGGGCTCGGGCTCAACGAGGGCGCCTACATGGCCGAGATCGTGCGTGCGGGAATCATCTCCGTCGACCCGGGCCAGGCCGACGCCGCGCAGTCGCTGGGCATGACGCGCCTGCAGACGATGCGCCGCATCGTTCTGCCGCAGGCGATGCGCGTGATCATCCCGCCGACGGGCAACGAGACGATCTCGATGCTCAAGACATCCTCGCTGGCGAGCGTGATCGTCGTGACCGAGCTGCTGTACACCGCGCAGCTGATCTACTCGGTCAACTTCAAAACGATTCCGCTGCTGATCGTCGCGAGCGTCTGGTACATCGTCTGCACGAGCGTGCTCTACGTCGGTCAGTACTACCTCGAGCGCTACTACGGCCGTGGCGCGCGCGATCGCGACGCGACGTTGCTGCAGCGCGTGCGCGCGGGCCTGCTGTCCGTCCGCCACGAAGACCAGATGTGATGAGCGGACCGATGGTCAAGGCCGAGGCGGTGCACAAGCGCTTCGGGCGCCTGGAGGTGCTCAAGGGGATCTCGCTGGAGGTGGCGGCCGGGGAGGTGCTGTGCCTGCTCGGGCCTTCGGGGTCGGGCAAGTCGACGTTGCTGCGCTGCATCAACCACCTGGAGAAGATCAACTCGGGACGCCTGTCGGTGGATGGCGAGCTGGTCGGCTACCGCCAGGTCGGCGAAAAGCTGCACGAGCTGCGCGAATCGGAGGTCGCGCGCAAGCGCTCGCAGATCGGCATGGTCTTTCAGCACTTCAACCTGTTCCCGCACATGACGGCGCTCGGCAACGTGACGTCCGCTCCCTTGCGCGTCAAGAACGAGTCGCGCGAGCGCGCCGAGTCGCGGGCGCGCGAGCTGCTCGATCAGGTCGGACTCGGCGACAAGGTCGACGCCTATCCCTCACAGCTGTCCGGCGGCCAGCAGCAGCGCGTGGCGATCGCGCGTGCCTTGGCGATGCAGCCGAAGCTGATGCTGTTCGACGAGCCGACGTCGGCGCTTGACCCGGAGCTGGTCGGCGACGTGCTGGCGGCGATGCAGCAACTGGCGCGCGACGGCATGACGATGATCGTCGTCACGCACGAGATGGGCTTCGCGCGCGAAGTCGCCGATACGGTCGTGTTCATGGACGCCGGTGTCGTCGTCGAGTCGGGAAAGCCGGCGGACGTGCTGAGCAACCCCAGCCACGAGCGCACGCGCGCGTTCCTGTCAAAGGTTCTCTAGGCGGCGCTCAGCTCCTTGCTCATAAGGGCGACCGTCTTGGCCGCTCCGTGCGCCAGTTGGCCGACCTCACGGTAGCCGCGCGCGGCATGGAAGGCCAGCGACGGATCGTTGCGTGGCTTGATGTTCACGTCACAGACCATCCGCTCAAACGGCGCCGCGGCCTGCTCCATGGCGTCGTACAGGCGCGTGGCGACTCCCTGACGGCGCGCCTTCGCTGCGACGGCGATGCGGTCGAGGTAGAGGAAGCGCTCATAGCGCTCGCCGAACCAGCTGTAGTTGGCGCTGTCGTAGTCGGTTTGCGGGGCAACGGCGATCGCGAAGCCGCACACGCCGTCGTCGCTGTCGATGACCAGGCAGCGATGAGCGAGCCCCAGGATGTAGCGCAGGCGCTGCCCGTCGAGCGGGCTGAGCTCCACGACCGAGGCGGCGTTCAGCTCCAGCAGGGCCGGCCAGTCCTGCCGTGTGGCGTCGCGCAACGTCACCGGGCGGCTCAGGGGATCAGCAGGTTGTGCAGCTCGTACACGGTCGTCGGCGGCGGCCCGGGCGCTGTGGCGCCGGCGACGGCCGCGACCGCCGGTCCGAGGCGCTCGGCGTCGAAGCGCTGCGCGTGCTCCTCAGACTCCCACACGTCAACGATCTGCCACGTCCCGTCGACTTCCCCGGCGCTGTGCATGATCAGGCCCTCCGGCGGCGTCGCATGGACGCTCATGTGCGCGTTGACGGCGTCATACGTCTCCTTGGTAACCATCGGCGGCTGGACGATCCTGAGGATGGCCATCGTGCTCCCTTCAGACGCGGTCAGAAGCGCCCACGATACGCCCGCGCACCGCAATCTGCGGGCCACGCGACTGGTGAGCGTCGAGGCGGTGTGGAGCACGCGCCCGGCAAGATTCGAACTTGCGACCTCTCGCTCCGGAGGCGAGCGCTCTATCCACTGAGCTACGGGCGCAGACGACGCGCGCGGGCGCGCCTCGGCTGTGGCGAGAGCTTACCGCCGCTCATGGCCGTGCCTGAACGATGCGAGGGCGCTGACCGCGCACGCACTGCCGAACGCGGCACGAGATCGCGCGTCGTCAGGCGGCGAGCTCGTGCAGCGCTTCCAGCTCGATCAGCGCCAGGTCTTCATCGGCGATGCACCCCGAGCAGGCCACGCCGAGGTACTCGCCGTCGCGCGTCACCAGCATCAGCCAATCCTCGGCATCCTGAACGTCGCCACTCGGCGCCGCGGACAGGCAGTGAAAGCAATGCTCGACCATCGGTCAGCGCAAGATAGATCCGCCCGCGGCGTCAAATCCTTGCCCGCATGGGAACGTGGCGGGCCGACAGCGCCATCCCAGCCCCGAGCGCCGCTACCGTAGCCCCATGGATCTGTCCCTGTTCTTCGCGGGCACAGGCGGGTCGGTGCCGGGCGCGCGACGCGGCCTGCCCGCGATCCTCCTGCGCCGCGGCGGCGACCGGCTGCTGTTCGACTGCGGCGAAGGCACGCAGCGCCAGCTCGTTCGCTCGGTCGGCCTGGTCGATATGGAATGCGTATTCATCACGCACTTCCACGCCGACCACTGGCTCGGCCTGCCGGGGATGCTCAAGTCCTTCGCCTTGCGCGAACGCGACCAGCCGCTGACCGTCTACGGTCCGCGCGGGCTCAGCGAGCTGATGGGCCTGATGCGCGCCATCTACGGCCGCCTGCCGTACGAGCTGAGCATCGTCGAGCTCGAGCCGGCGCAGACCGTCGAGCGCGACGGCTACATGATCGCCGCCGTGCCCGTCAGCCATCGCGCCCCGTCGTCGTTCGGCTATGCGATCGTCGAGCAGCCGCGCCCGGGACACCTCGACGCGCAGCTCGCCGAGCGGCTCGGCGTCAAGCCCGGTCCCGACTTCGGACGCCTGCAGCGCGGCGAAGCCGTCGACGGCGTCCGCCCCGAGCAGGTGATGGGCCCTGAACGCGAGGGCCGCAAGATCGTGCTCTCCGGTGACACCGAGCCGTGTGAGGCGCTGGCGATCGCCGCGCACGAAGCCGATGTGCTCGTGCACGAGGCGACGTTCACCGAGGAGGAGGCCGAGCGCGCGCGCATCACCGCCCACAGCACCGCAAAGCAGGCCGCCGAGGTGGCGCGCGACGCCGACGTGCGCCTGCTCGCGCTCACGCACATGTCCACGCGCTATGCCGGCGGGCAGCTGCGCGACGAGGCGCGCGCCGTGTTCGCCGCCACCGAGGCGCCGCGCGACTTCGACACGATCGAGGTGCCGTTTCCCGAGCGCGGTCGCGCGACATTGCTGCGCTGGTCCGAGCGCCAGGCGCGCGAGCGCTCGGCCGCCGCAGACGCCGGCGAGCCCGCGGAGCCCGTCGCAATGCCCTGATACATTGCCGAAGATCCTTTAACCCGGTCCAGTGAGGCCAGGAAGGAAGAGATGGACTCCAGCAGCGAGAAGGTCGTCCTCCGCGAGGAGGACGTTCAGCGAGCGCTCACGCGCATCGCGCACGAGATCGCCGAGCGCAACCCGCCCGATCGTGCGCTTGCGATCGTCGGCATCCATAGCCGCGGAGCCTTTCTCGCACACCGCCTGAAGGACCTGCTCGAAGACCTGCACGATGGCGCGATCCCGCTCGGGGACTTGGATATCGGCTTCTATCGCGACGACGTCGCCAGCCGGCCCGACGCGCCCGTCGTGCACGCCTCGCACATCGACTTCGACGTCACCGGACGCACCGTCGTGATCGTCGACGACGTGCTCTTCACCGGGCGCACCGTGCGCGCGGCGATCGAGGCTCTCTTCGACTACGGCCGACCCGAGCGCGTGCAGCTCGCCGTGCTCGCCGACCGCGGCCATCGTGAGCTGCCGATCCGCCCGGACTACGTCGGCAAGAACCTGCCCACCTCGCGCGCCGAGCACGTCCACGTTCGCGTGCGCGAGCTCGACGGCCTCGACGAGGTGTCCATCGCGCCCGCGGCGCTGGAGGTCGCATGACGATGCAGCACCTTCTCTCCATCGAGGATCTCGACCGCGCAGGAATCGAGCGCATCGTCGAGCAGGCCGCGCGCTTTGCCGAGGTATCCGATCGTGAGATCAAGAAGGTCCCCGCGCTGCGCGGACGCATGGTGCTCAACCTCTTCTACGAGGCCTCCACGCGCACGCGCAGCTCATTCGAGCTCGCCGCCAAGCGGCTGTCCGCGGACGTCGTCAACTTCGCCGCCAGCGGCTCCAGCGTCGAGAAGGGCGAGTCGCTGAAGGACACCGTGCTGACGCTCAGCGCGCACAAGCCCGATGCGATCGTCCTGCGCACGCCGTGGGCAGGCGCCGCCGAGCTCGTCAGC
>DASYKG010000045.1:0-34155 GCA_035995645.1 Solirubrobacteraceae bacterium
CTCCGCCGGCTCCCACGCCGCGCTCGTCCCGTGCCGCAGCCAGTCCCACAGCCCGAGGGCCAGCGACGCCGTGGTCAGCACGTAGTAGCGCGCCACGAGCAGCGGGCGGGCCGGCAGCACCCCGGCCAGCGCGGCCGCGCACAGGACCCCCAGCTGCCCGGCCATGAGCACCACATAGACCGGCCCGCGCTCCAGAAGAAGGACGTTCGTCACCAGTGCCATCGTGTGCAGCCCCGGCGAGGCGTAGCGAAGGATGCGATGGCTGAGGATCATCAGGGCGTATCCGGCACCGTACCCCCGGGGCGACAGCATCCCCCCGCGGATGACGATCGGCCACGTGTGGCTCATCATCCGGCGCTTGCGCGCGAACTCCCCGCGCGTCGTCGGCACCATCTTCTCCCGGGCCAGCGCCCCCGGCACGTACACCGCCCGCCAGCCGCGCTTGACCATCTTGAACGGGAAGCTCAGGTCGTGGCCCATGATCGGGTCGACGACGATGTAGGCATCGCGGCGAGTGGCGTAGATGGCGCCGTTGCCGGCGGTGATGGAGGACAGTCGCGACTCGAGCGCGCGCACGGCGAGCTCGTAGCGCCAGTAGATACCCTCCTGGTTTGAGGCGGCGGCGCCGACGGCGTCCTGCACGAAGCGCACCTGTCCACAGGCGTAGCCGACGTCGGCGCTGTCGAAGGCGCGCACGAGCTGGGCGAGCGCGTCGGGGAGCCACCGCGAGTTGGCGTCGGAGAAGGCGACGATCTCTCCCTCGGCGCGGTCCACGGCGGCGTCCTGCGCGCGGATCTTGCCGGCGCGCGGCAGCTCGAGCACGAGATCGGCGCCGGCCGCGCGCGCGCGCGCGGCGGTCGCATCGGTGCAGCCATCGCAGGCGACGATCACCTGCAGCAGCTCGCGCGGGTAGTCGAGCGCGAGCGCGTCCGCGACCTTCGCGGCGATCACCTGCTGCTCGTCGTGCGCGGCGACGATCAAGGAGACGCTTGGCAGCGGATGAACGTGCGCGGAATGATCTTGATGGGCTCCGCCCCTTTCGGGGCTGCGCGGCGTGCGTTCGCGCTGCAGAGCGGCGGTCGGCGCGAAGACGCGGTCGAGGGCGAAGAGCGCGAGCGCGTAGCCGAGCTGCGTCCACACGATCAGCGCGGCGCACAGCCAGAAGACGATCTGCAGGGCGAGCACGCGTGGATTCTCGCGGACGGGCGGGGCGATGCGGTGCGCGGTAGGCTCGATCGATGACCCACACGATCAAGAATCTCTCAGAGACAGCCGACAGCGCGGTCAAGTTTGGCTTGTCGGACATGGGCGAGGCGCACTTCCCGCGCGAAGAGCTCGGCGCGGAGTCGACGGGCCTCTCCTACCAGGTGCTCAAGCCGGGCAAGCGCCAGAGCTTCGGCCACCGCCACGACAAGGCGGAGGAGGTCTACGTGGTGCTGGCGGGCAGCGGACGCGTGCGCTTGGACGACGAGATCGTCGACATCGCACGTCTGGACGCGATCCGCGTGGAGCCGCGCGTGACGCGCGCGTTCGAGGCGGGCCCGGACGGCCTGGAATGGGTTGCATTCGGGCCCCACCACGACGGAGACGGAGAGCTGGACCACGAGTTCTGGAAGGACTGAGCGCGGGCGACGGCTCAGGCGTGCAGCAGCTGCCGATACAGCGCGAGCGTGCGGGCGGCGATGGCCTGCCAGCTGTACTCGCCATGCGCGACGGCGAGCGCCCGCTGTCCCAGCGAAGCCAGCGCGGCGGGGTCGGCGAGCAGTTGCGTGAGCGCGTCGTGCAGTGCGCGGGGGTCGCCGGGCGCGACGGCGTGCGCGGCGCCTCGCTCGGCTAGCTCGGCGAAGCCGCCGACGTCTGACACGAGCAGCGCCTTGCCGAAGGCGAGCGCCGTGAAGAGAACGCCCGACTGCTCGATCTCGCGATAGGGCAGCACGACGAGATCGGCGCGCGCGAAGTACGCGGGCAGCTCGGCGTCGGCGACGAAGCGTGGCACGAGGCGCACGTTCGGCGGTGCGTCGGCCGTCAACGCGGCGACGTCCATGCGCGGCATGCCGACGATCCACAGCTCGGCGTCGTCGATGCCGCGCCACGCTTGCAGCAGCACGTCCAGGCCCTTGTACGGGCGCAGCAGGCCGAAGAACAGCACGACGCGCTTGTCGGTGGCAAACGGGGGCGGCGCGGCTGGCAGCTCGGCGAGATGCGCGAAGGCGCCGTGCGCGATCACGTGCACACGCTCGGGATCGACGCCGAGCTCCTCGGTCAGTCGCGAGCGGCCGTGCTCGGTGTGCGCGACGACCGCGTCGAAGCGGTCGTACAGCCGCCGCTGCGCCTCGCGCCGCCGGCGGCCGCCCTCGCGCGGGAGCACGTCGTGCGCGGTCAACACGAGCGGCGGCCGCCCGGCGCGCGTGCTGCGCTCATAGCCCTCGCCGCGTCGCGGCGGCAGGAGCCGCGCGTCGAGCTGCTGCACGGTCAACCACTGGAAGTGCACTACGTCGGCGCCGCGCGCGGCGCGGCGGTAGCGCAGCATGTCGGGCACGTGCTCGGCGAGCTTCAGCACGCGGCGCGCGCGCTGGGCCGCTCGCGAGTCGCCGCGTGCGACGCGCGTGGAGCGGTAGAAGGCGTCGTGCTTGACGTAGCCGTGCGGCGATGGCGCGGCAGCGTAGGCGAAGCGGCTGGTGAACAGCTCAACGTCCGCCCCGGCCGCCGCCAGCGCGGCGCTCAAGGCGTGGTCGTACGGCGGCGTGTAGGCCGACGGGTCGACGATGTGAACGCGCATCGCCGCAGACAATAAGCGTGGCGGGCGGTGGTCCTGGCCGACGCAAGCATCGAGCGCACTGCGGCTGCGGTCTAGGCTCGCACTAGAGTCCGCGACGTGGCGGACGTCGAGCTTTCCTACTGCGTCGTGAACACGTCGCAGCGCGAGCTGCTGCTGCGTGGCCTGGACGCGATCGCGCGCGAGCGCGAGGGGTTGCCGTTCGCGACGGAGGTGCTCGTGCTGGACAACGCCTCGCGCGACGGCTCGGCGCCGGCGGCGCAAGCGCATGCGACGGTCGACGAGACGATCGCGACCGGCGAGCGCCGCGGCAAGGCGCTGAACGATTCCGAGCTGCTGCGCCGCGCGCGCGGGCGCTACGCGCTGCTGCTCAACGAGGACTCCGAGCTGCGGCCGGGAGCGACGCTGGCGCTGTGGCAGGCGCTGCAGGAGCGCCCGCGCGCAGCGTGCGCCGGGGCGAGGCTGCTGCGCCCGGACGGAACCGAGCAGCCGTCGGCGTGGCGCTTTCCCACGCCGCTGACGGCGCTCGCCGGCGCGCTGCTGCTGCACCGCCGCCTCACCGTGCAGAGCGGCGGCTCACAGACGCGCGAGGTCGACTGGTGCCAGTCCTCGGCGCTGCTCGTCAGGTGCGCTGCGGCCGAGCGGGTCGGCTACCTCGACGCGGACTTCTTCGTGTACTCCGACGAGGTCGACTTCGCGCGGCGGCTGCGCGACGCGGGATGGGCCAGCGTGCACGTGCCGGGCGCGGCGGCGATTCACCACGAGCAGCTGTCGACGGCCGCCGTGTCGCAGCCGCGGATCGTGGAAATGTCGCGCAACCGCGACCTGTACATGCGCAAGCACCATTCCGCGGCGGCCGCGCGCGCGGTGCGCTGGCTGACGGCGTGGTCGTACGCGCTGCGCGCGCTCGCCGCGACGGTGCTGCCCGGCCACTCGTCCGAGCGCTACCTGCGCCACGTCACGGCGACGTTGCATCCGCAGCGCGGCGAGGGCCTGCGCGAGGCCGCCGAGCGCTACAACCGCGGCGAATAGACGACTGGCTGGGCGACGGTCGTCGAGCGCGACACGTAGACGACCGGGCTGGGCGAGCGGTGGGGCGGCGGGTCAGGCGCCGAGCTCGTCTAGCAGCGCGGCGACGACGCGCGGATCGAGCTGCGTGCCGGCGACGCGGCGCAGCTCGTGCGCCGCCTGCGATGGCGCGCGCGCCGGGCGATAGGGCCGGTCGGTGACGATCGCCTCGTACGTGTCGCACGCGGCGATGATTCGCGCCGCGAGCGGGATCTGCTCGCCGGCGAGGCCGTCGGGGTAGCCAGCGCCGTCCCAGCGCTCGTGGCTGGCGCGCACCGCGGGCGCGAGGTGCGCGAAGGCGGGGATGCGCGCGACGAGCGTGCCCCCGGTGGCCGCGTGGCCGCGCATCGCCACCCACTCCTCGTCGGTCAACGGCCCCGGCTTGAGCAGGATCTCGCTCGGCACGGCGACCTTGCCGACGTCGTGCAGCAGCGCCGCGTAGCGCACGTCGTCGGCGCGTGTGACGTCCATGCCGAGACGGACAGCGACGCGGCGGCTGAGGTCGGCGACGTCCTGCTCGTGCGACGCCGTGTAGTCATCCTTCGCCTCGACCGTGCTCATCAATGCGGTCAGCGTGGTGGTGAACGTCTGCTCGAGATCGGCCACCAGCATCGCTCGGTGCACCGAGGAGCCGAGGCTGGCGGCGATCGCCTCGACCAGCACCGCGTCGGCCTCCGTGAAGGCGTCGGGCTCGGGCGCCTCGAGGTTGAGCACGCCCCACACCGAGCCGTCGACGACGATCGGCACGCTCAGCTCCGAGCGCGGGTCCGTCTTCGCGTCGCGCTCGATGTAGTCGGGGTCGTCGCGCGTGTCGGCGACGAGCGCGCTGATGCCCGTGCGCGCGACGCGGCCGTTGACGCCGTCGTTCAGCGACTGCTCGACGAGCAGGAACTCCGTCATCACCTCCGCCAGCGCGCCGCGGCCGGCGACCAATCGCAGCTTCTCGTCGCCGTCGACCCGCTGGATCGCCACCAGGTAGAAGCCGAACGTGCGGTGCAGCTCCTCGACGAGCAGCTGCACCATCTCCTGCACGTCGTTCGTCGCCGCCAGCTGCGCCGTCAGGCGCGCGGCGAGGCGCAGCTGCACGCGCAGATACGGCAGCTCTCCAGCGGCCGCCATCTTTCGCGCCTGCCCGTCCGCGTGGTAGCGGCGCAGCGCCTCCGCCCTGCGCCGGCGCTCGCGAACGTTCGCAGTCCTCCGCTTGACGGCCAGCTCAACCATTGCGCGCTGATCGACCGCTTCTCAATGCGCCTTGACCTCCATTGGACGCGAATCGACACATCGACTGGCGCGGGCAGCCCCGGTGCGCGCCGTCAGAGATCTTTGAGCGGATCCTCGGCGTACGCCTCGGCGTCGCCATGCCCCGCGCGGAAGGCCGCGACGCGCCGGCGGGCGTCGACCAGCAGCGCGCGCGCCTGCGTTCGCTCGTCTGCGGCGAAGAAGCGCGTCACGAGCAGCAGCGTCGGCACGAGCGCCAGCCACGCGATGCGCAGCGCGATCCCCGAAAAGCCGCTCGTCGGCAGCAGCAGCTCGCCCGACACGGCGACGCCGGCGAGGATCGCCGCCAGCAGCGCCAGCCGCCGCCATTGGAAGCCGACGGCGAACAGCCGGCGCGTGAGCAGGTGCATGACGAGCAGCATCGCCACGTACGCTCCGCACAGCGCGATGCCGGCGCCGGCGATCCCCAGGTTCAGGCCGCCGCGAGGCACGAGCAGGAGCAGCAGCGCGACGTTCACGACCAGCCCCGCGGCGGCCGCCGGGAGGTTGCGCACGGTGACCTTCGCGCGCCCGGTGATCACGATCATCACCTGATAGAGGCCGTACAGCGTCCACGCGAGCGCCAGCCACGGCAGCGCCGCATGCGCGCCGAAGTACTGCGGCGCGGCGAGCAGCCGCACGATCCAGCGCCCGAGCAGCGCCACGGCGACGACCACGACGCCCGTCGCCAGCAGGAAGTACGTGGTCACCAGCGAGTACAGCCGCGACGCCTGCGCGTCTGACTGGATCGAGTACGCCAGCGGCGGCCACGCGTACTGAAAGCCGCGCACCATCACGAACACGACCGTCGCGAACTGCAGCGCGACCGAGTAGTTGCCGGCGGCCGCGTGCGAGTAGCCGCGAAACAGATACAGCCGATCGGCGACCTGCAGCGCGTACACGCTCGCGTCCGCCGGCACCGTCGGCAGGCCGAAGCGCAGCATCGCGCGCAGGTCCGGCCAGCGCACGCGCAGGCTGAAGCGCCGGCGCAGCGCCCACCACAGCCCGAGCACGACGATCGCCGACGCGCCGAAGTTGCCCAGCAGCAGGCCGCGCGCGCCCTCGCCGGCGACGACCACCAGCGCGACCGTGAAGATCACCGTCAGCGCGACGTTCGCGCCCGACGCGAACACGTAGGCGCGCGCGCGTTCGTCCACGCGCAGCTGCGCGTAGGCCATCTCCAGGTTCGTGAACGCCCACAGCCCGACGACCGCGCAGTCGAGCAGCAGCGGGTCGTGGTAGCCGAGGATCAGACGCGAGAGGCTGCCGGCGAAGAGCACGGCCAAGAGCGCAGCGAGCGTCGTCGTCCACGCGACCGTCGCCGTCGCGGTGCGCGCGATCCTGTCGCGGCGCGCGACATCCTCATCATCAAAATAGAAACGGATGAACGCCTCGCCGACGCCCACGCGCAGGAAGATGCTCGCGAGGATCACCGCCGTCAGCAGCGAGTTGGCCGCGCCGTAGCCCGCCGGCGAGATGTGGCGCGTGTACAGCGGGATCGTCACCAGCGCGATCCCCTTCGCGACGATGTCGCCGAACTGGTAGGCCGCACCCGTCGCCAGCAGCCGCTTCAGATAGCCGCGCACGGCTGAGAACCTACTCGCCGCTTACGCCGCTGCCGCGCGTTCGCTGCCGGCAGAGGCTGCGCCGGCCGGATCGCGCCCGCCGGGCTCGCCGGCGCGTGCCAGGGCCACGCCGATACCCAGCAGCGTCCACGTCAACGGGTCCTCGAGGAAGTCCGCGTACGTGAACGTGTGCAGCACGAGCGCGGCGAAGCACGCGGCGATGGCGATGCGCGGCGGCGAGCGCCCGGCGCCTGCGAACAGCATGAGCAAGGCCACCACGAGCAGCGCCACGTACAGCGCCAGGCCGACGATCCCCTGCTCGGCGGCGACCGTTATCGGGATCGTGTGCGACGCCGACGTGGCGTTCTGCACGCTCGCCTTGGAATGGCTCTCGTACTCCTTCTGAAACGACCCCGAGCCGTAGCCCTGCAGCGGCCGTTTGGCGAACAGCTCCAGTCCGCCTTCGATCAGCTTCGTGCGGCCGCTCGTCGCGTTGCTCGTGGAGCCGCCCGAGCCCTTCAGGCCGAAGTGCAGGCTCGCCGGCGCCAGCCCCACGACGAGCAGCGCCAGCGCGACCAGGCCGCCGGCCACGATCAGCGTGCCGCGCACCGACCAGCGATACGCCGCCAGCACGGCCAGGCCGAGCAGCAGCGCGGCGATGCTCGACTGCGAGAAGCTCGTCACCAGCCCCGCCAGCAGCCACGCGAGCACGGCCGCCGCGCCGAGCACCGCGCGCAGGTCGCGCCCCCACAGCACGACCGTCGTCACCGCGACCATCACGACCGCGAGAAAGCGCCCGTAGATGTTCGGGTCGAAGAACAGCGAGTTCACGCGGAAGTAGTTGTCGAACTGGTTCGCCGCCACCACCTTCGGGTTGAGGAACAGTTCCTTGCGCGCGTACTCGACGAAGCCGATGCCCGCGAACACGACCGCCAGCGCCACGGCGACGCCGAGGCAGCGCAGCAGCAGCTGCGGCGTCCAGCGCACGTCGCGCAGCAGCACGTACAGCAGCGCGAACGGCACGTAGAAGAAGCCCACGTTCTCCGCCGCCTTCGCCACGTCCGCCGAGTACAGCGCCTGCACCGCGTACAGCAGCACTGACGCCAGCAGCAGCCACTCCACGCCGCGCAGGCCCCGCTCTTCGCGCCTGAGCACGCGCGGCAGCAGGTGCGCGAACACGCCCGCCGCGACGACCACGTACAGCGGGATCAGCAGGTTGACCGTGCGCCCATCCGCGGAGATCGGCAGGCGAAACGGCAGCGCCAGCACGGCCAGCAGCGGGAACGCCTGCGCGCAGCGGCGCATCAGCACGACCAGCGCGCCCATCGCCACAGCGCCGCCGGTCGCCGCGGCGACCACCACGCCCGGGCTCAGCGACGTGGCCGCGGTCATGGCCGCACCAGCATGAAGCTGCGCGGCGACGTGACCGTGCGGTGCTGGGCACGCAGCGTCACGCGCACGCGATATTCGCCCGCCGGCGCGAGCGGGCCGGGCAGCTTGGGCTGCAGCGCCGCGCGTCCGTTCGGGCCTGCGACGAGCGCGTACCCTCGCGCCGTGCCGAGTTTGCCCGTCCAGCGCAGCGAGAACTGTTTGTAGCGTTCGATCGCGTGGTCGCGCAGCAGCGTCGCCACCGTCGCGCCGGCCGCGTCCACGATCGTCACCGTCGCTTCGTCAGCGCGCGCCAGACGGAAGGAGATGCGCTCGCGTTTGATGTGCCCCGCGGGCGTCGGCGAGAAGCGCGGCGTCAGCTTGAACAGCTGCACGACCGTCGGCGTGTGCTTGAGGTGCTGCGTCAGGAAGAACGCGACGAAGCACGCGACCACGAGCAGCGCGAACACCGCGCGGGCGGGAGCATCGGTGACCCGCCCGCTCTGACTGGTCAATCGCCCCCGGCCGATCCCGTATCGCCGAGCGCGAAGCGCTCGACCGTGTCCGAGCGCAGCCCCAGGCGCAGCGTCTCCAGCGAGAGCACGTCGTCGGGGGCGATGTTGCCGAGGTTGCACTCCGTGCCGAAGCGCTTGAGCAGCCACACCTGCTGCGGACGCAGCGGCGCCTCGAAGATCAGCCGCTCGGGATCGACCGCGTGGGCGATCTCGTCGATCAGCCCCGTGCGCGGCTCGCCGTCCGCGCGATAGATGCCCGCGTTGCCCGACTCGCGCGCCTCCGTGATCACCTTCCACGCACCCGCGTCGAGGTCACGCTGGATCTGTTCCACCCACACGTACGGCGCCATGATGAAGTCCGCGTCCTTGTTGCCGACCTCCGCCAGCACCACGAACTCACCCGACAGGCGTTCGATCAGGCTGCGCTTGTAGTCGGCGTCGAGCGCGATCGTCCCGTCGGAGATCTCCACGTGGCGCAGTCCGAGCTCGCGCAGCCAATCGATCAGCCCCTCCATGCGCCCCTGGCGGATCGCCAGCTCCGTCAGCGTGCCGCCGAGCATCACCGGGATGCCGTGCGCCGCATAGCGCTCGAGCTTCGCCTGCAGGTTCGCGCTCACCAGCGCCGTGCCCCAGCCGAGCTTGACGACGTCCACACACGCGCCCGCCACCTCCAGCAGGCCGTCCACCTCGGCGACCGACAGGCCGCGGTCGATTACGTGCGTCAGCCCCCGCTCGCGCGGCTTGGCGGAGCGCTCGGGAATGTCCAAGAAGCCGGCTATGGGACGTTCGCAGCCTTGTCGAGACCGACGATCACCACCACCGTCGCCGACCCCGCGCGCGAGGCCACGGTGCCTTCCATCGGTTGCGCCTGGGCGATCCCCAGCGCCTGGGCGACGCCCTGCGCGTCTGCCTTGTGCCCGCCCGCGTACTCCACGACCGTCGCCTGATTGGCGCCCGGCGGGCGGCCCGTCAGCGGCGTCGCGCGCGAGAACCCGTGCTGGACCAGTTCGGCCGAAACGCGGTGCGCGAGCCCCGTCGTGCTCGTGCCGTTGAGCACCACCACGTTCGTTTCCGACGGATTCGCCGCCGCCGCGGCCGCTTTGCTGGAGGAGCTCGACGTCTTGGCGCCTTCTTCGCCTGCCTGTTCGGGGCTGCTTTCCGCGCTGCTCGATGTCGATTTCGTCGTGCTCGCCGACGAGCCGCCCTTCGAGCTGCCGCCGAGCGACACCAGCGCGAACACCAGCACGGCCAAGCCGACGATCAGCCCGCCGACGATCAGCAGCGTCGCCCGCGCCGGCGAGCGGCGCTCGGTGCGATAGCGCCGCACTCCCGGCTGCGCGCCGTCGCCACCGGCGGCTCGCGCAGTCGATCCCGCGCGGGCTGGCGCCGCGGCCGTCCTGGTCGCAATCGCTCCCTCGGCCGCAGCCTGTGCGCCTCGCCCCGTCGCGGCGGCCGCGCGCGTGGCGGCTGTCGCCGCAGGCGCCGGTGGGGCCGGCGGGCGAGGCGGCGGAGTGGCCGCGCGCGGCGCGGCCGTCCTGGTCGCCGTCGCGGCTGCCGCAGCCGTGGCAGGCGCCGGCGTGCGCGGCTCGGCCGACCGACGCGGCTCGGCCTCCGGCGCAGCTGGCGACGAGTTGGCCGGGGACGCTGTCGCGGCCGGTTGCCCTGGGGAGAGTGCAGCCGCGCTCATCTCCGCGCCCGGCGCGCCGGGCGACCGGTTTGCGGGCACAGGCGTCGGCGAGGCGCCCGAGCCGACGCCGGCTGCGTGCGCCGGTGCGCCAGTCGCCGCGGAGGTCGGCCGCTGCGCGGCGGACTCGTCGCCGGCGTTTGGTTTGACGGCGCCCTGCGCCGCTCCAGCCGTCGCCGCGGCGCCCGCCGCCGTCGCCGCCGCGATCCCAGCCGTCGCTGCAGGCGCAGCAGCGGTCGCCGGCGCCACCGCACCACCCGGCACACCCGGCACACCCGGCTGGCCTGCGGCCGGCTGCGCGGGCACCGGCTGGCCGGAGGCCTGCGCGGTCGCGGTCGCGGTGCCCGACGGCGGCACCGGCGCGGCGTCGCCAGCGCTCACAGCCGTCGGCGGACCCGCGGCGGTCACCGGTCGCGCGTTGAGCGGCACCGCGCGCGGGACAGGCCGCACCGATTGCACCGGCTGGGCGGCTGCGCTTGGCTGCTGCACGCGTGCGGCAGCCTCTGCGCTGACGCGCTGCTCGGCTTCCGCCGCGCGCTCAGGGGCGCGGCCGGCCCACTCGCGCAGGCGCCGCAGCTCGCGCGCCTGTGAGAAGACGAGCAGCGAGAGGACCGCGATTCCCAGCAGCGCCGCGAACGCAGCGATCGCGCCGATCTGAGTAAAGGTGCTCGAGAGCGAGAGCGCGAGCGGCGTGGCAATCATGAATCTGGAGAGTGTATGAGGGCGGGAGGCGCACCGCGCCCGCCGGCGGCCGGCTCCACCGAGCCCTCCACGCGAGGCGCCGTCGGGGCCGCTCGCGACTCCACGTGCAAGGCCGACAGCTCGGTCACCTTCGCGGCCAGCCCAGCGGCGTCGCCCTCGAGCACCAGCAGCCCGATCTCCGCGAACATCGACTCCACCGCCTGCGCCCCAAGCGGCTCGCGATCGGCCAGCAGGATCTTCTCCGCGCTCGTCGCCACCGCGCGCTCGTAGCTGTTGAACAGCTCCTCGTGCAGCTTCTCTCCCGGCCGGCGGCCGACGACCTCGACCTCGATGTCGCGCTCGGGGTCCAGGCCCGACAGCTCGATCATCGCGCGTGCCAGCTCGATGATGCGCACCGGCTCGCCCATGTCCAGCACGAACACCTCCGCGCACGGACGCTCGCCGTTGCCGGCGGCGCCGTGGCGCTCGGAGGCGAGCGAGCCGCTGCGGATGATCAGCTGCACCGCCTCCGGGATCGTCATGAAATAGCGCGTCATGCGCTCGTCGGTGACCGTCACCGGGCCGCCGCGCTCGATCTGGCGACGGAAGATCGGCACGACGCTGCCCGAGGAGCCGAGCACGTTGCCGAAGCGCACGGCCGCGTAGCGCGTGCCGGGGAAGCGCGCCGTCGCCGCTTCCAGCGCGAACTCGGCGAGCGCCTTCGACGCGCCCATGACCGTCGCCGGCGCGACCGCCTTGTCGGTCGACACGAGCACGAAGCGGCCCACGCCCAGCTCGCCGGCGACGTGCGCGACGACGCGCGTGGCCAGCGCGTTGTTGCGCACCGCCTCCACCGGATTGGCCTCCATCAGCCCCACGTGCTTGTACGCGGCCGCGTGGAACACCACCGTCGGGCGGTGCTCGCCGAGCACCTCGCGCATGCGCTCCTCCTCCTTGCAGTCCGCCAGCACCGCCGAGAGCATCGACGGCGAGACGTGGCGCTCGTCCTCCAGCTCGCGCTGGATCGAGAAGAGGTTGTCCTCGGCGTGGTCGAGCAGCACGATCCGATGCGGCTCCACGCGCGCTATCTGACGGCACAGCTCCGCGCCGATCGAGCCGCCCGCGCCGGTCACCAGGACCGTCTGCCCGGCCAGGTACGCGCCGACCTTCTCCAGCTCCATCTGCACCGGCTCGCGCCCGAGCACGTCCTCGACGCGCACCTCGCGCATCTGGCGCGCCAGCGCGCCGCGCGTCTGCAGCAGCTCGAACACCGTCGGCAGCGTGCGCACGGGAATGCCCCGCGTGCGGCACTCGCGCACGATCCGCGCGCGCGTCGATCCCGGCGCCGAGGGGATCGCGATGATCACTTCGTCGGGCTCTGAGTCGTCGAGGATGCGCGGCAGGTCGCCTTCGGTGTTCCCGCGCACGCGCACGCCGTCGATGCGCAGGCGGCGCTTGCTCGGGTCGTCGTCGACGAAGCCCACCGGAGTCAGGCCCAGGCCGCGGTTGCGCACGATCTCGCGCAGCACCAGGCGCCCGCCGTCGCCGGCGCCGGCGATCAGCACGCTGCGCTGGTCCTTGCGCCCGCCGCGAAACGCCGCCAGCGGACGGCGCTCGTAGACCGAGCGCACGATCGCGCGCACGCCCACCAGCAGCACCAGCGCGATCAACGCGAACAGCACGATCACGCCGTTGGGCAGCGCCACCGCCACCGTGCTGCGGTAGTGGTGCACCGGGCGAAAGACCTCCACCGCGACGACGGCCAGCAGCACGATCGCCAGCACCGCGCGCGCCACCGCCTCGTAGTCGCGCTGGCCCGAGTAGCGCCAGCGGCGCTGATACACGCGCGCCAGCACGAGCACCGGCAGGCTGCCCGCCAGCACCCACCAGATCGTGCGTTCGCGCAGGTGCTCGTAGTAGCCCGTCGGGCCGTGCTCGAAGCGCAGCTGAAAGGCGAGGTAGTACGCGAGCGCGACCAGCACCCCGTCCACCGCGAGCTGGAGCAGCGCGTGGCGGTGCAGTGGAAAGGTCGCCGAGCGGATCCGTCGGCGCATTGGCGGATTGTAAGCGCCCTCAGGCGCTCAGGCGCCTTGGGCGCGAGCGTGCGCGGGCGCCAGCAGCAGCTCCACGAGCAAGCGCGGATCGCGCCGCACGCGGTTCTCCGCGCTCGCCGGCTCGCGCTTGCCCAGGTCGAGCTCCGTGGCAGCCGCCAGCCTGCGCATGCGCCCTTCCTCGATCAGCCGTTCGTCGAGCGCACCCGGGCGGCCCTCGAACGTCGTGTACACCGGCACTCCCAGCGCCACCGCCTCGCGGTTCATCGTGCCGCCCGCCGAGATCACCAGATCGCTGCACGCGATCAGCGACTGCGCGTCGATCGCGCGCTCGGGCACGACGAAGTCCGGCACGCCCACCAGCTCCGCGCGCTGAGACTCCACGCGCGGGAGCACCACCGGCTGCACGCCCCGCTGCGCCGCCGCCGTGCGCAACGTATCGAGGACGTGCGCGAACAGGTCGTTCTCGAAACGGTGGTACAGCGACACCTCCGGCGGCGTTCGCACGACCACGATCGGGCGGCCGCGATCCAGCCCCAGCTCGTCGAGCACCCTCGCGTCCGGCGTGAAGTCGGCCAGGTAGTACTCCTCCTTCAGCCCCTCATACGAACGCACCTTGCCGCGCGCGCCGTAGCGGTCCAGCCGCTCGCGCGGAATCGCGTCGGGCACGACCACCGCAGCCGCCAGCCGGCAGTTGACGTTGTGCTGCACCGTCGCCCACTCGTAGTCGAACATCGTCGAGCTCGGGACGCGCAGCAGCGCCGACGCCACCGACACGTCGTTGGAGCCATGTCCGAGCGCCACGTCGAAGCGCTTGCCCCCCGCTGCGCGCTGCTGCGCCCGCGCCCAGCGCACCAGCGCCGCCGAGCGCGACGCCAGGCCCACCGCCTTCGCGCCAAGCCGCTCGCCCCGGTGACGCCCGATCTGCGTGTGCTCGATCCCCAGCCGCTCACACAGCGCGATCGTCTGCGCGAAGTCGCGCGCCGTCACGCTCACCTCGTGTCCGTCCTCGCGCAGCGCCTCGATCACCGGGCGCATCACGAGGACGTGTGGACTGTTCGTCAGGTCGATCCAGATGCGCACGCCGCCCACGGTATTGCGCCTCGCCCGAGAACGGGCAGCCATTCCAGCCGACGCGGACAGCCAGCCCCACATCCCGACCCCCCGGTATCGTGCCGATCGATGCTCGTCGTCGCCTCGATCTCCGAATCGCTCGTCAACATCGCCTGGCACTTCGTCCGCGACGCCGGCCTGCCCGCCGTGTTCGTGCTGATGGTCGCCGAGAGCGCGTGCATTCCCATCCCCTCCGAGGCGACCATGCTGTTCGCCGGCTTCGCCGTCGCCGACCCCGGGCAGAGCAGCGCACACCACCATCTGACGCTGCTCGGCATCGTCGTCGCCGGCGTGCTCGGCAACCTCGTCGGCTCGTGGATCGCCTACTGGGTCGGGCGCGCGGGTCGCGTCGAGCTGCTCGAACGCCACGGCCACTGGCTGCACCTGAAGCCCAGCCACATCGCCTGGGCCGACCGCTGGTTCGCGCGCTACGGCGCGCCGGCGATCTTCTTCAGCCGCATGCTCCCGATCGTGCGCACGTTCATCTCGCTGCCCGCAGGCGTCGCGCGCATGCCCTTCCTGCGCTTCACGCTGCTGACGCTCGGCGGATGCATTCCCTGGGTGCTCGGCCTCGCGCTCGCCGGCGAAGCCGTCGGCCACGACTGGGAGAAAGTGCGCAAAGGCTTCGAGTACGTCGACTACGCCGTCGTCGCGCTCGTCGTCGTCGCGCTCGTCTACGCGCTCATCCGCCGCAAACGCGGGCCGCGCGGCGACACCGCCGGCCCGGCGA
Source organism: Solirubrobacteraceae bacterium (assembly GCA_035995645.1). Lineage (GTDB taxonomy): Bacteria > Actinomycetota > Thermoleophilia > Solirubrobacterales > Solirubrobacteraceae > Palsa-744. The sequence goes on from DASYKG010000045.1 coordinate 14,809, forward strand.
CGGATGTCGCCGGGTAGCTCCCCGCTGCCGCTTCGCCAGGCAGTCGCGCTCGGGGTCCTGCAGGGACCGACCGAGATGCTGCCCGTCTCCTCCTCCGCCCACACCACGCTCGTCCCCTTCCTGCTCGGCTGGCCATACTCGCGCCTCGACGGCGAGCTGCGCAAGTCCTTCGAGGTCGCGCTGCACGCCGGCGCGGGCGCCGCGCTGGCGATCGACATGCGCGGTGAGCTAGCCCACGCCGCACGCCGGCTCGACGGGCGGCGGCTGAGCACCATCGCCCTCTCGCTCCTGCCCGCCGCGATCGCCGGGCTCGCGCTCGGCCCCGCCGTCGAGCGCCGTCTGGGCGGTCCGCGCTCGATCGCCGCCGGACTCGCCGGCGGTGGCGTCGCGATGGCGATCGCCGATGCCCGTCCGGGAGCGGGCGAGCGCAGCCACGACGATGCCTCGCCCGCCGACGGGCTCGCGCTGGGGCTCGCCCAGGCCGTCGCCCTCGTCCCCGGGGTCTCTCGCCATGGCGCCACGCTCACCGCCGCGCGTGCGCGCGGCTTCTCGCGCTCGGGCGCGCGGAGCCTCTCCTGGCACGCCGCGCTGCCAGTGATGCTCGCCGCCAGCGCGCTGCAGGGCGCTCGCCTGAGCCGCCGCCGTCCGCCCGCCGGCGCCGCAGCGCCGCTCGCAGCCGGCGCCGCGAGCGCATTCGCCTCCACGCTGCTCAGCGCGCGCCTGCTGCGCAAGGCCGCCGGCGCGCCCCGCTCGCTGCTGGCGTGCTCGCTCTACCGCTGCCTGCTCGCCGCGCTCGTCCTCGCGCGGCTGCGGCGTCCCGACACCGCGAACGCCCAACCGATCTAAGAAAATCAGGGCACGCCCACCCCGTCCGGCGGCGCATATGCGCGCTCTGAGCGCGTTGCGCGCACAATAGGCCTGACATGACCGTGCTCGGAACACTGCTCGGTGGGCGCTATCGGCTCGATGCGCAGATTGGACGCGGCGGCATGTCCACCGTCTACCGCGCCTTCGACACCGTGCTCGAGCGGCCCGTCGCGATCAAGCTGATGCATCGCGAGATCGCCTCCGACTCCGATCAGCTCGAGCGCTTCCGCCGCGAGGCGCGCTCGGTCGCGCGGCTGAACCATCCGCACATCGTCACCGTCATCGACGCCGGCGAGGAGCCCTCCGAGGACGGCGCCGGACCGCACGACGGCGAGGGCGTCGGCAGCCCTTACATCGTGCTCGAGTACGTCGACGGCGAGACGCTCAAGCAGCTGATCCGCCGCGACGGGCCGCTGGAGATCACGCAGGCGATCGCCTACGCGATCGAGCTCGCACGAGCGCTCGGCGCCGCGCACGAACGCATGATCGTGCACCGCGACGTCAAGCCGCAGAACGTGCTCATCGGCGAGGAAGGCGGCGCCAAGATCACCGACTTCGGCATCGCCCGCACGCTCACCGAGGAGGGCCTCACGGTCGCCGGTCGCGTCCTCGGCACGACCGACTACGTCTCCCCCGAGCAGGCGCTCGGGCAGCCGGTGACCGGGCAGTCCGACCTCTACTCGCTCGGCATCGTGCTCTACGAGATGCTCACCGGGCAGATCCCCTTCCACGGCGACTCGCCCGTCGCCGTCGCCATGCGCCACGTGCGCGAGCAGGTCCCCGACGTGCAGCAGCTGCGCCCCGAAGTCTCCGCCGCCACCGCCTCCGTCGTCGACCGCGCCGTCGCCAAGGACCTCGACTACCGCTACGCCAACGCCGAGAGCATGGCCGCCGATCTCGAGGAGGTGCTCGCGATCGAGGCCGCGCGCGCCGGACAGGCCACCGGCGAGGTCACCAGCGTCCTGCGCACGCTCCCCGGCGCCACGCGCCGACGGCTGCCCTGGCGCATGCGCCATCCCGCGCGCTGGGCTGCCTCGCTCGGGCTCGTCGCCGCCATCGTCGCCATCGCGCTCGTCCTCGCCGCCCAGCAGGCGCACAAAGGAACCGGCGTCGCGCCCGACGTGCACGCCGGCGCCGGCCTGCAGGCCGTCCCGCTGAGCCAGACCGCCGCGCACGACTACAACCCGTTCGGCACCGGGCCCGAAAACCACAACCGCGTCCAGAACGTCGTCGACAGCGACCCCAACACGTCCTGGAGCACCGCCCACTACTACGAAGCCACGCTCAAGAAGGCCGGCGGCACCGGCGTCGGCGTCTACCTCGACGCCGCCCCCGGCGTCGTCGCGCGCGCGATCGAACTGCAGACCCCCACCCCCGGCTTCGACGTGCAGGTCTATGGCGCGCGCAGCATCAACCTCTCCTTCCCCTACGGCAACTCCACGCCGCTCACCGCGCGCGGCTGGCACGGACCGCTCGCCTCGGCCAGCAACGTGCGCAACCGCCAGCGCATCACCCTTGCCAACACCGCCACCCCATACCGCTACTACCTCATCTGGCTCACCACGTTGCCGCCAGGGCAGCAGTCGGCGTCTATCTCAGACGTCACCCTGTTCAAGTAGTCGGCGCACAGTCTGTGCGTAAGGAGCAACGGCCCGCGCCGTTCCCCGCTCAGAATGCATGCGCCGCCAGCGTCGCATGGCGCTCCAACGCCAGCCGGCAGAGCCGGTCGACCAGCTGCCGGTACTCGACCCCCGAGGCCGCAAGCAGCTTCGCGTACACGCTCGTCGGCGTGAAGCCAGGCATCGTGTTCAGCTCGTTCAACAGCACGTGCTCGCCGTCGACGAAGAAGTCCACGCGCGCCAGGCCGTCGCAGCCCGCGCGTGCGAATGCCTCCAGGGCGAGCTCGCGCACGCGCGCGGCCGCGCCGGGTGAGATTCGCGCCGGCACGAGCAGTTCCATGCCGCCGGGCTCGTACTTCGCCGCGAAGTCGTAGAAGTCGCCCTCGAACGCGATCTCGCCCGGTGTCGACGCCAGCGCCGCGGCCCCGCGGCCGCCGCTGGCCGCGCCAGCGCGAGCGCGGCCCTCAGCACCCTCACCGTCCCCAGCCGACCGACCACGCCCAGCGCCTTCGCCGCGCGGGTTGCCGAGCACGCCGCACTCGACCTCGATTCCCGGCGCCGCCGCCTCGACGATCACGCGCGCGTCGTGTGCGAAGGCACCCGACAGAGCCTCTCCCAGCCGCGCGGCCTCGGCCACCTTGACGATCCCCAGCGAAGAACCCAGATGCGCCGGCTTGACGAACACCGGCAGGCCGAGCTGCGCGACCTGCGCCAGCACCTCCGTCGGCTCCTGCCAGAAGCGCTCCTCGCGCACGTCCACGTAGGCGACCTGCGGGATCGTGCCGGCCGCCGCCATCAGCTCCTTGAACAGGACCTTGTCCATGCACAGCGCCGACGCGGCGACACCCGATCCAACGTACGGCACGGCGAGCATCTCCAGCATCCCCTGCACCGTGCCGTCCTCGCCGAAGCGTCCGTGCAGCGCCGGAAAGACCACGTCCGCGCCGAGCAGGCCGGCGCCCGGCGTCGTGCTCAGGGGCTTGCCCTCGCCCTCGCGCCGCCACGCGCCGTCGCGCCCGATCTCCACCCACACGACATCGTGTCCGCCGGCCAGCAGGCCGTCACGCACGGCCGCTGCAGATGACAGCGACACGTCGTGCTCTGACGAGCGGCCACCCGCCAGCACCGCCACCGTGAGCGCGCGCGAGGGCGCCGACGCGCTCGCGGCCGGCTCGACCTCGCCGCGCGCGCTCATCCCGCCGCGGCCGCCGGCGGCGTGACCGGGGGCGGCGTAGTTGTCGTCGTTGTCGTCGTTGTCGTCGGCGTGGTCGGTGTCGTCGGTGTCGCTTCCGGCGCCTTCGCGCCCACCGTCAAGGTGACCGTCGAGCCCTTGCGCGCCATGTGACCGGCTGTCGGGCTCTGTTTGAGCACGACTCCCACCTTGCCTTCTTCCGTCGTCGGCACCGGGACGACGCTCGGCACGAAGCCGGCGCCCCCGAGCGCCGCCGAGGCCTGCGTCTGTGACTGCCCGACGACGCTCGGCACGGCGACTTGTTCAGACGCCTTCGCCACCGTCAGGTTCACCTTCGTGCCGGTGCGCACCGACGAGCCCGCCGGCGGCGACTGCGCGATCACGCTGCCCGCCGACTGCCCGGCCGAGACCTGCTGCGTGACCGTCCCCGCGGCCAGGCCGACGGCCGTCAGTGCCGCTTCCGCGCCGCTTTGCGAGTCACCCGACACGTCCGGTACGCGCACCTGCGCCGGCCCGCTGGAGACCAGCACCGACACCGGGCTGCCCACCTGCAGCTCCGTGCCCGCCGGCGGTTCGGTGCCGATCACGTGTCCCTGCGCGACCTTCGCGCTGGGCTGTTCCTTGCTCGTCGGCTTGAAGCCCGCCTTGCGCAGCCGGCTGAGCGCCTGCGCCGAGGTCAGCCCTTCGACATTCGCCAACGCCGCGCTGCCCGGCCCGCTGGAGACGACAATGCTCACGCTCCTTCCCCGGCTCACCCTGCTGCCGCCCGCCGGCGACTGCCTGATCACGTGCCCGCTGGCGACCGACGCGCTTGACGACAGCGACGGCGCCGCGCTCAGCCCGGCCGCGCGCAGCTTCGCCGAGGCGGCCTGTTCGGCTTCGCCCGTGACGTTCGGCACGGTGACCTGCGGCGTCGGCGAGGACAGCAGCAGCACCGCTGCGACGATCGCGCCGACGATCAGCGCCGCCAGCAACCCCCACAACAGCACGCGGCGGATTCCCGGCCCGTCGCCCGCGCCCGCGTCGTCGCCATAGCCGTCGTCCGCCAGCAGCATCGCTCCCGTCACCGGCGGGGCTCCGTCGTGCGGCTGGCCGGCGGGGACCGCCGCCACGCCGTAGCCATGCTCCCCCTGCGCGCCGGCCGGGACCGATGCCGGCAGCGCCTGGCGCTCGCGCACCAGTGCAGCGATGAACTCGTCCGCGTCCGCATAGCGTTGGGCCGGGTCCTTCGCCAGCGCGCGCAGGACCACCGCATCCAGCGCCGGCGGCACCGACGGGTTGACCTCGCTCGGCGGGCGCGCCTGCGCGGAGACCTGCTTGAAGGCGATCGCCACCGCCGTCTCACCGTCGAACGGCACCACGCCCGTCAGCAGCTCGTACAGGATCACGCCGATCGAGTACAGGTCCGACGTGCCGCTGACCATGTAGCCCTGCGCCTGCTCGGGCGACAGGTATTGCGCGGTCCCCATGATCGATCCCGTCAGCGTCATGTCCGACGCGCCCGCGCGGGCGATGCCAAAGTCGGTGACGCGTGCGCGGCCCTCCTCGTCGAGGATCACGTTGTGCGGCTTCAGGTCGCGGTGCACGACGCCACGGCGGTGCGCGAAGCGCGCGCCGCGCAGGATCTGCACGACCAGGTCGATCGCGCGGCCCGGATCGAGCGCGCCCTCCTCACGCACGATCGTCTTCAGCGAGCGTCCGGCCACGTACTCCATCGCGATGTAGTACGTGCCTTCCCACTCGCCGCGGTCGAATATCCCCACGATGTTCTGATGCGACAGCCCCGCCGCGCTCGACGCCTCGCGGCGGAATCGCTCGACGAACTCCTGGTCCTCGGCGAAGTGGTGGTGCAGCAGCTTCACCGCAACCTGCCGGCCCAGCAGCTGGTCTTCGGCCAGGTACACGTCGGCCATCCCGCCCGAGCCGACGCGCGAGATCACCTTGTAGCGCCCGTCGATGATCGTGTCCGGCTCAACCACCGCCGACCCCCTCACGCTCAGTCATGCAGCAGCCTTTCCATGACTTCCCTGGCGATCGGTGCGGCGAACGCCGCGCCCTGACCGGGCACGCCCTTCAACGTCACCGCGATCGCCACCTTCGGCGCCGACGCCGGCGCGAACGCGATGAACCACACGTTGTTGATCGCCGTGCCGATCTGCGTCTCCGCCGTGCCCGTCTTGCCCGCGACCTGAACTCCCGGGATCTGCGCCGGCGTGCCGGTGCCTTCGTTGACCACCGCTTCCATCATCGTCGTGACCGCGGCCGCCGTAGAGGGCTTCATCACGACCGACTGCACGTGCGGTGAGATGCGCTGCGTGGTGCGCCCGTCCGGGTCGACGATGCGATCGGTCAGGTGCGGCGTCATCAGCCGGCCGCGATTGGCGACCGCCGCCGCCACCTCCGCCATCTGCAGCGGCGTGACCTCGAGTTTGTCCTGCCCGATGCCCATGCGCCCCACGTCGACCTGAGAGCTCGTCGGCGAGACCAGCCGCGCACCGCTGTACTCGCCGCTGGAGGACATCTCTTCCGCCGGGTAGTCCAGCTGCGGCTTCTTGTCGAAGCCGAAGCGGCGCATGTAGCGCGCGAGCGTCGCCTTGCCCAGACGCTCGGCCACCTGCGCCCACACCGTGTTGACCGATTTGGCCAGCCCCTGCACCAGCGTGATCGGACCGAACGTCTCGTTTTCGTCGTTCTGCAGCGGCACTCCCGAGATCGGCACCTTGTTGCGCCCGTCGACGGTCGATTCCTTGGAGAACGCCCCCGAATCGATCGCCGCCGTCGCCGTGACCACCTTGAACGTCGATCCCGGGGCATAGCCGAACTGCGTCGCGCGGTTGACCAGCGGCTTGCCGTGAGAGTCCCTCGCCAGCGCTTCGTACGTGCGCGTCGAGCGCAGCGCGTTGGGGTCGTACGCCGGCGAGGAGGCCATCACGCGCACCGCACCGCCGCGCGGTTCCAACGCCACCACCGCGCCTTCGTGTCCCGCCAGCGCCTTGTTGGCGACCTGCTGCGCCTTCGGGTCGAGCGTCGTGACGACCTCGTCGCCCTGTCGCTTCTTGCCCTGCAGTTGATCGAGGATCGTCTGCAGGTTGTTCGGCGACTGGCCGTTGAGCGCGGCGTTGCGGTAGCGCTCCAGGCCCGCGCTGCCGAGGTTGGTGAAGTAGTAGCCGATCGCGTGCGCGAACTCGTTGCCCGTCGGGTATCTGCGTTCGTACACGCTTTCCGAGCGGCTCGACGCCGACGAGCGCACGCTGCGCGCCAGCACCGTGCCGTCCGCCGCGAGGATCCTGCCGCGGGCGATCCGCTGCTGCTCCAGCAGCGCGCGCGCGTTGAGCGGGTTGTGGCGCAGCGACGACGCTTCGAAGATCGTCCAGCGCGACGTGAACGCGAGCAGCACCGCGAACATCACGATCACCAAGCCGAACAGGCGAACTATCGGGCGGTTCATTCAAGCTGCCCCAATTCCAGGCTGTGGATCAACGACGCCGCGTTCTTTTCCGAGCGCAGCGAGTGGTCGAGCAGTGTGTGCCGGCGCGCCGGCGTCAACGTCGACGCGCTCACCCCCGACACGTAGTCGCTGCTGTACAGCGCGAGGTCGCCCGGCAGGCGGTACGGGACCCCGCGAAACACCGTTACCAGCCCGCGGTCGTTGGTGCCGATGAAGTACACCGACTGCAGCGCCAGATACGCGCCGGCGCCGATCACCGCGAGGATCGCCACGACGACCGCCAGCGCACCGAGGCGGCGCAGGCGCGCGCGCTTGCGCCGTGGGCCCTTGCCGTTCGGCGAGGGCTGGCGTGGACGGCGCGCAACCACCGGCGGGCCGTCCGGCGGTGCCGCCGAGACGTCAAGCGGCGCCGTGGAAGCGGCGGGCGACGCGCCATGGGCGGGTGGCTGAGTGACCTCGGCCGGTTGCAGCGTGGCGGCCTGCTCGGTGAGCGGCGCGGCGCTCACGTCGAGCTCCTCCAAGCGCAGCAGCACGACCGTGATGTTGTCTCGGCCACCCGCCTCGTTGGCCGCCGCGATCAGCGCCTCCCCCTTTTCGCGCAGCGTCTCGTGCGCGCCCAGAAGCTGCGCGAGATGCTCCTCGGAGACCATCGTCGTCAGGCCGTCACTGCACAGCAGGTACACGTCGTCGCCGCGTGCCGAGTAGGAGCGTGTGTCGACCTCCACCAGCCCCTCCGGCCCGAGCGCGCGCGTGATCACCGAGCGCTGCGGGTGCTCCACCGCTTCCTCGGGGGTCAGGCGACCCTGGCGCAGCAGCTCGTCGACCAGCGAGTGATCGTCTGTCAGGCGCAGCAGCTCGCCGTCGCGGAAGCGGTAGGCGCGGCTGTCGCCGACGTGCGCGATCGAGACATCGTGCTCGCCGACGTAGACGGCCGTGAGCGTCGTGCCCATGCCCGCCTGCTCGGCGTGGCTGTGCGACAGCTCGTGGATGCGCGAGTTGGCCTCGCGCGCGAGCTGCGCGAGCGCCGACTCCGGCTCGGCGGCGTCGTTCAGGCCGCCCTGGAAGGACTCCACGGCCAGGCGCGAGGCCACCTCGCCCGCCTGCGCCCCGCCCATCCCGTCGGCGACGACGAACAGCGGCGCGCGCGCCAGCAGCGAGTCCTCGTTGGCGCGGCGCTGGCGCCCAGTGTCCGTTCCCGCGTACTGCTCGGCCACGCGCAGCACGTCAGTCGACCTCGAAGGTGAATTCGCTGTCGCCGATGCGCACGCGGTCCCCCGGGTGCAGTGGCCGCGGCGACTGCAACACCTCCTCGTTGAGGTACGTGCCGTTCGTCGAGCCGAGGTCCTCTATCACGACGACGTTGCCCTGCTCGTACACGCGTGCGTGACGCGAGGATGCGAACGGGTCCTCCAGGCGGATCTCCGCGTGATCGCCGCGCCCGAGCACGAGGTCGCCGTCGATGTCATAGATCATCCCCGCGTCGTGTCCGGGCGCGCGCGCGACGACTAGCTGCGGCGAGCGGTGCGCCACGTCGGCGCCGGCCACCACCGCCGAAGCAGAGTGCAGGCCCGTCGCGTCGGCGGGCGGCGCGGGCGCCTCAGAGCCGCGCTCGGCCAGGAGCGTCGCGTCGCCACGGCTCAGGTCGCGCCTGGCGCTGCGCGCCACCCACAGCACGAACACGTACAGCACGGCGAGGAAGCCGAACTTCAACGCGACCGATACAGGCGCGAGCGTCGTCATCCAAGTTCGAAGACGATCTGCGTCGAGCCCAGCTCGACGCGGTCTCCACTCTGCAGCGGCTGTGCGCCGCCAAGCGCCCGGCCGTTGACGCGCACGCCGTTGGTCGAACCGAGGTCGGCGATCGTCCAGCCTCGCGCCCCCGGCCTGATCTCCGCATGTCGCCGTGAGATCCCGGTGTCGTCGAGCACGATGTCGCAGTCGCGGCTGCGCCCGATCGTCGCTCCTTTCGCGGAAACCGGCAGACGCCTCCCGGCCACGACGACGAGCGCCCGCGTCGGCCTCTCCTGGGCCTCGGCGACCTGTCCGCGCACGCGCTCTGAGGTGCTGTAGATCATCGTTTCGCCATGCTCTGAGACCGGCTCCGGCTCCCGCATCGCCCCGCCGTGCGCCTCGTCACTGTGACCGGCCGCGCGGACCAACTCCGCCTGGATGCCGAATTCGCCGAGCGTCAGGCGCTCGTCGGTGTGGAAGGAGATGACCGGGCTCGCCGTCAGGATCAGCTCCTCGCGGCGCGCGTGCTCGAGCAGGTACGCGCACAGCTCGTCGATCACCTCGTGCTCGACGCCCTCGTAGCGCGCGCGGTCCTCCGGCGAGAGCCATACCGAGTATTCGTTCGGCGCGTACACGCGCGACACCGACATCGTGCGGTGCTCGTCCATCTCGCGCGCGAGCTTGCGCGCGAGTTCCATCGGGCGCACCTCGGAGCGAAACAGGCGCCCGAAGGTGCCCTCGACGAGGTTGGCGATCGTTGTCTCGACGCTCTTGAGGACGTTCATAAGCTGACTTGGCTCACGGCGCGACCGGCCGGCCGGGACCGGACGATCGGCGATCGGTGCTGCACCCGATCCGCGGGGCTTGGCCGAGCCGTGAGGCCATGCTACGTCAGACCGGGCCGCGCAGAGCGCGGGCCGCGACGGCGAGCGTCCCGCCCAGCACAGCTCCCACGATCGCGCCACGCGGGCTGGCCTGCACGGCGTGGCCCTGCACGCCGGCGTCCAGCATCGGCGCAGCGACCGCCAGCGCAGCCGACCAGACGGTTGCGGCAACGACGTCCAGCGCGGCGTTGCGCCCGCGCACGAGCATCGGCAGCGCCACCGCACCGGCTGCCCACAGCGCGGCGCCAAACAGCACGCCGAGGCTCAGCAGCGGGCCCACCACGTGCACCGCGGCGGTGCTCAGCGAGCCCTCCCAGGCGGTGCGTGCGGGCATGTGTCCCGGCGCACCCAGCCACAGGCGCCGCGCCAGCAGCGGCTCGGCGAGCGCAAGCCACCAGTAGCCGACGGCGGCGAAGGACGCGCGCATGCGCCAGCGCCTGGCCTGTCCGGCGATCGCCGGGAAGGCGCCCGCGAGGCCGACGACGCCGAGCGCCGGCGCGAGCGCACACAGCAGCCAGCCGCCCGAACCGCCCTGTGCCCGGCGCCCGACCGGCAGCAGGACGATCGGCGCGAGCGCCGCGAGCACGAGCAGGCCGACGCCAGGGCGACCGACCACCGTCTGCCACAACGCCAGCGCGAGTCCCAGCGCCAGCCAAGCGACGCGCGGCAGACCCCAGCTTTCCGACTGCACTCCCGGCTGCGCGAGGACGCCCGGCGGGGTCGCGCGCGCCTGCACGGCGGCCGCATCGTCGCCCGCGACGGGTGCGAAGGCCGGCGCGGCGACGACGGCCGGCGCGGCCTCGGCGAACGGCCGCGTGCGCGGTGGCGGCTGCTCCTGGCGCCGCGTGGGCTCGCCTGAGCGGTTCTCGCGCCGGCGCGCGCGCGGGACGATGCCCGCAGCGGCCGGTGGCGGGGCTTGGCCGAGCGCATGCGCCAGCGCGTCGTCGAGCTCCTGCAGCGTGCCGCGGGCCCTCGGCGAGCGGTGCAGGCAGAGGTCAACCGCCTGCGTGAGCTCGCGCGGCAGGTCGCGGCGCGCGCGCGCCAGCGGGCGAATCGGACGCCCGATGCGCCGCGCGGTCTCCGCCGGCGTGGCGCCGCGCACCGGGTTGAAGCCGCACAGCGCCTCGTACAGCACGAGCGCCAGCGAGTAGGCGTCCACGGCCTCCCCTGCCTCGCGGCCCTCACTCTGCTCCGGCGCCATGTACGCGAGCGTGCCGAGCACGTCGCCGGTGCGTGTGAGCACGTCCTGGCCGCTCAGGTGCGCGCCGCCGAAGTCGGTCAGCTTGGCCACGCCGCCGAGCGCCTCCGCCGCCGGCGCGTGCGCACCGGGGTCGTGCGGGACGAGCACGTTGTGCGGCTTGACGTCGCGATGGACGACCCCGCGCGAGTGCGCGTGCGTGAGCGCGCTGCACAGCGCGCGGCCGATCGCCAGCACCTGTTCGTCGCTCAGCGCGTCGTCGGCGATCAGGCGTGCCAGCGTGTCGCCGTCGACCAGCTCGGAGATCAGGTAGAAGGCATCCTGCACGGGGCACGCCTCGTACAGCGCGACTATCGCCGGGTGCGCCAGGCGCGCGCTCGCGAGGGCCTCGCGCGTGACCCGCTCGGGGTCCTCTCCGGGAGCGAGTGCAACGCGCTTGACGGCCACGTCGCGGTGCAGTTGCTCGTCGTAAGCGCTCCACACCACGCCGAAGCCACCCGCGCCAAGGCGCTCGCGCAGGCGATAGCGCCCGAGCACGAGCGCATGCGCACCCGGCCCGTCCGTCCACGCTTCACGGGCGCGCGGATGACCGGATTGCACGAGGGTCTGCGAGTCCACCGGGTCGTGCGTTCGCCGTGCTGCGGTCCTCTCCCTCCCCCGCACGGGAGGAGAAGCCGCGCTGACCGAGAAGTTGCAGGATGGTCACCGAGGTGGCCGCCAGTCATACTGGGGCCCCTTCGAATCCCTGCAAGGAGCAGCTTTTGTCGTTCTTCGACGATGGCGAGGAGACAGAGCAGCGGCCGGCAGCCCGCGCGCCTCGCCCGCCTCAGCGCCCAAAACCTCGCCGCCCCCAGCAGACGGCCGGCTCGCTGCCGCTCGACCAGCACACGCTGATGGTCCGCCGGCGCATCGCCGCGGGCGGCGGCGTGGTGGCGCTGATCGTCATCATCCTGCTCATCAACGGCTGCCTCAAAGGGCAGAAAACGCAGGCGTTGAAGGACTACAACCACGAAGTCTCGACGCTCGCCCAGGAATTCGACGAACACGTGTCGCGGCCGCTGTTCTCAGCGCTCAGCGGCGCTTCGAGCAAGTCGGCTTTGAACGTCGAGGTGCAGGTCGACCAGCTGCGCGTGCAGGCGCAGGATCTCGCATCGCGCGCGAAGAAGCTCAGCGCTCCCGGAGAGATGTCCGGCGCGCAGAACGACCTGCTGCTGGTCTTCGACCTGCGCTCCGAAGCCGTCACCAAGGTCGCGGCGCTGGTGCCCACCGCGCTCGGTGGGCAGGGCAAGCAGGCGATCGCGCAGATCGCCGGAGACATGGAGATCCTGCTCGCGTCTGACGTCGTCTACTCCCAGCGCGTCGCTCCGTTGATCCAGCAGGCGCTCGCCAAAGCCGGCCTCCATGGGCTGACGACGGCATCCTCGCGTTCTCTGCCGAACATCGGCTGGCTCGAACCGACGACCGTCGAAGGGCGCATCACCGGGCAGTCGGCCAACTCCGAACAGAACCAGCACGTGACCGGCAATCACGGCAGCGCGCTGAAGGGCGTCAGCGTCGGGACCACGCCGCTGGAACCCGAACCGACGCTCAACCACGTCGGCGGCGGGAGCAGCCCCACCTTCACCGTTCAGGTCGAAAACTCCGGCGAAGCGATCGAGACGAACGTCAAGGTCGACATCACGATCACCGCCGCAGGCAAACAGTTCAAGGCGTCGCACGCGATCGAAAAGACCGAACCGGGCAAGACGGTCAGCGTGGACATACCGGTCACCGGCGTACCGTTGGGCTCGGCTGCGAAGATCGAAGTGAGCATCGGGGGCGTACCCGGTGAGAACGACCTCGAAAACAACAAGGGCACGTTCCTGGCGATCTTCGGGAAATAGGCGAAGGCGCGAGGCTCGCGCCGCCAGCCGGCCCGATGGCCGGCCCTCCGCAACAAGGCGGCGGGGCCAGCGGCTAAGTTGTGCCGATGGGCACGCTGGCCACGAAGATCACCGACACGCCGGGCATCATCGCGATCGCCGCGGGCGCCGTCGCCGTGATCGCGCTGATCTGCTGCGTGGCGCTGATGCTGAGCATGCGCCGGATGCGCCGCGCGCAGCAGCTCGTGCTCGGCGACGCCGGGCAGCAGGACGTGATCGCGCATGCGGCGCGTCTGCAGGAGGCATTCGAAGCGCTGCGCGCGTACGTCGACGATGTCGCGCAGAGGCTCGACGGTCGCCTCGCCGGGGTCGAAGCGGCGCTGCGAGGGACGATCGCGCATCGCTCGCTCGTTCGCTACGACGCCTACAACGAGCTTTCCGGCCATCAGTCGCTGTCGATAGCGCTGCTCGACGAGGAACGGTCCGGCGTGGTGCTCTCGTGCATCCACCATCGCGACCAGGCGCGCGTGTACGCCAAGCAGGTGATCGCCGGGCAGGGAGAACTGGAGCTGTCTCCCGAGGAGGCCGAGGCAGTGCGCGTGGCGCTGTCCACGCCGGGCGCCGCGGCGCGCCCCGAGGACACCGCTGAGCAATCGGCCTGAGATGCAAGCGAACGAGATGTCGCCGAGCGCGCTGTCGCGCGTCGGCTTTCTCGGGCCGGCGGGAACGTTCACCGAGGAGGCGCTGCTGGCGAGCGCTGCTGGCGACGCGATCGAGCCGATCGCCCTGGCGAGCATCTACGCGACCGTCGACGCGCTGCGTCGCGGCGATGTGCGCTGGGCGATCGTCCCGATCGAGAACTCGCTCGACGGTTCGGTGAGCGTCACGCTGGACCTGCTGGCAGAGCAGGACAGCGACGTGCAGATCGCCGGCGAGGCGCTGCTGCGCGTGCGCCACTCGCTGATCGCGGCCGAGGCGGTCGAGCTCGCGGAGATCGACACGGTTCTCACCCATCCGCAGGTGCCCGGTCAGTGCGCGCGCTTCCTGCGCGCGGAGCTCGCGCACGCGCGCATCCTGCCCGCGAGCTCGACGGCGGGCGCCGTGCGCACGGTGATCGACGAGCGCGTGCGCGGGCAAGCGGCGATCGGGACCGTGCTCGCGGCGAGCATCTACGGTGGCACCGTCCTGCGCGAGGACGTCGAGGACCGCGCCGACAACGAAACGCGGTTCGTATGGCTGGCGCGCAGCGGCGAGGGCCAGGCGCCGCCGCTCGCCGGTGACAGACAGCACCGGGGCGGCGCGGAGTGGAAGACATCGCTGGTGTTTTGGGGTGCCGGCGCGGAGAGCCCGGGCTGGCTGGTGCGCTGCCTGGACGAGTTCGCCAGGCGCGAGATCAACCTGACGAAGATCGAGTCGCGCCCACGCCGTGAGCGCCTCGGGCGCTACATGTTCTTCGCCGATCTGAACGGTCGCGTCGACGCCGCGGCGGTGAGCGAGGCGATCGACGGACTGCGCGCGGTGTGCGAGCACGTGGGCGTGCTCGGCTGCTATCCCGCCGCCCAGCCCGCCGTGACGCCGCCGCCAGACGGCGGCTGAGCCCCCGCCACGGGTCGCGGACCCCCGCTAGACTCCCGCGTTGACGATGGAGATCACTGTCCCACCAGAGCCGGTGGGGTCCGTGTCGCCCTCCGAGCACCAGCGGCGCGGACCTGAGGCATCGCCGAAGACGGCGATGGGCGGTCGGGTGCTCGTTCTGAACGCGACGTACGAGCCGATCAACGTGTGCACGGTCCGTCGTGCGGTCGTGCTGCTGCTGAAGGAAAAGGCCGAGCTGCTCGAGCGCGGGCTGTGGGAGCTGCACTCCGAGAGCGCGACGCTCGCTCGCCCGGTCGTGATCCGCCTGGTCAGTTACGTCAATGTTCCCCGCGACGCGCACCGGCGCAAGATCACCCGCCGCGCGGTGTTCGCTCGCGACAGCTGGACGTGCCAGTACTGCGGCTCGCGCTCCAACCTGACCGTCGATCACGTGATCCCGCGCTCCAAGGGCGGCTCGTCGAGCTGGGAGAACATCGTCGCCTCGTGCGCGCCATGCAACCGGCGCAAGGGCGACCGCCTGCCGCGCCAGGCCGGCATGCACCCCCGCCACGCGCCGCGCACGCCACGCGCGGAGATCTTCATCCACGTCGCCAGCCCGACGATCCCGGCGGCCTGGTTGGCGTACCTCCCGCAGGCGGCCTGAGCCGAGCAGCAAGCGGCGCGCGGGCGAAGAACGGCAAAGGGCGCCTCGACGGGCGCCCTTTGCGTTGCTGCTCTGACTGGAAACCGAAACGACGAAAAAAGGCCTGCCGGAGGGACCAGTACCGGCGGTCGTCTCGGGGTGTCCCGGGTTGGATTCCGCTAAGCGGTCCAGCCTGTCCGACCTAGCGGCCGGTCACCTCCAGGGTCCCGCAAAAACTGTCAGCCAACGTTAGGACCACCTCCTTTCTCTGGTCCGATCAGGGTAGCGGACGAGGCTGACGGGCGCCGGAGGTGACGAGCGCGAGGCGCTCAGTGGACGATGACGCCGAACTCCTGCGTGTACAACGCTCCGGCGACGCCTTCGGCGAGCGACTCGGGGACTTCCGGCTCGATGTCGATTCCGGTGTCGACGTACTTGCCTTCGAGGATGTTCGCGAGGTGCTCGGACGAGGCGATCCACGCGGTCACGATCGCCTGCGGGGTCGCGAGCGTGAGCGTGCCCCAGGCGAGGTTCTCGCCGATCACATAGCCGACTTCGGAGCCCGGGATGTAGCCCGTCGTGCGGATGCGCTGCACCGGCGTGAGCCCCGATGGCGAGACGTGATCGAAGTAGTCGAGCGAGAGCATTTCCTTGGCGTGGCCTTCCGCGGCCCGTTCCAGGCGCGGGTCGGGACTCAGCGGTTCCTTGCCGTTCTGCGCTCGCTCGGTGTTGATCAGGCACAGAACCGCCGCGCGCACGAGCGCGAGGTTGCCCGCTTCGGGGATCAGCTGCGTGTTCTGACAGGGCGTCGCGAGCGCCTTGGCGATCTTGCCCGCCTGAGCCGCGGCGGCCGCCGCTTCGACGGCGTCGGCGGCGATCTTCAAGCGAGCCGAACGCGGGCGCGGCGGGCGCGGCGTTTGGATCGCGCTGCGGCGGGTGGACGTGTGGCGGGCCGCCGTTTGACAGCCCGCGCGGTGCTTGGCCCTGGAACCTGCGCGCGTCGTCGTGCACGGCTTCGCTTTGCGCCGCGAGTGCGATGCGTGAGTGCGCGCATGCGCGCTCGAACTGGCGGCGCTGGCGCGTGCGGCGGCGCGGTGAGAGGCGGGCGCGTCGTGCGCGACAGCGGCTCCGGCGGAGCCCCCGATGGCCGCCCAGACGACGATCGGGGTGGCCATGGCGATGAGGGTTCCCGGGCGGGTCACCCTGTGGCTGTCGGCGGAGCGTTGCCTCGCTGTGAGGCTTTAGGGGCGAATCTGGACGGGTTGAGCCTGGTGGCTCAGGAGTCCTCGGCGGCGGCCTGCGGCCCCGATCCGTCCCCGGCGGGCTCGGGTGACGCGCCGTCGACGGACGCCGGGAGGGCAACGTCGCCGACCTCGT
Source organism: Solirubrobacteraceae bacterium (assembly GCA_035995645.1). Lineage (GTDB taxonomy): Bacteria > Actinomycetota > Thermoleophilia > Solirubrobacterales > Solirubrobacteraceae > Palsa-744. The sequence continues at coordinate 31,205 of DASYKG010000045.1, forward strand.
CTTCGCCCTCGCCCGCGTCCACCACGAGCGCCACTGCGCTGACGAGATCCTCGTCCTTGAGGTTCATCACGCGCACGCCGGTTGCCGAGCGGCCCTGCTGGGAGATGCCGCCGGCGGAGGTCCGCTGCACCATGCCGCCAACGCTGATGAACACCAGCTCCTGGTGCTCGCGCACGACGAGCGCGCCGGCGAGGCCGCCCTTGCGCTCGGTGAGCTTGATCGTCTTGACGCCTTTGGCGCCGCGGTTGGTCTTGCGGTATTGGGCGATCTGCGTGCGCTTGCCGTAGCCGTGTTCGGTGACGACGAGCAGGTCCATGTCGTCGCGCGCGACGTCCATCGCGATCACCTCACCGCTCTTGCCGACATCCATGCCGCGCACGCCCGTAGTGTCGCGACCCATCGAGCGCGCGTCGGACTCGGCGAAGCGGACGGTCAGGCCGGCCTTGGAGACCATGATGATCTCGTCCTCGGGGTCGACCGCGCGCACGGCCAGCAGCTCGTCGTCGTCGCGGATCTTGATCGCGATGATCCCGTCGGCTTTGATCGGCGTGTTGTAGGCGAGGAACTCGGTCTTCTTGACTGTGCCGGACTTGGTCGCGAACACGAGGTACTTGGTCTCGGTGAAGTCGCGGGTGGAGACGACCGCCTGGATGCGCTCGCCTTCGCGCAGCGGCAGGATGTTCACCAGCGCGCGGCCCTTCGCCGTGCGTGAGGCCTCGGGCAGCTCGTAGACCTTCGAGCGGTAGACCTTGCCGCGGTTGGAGAAGAACAGCAGGTAGTCGTGCGAGGAGCAGACGAACAGGTGCTCGATGAAGTCGCCGTCCTTCATGTCCATGCCCGTCACGCCGCGACCGCCGCGCTGCTGCTGGCGGTAGGTCGCCAGCGGCAGCGACTTGATGTAGCCGGTCTGCGTGATCGTGATCACCATCTGCTGGTCGGCGATCAGATCCTCGATGTCGATCTCGTCCTCGGAGTGGCTGATCTCCGTGCGCCGCTCGTCGCCGAAGCGCTCGGAGATCTCCGACAGCTCCTCCTTGATCACGGCGAGCACGCGCGTCTCGTCGCCGAGGATCGCGCGCAGCTCGGCGATCCGCTCGGTCACGTCGGCGTGCTCCTGTTTGATCGAGTCGGCCTCCAGCGCGGTCAGTTGCGAGAGGCGCAGGTCGAGGATCGCCGTGGCCTGGACGTGGCTGAGCTCGAAGCGCTCGACCAGCTGCTCGCGCGCGGCGTCGCGGTCGCGCGAGGCGCGGATCAGCTCGATGATCGCGTCGAGGTGGTCGAGCGCGATCAGCAACCCTTGGAGGATGTGCGCGCGGGCCTCCTTTTCGGAGAGCTCGTGCTTGGTGCGGCGGACGATCACCTCGCGCTGGTGCGCGACGTACTCGCGGATCACCTCGCGCAGGCTGAGCGTGCGCGGGACGTTGTCGACGAGCGCGACCATGTTCACGCCGAACGTGGTCTGCATCGAGGTGTGCTTGTAGAGCTTGTTGAGCACGACCTTGGGGATCGCGTCGCGCTTGAGCTCGATCACCAGGCGCATGCCGCGCTTGTCGGACTCGTCGCGCAGGTCGGAGATCTCGGAGATCCGTTTCTCGTGCACGAGGTCGGCGATCTTGGAGATCAGCCCGCCGTCGCCGCCCTTCTTGACCATGAACGGCAGCTCGGTGACGACGATCGCCTCCTTGCCCTGCTTCAGCGGCTCGATGTGCGCCCGCGCCTGGATGCGCACGCGGCCGCGGCCGGTCGCGTAGGCGTCGCGGATCCCCTGGTGGCCGAGGATGATCCCGCCGGTGGGGAAGTCCGGCCCCTTGACGTGGCGCATCAGCCCCTCGACCTCCATCGCGGGGTCGTCGATGTAGGCGATCGTCGCGGCGATCACCTCACGCAGGTTGTGCGGTGGGATGTTCGTCGCCATGCCCACCGCGATCCCCGAGGAGCCGTTGACGAGCAGGTTCGGGAACCGTGCCGGCAGCACGAGCGGTTCCTGGCGCGAGCCGTCGTAGTTGCCCGCGAAGTCGACCGTGTCCATGTCGAGATCGCGCAGCATCTCGGTCGAGATGCGGGCCAGGCGGGCCTCGGTGTAGCGCATGGCGGCGGCCGGGTCGTCGTCGATCGAGCCGAAGTTGCCCTGGCCGTCGACCAGCTCGTAGCGCATCGAGAAGTCCTGCGCCATGCGCACGAGCGTGTCGTAGATCGCGGAGTCGCCGTGGGGGTGATAGTTGCCCATCACCTCACCGACGATCTTGGCGCTCTTGGCGCGTGGGCGGGTGGGCCCGACGCCGAGCTCGCTCATCGCGTAGAGGACGCGGCGGTGGACCGGCTTGAGGCCGTCGCGGACGTCCGGCAGGGCGCGGCCGACGATCACCGACATGGCGTAGTCGAGGTACGCCGTGCGCATCTCCTCCTCGAGCGCGCGGGGTTCGACGTTGCCGCCGTTTATGACATCAGCGCTGGCCATGGCTCACACGTCCAGGTTGGCTACTGCCCTGGCGTTGTCCTCGATGAACGCCCGCCGTGGCTCGACCTGGTCGCCCATCAGCATCGAGAAGATGCGATCGGCGGCGAATGCGTCCTCCAGGGTGACCTGCGCCAAGGTACGCGTCGACGGGGACATCGTCGTTTCGCCCAGCTGCTCGGCGTCCATCTCACCGAGCCCCTTGAAGCGCTGCAGCTTGATTCCCTTCCCGGCAACGGCCAGGACAGCGTCGCGAAGCGCCTCGAAGGAGGGCGCGAGCTCTTTCGCGTCGCCGAGGCGAACATCGAATGGGGGCGTGCCCGCGAGCTCGACCAGCTGTGCGTGCACACGGGCGAGCTGGCGATACTCCTGCGAGTCGAACAACGCGCGCTTGATGCGATGCGTTCGCGCGAAGCCGGTCTTCGCCTCGACCGCCTTGACGCGTATCTCCAGCGGGTCCTGGTCCACGAGCTCCGCGAGGTGCGTTTCACCCTCG
>DASYKG010000046.1:0-64501 GCA_035995645.1 Solirubrobacteraceae bacterium
GCCTGCTCCGCCGCCGGCCGCCGTCCCCGCCGTCCCCGCCGTCCCCGCCGTACCGCCGATCGAGGTCGTTCCCGCCCTCACGCCCGGCCAGGCCGCCCGCATCCGCGAGGAGCAGCGCGAGGCCGAGGCGAGCGACGAGAGCCCCGGTGCGGAGGTCCACGTCGACGAGCCGTGGAACGGCTACGCGTCCATGAACGCGCCCGAGATCATCGACCGTCTCGGAGCGTCGGACGAGGCGGTGAAGGCGGTCGTGCTGCTCTACGAGCGCACCCACCGCGCGCGCAAGACGGTGATGCGCGCCGCCGGCGGCTGAAGCCGGCGTGAAGACGTTCGCCTGGAGAGGCGTTCCCGCCATAGTTGCGCTGCGGCGGGCCACGGCCGCCTGCCCTGGCGCGAACATGTTCGTGCAGAGCGCGTTCCCGCCACGGCTTCGCCGTTGGGAGCGGAGCCGCACGGTCCGGTGGGAACGCGCTCGCATAGACTCCCAACCTTCACACACCCGTGGTAAGGTTGGGCCTGGATGGATGCCCTGACGATCCACGAGGCCGCCGAGACCACCGACTGGTCGCCGCGGATGCTGCGCTACATCGAGGATGCCGGGCTCATCGAGCCCCGGCGCTCGCAGGCCGGCTACCGGCTGTACGGCGCCGCCGAGCTCCAGCGCCTGCGCACGCTGCGCGAGCTCGTGACGCGCTTCGGCATCGGCCTCGGCGACATCGGCTTCGCGATGCGGCTGCGTCGTGACGAGGAACTCGCGAGCGCCGTCGCCGCGTGGTTCCAAGCGCAGCCGCGCCGCCCCGAGAACGTCCCGCCGGCCGAGTGGCTGCGCTGGGAGCAGGACAAGCACTCCAAGCTGCTGGCGCTGGCCGCAGCGCACGCACGACCAGAGCCAATCGCCGCCTGAGCCCAAGGAGAACCATGAACCCCACCGCCGTCGACACCGCCCAGGACTTCAAGGTCGCCGACCTCGGCCTCGCCGACTACGGCCGCAAGGAGATCGAGCTGGCCGAGCACGAGATGCCCGGGCTCATGCAGACCCGCGCGGAGTACGCCGACGCCCAGCCGCTGAAGGGCGCGCGGATCACCGGCTCGCTGCACATGACGATCCAGACGGCGGTGCTCATCGAGACGCTCACCGCGCTCGGCGCCGAGGTGCGCTGGTGCAGCTGCAACATCTTCTCCACCCAGGACCACGCCGCCGCCGCGGTCGCCGTAGGCCCTGGCGGCACGGCAGAGGACCCGCAGGGGGTGCCCGTGTTCGCATGGAAGGGCGAGACGCTCGAGGAGTACTGGTGGTGCACCGAGCAGGTGCTGCGCTGGCCTGAGAGCGATGACGGATCGACCGGGCCGAACATGATCCTTGACGACGGCGGCGACGCGACGCTGCTCGTGCACAAGGGCACCGAGTACGAGAAGGCCGGCGCCGTGCCCGACCCGTCGACTGCCGAGTCGGAGGAGCATGAGGTCATCCTCAAGACGCTCACGCGCTCGCTCAGCGAGGACCCGCAGCGCTGGACGCGCATCGGCGAGGGCATCAAAGGGGTCACCGAGGAGACGACGACAGGCGTTCACCGCCTCTATGAGATGGTCGAGACCGGCGAGCTGCTGTTCCCGGCGATCAACGTCAACGACTCCGTGACGAAGTCCAAGTTCGACAACCTCTACGGCTGCCGTCACTCGCTGATCGACGGCATCAACCGCGCGACAGACGTGATGATCGGCGGCAAGGTCGCCGTCGTGTGCGGCTTCGGCGACGTCGGCAAGGGTTGCGCGGAATCGCTGCGCGGCCAGGGCGCGCGCGTGATCGTCACGGAGATCGACCCGATCTGCGCGCTGCAGGCCTCGATGCAGGGCTACGAGGTCAAGACGCTGCAGGACGTCATCGAGACGGCCGACATCTTCATCACGACGACCGGCAACAAGGACATCATCCGCGCCGAGGACATGGCGCGCATGAAGCATCAGGCGATCGTCGGCAACATCGGCCACTTCGACAACGAGATCGACATCGCCGGCCTCGGGCGCATCGCGGGCATCGAGCGCGTGAACATCAAGCCGCAGGTCGACAAGTGGGTGTTCTCAGACGGCCACGCGATCATCCTGCTGTCCGAGGGGCGCCTGCTGAACCTCGGCAACGCGACCGGGCACCCGAGCTTCGTGATGAGCAACTCGTTCTCCAACCAGACGATCGCGCAGATCGAGCTGTTCACGAAGAACGACGAGTACGACAAGAAGGTCTACGTGCTGCCCAAGCACCTCGACGAGAAGGTCGCGCGGCTGCACCTCGACGCGCTCGGCGTAAAGCTGACCAAGCTCACCGACGAGCAGGCCGCGTACATCGGCGTGCCGGTCGAGGGGCCGTACAAGCCCGATCACTACCGGTATTAGCCGAGTGGGTCGGACAATGCGGGCGGGCGCTGGTCGATGAAGGCGATGGTTTTGGCGGCCGGCCTCGGCACGCGCCTGCGGCCGCTGACGTACGAGATCACCAAGCCGATGGTGCCGGTGCTCGACCGCCCGGTGATGGAGCACATCCTCGACCTGATCGAGCGGCACTCGTTCGACGGCGTGATCGCCAACCTGCACTACTTCCCGGAGACGATCCGCGGGTACTTCGGTGATCGCATCTCCTACCGCTTCGAGGAGCAGTTGCTGGGGACGGCCGGGGGGGTGCGGGCGTGCGCGGAGTTCTTCGGCGACGCGCCGTTCCTGGTGATCTCCGGCGACGCGCTGACGGACATCGACCTGACGGCGTTCGCGGCGACGCACCGCGAGAAGGGCGGGATCGCCACGCTGGCGGTCAAGCAGGTGGCCGACACGCGCGAGTACGGCGTCGTGCTGCACGATCGCGATGGCCGCATAACCGGCTTTCAGGAGAAGCCGCAGCCCGAGGAGGCGCTGTCGGACCTCGGCAACTGCGGCATCTACATGTTCGACCCGAGCATCTTCGACTACTTCCCCGACCGCCCGTTCGTCGACTGGGCCAAAGACGTGTTTCCGGCGTTGCTTGAGAACGACGTGCCGTTTCACATCCACGAGGTGCGCGAGTACTGGAACGACGTCGGCTCGCTCTCCGAGCTGCGCCAGGGCACCTTCGACGCGCTGCACGGCGAGCTGCGCCTGGAGATGGAAGGCAGCGAGCTGCGACCGGGGGTGATCGCCGCCGGTCCGTCGCCGCTGCGCGACGACACCGAGCTCGACGGATCGGCGTGGATCGGACGCGACGTGCAGATCGGCACGGGCGTGCGCTTGATGGGCCCGATCGTGCTCGGCGACGGCGCGCGGATCGGCGACGGCGCGCAGCTGCGCGAGAGCATCGTCTTTCCCGGGACGCAGGTCGCGCCCGAGTCGATCCTGATCGGCGCGATCGCCGGTCACGGCGGAATCCTGCAGAGCCTGCGTCGCCGCGCCGCCTGACACGCGCGGCCCGCCGGTGGCGATCGGCGACGCGTCGGCAGCGCCACCGCAGGCGCTTAACGAGAAGAGGCCCGCCGAAGCGAGCCCCTTCACGGAAAGTGAGTCATGTGACAGTTGTCATAGTATCACAGCACGCGGCGCCTTGCGCCGTTCACGCGATCTCGTAGCGCTCACGCCGCTGCTGCTCGCGCTCTGACTCTGCGAGAGCGCGCATGAACAGCACGACGAGCGCCACGCCCATCACCAGCGATTGCTCGACGGCCATGACGAAGCCGGCGATCGACTGGTCGTCGTGCGCGGAGATGCCCCACACGCGCGCGTGGTGCACGTAGAAGGCGTAGATCGCCGTGGGGGCGAACGCGAGTCCCATCCCGAGCACGCCGACGAACAGCTTCGTCGAGGCCATGTACACGACCGGCCCCATGCCGCCGAGCCGCAGTCGCCCACGAATCGGCGAGAGCAGGTGCCACCAGTACAGCGAGCCGGCGATCAAGAACGTGACGTGCTCGAGGATGTGCACGACCGGCTCGCGCAGCGCCAGATCGTAGGCGGCCGGGATGTGCCACAGCCAGATCACGCCGACGTACAGGACGACCGCGAACGCCGGGCTGGCGAGCGCGCCGGCGCGGCGCTCGAGATCCTGCACGGCGCGCGTGACAGGTCGCAGGATCACCTTCGTCAAGCCGAGGATCGCGAGGATCGGCACGGCGTCGAGCAGCAGCACGTGCTGAACCATGTGCATGAAGAACAGCTGGTCGGCGAGCGCATCGATCGGCGAGACGAGCGCGACCAGCGTGGCGAGCAGCGCGCCAACGAAGCAGCACAGCCGCCACACCGGTGCGTCGGCGGCCGGGCGTGCGGACGCGCCGGCCCTCACCTTGCGCCAGCGCGCGACATACGCGCAGCCGACGATCGCGACGCCGACCAGCACGCCCGGCTCCAGCGTCCACGACAGGTTCGCCTTCACGGCACCGATTCTCGCACCCGTGCCGCCACGCCGACAGGCACTGGCGGCGCCGCGCCTCGCGGCGCCGTGGACGAACGACCTAAATCGTCTCACCCCGATGGACATCCGCCAGATGTGGGCGTAGCATTCGAGCAGCGCCAGAAAAAGCCGACCAAAGGAGCCTGTGATGCAGATAGACATCAAGGGTCGCAACGTCCCGGTCACCGACGAGATCCGCTCGCATGCGGCCCGTCGCCTGGACAAGGTCGCGCGGCAGGTCTCCGACCTCGCACGCATCGAGATCGAGATCTTCAAGGAGCCCAATCCACGGGTATCCGACTGCCACGTCGCCGAGGCAACGCTGTACCTCAAGGGCGTGACGCTGCGCGCTCGCGACCGCTCACCCGAGATGCTTCACTCGCTCAACCTGATGGTCGACGAGCTTGCGCGCCAGGTCAAGCGCCACCGCGACAAACGCCGCCACCGCCGCGAGGCGCGCGCCGCGGCCGCCGACCGGCGGATGGCCGCGGAGGCCGCTCGCACGATGAGCCTGCCGACGACGCCGCCGACGATGGGCCTGCCGGCGACCTAGCGGGGCGACGTGAAGGGCGCGCACGACGGCATGGCCGCCGACGGCGCGCCGTGTTTACCGGCCTGTCCAGTGGGGTAGAGACAGCGACGTTCGGTTGTCTCATTTGGAGAGGTGAGTCGCTTGGGGTCGGTCGCTCGTCGGGTAGGGGAGTCCCCGCGCGTGCGCGGCGCTCTGTCGGCTGTCGCCGTCGTGCTCACCGGAGGATTGATCGCCGCGGGCGGCGCACAGGCCGCGTCCGTATCGCCGTCGCTGCCGGCGAAAGAGGGCAGCGCGCCGCGGCCGGGACCGGAAGTTCTGTATCAGCCGCTCGCGCCGGCGCCGCAGCTGGAAAACGCGCCTGGCGGCCCCTGGCACGCCAAGCCGATCCTCATCTCCGGCGCCAGCGCCTACCGGCGCGGCGAGTTCGTCTACCAGGGCTACCTGTACGACGACCATGGCGCCAAAGCGGTCGTCGACCCGACGAACCCGATGATCTCGCCCGGCGGTGACCCGTCCGGCGGCGACACGTTCTCAGAACCCGACGGCACGTACACCTACCCGACGGGTCCCGGCTACGACGAGAACGCGGCCAACCTGCTCGAACTGCGAGTGCGCCCGAAGCCCAAATCGACGGCTTTTCGCATCGGCCTGAACACGCTGGAGGATCCCAGCCTGGTGGCGACAGCGATCGCCATCGGCGGCACGCCCGGCGAAACGCACCCGTTCCCGTTCGGCGCCAACGTGAGCGCCCCGGCGCAGTACTTCCTCACCGTGCACCGTGAAACGGCCACGCTGACCGACGCGTCCAGCGGCGCCGTCGTGCCCGGGCCGGCGCTGAGCGTGAGCGTCGACAGGCAGCGCCGGCAGATAACAGTGGAAGTTCCCCACAGCGAGTGGGATCCGGGAACCGCGACCGTGCGCCTGGCTGCCGGCGTCGGCCTGTGGAACGTCTCCGCGAACAGCTACCTGCTTCCGGGCGCCGTCGCCAGCGCGACGCAGCCGGGCGGCGCAGGGCCGAACCCCGCGCCGCCGGCCTTCTTCGACGTCGCCTTCCGCTTCAACCCGCAGGAGCCGCTTCCGGGAACTCCGGGGGCGACGACGACGACGGCCCCGGCATGGTGGCGTGAGTCCGCGCAGGCGCAGGCGCTCGCCGGCGGGAACATCAGCGCATTCCATGCCGAAGTGGACTTCGCAAAGCTCGCGGCGAAAGCCGAAGACGACATGCCCAACCAGCCGACCGGCGTGCCGCAGACCGGCATCTTCGACCGCATCCTCGCATCGCACTTCTCAGACGGGCAGGGCGCCGACTATGCCACGGGCGGATGCGGCAGCTCGGCGGCGTGCATCGGCGCGATGCGCGGCCAGCTGCTGCCGTACGCGATCGACGTGCCCGCCGGCTCACAACCGAGCGCAGGCTGGGGCGCGACGCTGCTGCTGCACTCGCTGTCGGCCAACTACAACCAGTTCTCCGGCTCAAAGAACCAGGCGCAGTTCGCCGCGCGCGGCGCGGGCTCGATCGTCTTCACGCCCTCGGGGCGGGGGCCGGACGGCTGGTACTACGACCACGCGGGCGCGGACACGTTCGAAGTGTGGGCCGACGTCGCCGCGCACTACCACCTGAACCCGTCATTCACGGACATCGCCGGCTACTCGATGGGTGGCTACGGCACGTACAAGTTCGCAAGTCAGTTCCCCGACCTGTTCGCACGCGCGCAGCCGACCGTCGGGCCGCCCGGCCTCGGCGTGTGGGTGCCGCCCGTCGAACCGCAGCCGGGCGGCAACCAATCGCTCACGCAGCGCATGCTCGCGTCCGTGCGCAACGTGCCGTTTCTGATCTGGAACGAGACGACCGACGAGCTCGTGCCGATCGCCGGCGTCCTCGAACAGGTCAAAGCCTTCGACGAACTCGGCTACCGCTACGAGTTCGACCAGTTCCAGGCCGGCGAGCACCTGACGCTGGCACTCAACGACGAATACGCGCCCGCCGCCGCCTTCCTGGGGACGGAAACGATCCAGGCCGACCCGGCGCACGTCACGTACGCGTACAACCCGACGATGGACTTCGCGGCGGACGGCACGACGGCCGGTCACGCCTACTGGGTCTACGACGTCAAATTGCGCGATTCCAGCGGCACGGCGGCGCTGGGCAAGGTCGACGTGCGCTCGCAGGGCTTCGGCGCCGGCGATCCCGTCCCCGGGCCCACCCAACACGGCGTCGGCGCGCTAACCGGCGGGCAGATACCGGCGATCCCCTACACCAGCCAGAGCAAGGCCTGGGGCCCCGCGCCGAGCGAACCGGCGCGCAACGCACTGAACATCGCCGCGACGAACGTATCCGCCGTGACGATCGACGCCAAACGGGCGAAGGTCAAATGCAACGCGCAGTTGAATGTGACCACCGACGGCCCGCTGACGGTCACGCTGGCCGACTGCGCAGGACCCAAAAGCGAACCCGTGAGCTTCAGCTTCGGCTGATCGGCCGCCGTCGCGACGACGGCCGCGCACTCGCCACGGGTGCGTCGACGGCGGGCGCGCGGGAGCTATCCTTGGGCCAATGCCATCTCTGCTCGATCGCGCGCTGAACGCCGGCGAGGCGAAGAAGTACAAGACCTACCAGAAGCGCGTTGCGCTGATCAACGCCTTCGAGCCCGAGCTCGAACACGACTCCGACGCGGAGCTGCGCGAGCGCATGGACGCCCTGCGTGCGCGCGCGGCCGACGGCGAGTCGCTTGAAGCGCTGCTGGCGGAGTGCTTTGCGATCGTGCGCGAGACGGGAAAGCGCCAGATGGGGATGCGCCACTTCGACGTGCAGCTGATCGGCGCGATGGCGCTGCACGACGGGCAGATCGCCGAGATGAAGACGGGCGAGGGAAAGACGCTGACGGCGACGCTCGCGGTCGTGCTCAACTCGCTCGCCGTGCGCGAGCGCCGCTCGCAGGACGACGGCGATGACATCGTCGAGCGCAAGGGCGTGCACCTCGTCACCGTCAACGACTACCTGGCCCGGCGCGACGCGGAATGGATGAGCCCGATCTACGACGCCCTCGGCGTGACCGTCGGCGTACTGCAGAACATGCAGCCGTTCGAGGAGAAGCACAAGGCGTACGCCTGCGACATCGTCTACGGCACCAACTCCGAGTTCGGCTTTGACTACCTGCGCGACAACATGGCGACCGACCTCGGCGAAAAGGTGCAGCGCGGCCATCCGTTCGCGATCGTCGACGAGGTCGACAACATCCTGATCGACGAGGCGCGCACGCCGCTGATCATCTCGGGCGCGCCCGAACAGGCGGCCGACCTGTACGTGAAGTTCGCGCGCCTGGCGCCGCAGATGACTGCCGGCAAGACGCCCGAAGGGATGGACCCGCGCTCGAAGAAGTCGTTCGTCGCCGACTTCGACTACGAGATCGAGGAGAAGCAGAAGACCGTCGCGATCACCGAGCAGGGCGTCGCCAAGGCCGAGCGCTACCTGAAGATCGACCACCTCTACCGCGCCGAGAACGGCCATCTGGTCAACCACCTGATCCAGGCGCTGCGCGCCCAGTCGCTGTACAAGCGCGACGTCGACTACGCGGTGATCGACGGCGAGGTGAAGATCATCGACGAGTTCACCGGGCGCATCCTCGACGGGCGCCGCTGGTCTGAGGGACTGCACCAGGCGGTCGAGGCCAAGGAGGGCGTCTCCGTGCAGGAGGAGAACCAGACGCTCGCGACGATCACCTACCAGAACTTCTTTCGCCTCTACGACAAGCTCTCCGGCATGACCGGCACGGCGCTGACCGAGGCGACCGAGTTCATGAAGATCTACGAGCTGCCCGTCGTGCAGGTGCCGACGAACATGCAGATGGTCCGAGACGACCGCAACGACCAGATCTACAAGACCAAGGAGGGCAAGTGGAGTGCCGTCGTCAAGGAGATCGCCGCGCGCCACGAGAACAGGCAGCCGGTGCTCGTGGGGACGATCTCCGTCGAGGTCTCCGAGCTGTTGGGCGAGCGCCTGAAGCAGCGTGGGATCGCGCACACGGTGCTCAACGCAAAGCCCGAGCACGCCGCGCGCGAGGCGGAGATCGTCGCCGAGGCGGGGCAGCCCGGCGCGGTCACGATCGCCACGAACATGGCCGGACGCGGCGTCGACATCAAGCTCGGCGGCAACCCCGAGCACCTCGTCCGCCTGGAGCTGGCGCGCCAAGGAGTCGACGCCGACTCCGGCGACTATGACCGGCGCATGGCCGAGGAGCTGCCGGCGATCGAGCGGATCGTCGAGGAGAACCGCGAGCACGTCGTGGCCGCCGGCGGCCTGTTCATCTGCGGCACCGAGCGACACGAGTCGCGGCGCATCGACAACCAGCTGCGCGGCCGCGCCGGGCGCCAGGGCGACCCCGGCGAGAGCCGCTTCTTCCTGTCCGCCGAGGACGACCTCGTGCGGCTGTTCGCCGGCGACCGCATCTACAAGATCCTCGACAAACTCGGCGGCGTCGACGAGGAGGGCAACGAGGAGCCGATCGAGGCGGGCATGCTCTCCAAGCAGATCGAGAAAGCGCAGAAGAAGGTCGAGGAGCAGAACTTCCTGATCCGCAAACGCGTGCTCGAGTACGACGACGTGATGAACGAGCAGCGCCGCGTGATCTACGCCTACCGCGACGAGGTGCTCGAAGGCCAGAGCATCGGCGAGGAGGCGCGACGCGAAGTCGCCAGCGTGATCGAGCGCACCGTCGATCAGTACACACCCGGAGACTTCATGGAGGACTGGGACCTCGACGGCCTGTTCACAGCGCTCGGGCAGTTCTTCGCACTCGACCTCGACGACGCGGACCTGGACCCCGAGCGGGTCGACCGCACGGTGCTGACCGAGCGGATCACGACGATGGCGGCCGAGCGCTACGACGCGCGCGAGCAGGCGCTCGGCGGGGAGCTGATGGGTGCGCTGGAGCGCTTCCTGCTGCTGCAGATCATCGACGAACGCTGGCGCGAGCACCTGTTCGACATGGACTACCTGCGCGAGGGCATCCACCTGCGCGGGTTCGCCCAGATCGACCCCCTCGTCGCCTACAAGAACGAGGCCTTCACGCTGTTCGGCGACCTGATGAACAGCGTGTGGACCGACTTCGCGCGGATGATCTTCAACGTCGAGGTCAACGTCGAGGGCGAGAACGGCGGCGGCGCCGCCGCGCCGCAGATGGCGCCGTTCGCAGCCGCCGGCAGCTCCACTCGCGCGGGGCGCGTCTCATACTCCGGCGGGCAGAGCGCGGCCGGTTCCGGCGCCCTCGCAGCGGCGGCCGCGGCCGCCGGCGTCGGCGCCGACGGCGAGGCATACGTCGAAGGCCAGGGCGAAGAACTGATGCCCGTCGTCGAGCAGCGCGTCGTCGACGAGGAGCACACCGTCGGGCGCAACGACCCCTGCTGGTGCGGAAGCGGTAAGAAGTTCAAGAAGTGCCACGGCGCGTAAGGGGGCGCGACACGTTGATAGCGTGGAGGCGTGGCCACCACCGTCCCCAGCGAGTCGACTCCTGAGCGGCTGGCCTCGATCCGTGAGCAGATGAAGCTGCTCGCGGACTATCTTTGACCCGGCTGCGCTGGGCGAGCGCGTGGCGGCGCTCGAGAAGCAGATGGGCGAGCCGGGCTTCTGGGACGACTCCGAGCAGGCCGCGGCGGTGTCGGGTGAGCACTCGCGCGCGACCAGGCGGCTGGAGAGCTTCGGCGCGCTGAGCAGCGACGTGGAGGATCTCGACGCGCTGGTCGAGATGGCCGTCGAGGAGGAGTCGCTGCAGGCGGAGGTCGACGAGCAGATCGCGTCGGTGGAAGCGCGCCTTTCAGAGCTGGAGCTGCAGCGGCTTTTCTCGGGGAAATACGACGCGGGCGACGCGCTGGTCACGGTGAACGCCGGGGCGGGCGGGACCGACGCGCAGGACTGGGCGGAGATGGTGCTGCGGATGGAGATGCGCTGGGCGCAGAGCAGAGGCTTCTCGGTCGAGCTGCTGGAGGTGAGCGCGGGCGAGGAAGCGGGGATCAAGTCGGCGACGTTCCGTGCATCGGGCGAGAACGCCTACGGCTTGTTCGGCGCCGAGCGCGGCGTGCACCGCCTGGTGCGCCTGTCGCCGTTTGACTCGGCGCACCGGCGCCAGACGAGCTTTGCCGGCCTGGAGGTCGCGCCGGTCGTGAAGGACACGGGGGAGATCGAGATCAACGAAGACGACCTGCAGGTGGACACGTACCGGGCTTCGGGCGCGGGCGGCCAGCACGTCAACAAGACCGACTCGGCGGTGCGCATCACGCACCGGCCGAGCGGGATCGTCGTGCAGTGCCAGAACGAGCGCTCGCAGTCCTCCAACCGCGCGACTGCGATGGCGATGCTGCGGGCGAAGCTGCTGGAGCGGCGCGAGCGCGAACGCCAGGAGGAGATCGCGCGCGAGAAGGGCGAGGCGCAGGACGTCAACTTCGGCTCGCAGATCCGCTCCTACGTGCTGCACCCGTACACGATGGTCAAGGACCATCGCACGGGCATGGAGATGGGCGACGTCCAGCGTGTGCTCGAGGGTGATCTCGATGGATTCGTGCGTGCGTACCTGCTCGCGTCGGCCTCGTCGGAGAGCTAGGCGGAAGTGGCAGGTCTGCGCGAGCTGGTCGAGGTCGCGCTGCGCGAGGACGTCGGCACGGGGGACGCGACGACCGCGGCGACGGTCGCCGAGGACGCAGGTGCGCGCGCGCTGATCACGCAGAAGGCGCCGGGGTCGATCTACGGCGTGGAGGCCGCGGCGACGGTGTTCTCGTTGCTCGACCCCGACGTGCGGATCCAGCGGCTCGTGCAGGAGGGGGTGTGGCGCGAGGACGGCGGGCCGGTCATGGCCGTGCAGGGGCGCGCGCGCGCGCTGCTCACGGGCGAGCGCACGGCGCTGAACTTCCTCGGGCACCTGTCTGGCGTGGCGACGATGGCCGCGCGCGCGGCGCGCGCGGTGCAGGGCACCGGCGCGCAGGTGCTCGACACGCGCAAGACGACGCCGGGCATGCGTGCGCTGGAGAAGGCGGCGGTGGCGGCCGGCGGCGCGAGCAACCACCGCGCGGGTCTGTATGACGCGATCCTGATCAAGGAGAACCACATCGCGGCGGCGGGCGGAATCGCCGCGGCGGTGCAGCGGGCGCGCGCGGCGGCGCCCGAGCTGGCGCAAACGCTGGAGGTGGAGGTGCGCGACGAGCGGGAGATCGAGCAGGCGCTGGCGGCGCGAGCGCCACGGCTGCTGCTGGACAACATGGACGACGAGCAGCTGCGCGCAGCCGTCGCGCAGGTCGCCGGGCGGGCCGAGCTGGAGGCCAGCGGCGGCGTCACGCTGCAGACGCTCTCAGAGCGCGCGCAGACGGGCGTGCAGTGGGTTTCGATGGGTGCGCTGACGCACTCCGCGCCGGCGCTGGATCTGTCGATGCTGCTCGAGCTAGCGCGATAAACACAGAATGTCGGCTGTATCATCGGTCGCTTGACGGGGCCTGGCTCACTTGCGGATCGCGCGAAGCGGTGGGTCGTGGGGCTCGCCGGCGCGCTCGCGCGCGCGCTGTGGCGCTCGCTCAACGAGATCCAGCATTCGAGCCCGCTAGGACGCCGTGCGGTGCAGGCGCTGACGCGCCCGATCCGCCATCGCGACCTGCGCGTGATGCGCGGGCGCATGGCCGGCGTGCGCATCAACCTCGGCGGCTCGTTCGTGCGCTACCTGACCGGCGACGCCGAGCCGGAGGTGCAGGAGGCGCTCGCGCAACTGGTCAAGGCGGGACACACGGTGTATGACGTCGGCGCGAACATCGGCTTCTTCACGATCCTCTGCTCCCGGCTGGTCGGCCCGCAGGGCAGGGTGTACGCGTTCGAGCCGATCCCACAGAACCTCGTGACGCTGCGCCGCAACATCGCGCTGAACGGCCTGACGAACGTGGTGGTCGTCGAGAAGGCGCTGTCGGCCTCGACGGGTACGGCGGAGATGTTCGTCTCGCCGTGGTCGGCGTTTCATTCGTTGAACGTCGAAGGGGCCAGCAAACAGGACAACCACGGGCCGCAGGAGGGGGAGATCGTCGTGGAGACGGTCACGCTCGACGAGTTCGTCGCCCAGGCGGGCGTGTCGGCGCCGGACCTGATCAAGATCGATGTGGAGGGGGCGGAGCTGATCGTCGTCGAGGGCATGCGCGAGACGCTGCGCTCGATACAGCCGCTGCTGTTGTGCGAGCTGCACGACACGCAGGGCGCCTACGGCGAGTTTGTCGACTCGATCGACTACCGCGCGCGGGTGATCGACGGCGAGAGCTCTGAGCTGGCCGATGCCGACCGCAACGTGCACACGCTCGCCTGGCCGCGCGATGCGCCGGATAGAATCGAGGCATGGCGCTGACTCTTCCGATGGCCTCCTCGCCGACGGTGGGCGGTGGCCTGTCGCCGGCCGAGATCACGGCGATGCAGGCTGAAGTGCGCGAGCTGGCGGCGCAGCGCCGCGCGGTGATCCTCGCGCACAACTACCAGGTGCCGGAGGTGCAGGACGTCGCTCACTACGTCGGCGACTCGCTCGGGCTGTCGCGCCAGGCGGCGCTGGCCGACGGCGAGGCGATCGTCTTCTGCGGCGTGCACTTCATGGCCGAGACGGCATCGATCCTGTGCCCGCAGAAGACGGTGCTGATCCCCGACCTCGATGCGGGTTGCTCGCTGGCGGCGTCGATCGACGCCGAGCAGCTGGCCCTGTGGCGGGCGGAGTACCCGCGGGGGGTCGTCGTGATGTACGTGAACACGACGGCGGAGGTCAAGGCGCTGACGGACTACTGCTGCACTTCTGCCAACGCCGTGGACGTCGTGCGCCACATCTATGAGACGCACGGAGACGGCACGGAGATTCTGTTCGGACCGGACATGTGGCTGGGCGCGTACGTGGAGAAGGAGCTCGGCCGGCGCATGCACGTGTGGGACGGCGAGTGCCACGTGCACGCGGGCATTCGTCCGGCGGACATCGAGGCGACGCGCGCTGCGCACCCTGGAGCGGACTTCCTGATCCATCCCGAGTGCGGCTGCTCGACGAGCGTGATGGAGTACGTCGCCGCCGGCGACGTGTCGGCGGAGGGCGTGCACATGCTCTCCACCGGCGGAATGCTCGAGTACGCGCAGGCCGCCGAGCACGATGGCAAGACTCGCGAGGCGGTCGTCGCCACCGAGGTGGGGATGCTGCACCCGCTGCAGATGGCCGCGCCTGACGTCGAGTTCATCCCGGCCAACGCCGAGGCCTCGTGCATGTACATGAAGATGATCACGCTGCCGAAGCTGCGTGACGCGTTGCTCGAGATGAAGTACGAGGTGCGCGTGCCGGAGGAGATCGCCGTGCGCGCGAAAGTGCCGATCGATCGCATGGTGGCGATCGGCTGAGCACCGGCTGGTCCTAGCTGCGATCGTCCAGGCCCGGAATCGGCTCGATCGGCAGCTCGCCGTGGATGCGTTCCAGTTCGCTCAAATCGTGTTGGTCTCGAGGCCTGCCGGCGATGCGCTTGAAGGCGACCAGGCTCGCGAGTGAAGCGACGCGAGCCGGCTGGCCGTGATAGCTGAGCTTGATCGCAGCATCCGAGACCGAGGCAAAATCGACAGGAGGATCGCCCTCACGCAGCAGATCCACCAGATCCGGTGCGTCAGGCGGCGGGACGCCCATGCAGGGCCTCCCAGGCCGCGCGTCGCAACTCCGCCGCGGACCGGGAGAGCTTCACTCCGCGGTCGAGTCGCTCCGCCACGCTGGCGGCCCGATTGCGTGTCGCGTCTTCCGCGTCCTGGCGCGTATTGATCTGGGCCCAGCGCGGGTCCTTCGGGCGCAACAGGGAGTGGGCGAAAGGCGCTGCCATGAGGCCCATTCTACCTGCAAGCCCAGGCTAGAACTCGTCGGCCGTGTGCGGCCCGACGCAGGCAATCGCGAGCTTGTCGGCGACGCCCGCGGCAACCTCGCGGACTTCCTCGAAGGTGACGGCGTCTAGCGCCGCGATCGCGTCGTCGGGGTCGATCGACTCGTCGAAGACGATCTTCTGGTTGGCGGCGTAGCGAGCGACGGCGTTTGTGTTCTCGAAGGACAGCACGAGGCGCCCGGCGGCGTAGGCGCGGGCCCGCTGCACCTCCTCCTCGGTCGGGCCGTGATCGCGCAGCTCGTCGACGATCTCGCGCATGCGCGTGTAGGCCTCGATGCACTTGGCCGAGTCCAGCCCCGAGCCGAGCTGCAGGATGGGCACGTCGGCGAAGGCGTGGTTGATCGCGTAGACGGAGTAGCACAGGCCACGCTTCTCGCGGATCTCGTCGAACAGGCGCGAGCCCATCGAGCCGCCGAGCAGAGTCGAGTAGATCGACAGCGCTGCACGCTCGCGCACGTCTGAGACGGCGATGTCGGGCCGGTAGATCATGCGCAGGTGCGACTGATTGGTCTCGCGCTCCTCGACGAGCGTCTGCGGGGCGAAGTCGCCGGCCGGCTCGTACGGGTCGGGCGGCGGCAGGGCGGGGAAGCGCGAGAAGCACTCCTGCAGCTGCGCCTCGTCGGGCAGGTGGTCGAGGTTGCCGACGAGAAATACGCCGCCGCGCGCACCGGACCAGCGACGCTCGCGGAAGGCGACGATCCCCTCGCGCGTGAAGCTGCGCAGGTTCTCCTCGGGCCCGAGCACGGTGCGCCCGAGCGGGTGCTCGCCGAAGGCAGCCTTGTCGATCAGGTACTCGGCGATCATCGACGGCTGGTCGAAGGCGCGATTGATCTCCTGGATGACGACGCCGCGCTCGCGATCGAGCTCCTCGGCGTCGATCCTGGGACGCCCGACGAAGTCGGAGAGCAGGTCGATCGCCGGGCCGGCGCTCTCGGCGCGCACGGTGATGTGGAAGGCGACGAGGTCGTGGCTGGTGTAGGCGTTGAGCATGCCGCCGAGACGCTCGGCGGTCTCGTTGACGTCCTTGTAGGTGGGGTACTTCTCGCCGCCCTTGAAGACGAGGTGCTCGAGGAAGTGAGCCATGCCGTTCTCCTGTGGGCGCTCGTTGCGCGCGCCGGCGTCGAAAGCGACGAGCACGGTGAGCGCGCGCGTGCCCGCCAGCGCGATGCGGTGGATCGGCAGCTCGTTGGCGGAAACGGTCGTCGTCTGGATGCTCGCCATCGCGCCGCCCACGATATCCGCCCGCATGCGTCGTCCCGCGGCGCGGGCGAGACGGCGAACTGCAAAACCACTTGCATGCAGGAGTTTTGCTCGGCGAGGCCGCGGTGCCACGGTACCCTCCGAGGCCGTGCGAGCGACCGACACAGCCACCGCGCCGCAGGAGGATCGCCCGTTGGGCGAGCTCTCACTGCCCGTGCGGTCTCAGATGGCCGAGCGCCAGCGCCGCGGCGCCCATCCCAAGGCGGCCCGCTCCAAGCCGCCCGCGCGCGAGGACCGCGACACGGTCGTGGAGTTCCGCGGCGTCTCAAAGCTCTACGGCCCGGGCGGCATCGGCCTGGAACGCGCGACGTTCGCGATACGCCGCCAGGAGATGGTCTTCCTCGTGGGGCCGACCGGCTCGGGCAAGTCGACGATCATGCGCCTGCTGATCAAGGAGCTCGAGCCGACCGACGGGCGCATTCGCGTCGCCGGGCGCGACCTCGCCGACATCGAGCGCAAGAAGGTGCCGTACTACCGGCGCAACGTCGGCGTCGTCTTTCAGGACTTCAAGCTGTTGCCGACGCGCACGGTCTACGACAACATCGCCTACGCGCTGCAGGTCACGGGCGCGCCGCGCAAGCAGATCCGCGCGACGCTGCCGGACATCCTGCGCCTGACGGGTCTGTCGACGAAGTTGCACAACTATCCCCACCAGCTCTCCGGCGGAGAGCAGCAGCGCGTGGCCGTCGCGCGAGCCTTCGCCAGCCATCCGCCGCTGCTGCTCGCCGACGAGCCCACGGGCAACCTCGATCCTGAGACCTCGATCGGCATCATGCAACTGCTCTACCGCATCAATCGCGCGGGCACGACGGTGATCGTCGCCTCGCACGACAACGAGATGGTCGACCGCATGCGCCGTCGGGTGATCGAGCTCAAGCGCGGGCGGATCGTGCGCGACGAGGCCTCCGGGCTGTACGGCGCGCGCGAAGAGAACACAGACGAGCTCGGCGAGCGCCTCAAACGAGAAGCCTCGTGAGGCCGGGGTTCTTCCTCAAAGAAGCGTTCCGCTCGATGCAGCGAAACGCCGTGCCGAGCTTTGCCGCGCTCGCGTCGGTGCTCGTCACGACGCTCGTGCTCGGCGTGTTCATCCCCGTCGTCGAGGCGACCAACGGCGCCGCCAACGACGTGCGCGGGCGCGTGCTCGTGGACGTCGACATGACGGCGAACGCCAGCGCCGCCGACGTCGCACGTGTGCGCGGCGAGCTGGAAAAGGCGCCGCACGTCAAGCGCATCCAGTACGTCTCCAAGCAGCAGGGCTACGAAACCGAGAAGAAGGCCAACCCACAGGCCTTCGCGCTGATCGGCTACAACCCGCTGCCGGACATCTTTCGCATCACGCCCGACCACCCGGAAGACTCCGGCGCCGTCCGCGCCGAGCTCGACCAGTCAAGCCCGCTGGGGACGCGTCTGGTGACCGACGCGGCGATCTCGGCGGTGCAGAACCGCCAGGCGCAGACGAACACGATCCTGTCGGCCACGCGCGTGATCAAGATCACGATGGCGCTGCTGGCGGCGCTGCTGGTGCTCGCGTCGGTGCTGCTGATCTCCAACACGATTCGCCTGTCGCTGTTCTCGCGCCGCCGTGAGGTCGAGGTGATGAAGCTCGTCGGCGCGACCGACTGGTTCATCCGCTGGCCGTTCGTGCTGGAGGGCCTGTTTCTCGGCGCGATCGGTGGCGCCGCGGCGATCGGGCTGCTCGCGCTGGCGAAGGTCACGCTGGTCGATCCGCTCGCCAACACCGTCAAGCTCATATCGCAGCCGGACATGATCGCCTTCCCGTTGCTGATCGTCATCCTGATGGGCTGTGCGATCGGCGTATCGGCTGCCGGCTCGGGCATCTCGCTGCGGCGCTTCCTCAGGGTCTGACCCGTAGTCTGCGGGGCCGAGATGCCCACCAGACGACGACAGCCGCTGCTGGCGGCGCTCGCGGCTGCTCTGCCGGTCCTGTTGGTCCTCGGCGTGTACCTCGGAGGCCACCCGGAAGATCTGCCGGGATTCGCGCGCAGCGCGTTCGTCGCCGATCACGAAACGCGCGTGGTCGACGAAGCGATCAATCGCATCGCCAGCGACTACTACCGCCCGATCGCCAAGGGCAGGCTGACGAACGCCTCGATCGCCGGTGCCGTGTCGAGCCTCGGCGACCGCTTCTCGCACTACCTCTCGCCGCGCGAATACCGCCAATCCAACCAGCCGCCAAGCTTCACGGGCATCGGCGTCTCGGTCGGCCCCGACCGCCGCGGCCTGCGTATCGCGCGCGTGTTCGACGGCTCGCCGGCGGCGCACGCCGGCCTGCGCGCGGGCGATCTGATCGTGATGGCCAACGGCCACAAGCTCGCCGGCCTGCCCGCGGAAAAGGCGATCGCGCTGATCAAGGGACCGCCCGGGACCGACGTGAGGCTCGGCGTCGAGCAACGTCGGGGCGGACACACGGCAATCCACACGCTGACGCTGACGCGCGCGACGATCTCCGAGCCGGTCGTCGCGTCGGCGACCAAGGACCTCCACGGCGTCAAGCTCGGCGTTGTCGCGCTCGCCACGTTCAGCGCCGGCGCGCACGGCGAAGTGCGCGAAGGCGTCGAACGCGAGCTGCGCGCGGGAGCGCGCGGCATCGTGCTCGACCTGCGCGCCAACGGCGGCGGCCTGGTCGAAGAGGCGCGCCTGATCGCGAGCATCTTCGTCGCCAAGGGAACGATCGTGTCGACGCGCGGGCGCACGCAACCGAGCGAGACGCTCAGTGCGACGGGCGCAGCGATCTCGCCGAGGATCCCAGTCGTGGTGCTCGTCGACGGCAACACGGCCTCCGCTGCGGAGATAGTCACGGCGGCGCTGCAGGATCATCGCCGCGCGACGGTCGTCGGCACGCACACGTTCGGCAAGGGCGTCTTTCAGGAGGAGGAGCCGCTTTCCAACGGCGGCGCGCTGGACATCACGGTCGGGCAGTACTTCACGCCCAACGGGCGCAATCTCGGAGGCGGCGGCGTCAAGCAGGGCGCCGGCATAGCGCCGGAAGTGCTCGTGCGCCATGGCGTGGACACGAACCATGGGCTCGACGCGGCCCTGGCCACGCTCTCCGCGAAGGTCAAATGAGCGGCCGGCGTCCGCCGCCGCAGCGAGGCCGCAAAGGATCGGCGCAGTCGGGCGCGCGCGTCGTGTGGCCGCCGCAGGAGCGCCAGTCGGCGCGCTCGTTGATCGAGGGCTTGATGCGCGAGCGCGGCCTCGCACGCGGTTTCGAGCGCCATGTCCAGCGCGCGGCCAAACGGGCGCGCGACCGCGGCCTGGACGTGCGCGGCGACGTGTCCTCCAGGCGCGACCTGACCGACCTGGCGACGTTTACGATCGACCCGATCAGCGCTCGCGACTTCGACGACGCGATCTCCGCCGAGACGCTCGCGTCGGGCGCCACGCGCGTGTGGGTGCACATCGCCGACGTGAGCGCGTACGTGCCAGAGGGCTCGCCGGTGGACGTCGAGGCGCGTGCGCGTGCGACGAGCGTGTATGTGCCGGGCGCCGTCGAGCCGATGCTTCCGCAGGAGCTGTCCAACGATGCGTGCTCGCTCGTGCCGGCGCGAGAGCGCTTGGCGGTGACGGTGGAGCTGGTGCTCAACGGCGCCGAGGTCGTCAGCGCGGAGTTCTATCGCTCGCTGATCCGCTCCGACGAGCGTCTGGAGTACGAGCGCGTCGACCGCATCTTCGTCGGCGAGGAGCCTGCTTTGGCGCCGTGGGCAGAGCCGTTGGCGGCCGCTCGCATCGCCGCGGCCGCGCTTCAGCGGGCCCGCGAGCAGCGCGGCGCGGTGGCGGTCGACTCCGAGGAGCCGGAGTTCATCTTCGACGAGCACGGGAACATCTCAGAGATCCGCGCGCGCACGCAGACGGAGTCCCATCGTCTGATCGAGCACCTGATGATCGCCGCCAACGAGGCCGTGGCGGGACTGCTCGCGCGCCAGCGCGTGCCGTGTTTGTACCGCGTGCACGAGCGCCCCGAGCGAGAACGCATCGAGCGGCTCGTCGCGCAGCTGGCCTCGCTGGACGTGCCCACGCCGGCGCTGCCGCAGCGCATGTCCTCCTCGCAGGCGGCTGAGCTGGTGGGCGTCATCTCACAGCGCGTGGAGCAGCACGTGCGACGCACCGGCCGCGGACGCCGCGCGCTGAACGCGCTGGTCCTGCGCTCGCTCAGGCAGGCGTACTACTCACCGAAGAACCTCGGCCACGCGGGCCTGCGCTCGGCCAGCTACTGCCACTTCACGTCGCCGATACGCCGCTACCCCGATCTCGTCTGCCATCGCGCGCTGCTGTCGGCGGTAGGCGGCGGAGAGTCCGCTCCGCGCGCCGGCGAGCTGGCGCAGCTGGGGGAGTGGACCTCCGAACGCGAGCGCGAGGCGATGAAGATCGAGCGCGACGCAGACGACGTCGCGGCCTGCTTCGACCTCGAGCGGCGACTGTACGAGGAGGGCTGGGAGCAGGAGTTCGCCGGCGAAGTCGTCGGGCTGATCGCCGCCGGCGCGTTCGTCGTCTTTGGCCGGCCGCAGGCGCCTGCAAGCGACTCGATTGGCGCCGGCGAGCCCGTGTACGAGGGCATGCTCGCTGTGCGCAACATGCACGTGCCATCCGGCGAGCGCGACTGGTGGGAGATCAACGAGCAGGGCACGGTCCTGCGTGGCGAGCGGACTGGCGCGACGCTGCGCCTGGGCGATCCGCTCGTCGTGCGCGTGGCGCGCGTGGACACGCCGCGCGGGCGCGTCGACCTGCTGCCGGTGGTCGAGGACGCGCAGGGCGGCTAGGCTCGCAGCGATGGCCAAAGGCAAAGGCAAGCGCAAGATCGGCGCAGGCGACGTGGCGTCCAACCGCTACGCCTCGCACCGCTACGAGTTGCTCGAGCGCGTGGAGTGCGGGATCGTGCTCGAGGGCACCGAGGTCAAGGCGCTGCGCGAGTCAGGCGCCCAGCTGAAGGACGGCTACGCGGCGATCCGCGACGGCGAGCTGTGGCTGCACTCGGTGCACATCCCGCCGTATGCGCCGGCCTCGCGCGAGAACCACGACCCCGAGCGCCCGCGAAAGCTGCTGGCGCATCGCCGCGAGCTCGACCGCATCGCAGCACGCGCCGCCGAGCGCGGGCTGACGCTCGTGCCGACGCGCATCTACTTCTCCGGCGCGCACGCCAAGGCCGAGATCGCGCTCGCGCGCGGCAAGGATCTCTATGACAAGCGCCAGACGCTGCGCGAGCGTGAGGGCAAGCGCGACATGGAACGGGCCGTGCGCGAAGCGCGGCGCTGACGGCGCATGGCCTGACGGCCGGCGGCCGGCGTCTTAGAAGTAGTGCGCGAAGTCGTGCCCGGAGGCGTAGTGCACGTAGGACGCCTCCATGCCGGCGACGAGCGCGACGATCAGCCCGAGGTAGACGAGCCCGACGATCAGGCGATTGCGCGGGGAGACGCGGTAGTAGGCCGCCTGCTCCAGCGTCCGCGACCTGCGCTGCTTCCAGCGCCGCCACGTCTCCAGCCCGCCGAAGATGACGATGATCAGAAGGATCGGGTTGGGGCGCCACAGCTCCAGGGCGACGAGCGCGCCGAAACCGATGAACCACAGCGACGGAGCCATCGCGGCCATCGCGCGCCCGCCGTCGAGCGGCACGACGGGGAGCAGGTTGAAGAGGTTGATCAAAAAGCCGATGTACGCCAGCGCGAGCAGCAGCGAGCTGCCGGTGATCGCGCCGGCGAGCGCGACGGCGGCCGCGCCAAGGCTGCCGAGGATCGGCCCGGCGAGGCCGACGCGCGCCTCGGCGAGCGCGTTGTCGCCGAGCGACTTGGAGAAGATCGCCGCTCCGAGGAACGGTATGAACATCGGTGCGCTGGCCTTGATGCCCTCGCGGCGCAGCGCGATCACGTGACCCATCTCGTGCACGAACAGCAGCGCGACAAAGCCTGCGGCGAGTGGCCAGCCGAAGAAGATGCTGTACGCGGCAACGGAGACGAGCGCCGTGGCCGATGTCGTCAGCAGCTTGAGTTTCGGCAGCAGCAGCAGGCCGCCTTTGATGGCGGCGAAGAACTTGGCGACGAGCGCGGCGACTGCCGCGAGCGCGCTGCCGATGCGCTTGCGCAGATTGCGCGCGGGGGCTCGCCGCTGCGGGGGCTCGCCGAAAGGGTTCTCGCCCGACCGTGCGGCGGGCGCCGGCAGTGGCGCGCCGGGGAGCGCCGGACCGGGCGGATGCAGGGAGACGTCGCCGCTATCCATCGCTTCATTGTGGCAGCAGCGATAAGCGTCGCCTAACGGCCGCAATCGCGCTGACGCGGCTGCCGATAGGCCGCCGCCGGCGCGTTTCATCGGCCACGCGCCGATATCGGGCGCAACGGCTCGCTCTTTTTTCTGGAAAGTGCGGGCAGCACGTCGCGAGGGGGGTTGCACAGGGCACGCGCCCTGGCTACTTTGAATGCAGACGCGGAACCGAGCCGCAAAGAGCGAGGCCACTGAGGTGTGAGGCCGCGCCACCCACAAAGAAAGGTCCTCGGACCGGACAGAGTGGGTTCCTCAAGCGGCCCGGGACCGCGTCGTTTTTTTTCTCCGGCGAGCTGGTACCGTTTCTAGAGCGATCTATCTAGTAACGACGGGAGGCCCCGTGCCGACTGTGACGCTCGCGGCGGGAGTGATCGAATACGAGGACACCGGCGGCCCCGGTCCGGCGATTGTGATGGTCCACGGTCTGTCCGACGCACGGCACTGGCGCAAGGTCGTCTCCGCGCTGGGGCCGCAGCATCGCTGCGTGCTTCCGACGCTTCCGCTCGGCGCGCACGTGCACCCGATGAGAGCGGACGCCGACCTGTCGCTGCGTGGCATGGGCAGGATCCTCGCCGAGTTTCTCGACCGGACGGGCCTGCGCGACGTGACGCTGTGCTTCAACGATTGGAGCGCTGGACAGACGATGATCGCCGATGGGCTGATGGACCGTGTGGGGCGCCTCGTGCTCGTCTCGTGCGAGACCGACCGCAACTATCCGCCGGGCATCGGTGGCCATCTCGTCTGGCTCTCGGCCAAGCTCCCGGGCGGCCTGTCGATCTTGCGTTGGGTCCTTTCACGGCCGAGGCTGCGAGCGCTTCCATTCGTGTACGGGCAGATGAGCAAGCGCGGGGTGCCTGACGAACTGATGCTCGAGTGGCTCGCGCCGTTGAAGCGTCGCGAGATCCGTCGCGACCTTCGCAAGTACGCCGGCGACGCGATGAACGGCAAGCGCGCAATGCGCGCCGCCACGCCGCTGCTGGCACGCTTCGAGCGTCCCGTCCTCGTGGTCTGGGACAGCGAGGGGCGGATGATGCCCAACGAGGAGGGGCGGCGCTTGGCCGGGGCCTTTCAGGACGCGCGGCTCGTCGAGCTGTCCGACTGCTACACGCTGATCCCCGAGGATCGCCCGAGCGAGCTGGCGGCGGCGATCGAAGGCTTTCTCGGCGAAACGGCAGGCCGCGAGGCCGGCGAGCCTGCGCTCGGCGGCTAGACTGTATGCAGCAACATCCTCGGGGACGACAGGCTTCGACGCGGTCGGTTCGTGGGGATGGTCGCGAGTCGAGGTCCCGGGCGGCCTCGTAAAACACCCGGGAAAACCATAAGTGCGGACTCTCACGAGTACGCCCTCGCTGCCTAGCTAACACTAGGTGAGTGAGGTCCCGGGCCCCGCTTGCCTGCGGCGGGGAAGGCCGGGATCAGAAAGCAGGCTCACCCGGTGCGGTCCGCCTTCGCCAATCCGGGAAAATTTCAGGAGGCTGGTCCCCAGCAACCCCGCCGGCGAGGCGAGCTGAGGATGAGATCAGAGCGCCGGATACGCTCGTAGAAGCCATTCTCACGCGATTGCGGACGTGGGTTCGATTCCCACCGTCTCCATAGACAACTATCGGCAGTGTCGTCCCGTCGCCGAAGGCGGTCAGACACTCGCCTTGTCGGCGAACCGTTGTCGAGCCGCCTGCCGGGATACCCCGAGAGCTAGCGCTATGTGGTTCCAGGACCGGCCACGTTCCCGAGCGAGGACAACCGCCTCGCGCAAGCGGGCATCGTCGGCTCGCACCGCCTCAGCAGCGGTGGCGATCTCGCGGAGGTCGTCGGTGCCTTCGACTTGGGCGGTGTCCGGGTCCAGGGAGTCGGCGAGCTGCTCGAAACGGGCCGCGGCCTGCTCAATGTCCTTGTCTGTGTGGCGGGTCATTGTCACCTCATCCGAGACATCGATGGAACTTTGGTCGCAAGGGCTGGGCGTGGATTACCACCTGGCTCGCCGATCCGCACCAAGACAATATAGCTTGTCTACCGGACGGCCTGGGTCGGCTGCCGCCTCGCGTCGAGACGTAACCTGGCGCTATGGCTCTGGGTTTTTCGATCGCTCTGACGCTCGCAGTCCTCGCTCTCGTTGCGGTCCCGGCGGTGCGGCTGGGGAAGCGGCTGGGAACGCCGGCAGCCGAGAGGAACGCGACTCCCGAAGAGCAAGCGGAGCGTAAGCGGCTCCGAGGCGCGCGGAGAAGGGCAGAGCTTGCCGCGCTGACGACCTGGGAGCGGGTCCTCTTCTACGGGTACTACGCGTTGTCGATTCCGGCGATGCCCGCAGGCGTTCTGCTGACGATCTTCGGGCATGGCGCGACGCGTACTGCTGGTGGCATTGCTCGTCATCGCCGCCTTGCTGACGGCCGTTCCCGTCGGGCCAATCCTTGGCGGACGGGTCAGGCGGCGCAAACGGGCGAGCGCGACTCAATAAAACCGGGCAGACTCCTCAAAGCGATTGGTTGAGCGCGGGCGCGCTCTCGACACGCGGGGATGCTCAGGCTGTTCTTCGCCGACGCACTGGACTCGCAGGACGCGCTGCGTCTGCTCGCCGCAGTCGCGCGCCGGAGCAGTGAGGGAGTCTCAGATCTGCGCGCTATCGAAGACGCCGCTGAGCTGGCAGCAGACGAAGGCAACCGATATCCGCTGCTGACCCTGCGGATGGGCATCGCCTTTCATCAGGCGATGATCGACACGTGCATGCAGTTCGCCGACGAGACCCGTGCGGCGACACGGGCCGGGCCCAGCCGCACGGGTCGCTCATCCGCCAACCGCGGCGCCTCCGCCTGACCGCTGGAGACGTCGAGCACCGGGGCGACGAGCACGCCGGTTTGCGCAAACGTAGGCCCTCTCCTCGCGTGGCGCGCGTGAACTGGCCGCGACTCGCCGGCGTGCTCAGACCAATACGACCTGCAGCGCAGGGTGTACGTCGGCGATTCGCTTGTAATCCGCGTCCTGGGTTACGACCGGGAGCCCATGCGCGATAGCCGTGGCGGCGATCAGCGCGTCGGTGAGCTTCACCGTCCGGTGCACGTCGGCGTCTCGGCAATCGGACACCAGCTGTGCCCACGCGGTCATTGCCGCTTCGCTGATCGGGATTGGGTCTGCGGCCCTGGCAAGCGCGAGCGTGTCGGCCCGGCGCGCTCTTGCGCCGTCGTCCTTTGCCACGAGGACTCCAAGCTGAAGCTCGCCGATCGTGACGACCGACACGGCGACGTGTGCCGGGAGTTCGTCCAGCGGTCGTCCGCTCTCGCGGGCGATGAACACCGAGGTGTCCAGAAGGCCGCTGTCGGGAGCGCTCAAAGCTCGTCGAGGGTTTGGCCTACGAGCTCATCCAGCTCTTGCTGCAGACCGGGGTCGGCGGCGCGGTCGGCCAGCTGTCCGCGCAGCTGTGTTCCAGAGAGCCATCGCGTACGCCGTTCATGCGGCACGATGTCGGCGACCGGCTCCCCGTGGACGGTCAGGGTGACGCGCTCGCCGGCTCTGACCGCATCGATGACTCGCCCCGTCTGATTGCGGAGATCTCTTACGCCGACGTCCATGTGCGACAGCGTAGCACCTGCCCGGAGCCGCGGCGCGTCTTCGCCCACGCCGCAAGGCCTCGCCTCCAATCGACACCCCACCTGCGAGCCGGGTCGCTCTGGTCGTCATCGCGACTCATTCGGACCCTCTGAGCTGTTCAGCGAGCGTCACCAGCGCGGACGGCTGTATGCCCAGTCCGTCGGACACTGCCAGCAGCAGATCGTAGGTTGGATTGAGCTGTCCGGTCTCCAGCGCGTCGATACGCTGGCGGGGCATGTCGATCGCTTGCGCCAACTCATCGGCGCTGATGCCCCGCTGCTCGCGCATCCGCCGAACCGCGCGCCCGAGGGGGAACAGGTTTGCGTCTCTGTGTCCGCTCTCCGACAAGAAAAGCTCCCAAATTGCGCTGAAGACAACTGTCTGCGACCGGTTTCCACACATATGCCCTAACCCCTTCCCCGAGGATCAGCAAGGCTGCCGGCGATGCCGCGCCCGAGGACCGTCAAACCCCGCAGCTTGCGCCACGCCGCGCTAGGCCAGGCGATCGAGCTGGTGATCGCGAAAGACGCCGACATGACGCTGGACACGGTCGCCGGCGAGTCGGGCCTTGACGAAAAGCACATCGGCACCTTCATCCGCGGGCAAGGAAATCCGACTTACGACAGCTTGCTCAAGCTCTGCGAGGGCCTGCACGTGAGCCTCGGAGAGTTGATGCTCAGTGCCGAGCAGCTGCACAAGAAACGCCTCGAACGCTAGCTGGGAGCCTGCGCACGCAAGACGACGATTCGAGGTGCTTGCCTAACCGGCGCCGGCGCTTCGCGTGCACCTAGGCCGACGCGCCAGATCGCAGGGACTGCTCAGGCGTACACCGCGTCCAGCCACGTCTTCAGCGCCGCTTCGCGCGCGGCCGCGTCGACGCCGTCGACGAACAGGTGCGCGCTCATGCCGACGACGCCGCCGTAGTGGTTTCGCCCGAAGAAGCGGTACAGGCCGTCGGCGCTGCGCAGGCCGAGGAACTGCGGTGTGGAGTAGTCGATGACGCCGTCCAGCGTGCCGGCGTCGCCGAGCGACGCGTGCACCGCATCGCCGACCGCCGCGCCCGCGGAGATGCCAAGGGCGCCACGCAGCGCGTCCATCGCGTCCGGCGCTGACGCGGCCTCGGGGCCCACGATGCCGTTCGACGGCTGACCGACGTACGTGACGTCGCGGCCGTTGAAGTGCTCGAGGTATTGCGCGAGCGTGTGCAGGTAGAAGTCCGTGTGGCCGTCGGCCGCGTCGTACTGATCCTCCCAGCCGTCGGCGAGGATGCCGCTGTGGACGTAGCGCAGGTGCGCAGTGCCGCCTGCGCGGGCCTCGATCGCGTAGTCCAGCGCGTTGAACGTTCCATCGGCCGCCTCCATGCGGATCACCAGGCGGTGGGGCGGATCCCACGTCGCGATCGGGCCACCCTCGGGCGGCGCGGCTCCTGCCGGGATCTCCATTCCCGTGGGGAACATCCACGCCGCCGGGTCGGCGGTGATCGCCGTCCACACGTCATCCGGCGCGGCGGGCAGGTCGATCTCGCGGCTGATCTCGAATTCACGACTCATGCTGGGACTCCTTGTTTTTCGTGATGGTGGGGTGCAGTGCGACGACGAACCGGTGCGCACGACCGCCGCTGGCGGCCTCGTCGTGGTACTTGGCGACGAGGCCGTTGACGGCGTCCGCAAGCTCTCCGGCGAACGCGGCCCTGTCCGAGGCGGAAGCGAAGCGCACCTCGCTGTCGATGCCGAGGGTCGCAAGGGGCTTGCCCGCTGTGCTTGCGCCGGTGATCAGCTCGCCTACCTCGCGGACCATGCGCCCCGCGACCGCGAGCAGCCAGCGCGCTGAGCGCTGGTCGGGCTTGCGCGACGGATCCGGGGCGACCGCCGACAGGGCCGTGGGCGAGATCACGTACGCAGCGGCCGTCGCCTGCAGCACGCGCTCGGTGCAATTGCCCTTGCGGCGCTCCTCGACCAGGTTCACCAGGCCGTGGCGCTCCAGCGCGCGCAGGTGGTAGTTGGCCTTCTGGCGCGTCAGCCCCACGCGCGCCGCGAGCGTGCTCGCGGACCCGGGCTCGGCCAGCTCGCCGAGCAGGCGTGCGCGGATCGGATCCAGGGAAGCCTCCGCGGCGGCCGGGTCGTCGATGACGGTCACGTCGTGCATCGGTGCACCTTAACCACTGACAACTATTTCTGTCAAGCACTTTTCTTTTGTCGGTCGCTGCGCCCTCTGGTGGCGCCCTCCGGTGGGCCGCGGTGGTGGCGAGCGGCCGGTGCGGCCCGCCACAACGCCTTGGGTGCGTGAGCCGGCTGCAGTGCTTGGTTACGCTGGGAAGCTGTGGCCGAGCGAGACAAGCGAGCGGAGCCTGCCGCGATACGCGCGCTCGTGCGCGGCGACGTGCAGGCCGTCGGCTTTCGCGAGGCGACGGTCCGCCGCGCGCGCGAGCTGGGGGTGATGGGGTGGGTGCGAAACGGCGAGGACGCGACCGTGCAGGTTCACGCCGAGGGCGCCGGGTCGCAGGTCGAGCAGCTCGTCTCCTTCTTGCACGAGGGGCCGGCGGCGGCGCGCGTCGCGCAGATTGCGATCGACAGGGTCGCGCTCGAGGGTCACGAGCAGTTCGCCGTCCGCGGCGTCAGCGCGGGCGCGTTCGTCGTGCAGGAGCACGCAGCGACGGCGCACCACTTCGACCTGCGCCTGGAGGTCGAGGGGGTGATGCGCTCGTGGGCTGTGCCCAAGGGGCCGTCGTTGGACCCGGCGGTCAAGCGCCTGGCCGTCGAGGTCGAGGACCACGGGGTCGCGCACAACACGTTCGAGGGCGCGACTGGGGCTGGCGGGGTGATCGTGTGGGACCGTGGAACCTACGAGCAGGGCGGGCGCGTCGCGTGGCCACAGGCGCTGCAGCGCGGTCACGCCGTGTTCGTGCTGCACGGCGAGAAGCTCCGCGGCGGCTTTGCCCTGCAGCGCACGCGCCCGGGCGCCAAGGCGCAGTGGCTGCTGATCAAGCGGCGCGACGAGCACGCGCAGCCCGGATCCGACGTCGTCGCCGAGCAGCCGTGCTCGGTGCTCAGCGGGCGCACGCTCGATGACGTGCGCGGCTGAGCGGCGGGCGTGAGGCGGCGCTCGACCGCGGTCAACCTCAGCTCCGGCGTGCGTCGACCTCGTCGCGCGCGGCGTGCTCCTTGAGCATCGGCTCCAGCGATGAGTGCGCGAGCAGGGCGGGGAGCATCGGTGCGAGGAAGTTGACGAGGCGGTAGGCGACGACCGACAGCAGCGCCTTCGGGGCGGGGACGTGCACGGCGATCAGCGACAGCGTAAGCAGCACCTCGGTGACGCCGGCGCCGGCGAGCGGCAGCGAGCGGCGGCTGGCGGCATAGCCGGTCGCGTAGGCGACGATCAGCGCCGGCGTCGAGAGCTCGATACCGAAGCACAGCAGCGCGAAGGCCAGGCAGGCGATCTCCGCCGCCCAGTAGACACCCATCCCGAGCAGCGCCAGCGGACGCTCGAGCGGGCGCAGGAAGACGCCGCGAAGGACCTCCGCGCCGGCGAGCATCTCGCCGATCCAGCGCTCGACGCGCCCGTGTGCGTGTTGGAAGTGGCGCACGATTCGCGGTTGCGTCGCCCACCAGGCGAACGCGAACCCGATCGGCACGCCGAGCGCCCACGGCAGCGTGAGCGCGAGCGATGCGCTGCGCGTTTCCACCAGCAGGATCACCGCGCACACGCACGCGGCGGGGGCGAGCAGCAGGTACTCGACGACGCCGAGTGCGAGAACCTGCCTGCGCGCGCCGCGGCGGCTGCGGTGCACGGCGCTCAGCGCATGGCGGTCGAAGGAGAAGCCGCCGAGCGCGACGAACGGCCCGAAGCCGGCGACGACGATCCGGATCGTCAGCAGCAGCGAGAGCCGCGGCTGGCCGGGGGTGAGGACGGTGGAGCGATAGGCGAGGACGTAGCCGACGTATGCCAGCAGCTCGAAGCCCAGCGCCGCGGCCAGCCACACCGGCTGCATCTGCTCGAACGCCCGCCACAGCGCGCGCGGGCTGTCCGAGGCGGCGATCGCCACGACGGTGCCCGCGGCGATCAGCGCCGACAGCAGCATGGTCACGCGCGGGCGGCGGTTGAGCGCTTTCATCGCCGAGCGACGGTAGCGACCGGCGCGTGCGCGCGGCGCCGTTCACCGCCAAGCACCCTCGCGATGAGTTTCGTGAGAGCGCGCCGTCTGATCAGCAACGACAACGAAAGGAGCACGACATGGGTCGGATCGTGGTGACAGAGTTCGTCTCGCTCGACGGCGTGATGCAGGCCCCGGGTGGGGGCGAGGACTACGAGCACCAGGGCTGGACGTTCGCGATCGAGCGCGGCGCCGAGGGCGACAAGTTCAAGCTCGACGAGACGATGGCGGCACAGGCGCTGCTGCTCGGGCGCACGACCTACGAGGGGTTCGCCGCCGCGTGGCCGTCGATGCAGGGCGAGTTCGCCGACAAGCTCAACAGCATGCCCAAGTACGTGATCTCCTCGACGCTGTCACAGCCGCGGTGGAACAACTCGACGGTGCTCGCCGGCGACGTCGTCGATGAGGTCTGCAAGCTGAAGGACACGATCGACGGTGAGATAACCGTGCACGGCAGCGCGCAGCTCGTGCAGTCGCTGATCGAGCACGACCTCGTCGACGAGCTGCGCCTGATGGTCTTCCCCGTCGTGCTCGGCAGCGGCAAGCGCCTGTTCGGCGCGAGCAGCGACAAGAAGCCGCTGCGGTTGACCGACCACAAAACGGTCGGCGACGGCATCGCGGTGCTGATCTACGAGCCGGCGCACTAGGCGCCTGGCGCTACCCGCTCGACGGCGCGACAGCCGGCTCGCCCGACCCCTCGCTGCGCGCCGCCAGCGAGTGCGAGCGGCTGTCGCGCGAGGAGATCAGCACGATCGTCAGCGCCGCACCGACCAGCGCAAAGCCCGCGCCGACGAGGAAGGCACGCTCGAAGCCCTTCGTCAGCGCGATGGCGACGTTGTGCTGGCCGGCGTGCATCACGGCGTTGGTGCGGCTGTTGGCGATTGTCGCGAGGATCGCCAGCCCAAGCGCGCCGCCCACCTGCTGGGCTGTGTTGACGAGTCCCGAGGCAAGACCCGCCTCGTGCGGGCGCGTGCCCGTCACCGCGGCGATCGTCACCGGCACGAACGACAGCCCGAGGCCGATCGCCGCTAGTAGCGACGGTCCGAGCACATCGGCGGCGAACGTCCCGCCGGTGGCGGGCACGCGCGAGAACCAGAGCAGGCCGGCGGCGACGAACAGCATTCCGCTCAGCAGCACGGGCTTGAAGCCAAAACGCGTCACCGCCACCGACGCGGCGCCGGCCGACAGGATGATGCCGACGGCCAGCGGCAGGTAGGAGAGCCCAGCGCGCAACGCCGAGTAGTGCAGCACCTGCTGCATGTACAGCGAGATGAAGAAGAACATCGAGAACAGCGACATGCCGATCAGCAGCGCGACCGTGTCGGCGCCGCGCAGCGTGCGCAGGCGGAAGATCGAGAACGGCATCAGCGGCGCGCGCGAGCGCGTCTCGATCACCAGGAACACCGCCAGCAGCGCGACTGCGCCGGCAATCAGGACCAGCGTTTCCGTCGACCCCCAGCCGGCGTTGACCGCGTTGACGAGCGCGTATACGAGCAGCGCCAGCCCGGCTGTGACGGTCACGGCGCCCGGGATGTCGAAGTTGCGCGACTCTGTGTCGGCGCGACTTTCCACAAGCAGGCGCGGCGACAGCAGCGCGCAGATCACGCCGATCGGCACGTTGACGAACAGCACCCAGCGCCAGCTCAGCCCGCTCGTGAGCACGCCCCCGAGCAGCACGCCGGCGGCGCCGCCGGCGCCGGCGACGGCACCCCACACGCCAAGCGCGCGGTTGCGCTCGGCGCCTTCGGAGAACGTCGTCGTGATGATCGACAGCGCGGCTGGCGAGACGATCGCCGCTCCCAGGCCCTGGACCGCGCGCGCCGCGATCAGCCACGTCTCAGACTGGGCGAGTCCGCCGAGCAACGACGCCAGCGAGAAGACGACGAGGCCGAGCATGAACATCTTGCGGCGGCCCATCAGGTCGGCGAGGCGCCCGCCGAGCAGCAGGAAGCCGCCGAAGGTGAGCGTGTATGCGTTGACCACCCACGTGAGGTCGTCCTGGGAGAAGTGCAGCGCGTGCCCGATCGAGGGCAGCGCGACGTTGACGATCGACGCGTCGATCACGACGACGAACTGCGTCATCGCCAGCAGCGCGAGGGCGAGGCTCTTGGCGCGGTCGGCCGTCGATGCGGCATCGGCGGTTCTCGGCTGTGCGTCCGGCGTCATTGCGGGGCCTCCTAGTCGGGTCGGGCACGATGATATGAACGGTCGCCCCTAAGACGAACGGGGACGCGCGAAATGGACGTCGCGGAGAGCTCGAGCGTCAGCGGTCTGGACGCCACTGCAACGCCGCGACGCCCGTGTGTGCGCGGCGAACGCATATATATCTTGACGTTTATATATCTTTTTAGTAATATAAGATGGATGACGGTGTTCGAGGTCCTGGCGGAGCCCAACAGACGATGGATCCTCGACCTGCTGCGAGAGCGCCAGCAGCCCGTCGGCGATCTCGTGCGCACGCTGCAGATCAGCCAGCCGGCGGTCTCCAAGCATCTGCGCGTGCTGCGCGACGCCGGGTTTGTGGAGGCGCAGGCCGACGCGCAGCGGCGCCTTTACCGCGTGCGCGAGCAGCCTCTGCGCGAGCTCGACGAGTGGCTGGAGCCCTACAGGGCGATGTGGAGCGACAGCCTCGACGCCCTCACGCGGCATCTCGAGACGATGGACGAGCCGGCGCGGAGATCCGCGCACGGTCGATCTGAAAGCAAGGCAAGGAGGAAGACGACATGAACGGCAAGCTCGAACAGGCAGGCGAGCGGTGGCGGCTGCGCTTCACGCGCGAGCTCGCGCACCCGCCTGAGAAGGTGTGGCGGGCGCTGACCGAGCACGAGCACCTGCAGGCGTGGTTCCCGCACACCGTCGTCGGCGAGTGGACCGCCGGCGCGCCGCTGCGCTTTCAGAGCAAGCACGGAGACTTCGAGGGCGAGGTGCTGGCCTGCCAGCCGCCGTCGCTGCTCGAGTTCCGCTGGGGTCCCGACACGATCCGCCTGGAGGTCGCGCCCGCGAGCGGCGGCGATGGCTGCACGCTGACGTTGATCGACACGCTGCAGGAGCTCGGCAAGGCTGCGCGCGACGGAGCCGGCTGGCACGCGTGTCTGGACGCGCTGCAGGACGAGCTCGACGGGCGCGCGCCCGCGGCGGACTCGAGCGCGCGCTGGAACGCGGTGCACCCCGGCTACGTCGAGGCGTTCGGCCCCGAGGCGGCCACGATCGGGCCGCCCGAGGCGGTGCTCGCAGACGGCTTCGACGGCTGACGTCGCCGCTTCAGCGGGCGCCCTGGCGGATCGCCTCGGCGACCGCGGGCGGATCGTCGTAGAAGGGCACGTGACCGGCCCCCAGCGTCACGTGCCTGGCGTGCGGCAGCAGCGCGCGTGCGCGCGGCGCCTGCAGGCGGTAGGGGAGCAGTCGGTCCTGCGCGCCCCAGGCGATCGTCAGCGGCGTCGCCGCGAGCTGCTCGGGCGCGGCGAAGGAGTAGTCGTCGAACGCCGCCAGCGCGCCGGCGAAGGCCGGCGCGGCCCACGCGTCGCGCAGCGTCGCGACGGCCTCCTCGGCGGGCAGCCGAGTGGGACGGCCGAACGTCTGCCACAGCAGCGCCGTGCGTCCCGCGCGCGTACGCATCAACGCTTCCAATGCCGGACGAGCCGCGCCCGGCGTGCGCGCGAGCGACACGAGCGAGGCCTGGCAGAAGCGGCGCTCGGCCGCCGTCCAGAAGCCGGCGGGAGAGATCGCCGTGGCTGTGGCGACGGCGCCGCGGCGTGCCAGCTCCAGCGCGATCGCGCCGCCCATCGAGTTGCCCGCGACGTGCGGACGCGCGAGGTCCTCGGCGGCGAAGAAGCGCTCGAAGGCGTCCGCGTACGCGTCGATCGTCGGCCGGACTCCTTCGGGCAGCGGCGGCGACTGGCCGAAGCCGGGCGAGTCGCACGGGATCACCTCGAAGTCCTTCGCCAGCGAGCCGATCACCGGTTGCCAGATCTGCCAGCGCAGGCCGATCCCGTGGATCAGGACGAGTGGTGCGCCGGCGCCCTCGCGATGGTGGGCGATCATGCCGCCGCGGCCGGCGACGGCGACGGCGCCGCGACGCGCCCGCGAATCAGGTCGGCGCCGCGCTCGGCGATCATGATCGTCGGCGCGTTGGTGTTGCCGCCGGGAATCAGCGGCATGACCGAGGCGTCGATCACGCGCAGGCCCTGCAGGCCGTGCACGCGCAGCTGCGAGTCGACGACCGCCTGCTCGTGCATGTCGCTCATGCGCGCCGTGCCCACCGGGTGATAGATCAGCATCAGGCGCCGGCGCAGGTCGGCTTCCAGCTCCTCGCGCTCGGCCGTCGCCGAACCGGGCTTGAGCTCCTGCAGCAGCGTCTCGCGCAGCGGCGACTGCGCGGCGATCTGGCGCGCCAGGCGCATGCCGGCGACGAGCGAGGCGACGTCGTCGGGCTCGGACAGCGAGTTGGTGACGATGCGCGGCTTGGCCGTGGGGTCGGTCGATCGCAGCCACACCTGACCGCGCGCCTGCGGCGAGACGAGCACGGGGGCGATCACCATGCAGTGGCCATCGTACGTCTGCGCGCCGTGATCTTCGTAGTACGCGGCGCCCATGTGAAACTGGATGTCCGCCGCCGGCAGGCCGCCGCGCGAGCGCGTGAAGGCGACCACCTCGGCGACGGTCGAGCTCAGCTTGCCCGAGCGCCGCAGCAGCCACTCCGCGAGCGCCTTGGGCTTGTCGGCGCCGTACAGCGTCGTCGGGTCCGAGACCTCCCCAGATGACGGTGACGAACGGGTGGTCCTGCAGGTTGCGCCCGACGCCCGGGAGGTCGTGGCGGACCTGCACGCCTGCCGCGCGCAACTCGTCGGCCGGCCCGATGCCCGACAGCAGCAGCAGCTGCGGCGAGTTGATCGAGCCGGCCGACAGCAGCACCTCGCGCTCGGCGCGCAGCAGCTGCTCGCCGCGGCGCCCCTTGCGCACGCGCACGCCGACGGCGCGCTCGCCCTGCAGCTCGATGCCCAGCACGGTCACGCCCGTGCGCACCTCCAGGTTCGGCCGCTTGCGCACCGGGCGCAGGTACGCGTCGGCGGCGCTGAAGCGCTGGCCGTCTCGCTGCGTCACCTGGAACATCGACGCGCCGTCCTGCTCGGGGCCGTTGTAATCGGCGATCTGCGGGATGCCCGCGGCGGCGCAGGCCTGCAGCAGGCGCTTGTCCATCGCGCGCGGCGAGCGCTGCTCGGATACGCGCAGCGGGCCGCCGGCTCCGTGGAACTCCGAAGCGCCGCGCGCGTTGTCCTCGGACTTGACGAAGTAGGGCAGCACGTCGCGATAGCCCCAGCCGGGCGCGCCCTGCGCCTCCCACGCGTCGTAGTCCAGCGGGCGTCCGCGCACGTACAGCATCGCGTTCATCGAGCTCGATCCGCCTAGGCTCCTGCCGCGCGGGATGTACAGCGCGCGGTTGTCGACGTGCGGCTCGGGCTCGGTCGCGTAGTCCCAGTCGAGCTTGGAGTGAAACTGCTTGGGAAAGGCCGCCGGGATCTTGATGTTCAGCGAGCGGTCGCGCCCGCCGGCCTCGAGCAGCAGCACGCGCACCGAAGGGTCCTCCGACAGGCGGTTGGCGAGCACGCATCCCGCCGAGCCGGCTCCGACGATCACGTAGTCGTGCACTTGCGCATCCTCTCCGTCAACTCGTTGGCGCGTCGGCCAGCTGCGCCGGCGCGGGGGCGGCCTGCGCGGCGGCGAAGCGGTACTCGCGCGGGTCCAGCGTGCGCGTCTGCTGCAGGTACTCGCGCATGTACCCCGGCCAGTTGGCGACGATCCGCCCGCTGTCGTCGCGGTACCACGAATCACAGCCCGTCCAAGCCGTGCCGGCGAAGCGAGCTTGAAGCGCGCGGTCGCTGGCCTGCTCGACGTCCGCGCGCACTTGCACCGAGCGCGCGCCGCGGGCTCGCATCTGCTCGAGCGCCTGACGCAGGTAGGCCGCCTGCGCCTCCAGGTAGACGATGATCGAGCCGCCCGAGGTGTTCGTGTTGGGCCCGTACATCACGAACATGTTGGGAAAGTCCGGGACGGTCATGCCGAGGTGCGCGTGCGCGCCTTCGGCCCACGCGTCGCGCAGGTCGCTGCCCTGCGAGCCGACGATGTGCATGGGAAACATGAAGTGCGTCGTCTGAAAGCCGGTGCCCCAGACGATGCAGTCGAGCTCGTGCAGCGTGCCGTCGGCCGTGACGATACCCTGCTCGACCACGCGCGCGATCGGATCGGTGACGACCTCGACGTTCGCGCGCTGCAGCGCCGGCAGGTAGTGCGAGCTGAACAGCACGCGCTTGCAGCCGAACGTGTAGTTCGGCCACACCTTCCTGCGCAACTCGGCGTCCTTCAGCTGCGAGCGCATGAACGCCGCCGAGCGCAGGCCGACCAGGCGCCCGATCGTCCGCGGGTGGCGGATCGCCGCGGTGATCGCCTCGCAGTACTGGAACATGAATTTGCGGCGGAACTCCTGCACGCCGGGGACGCGTTCGATCGCCGTCCTGGCCAGCGGTGGGTAGCGGCGGTTCTTGCGCGGCAGAAACCAGTTGCCCGTGCGCTGGAATACCGTCAGCGCGCGGCCTGCTCGGCGACCTCCGGGACGAACTGCACGGCGCTGGCGCCCGTGCCGACGACGGCCACGCGCTTGCCCGACAGCGAATAGCGGTGGTCCCAGCGAGCGGAGTGAAAGCTTTGACCGGCGAACGAGTCGATGCCCTCGACCAGCGGGTGGGCCGGCTGGTTGAGCTGCCCGGTGGCGAGCACGAGCGCGTCTGCCTCGCAGTGCTCGCCGTCGGCGAAGTCGATGCGCCAGCGCGCCTCGCGCTCGTCCCACGCGCACGCGGTGACCTCGCGGTTGCACTCGATGTGGCGCTCGACGTCATGCATGCGCGCGACCTCGCGCAGGTAGCTGCCGATCTCCGCCTGCGGCGAGCACAGCCGCGACCAGTCGCGCCGCTGCGCGAAGGAGAACGAGTACAGGTGGCTCGGCACGTCGCACGCGGCGCCCGGGTAGCTGTTGTAGAACCACGTCCCGCCCAGCTGCGGCGCCTGCTCGAGGATCCTCACGTCGTCGATGCCGTGGCGCTTGAGCTCGATCGCCGCGGCGATCCCGCCGAAGCCCGCGCCGACGATCGCCACCGACAGCGGTCTGGTCGAATTGGCGTGCGGTGGCGCGGCGGTTGCTGGCGCGGACATGCTCCTCCTCGCGATGCTTGCCATCGCATTCTCCACCTTCGCGCCGGCGCGTGCGACGCGAGCCCGTTACGCGCCCGGCGGCGATCCCGCCAGCAGCGCCCTTGCCACGCCGCGGATCGTCTCTTCGCCGTAGGCCATCGACGGATCGCCGGTCGTGAAGATCGAGATCGTGAACGTAACCCCCGCGCGCTCCAACCGCGCCGTCTCGTTGAACAGGCCCTGCGACGGCAGCGCGCCGGTCTTGAAGAAGACCTGCCAGCGCGGCCGCGCGACCTGCGGGATGCCCCAGCTCTGCGAGGGCTCGATGCCTGCGAGCAGCCCGCGAGCGTAGGGCCAGAAGCGATGCGGGATCAACCGTTGCAGGGCGCTGAAGAAGCGCGCCTGATCGGCCGCGGAGGTCTGCGTGAATGCCCACCAGCCGACACCCGGCGCGTAGTCCTGCATGTGCGCTTCACGCGCCACGCGGGCGATCGCGCCGACGCCGACGCGCGCGAGCACGGCCGACGCCGCTTCGTTGTCGGAGACGTGGATCATCGGCTGCAGCAGCGCGTCGTCGAACGTGCTGATCGGGCCGTGGACGGTCTGCAGTAGCTGCAGAAACGCCGTCAGGAACATCACCTT
The DNA here is from genome assembly GCA_035995645.1 of Solirubrobacteraceae bacterium. Classification (GTDB taxonomy): domain Bacteria; phylum Actinomycetota; class Thermoleophilia; order Solirubrobacterales; family Solirubrobacteraceae; genus Palsa-744. The sequence goes on from DASYKG010000046.1 coordinate 37,918, forward strand.
GACGACGCTGGCGCTCTGGAAGTGCTCGCGCAGCCGCACGCCGTTCAGGCGCCCGTGGCTGTCGACGACCGCCAGCGAAGTGCGCCCCGCGCGTTCGTCGAGGTAGCGAACCGCCGCCGCGACCGCCGCGCGTGAGGGATAGGCGGCGGGCGAGTCCGTGCGCCCTGCACCGCCTACGACGACGCTCGCGCGCGCCGATGCTCCGGCGCACAGGCTCACCGCAAGCACGGCGAGCAGCGCAGATAGACGTCCAGCGGCGGGCACCGGGCGGGAGGCTACGCCCAGCCGCGGCGCCCGAGGCGAGGCGCAAGCGCCCAACGGCGCGTGGGGCTAGTGCCTGTGCTTCCCGCCCTTGGACTTGTGCTTGAAGCCCACGCTGGTGAACACGGCGGAGATCGCTTCGGCCTTGGACTTCGGCAGGAAGCCCACGCGCGCCTTGAACTTCAGCCTGTGCGCGCTCTGCGCCTTTACGCCTTTTCGCGACAGCGGCACCTTGATCGTGAACTTGCCGGCCTTGCCGAGGCGCTTGTAGGTCGTGCGCAGGAAGCGGCTCTTGACGCTCACGCGGCCGGGCGCGAACGTCTGCACGCGCAGCACGAGCTTGTTGTGCGCGATCTTCTTGCTGAGGATCTTGATCCTCGCCCGCTTGCCCGTGCAGCCCGCGACCGCGAGGTTGGTGTTCTGTTTGATCACGGCGCCGCTCTGGGCGGTGATCGTCGTCGGCATCGTCAGCGTCTGCGTGCAGAAGGAGCCGCCGTTGGCCGCGAGCGCCGAGTTCGGGCCCTGCGGCAGGTCGAGCACGAAGCTCGTCACGGGAACGTCGGGGATCGAGCCGAACGTCGACGTGGTGATGCCGTTCTTGATCTGCGTGTTGCCGTTGAGGATCACGCGCACGCCGTCGCCTTCCAGCAGCAGATCGAGGTCGGGGAAAGCCGCGCCGCCGTGTGAGACGAGGTACGCCGGCCCGGTCAGGTGTCCCGGCAGCACGGGCGTGGTGACCGTCGCGGAGCCGACCTTCGAGCCGGGCGGGCAGGCGAACGGGTTCGCCGCGTACGTCGCTTCCGGGCACGCTTTCTGCAGCGTCGTCAGTCGCGACGGCAGCTGCTTGGGCAGCGACGCGACGACCGAGTGGATGTTCGCCTCGTGCGCGCCCTGCAGCAGGTTCACGCGCAGGCTCGCACCGTTCGCTTTGACCGTCGTCGGATTCGTCGACGCGCTCGTCGCGGCTTCGAACTTCGGTTTGAATGCCAGCGCGCTGCAGCTGTTGACGGAGAACGGGGACGATACGTTCTGTCCGACGTTGAGCGTCGAGGTCAGCGCGCTGTCGGTCGACAGCGGCCCGCAGTTGGTTGGGTTGAGCAGGAAGTTGGGGCGGTTGACGAGCACGCTGATGTTGCGCAGGCGCAGCGGCACGCCCTTGAAGATCGTCGGCAGCGTGCTCGCGGCGATCACGCGCGCGCTGTGCGGATCGACGCCGATCGACACGCGCGTGACGAGCCTGCCCAGGTCGAACGGCCCGGCTAGGGCCTCGACGGGGATCGACAGGCCGTACGGCGCGCCGTTGAAGGGCCCGGTCAGGTACACAGGGCCGCTGAAGCCGTACGGATCGCCCGAGCCGGCGTTGACGTTCGCCGTGCCGATCTGGCTGGCCGACGGGCACGTCCCCTGGGCGGCCTGCGGTTCACCGCACAGCGGGACCGACGGGATCTCTCCCACCAATCCGGCGGGCAGCGTGCTCGTCAGCCGCGACAGGTATTGCTGGCCTTCGTTTCGCGTCAAGTTGAACGTGTAGTTGGTGTACGCGCCGGCTTTTGACGAGCTGTCGATCGTGCTCTGGCCTAGCGAGAACGGGGGAGAGCCGGGACAGCCGCTCGCCTGGAAGGGCGTCGAGCCGTTCGTCGCCGCGCCGGTGTATGCGGTGAAGGCGAAGTCGGTGACGCCGGAGCAGCCCAGCGGATTCGCCAGCGGCGCGTGTTCGCCGCCGTTGACCGTCAGGCGCAGTTCGCTGAAGGGCAGTTGTGGGTTGTTGGCGAAGGTGACTTCCAGGCGGCCGGTTTGGGGGTTCGGTGCGACCGAGCCCTGCAGCCTGACGGACACCCCTTCCAGACCCGACTTCGGGTCCACACCGGTCGCGTTCGCCACGAGGTAGATCGTATATGGAGGATCTGTTATGAAACCGCCGCCCGGGCTCCCGAGATAGACGTTGCCGGCGAGCGAGCCTGGCGGGAGGTCCGTTTCGATCGTCACCGTGCCCACGCGCGACGCCAGCGGACAGTCGACTTTGTTCGTCGTGCCGATGCCGATCTGCGCCGCCGAGCACGCTGCCAGCCCGTGCGCGGCGGAGGGGTTCAGCGTGAGCCCTTCGGGCAGCGTGACGTGGGCGTCTTTGATGTCGGCTGTGTTGATTTCGCCGGGGCCTGCGTTCTGCGGAACCTTGACGACGGTCGTCGCGCCGTCGGGCTTGTCCGAGCTCGCCGAGTTGGCTTCGGGAATCACGGATGTGGTCGGTTTGAACGGCACCGCGCCGCAGTTTTCGACGCCCACGGGGGTGTGCGTGTCCGTCCGCGAGATTTCCCCTGCGTAGGATTCGACTTCCACACGCGACGTGGTGCTCGTCGAGCACACGCTCGGCAGCGTGAGGAAGTTGCCAATGCCGGCGCGTCCGTCGAACAGCAGCTTCGACTTGAGGACGGGCAGCGTTTTGGAGATGTTGTCGATTTCAAACCACTCGTGGTAGTCGCCGCTCCAATTGACGTGCCCTTCGAGGAAGATGTGTTCGTTCGCGAGTTTTCCGGGACCCAGCCCAACTTCGACGTGAATCCCGAACTCCAGCGGCAGGCCCGGCGATGGTTCCAGGTTGTAGACCTGACCGGTGACTTCCGCGTCGGCGGCGAGGACGAACACCTTCAGCTTCGTTTCGCCGACTTTCGTGCTCAGCGGGCAAGCGTCGCTGTTGAACGCCGCAGCCGAGCACTTCGGCAGGGCCTCGGGATTTGCGGCGAGGCCGGGCGGGACGTCGACCCGCAGTCGCTTCAGCGAGCCTTCGGGTTCATGGCCAAGCCCAGACGGTTTCGAGTTCAATTCGACCGAGGTGATCCCTCGTTCGGGGTGGCCGGCCGCCTGGGTGTAGAACAGGTTTTTCAGGCTCGAGTATTCACATTCGGGGACGCTGCACGTGCCCGCTTCGAAATGGCTTTCCGTGACGCCGAACGCAGCCTGCGCGGCGGGCGCGAGGAGTGCGAAGGATGCGACCGTAAGGAGCCCTGCAAGGGCGGCGCGGGCGTGCGTCTTCATAGCGATGTGGACCTCATCTCTCTACCTCCCTGTAGGACCCAGGCCCACTAACGGACCTCAGCGCCCGGTGAAGCGGGCGCACCTCAGATACAAGCCAGATACCCGGTTTGCGCGGCTCTACGCAAACGAATGTCCATGGGCGCGTGCCCGGGGGCCGGTCCCCGCCCCAAGCGGGCGCCGCGGCTACTGCTCGCGCGGGACGTAAGGCGCGAGCTCGCGCCGGGCGATCGACAGCTTGTGCACCTCGTCTGGGCCGTCTGCCAAACGCAGCGTGCGCAGGTGCGCGTAGGCGCTGGCGAGCCCGAAGTCGTCGGACACGCCGCCGCCGCCATGCAGCTGGATGGCGCGGTCGAGCACCTTCAGCGCGACGTTCGGCGCGGCGACCTTGATCGCCGAGATCTCGATGCGCGCGTGACGGTTGCCTACGGTGTCCATCAGCCAGGCGGCCTTCAGCGTGAGCAGTCTCGCCATCTCGATTTCGATGCGCGACTCGGCGATCCAGTCCTGCACGTTGCCGCGCATGGCCAGCGGCTGTCCGAACGTGACACGCGAGACGGCACGCCGGCACATCGCCTCCAATGCGCGCTCGGCGGCGCCGATCGCGCGCATGCAGTGATGGATGCGGCCCGGACCAAGGCGCGCCTGGGCGATCATGAACCCGTCGCCCTCCTCGGCGATTAGGTTGGAGGCCGGCACGCGCACGTCGGAGAAGTCGACTTCGGCGTGGCCCTCCTGGTCCTGGTAGCCGAACACGGGCAGGCCGCGCAGGATCGTCACGCCAGGGGTGTCGAGCGGCACGAGGATCTGGCTCTGCTGTTTGTACGTAGGTGCGTCGGGCTGGGTCTTGCCCATCACGATCATGACTCGACAGTGCGGGTGCAGGGCGTTGGAGGTCCACCACTTGCGGCCGTTGAGCACGTAGTCCTCTCCGTCGCGCTCGATCCGCAGCTGAACGTTCGTAGCGTCGGAACTGGCCACGTCGGGCTCGGTCATGGCAAAGGCCGAGCGGATCTCGCCGTCGAGCAGCGCCACCAGCCAGCGCTCCTTCTGCTCGGGCGTGCCGAACTGGTACAGCACCTCCATGTTGCCGGTGTCCGGCGCCGAGCAGTTACACGCCTCGGAGGCGATGTGCGAGCGACCGAGGATCTCCGCGAGCGGCGCGTAATCGGCGTTGGACAGCCCCGCGCCGTACTGCTCGTCGGGCAGGAACATGTTCCACAGGCCGGCGTCGCGCGCGCGCTTCTTCAGCTCCTCCATGACCGCGGGCTGGTGGTGCGGGTCGCCCGACTCGCGCAGTTGGCGCTCGTAGGTCTCCTCCGCCGGATAGACGTGCTCGTCCATGAACGCCTTCAGGCGCTCCTTGAACTCGGAACAGCGCTCGCTTGGCTGGAAGTCCATGTCTCTCCTTTGGTCCGGCGGAACACCCGGTGTATATCGACTCTCCGGCGGGCGTGGCCGGCGCTCGCCCGACCGCTACCGTGTGCTCGCCGATGGCGAAGAGCACCGCTCACAGCGAGCGCCCGTTGCACCGGGCTCGGCGACACCTGGCGTCGGTCGCGCTCGGTGTCGCGCTCGCGGCGCTCGGCGGTTGCGGTGGCGCGTCGCATTCGGGGAGCAGCCGCAGCGGCACGTCGGGCGCCGCCAGATCCCCGGCGCCGCCGGGATTGCCCCTGGCCGCCGGCGGCGCTCGCAGCACTCGCCCGAACATCGTCTTCGTGCTGACCGACGACCTCGCGTGGAACCTCGTGCGCTACATGCCGCACGTCGTGCAGATGCAGCGCCAGGGGGTGACGTTCGGCAACTACTTCGTGACCGACTCGCTCTGCTGCCCCTCGCGCGCGTCGATTCTCACGGGGCGCTTCCCGCACGACACACGCGTGTTCGACAACAGTCCGCCGGAAGGCGGGTACAGCGTCTTTCACGAACGCGGCGAGGAGGCGCAGACGTTCGCCGTCGCGCTGCAGCGCGCTGGCTACCGCACGGCGCTGATGGGCAAGTACCTCAACGGCTATCAGCCGCGCGCGCACGAAGGCCAGGGCAGGCCGTACGTGCCGCCGGGCTGGAGCGAGTGGGAGGTCGCCGGCAACGGCTACCCGGAGTACGGCTATCGCATGAACAGCAACGGCCGCGTGCGCGCGTACGGATACAGGCGAGCGGACTACCTGACCGACGTGCTCGCGCGCAAGGGATTGTCGTTCATCGACCGCTCGGTCGCGCGGCGGCGGCCGTTCATGTTGGAGCTCGCGACGTTCGCGCCGCACGCGCCCTTCACGCCGGCGCCACGCGACGCGGGTGCGTTTCCCGGGCTGCAAGCGCCGCGCACGCCGGCGTTCGACGCGGTCGGCAGCAACGAGCCGGCGTGGTTGAGCTCCTTCGCACCGCTTGGCGCCCGGCAGGCCTCCTCGATCGATCGCAAGTTCCGCAGGCGCGCGCAGGCCGTGCAGGCGGTCGACAGGATGATCGGCCAGATCGAGTCCAGGCTCGTCGCCGACGGCGTCGCGCGCAACACGTACATCGTGTTCAGCTCCGACAACGGCTTGCACATGGGCGAGCACCGGCTGCTGCCGGGCAAGCTGACGGCCTTCGACACCGACATCAAGGTGCCGCTGATCGTCACCGGTCCGCGCGTCGCGGCCGGGCGCTCGGTGAGCCAGATGACCGAGAACGTCGACCTGTGCCCGAGCTTTGAGGAACTCGCCGGCGCGCGCGTGCCGGCGAGCGTGGACGGGCGCAGCCTGGTTTCGCTGATGCACGGCAGGCCGGCGCCCGGCTGGCGCCGAGCGGTCCTCGTCGAGCACCACGGACGCGTGTTCGACCGCGGCGACCCGGACCTGCCGACGGCCGGCTCGGGCAACCCGCCGAGCTATGAGGCGATCAGGACGCCGCGCAGCCTGTACGTCGAGTACGTCACCGGCGAACGCGAGTACTACGACCTGCGCAGCGACCCGTTCGAGCTGAACAACGTCGCCGCGCGCCTGTCGCCGGCGCGTGCGCGCCAGCTGCACCGCGCGTTGGCGAGCATCGTGCATTGTCAGGGCGCGCGCGCCTGCGCGCGAGCGCAGCGCCACGCCGCGTGAGCGCGCGCCCAGGCGTCGCCGGCCGCGCGCCGCATCCTGCCGAGCACGCGCCACGCAACGCGCCGCGTGGCGCGCAGCCAGCGCAGGTCATAGGCTGAGCTCATGAGCGACGATCGCGCGACGGCGAGCTACCGCGACGCCGGTGTCGACTACGACGCGCTCGACGCGGGCAAGCGCCTGGCGATCGCCAAGGCGCTGTCCACGTCGGGGCTGCTCGCCCAACGAGGGGGGCGGGCGCTGGACGCGTCGCGTGGCGAGCCGGCGTTCGTGTTCGAGCTCGACGGCCGCGCCTTTGCGTTCGTCGTCGAGGGCCTGGGGACGAAGTCGATCATCGCCCGCCACGTGCTCGAGGAGCAGGGGATCAACCGTTTCGCCGAGGTCGCCTACGACACCGTCGCGGCGATCCTCAACGACCTCTGCTGCGTGGGCGCGCTGCCGTTGGTCGTCAACGCATACTTCGCGACGGGCGCCTCGGATTGGTACCGCGACGCCGAGCGTGCGGGCGCGCTGCTGGAGGGCTGGCGCAAGGCCTGCGCGGACGCGGGCTGCGCGTGGGGAGGGGGAGAGTCGCCGTCGCTGCCGGGCCTCGTCGACGAGCGCGACATCGAGCTCGCCGGCGCGGCCGTCGGCGCCGTGCCGAGCGGGCGCTCGCCGATCCTCGGCGCCGAGCTCGCGCCGGGCGACGAGATCGTCCTCGTCGCCTCCAGCGGCCTGCATGCCAACGGCGCGTCGCTTGCGCGCCTGCTCGCCGGGCGCCTGCCCGAGGGGTATGCCACGCCGCTGAGCAGCGGTGCGACGCTCGGCGAGGCGCTGCTTGCGCCGTCGGTGATGTACGCGCCGCTCGTCGCCGCCCTGCTCGAGCGCGACGTGCGGCTGACGTACATAAGCCACGTGACCGGCCACGGTCTGCTCAAGCTGATGCGCCCGCCGAAGGCGCTGACCTACCGCATCGAGCGCCTGCCGGAGGTTCCAGAGGTGCTCGCCTTCCTCGCCGAGCGCGCCGGACTGGACGCGCACGCGGCGTACTCGACGTTCAACATGGGTTCGGGCTACGCGCTGTACTGCCCTGCTGGCACGGGCAGCGCGATCGTCGATCTGGCAGCCGGGCTCGGCTTCGGCGCGCTCGTCGCCGGACACGTGGAAGAGGGGCCGCGTCAGGTCGTGATCGAGCCGGCGGGAGTGCGCTTCGACGACGCCGAGCTCGAGCTGTCGGCGAGCTAAGCGTAACCCTCCAGCTCAGCCTTAGTATTTGCCTGCGCGGCCGGGATTCGATCCGTTGCGAAGGTGTGAATCGGCGGGATGCGGGGTAGTGGGCGTGCAACATCGCCTGCAAACCCCCGCTCACGGCCCGGTTGCCACTTGCGGGGATCAGCAGCGATGGATAATGTTGTCTGAAGACGTCGCCACTGTTCTCCGGTGAGTTACCGGGGATCTCGATATCGCCGGACCGGCAATGGTTCCGGAGCTACCCGGATCGAGGCGGACCTGTCCATCAACAGAGGAGAGAAACCTGATGCGCAGAGCATCCACCTGTCTGGCCTTGCTCGGCTGCCTTGCCGTACTTGGCCTTCCGGCCGCGGCCTCCGCCGCGCCCACGTTCACCTTCAAAGCGAAGGCCGTGCCGATCCCCAAGCCGGGCGGCGGAACATATCCCCACACCGGCAACATCCTGGCTTCCAAAGGGGGCCTCGGATCGGCGCTGGAAGCCAACTTCGTGATCACCGGCACGGGCTACGGCGCGACGCCGCAGAACCCGGCCGGAGGCATCCCGCCGCTGGCAGCCGTGAACTTCTTCCTGCCTGCGGGCGCGAAGATCAACTCGGCCGGCTTCCCGACGTGCTCAGAAGCACTGCTGAAGAACACCGGCCCGACCGCCTGCAAGAAGGCTGTCGCAAGCCCCGTCGGCAATGCCCTCGGAGAAGTGACGTTCGGCTCAGAACGTGTCCCTGAGGAAGCGAAGCTGCAGGCGTTCTTCGGGCCGAACAAAGGCCTGCTGTTCTACGTTCAGGGCAGCAGCCCGGTGTCGCTGGAATTCGTCTCGTCAGGAACATACGTCAACTCGGGTCAGGCGCCGTACGGCCTGGAGCTGAAGACGACGGTCCCGGCGATCGCGACCGTTCCGGGCGCCGCGTTGGCGTCGACGAAAAACATCAACGTGAAGGTCGGCGCAGCGATCAAAAAGGGCAAGAAGCTGATCTCCTACGGGACGCTTCCCGCGAAGTGCCCGAAGGGCGGCTTCCCCGTCAAGGCCGAACTGATCTTCGGCGGCTCCTACGGCGGCGAACGTGAATTCGGGATTCCGGCCGAAACGGTCACGCAGACCTACAAGGCACCGTGTCCTCCGAAGTAAGGCACGGCTGAGGAGTCGCGCTCTACCGGGGCGTAGACTTCGCCAGCAGTGAAGTGGGACGGGCGGCTCCATCGAACGCGGTGGGGCCGCCCGGCTCGTTGTTGAACATCAAGGAAGGAAAGGGTTGAGGACGCAGACCGTCGGTTGGAGGAGAGGTGCGGCCGCGGTCGTGGCCATCCTCGCCGTGGCCGCGACCGCGGCCGCTGTTCTGCTGACCACCTCCGCGGGTGGCTCCAACGGCGGCTACACGGTGCGCGCGATCTTCGACGACGCCGGGAACATCATCCCGGGGGAGAACGTGAAGATCGGGGGCGTGAAGATCGGCACGGTCGGCTCGGTCACGGCCACCCCGCAGGCCAAGGCCGCGGTCGTGCTGAACATCTCCAACCCCGGCTTCAAGGATTTCCGCGCCGACGCCAGCTGCACCGTGCGCCCGCAGGCGCTGATCGGCGAGAAGTTCGTCGACTGCCTGCCGACGCAGCCGCGCGTGGCGGGCACGCCGCTGCCGCCCGCGCTGAAGAAGATCGGCCACGGTCACGAAGGGTCCGGGCAGTACCTGCTGCCGGTGCAGAACACGCACAGCCCGGTCGACGTCGACCTGCTCGGGGACATCTCGCGCCTGCCCGAGCGCCAGCGCTTCACGATCCTGATCAACGAGCTCGGCGCCGGCCTGGCCGGCCGCGGCAGTGACCTGAACGTGGTGATCCGCCGCGCGAACCCGGCGCTGCAGGAACTGGACCGCGTGCTGGCGATCCTCTCCAGCGAGAACAAGGTGCTGGCGAAACTCGCCGTCGACTCAGACCAGGCGCTGAAGCCGTTCGCCGAAGTGCGCAACAGGGTCGCCGACTTCATCGTGCAAAGCAACACCGTCGCCCAGGCCAGCGCGCGCCATCGCGGCGCGCTCGCGCGCAACCTCGCGCTGTTCCCGCAGTTCCTCAAGCAGCTCGGCCCGGCGATGGAACGGCTCGCGCGCTTCGCAGATCAGACGACGCCGGTGTTCAACGACCTGAAAGTCGCCGCGCCGGGGATCAACAAGGTCTTCACGAACCTGCCGGCGTTCTCCAACAGCTCGAGCGCATTCTTCAAGAGCCTCGGCGCGACGTCGAAGGTCTCAGGGCCGGCGCTGACCTCGCTGCAGCCGCTGCTCGGCCGCCTGGCGGCGCTCGGAAAAGAAGCCAAACCGTTCTCCTTCAACGCAGCCGAACTGCTCACGAGCCTGCGCTCGACGGGCGGCCTGGAGCGAATCCTCGACTTCATCTTCCTCGGCGCCGGCTCGACCAACGGCTACGACGCGCTGGGACACTTCCTGCGCTCGGAAGTTGTCGGAGAGGTATGCCTGACATACGCCGTCAGCACCGCCTCGGCATGCGCAAACGCGAAACTGTTCAACAACCCCTCCAGCGCCGCCGGGACGACGGCGTCGGTCGCGTCGGCTCACCCATCCAGCGGCACGAGCATCGTGATGGCGCGCACGCTGGCGGTGCTCAAAGGCGCGACGCCGGCTGAAGCGACCGCCAAATACCCGGGCGCGACGACGGTGACGCCGGGTGCGCCGACGGGCACGGGCGCCGCCGGGTCCGAAGCCACGCCCGTCGCCAAGCCGGTCGGCGGCGCCAGCGCGGGCACGACGTACTACGCGCCCTCTGCGGAAGGCTCGAGCGCCGACGGCATGCTGCTCAACTATCTCCTGGGCAACTGAACGCGGATGACTCGGCCAGCGACATTCACGGTTCTTCTGCTCGCGGCGATCGCCGCGCTGGTTCTGCTCGTCCCGGCAGCGTCGCCGGCCGAAGAAGCCGCGCCGACGACGAGCGGCGAAACGACGACCCCGCCCGCGCAAACGACGACGGCCCCGACGCCCGCCCCGGAAGCGACGACACCGAGCGCCCCCGCCGCACCGACGCCGAGCGCTACGAGCGAATCGCCCTCCGCGCCAGCGCCGGCCGCGCCGCAGGTGACGACGACGCCGCAGGTCAGCGGGCAGAGCGCCCAGGGCACGACGACGAGCCCCTCGAGCGTGCGCGCCAAGCACGGCAAGACCAACGCCGCGGGCGCCGGCGAACAAGGCGCCGCCAACGGCGGTTCGCCGGCAAAGCCAAAGCGCGGCAAGGCCGCGCCCAAGCCGTCGGCGCTGACGCCAGCGCTGCCGCTGTCGCTGTCCTCCTCGATCGCCGGCGTTCCGGCGTTCTTCATCGAAAGCTTTCGCATCCCGCCGTTTTTGCTGCCGATCTACCAGGCGGCCGGCACGGCCTATGGGGTGCCGTGGCAGCTGCTGGCGGCGATCAACGAGGTCGAGACCGACTACGGACGCGACCTCAACGTGTCAAGCGCCGGCGCTGAGGGCTGGATGCAGTTCCTGCCGTCCTCGTGGGCGACATATGGCGTCGACGCCAACGGCGATGGCTTCAAGGACCCGTACAACCCCGCCGACGCGATCTTCGCCGCGGCGCGCTACCTGCGTGCCGCCGGCGCCGCCACGAACCTGCGCGGCGCGGTCTTCTCCTACAACCACTCGCAGGCCTACGTGGAATCGGTGATGCTGCGCGCGAAGCTGCTCGGCGGCACGCCGTCGGGGCTGCTCGGGGCGATCACCGGCCTGACCCAGGCGCGCTTCCCGGTGCACGCCAAAGCGCACTTCGCAGACGGCTTCCCGACGGTCCCGGCGAGCGGCTCGACCGTCGCCAAGTCGCTGCCCGGCACGACGATCTACTCGCAGGCCGGCGCGCCGGTGATCGCCGTGCAGGACGGAGAGGTCGTGCAGATCGGCCGGTCGCCGCAGCTGGGCAGCTTCGTGTCGCTGCGCGACGCCTACGGCAACACGTACACGTACGCGAACCTCGGCAGCGTCGCCAAGCTGTATCCGGTGCTCAAGCCGCACGAAGGACAGCCCGGCGCCGCGAACTCACACAAGCCAGTCGAACCGGCCGAACCGCGGCCGACGGGTCCTGCCAGTGCGGGAACGCAGGCCGGCGCCCAGCCGCCCGCCGGCGAAGGCGCGGCGACGTCGGCGCTGTCGCTCGGATCGGCCAGTGCGCTGGAAGCCCCGGCGCCGGGCTCGCCATCGGGCGCAAGCTCGCCGGCGGCCACGCCTTCGCCGGCAACGAGTGAAGCGACGGCGAGTGAACCGGCGGGCACCACGCCCGCCGAACCGTCGTCGACGCCGCGCGTCTTCCGCGACGGCCCCAACGACGTGTACCTGCACGATCTGCACGCGGGCGCGCGGGTGATCGCGGGGACGGTGCTTGGCCACGTGGGAGGCAGCGACGCCGCCGGCGGCGAAGGCGCCGAACCGCACATGCTCTTCCAGATCCGCCCGGCTGGCGTCGGCGCACCGCAGATCGACCCCAAGCCGATCCTCGACGGCTGGGTGCAGCTGGAGAACACCTCCGTGTTCAGGGCGAAGGGACACAGCCCGTTCCTGACGACCGCGCCGACCGTCGGGCAGGTGCTGCTGGAGTCAAAGGAACAGCTCGAACAGCAGGTGCTCGCCAACCCCGACATCTCGATCTACCCGTGCGGGCGCCAGGACATCCAGACCGGGCAGATCGACAAGCGCGTGCTGGCGACGCTGGAGTTCCTCGCGGTGTCAGGACTGAAGCCGACCGTCTCGGCGCTGCAATGCGGGCACTCCGAGCTGACGACCGAAGGCAACGTCTCCGAGCACTCGACCGGCGACGCCGTCGACATCTCCGAAATAAACGGCACCCCGATCGTCGGGCACCAGGGGCAGGCGTCGATCACCGACACGACGATCCGCAAGCTGCTTACGCTGCAGGGCTCGATGAAGCCTCACCAGATCATCAGCCTGATGAGCTATCCGGGCACGGACAACACGATGGCGAAAGCCGACCACTACAACCACATTCATGTGGGCTTTCGGCCGCTGTTCGCCCAGAGTGCCAGCCTGGCCGGTTCGCTCAGCTCGTCGATCACGCCGAGTCAGTGGATCAAGTTGATCGCGCGCCTGGGTGAAATCCCCGACCCGGCGGTCTCCGCCGGGCCTTCGTCGGCGGCGATCGCGGTTCGTCCCGGCGCAGTCGCGGGGAGCGGAAACTGATGGCAACGACGACCCCCCCCAAACCAGCGGGCGCGCCGCCCCCGAGTGACCCGCCGCTGCGGCCGGCAAGGCCCTCGCGCGGTCGCTTCGTGCGCCCGATCGCCGTCGGTGCGCTCGCGCTCGTCGTGCTGATCGTCGCCTTCATCGTCTTCTCGGGCGGCGGCAGCTCGACATACAAGCTCGAATTCGCCGAAGGCAACCAGCTGGTGCGCGGCGACCAGGTGCAGGTTGGCGGCGTTCCCGTCGGCAGCGTCACGGAAATCGAGCTGACACACGACTTCAAAGCGCTCGTCACGATCACCGTCAACTCGTCGCTGGCGCCGCTGCATGCGGGCACCGTCGCGCAGGTCAGGGTGCCGTCGCTGTCGAGCGTCGCCAACCGCTACATCGCGCTGAGCCCGGGCCCGAACAACGCGCCGGCGCTCGCCGCGGGCACCAGGCTGCCGGCGAGCGCGACGCGCAACGTGACCGACCTGGACCAGCTGTTCAACACGCTGAACCCGAAGACGCGCAAGGGACTGCAGCAGTTCATCCAGGGCACGGCCGAACAGTACGTCGGCCAGGGCAAATCGCTGCAGGGCGCGACCGAATACTTCGCCCCGTCGCTGTCGGCCACCGACCATTTCTTCGCGGAGCTCGTGCGCGACCAGTCGACGTTCACGAAGTTCCTCGTGGAAACGGCCAAGGCGGTGACGACGATCGGCGCGCGCAAGGAAGATCTCTCCAACCTCGTGGAAAACGCAAACACGACGTTCACGGCGATCGGCTCGCAGCAGACGAACCTCGCGCAGGCCCTCAAGCAGCTACCGGTCACGCTGCGCCAGGGCAACCGCACGTTCGCCGACCTGCCGTCGACGTTCACCGCGCTGAAAAAGCTCGTCGACGCCTCCAAGCCGACGGTCCAGCCGCTGAGCAAACTGTTCAGCAAGCTGCAGCCGCTGCTGACGACGGCGACGCCGGTCGTAAAAAGCTTCGCCCTGTCCTTCAACCGCCCCGGCCCGAACAACGACCTGACCGACTACGTCCGTGCATTGCCGCAGCTGGCCCAGGCGCTGACCACGGCGACGCCGGTGAACGTCCAATCGCTGAAGGAATCGGTGCCGATCACGGCCTTCTTCGGCCCGTACTCGCCGGACCTGCAGGGCACGCTGCGCGAGTTCGGGCAGACCGACGCCTACTACGACGCCAACGGCCACTACGCGCGGGTCGGCGCCGTCTTCCCCGACTTCTCGCTGGGCGCGAAAAACACCCTGAAACCGGCGAGCGTGTCGGAAGCGCTCGCGCCGTTGAAGAGCGGCCAGCTGCGCAAGTGCCCGGGCGCGGCGACCCAGCCGGCCGCGGACGGGTCCTCGCCGTTCATCGACTCTGAACTGCTGACCTGCGACCCCACCCAGCACCCGTGAACCGGCGGCGCAACACATCGCTGGCGGGCAGCCCGCTGCTGATCGGGGCGGTGACGACGCTGATCGTCGTGGTGGCTGTGTTCCTGTCCTACAACGCCAACAACGGGCTGCCGTTCGTGCCGACGTACAACATCAAAGTGGTGCTGCCGCAGGGCTCGGGGCTGCAGCCGTCCAACCAGGTGCGCATCGCCGGCACGCGCGTCGGCATCATCGGCTCGGTGACCCCGCACCAGGACCCGGCGACGGGCAGGGTCACGGCGGTCGCCAACTTGAAGCTGGAAAAGGGCGTCGAACCGCTGCCGGCGGACACGAAGGCGACCGTGCTGTCGGTGTCGGCGATCGGGCTGAAGTACCTGGAACTGGAAAAGGGCACGTCGAGCAGGACGATCAAGGCCGGTAACGAGATCCCGGTCAGCCAGACGACCGAACCGGTCGACATCGATCAGCTGTTCAACATGTTCGACGAAAAGACGCGGACGGCGATCCAGCAGAACACGAACAACTTCGGCGACGGCCTCGCCGGCCGCGGCCTGGAAATCAACGAAGCGATCCACACGCTCAAGCCGCTGGTGACGAACGCGATCCCCGTGCTGCACAACCTCGCCTCGCCGCAGACCGACCTGCGCGGGCTGTTCAAAGGCCTCGACCGACCGGCCGAACAGACCGCTCCGGTGGCCGCTCAGAACGCGGCGTTCTTCAGCGAGCAGGACACCTTCTTCACGGCTTTCGCGAGCGTCGCGAAATCGCTGGAAGAAGCCACGGTGGGGGGCCCGGCGTCGCTGGAACAGGCGATCTTCTCGCTCCCCTACGAGGCGCCGTTCACGGAAAAGAGCACGGAGTTCATGCGTCTGCTGCGCCCCAGCGCGAAAGCCCTCACGACGGTCGCCGAACCGCTCGGCAACGCGATCGCCGTCGGTGCGGTGAACTTCCGCCGAGCCACCGCGCTGAACACGCGCCTGGCGCAGTCCTCGCAGGCGCTGCAGAAGTTCGCGCAGAACCCCGTCGTCACGGCGGGCCTGGAAGACTTCACGCAGACGCTGAAATACGGCAACCCGGTGCTCGCCGGCCTTGCTCCCGAGCAGGCGTTCTGCAACTACCTGACGCTGACGTTCCGCAACGTCGCCAGCCTGCAGTCGGAGAACATCGGCGTTGGGACGCTCGGGCGCGCGGGCCCCGTGCTCGCGCCGAGCGGTCCCAACAACGAGGGCTTCCCGTCATCGGCGCCGGCGAACGGCCCGTCGATCGAAAAAGCCTTCCTTGGCTCGTCAACGATCGTCGACAACAACCACGTGCACGCCAACCCGTATCCCAACGTTGGTGGGCCCGGGCAGCCGCGGGTCTGCGAAGCCGCCAACGAGACCTACGAAAAGGGCAAGGCGGTGCTCGGCAACCTGCCGGCCGGCAGCGTGGCCAAGAACCGCGAAATCACCAGCCGCGAAGAAAACCTGTTCGGTCAGAAGTACTCGGCCGAACAGCTGAAGAACCTGGGCGTCTCCACGGCCAAGCCGAAGACGACGACGAAGAAGAAAGCCTCCGCCAAAGGGAAGAAAAAATGAGGCTTCTGCCCCGCTGGCGCCGCCACGACGACATCCCGGTCGTCGAACTCAACCGCACCAACCCGATCCGCTTCGCGATCGTGTTCCTCCTGGTGATCATCGTCGCCGTGTACTTCGGCTTCACCAAGCACCTCCCGTTCAAACACGGCTTCCGCCTCAACGCCCAGTTCGCCAGCGCGATCAACATCAAACCGAAGTCGCCAGTGCGCATCGCCGGCGTCAACGTGGGCAAGGTGACGGGCATCAAGCGTCAGGGCTCCACGGGTCTGGTGAGCATGGAAATCGAAGGCCGCGGCCTGCCGCTGCACTCCGATGCGACGGTGAAGATCCGCCCGCGCATCTTCCTCGAAGGCAACTGGTTCGTGGAACTGCAGCCCGGAAGTCCGTCGACCAACACGCTGTCCTCCGGCGCCACGCTGCCGAGCACGCAGTCGTCGGACCCGGTGCAGCTCGACCAGGTGCTCGACGCGCTGAACACCGACACGCGGGCGAACCTGCAGGACTTCCTGATCGGCTACGGCGACGGGCTGACGCGCAAGCCATCCAAGGCCGACAACGCCGAACAGGATGCGGAGGTTCGCGGCATCAACGCCGCGGAAGCTCTCAACAAGGCTTACGCACGCGCGCCGTCGGCCGAGCGCGGCGGCGCGATCATCAACCAGGCGATCGGCGGCACCGAACAGCACGACCTCTCAAAGCTCGTGCTGAGCATCGGCAAAGTCACCTCCGCGCTGAACGTCCACGAGCAGCAGCTGGGCGAACTGATCGGCAACTTCAACGTGTTCTTCCGCTCGTTCGCCAACCAGTCGTCGAGCCTGCGCGCGGCGGTCGCCGTGCTGCCGAGCTCGCTGCGCAAGATCGACAACGGCCTGCGCGAACTCGACCTGGCGTTCCCGGCGACGAAGACCTTCGCAACCGACATCCTGCCGGGCGTGAAGAACACGCCGCAGACGGTCACGGCGACGCTGCCGTGGATCGCACAGGTGCAAGCGTCGCTGGCGCCGAGCGAGCTGGGCGGAGTCGCGACGGCCCTTGAAGCGGCGACGCCGCAACTGGCGCGGCTGACTGCGGAACAGACGCCGTTCTACAAACAGACCGAACTGTTCAACAAGTGCCTGACCAAAGTCCTGTACCCCGCCGGCAACACGAGGCTGCAGGACGGGTCTGCGACGAGCGGTGTCGAAGCCTACAAGGAATTCTGGTACAGCATGACCGGGCTAGCCGGGCTCGGGCAGAGCTTCGACGGCAACGGCACGATGACCCGCTTCCTCGTCGGCGAGGGCGGCCCGACGCTGCGCTCACAGCCGGCGTCGGTCCTGGGCAGCAACGTCAAAGGGCTCAAGCTGCTCGCGCACGCTTCGCTGCAGCCGCAGGGGACGCACCCGGCGTTCCCTGCGAAAGAGCCCGAATACAAGCCGCTCGTGCCTTGCTACACGCAGGCGGTCCCCGACTTCAACGGCCCGCTGTCACAGGGCCCTGCCGACGGGACGGGATGATGGCGCCGAGCGAGCACACGCACAAACACGAGGGCGGCCTGACCGTTCGCGACCAGATCGAGCGCTATCGCACGGCGTTCATCTCGGTGATCGTGATGGTGATCATCGCGGCCGCGGTCGGCGGCTACATCCTCGCGCACGAGAACCTCAAGCTCCCGGGTTGGGTGCCGGTGCTCGGGCGCAGCTACTACACGTTGAAGGCCGACATGCAGACGGCGCAGGCGGTCACGCCCGGGCAGGGTCAGGCGGTGACGGTCGCCGGCGCGAAGATCGGCGAAGTCGACAGCGTCGACCTGCACAACGGCGTTGCCACGGTGACGATGAAAGTCACGCCGAAATACGCGCACATCTATCGCGACGCGACGATGCTGCTGCGCCCGAAGACGCAGCTGCAGGACATCACCGTGGAGGTCAATCCGGGCACGGCCGCAGCCGGGAAGCTGCCGAGCGGCTCCACGCTGCCGCTGTCGCAGACCGCCCCGAACGTCAACTTCGACGAATTCCTCTCCTCGCTGGACGCCGAAACGCGCGCCTACCTGCAGGAGCTGCTGGCGGGCGCCGGCGGGGCCTTCAAGAACAACGGCAAAGCCTTCTCGGCGACGCTCAAGCGCTTCGATCCGACCGCGCGCGAGATCCAGAAGATCTCCGCGCAGCTGGAATCGCGCCACGCCAACACCGCGCGCGCGATCCACAACTTCCGGCTGCTCACCGAAGCGCTCGGCGGCAAGGACACGCAGCTTGCGCAGCTCGTGGACGCCTCCAACGCCGTGTTCGCGACGTTCGCCAAAGAGGACCGCAGCGTCGAACGAACGCTGCAGCTGCTGCCGGGCGCGCTGTCGAAGACGAAGACAGGCCTCGGCAAGCTGGCGACAGCGGCGCACGTGCTCGGCCCGACGCTGCACAAACTGCAGCCATTCGCCAGCTCGCTCGGGCCCGCCAACGAAGCCACGCGCAAGCTGTCGATCGAAACGACGCCGATCATCAAGAACGAGATCCGCCCGTTCGCGCGCGAAATCCTGCCGACGCTGAATCTCGTCGCACCGGACACCAAGGAGATCTCCGAATCGTTCCCCAAGCTGGCGACGACCTTCGGCGTGTTCAACGAATTCTTCAACGAGCTCGCGAACAACCCCGGTAAGAGCCAGGGCGGCTTCCTGTTCTTCCTCGACTGGGCCAACCACAACCTCAACAGCGTGCTCAGCTCGGCCGACGCGCACGGCATCCTCGGGCGCACTGTCGTGTACTTCAACTGCGAAGTCGCCCCGCTGCTGAAAGGCGTCGCGGAAATCAACCCGAACGTGAACCTGCTGATCGGCCTGCTCAACCCGCCCGACCGGGCCGCTTGCCAGAGCGCGGGGATCCTCAAAGGCGCGAGCGCGGTCCACAAGGTGACGCCGCCGAAGGCGCCGGGAACCGGCTTGCTCGGCGGCTTGGCGCCGGCCTTTGGCAAGGCCGCGGGCAAGGGCAAGGCCGCGGGCAAGCCAAGGGCAAGCG
Organism: Solirubrobacteraceae bacterium; assembly: GCA_035995645.1. GTDB lineage: Bacteria > Actinomycetota > Thermoleophilia > Solirubrobacterales > Solirubrobacteraceae > Palsa-744. Next base: position 56,645 of record DASYKG010000046.1, read on the forward strand.
GCGCGGCGAAGTCCGCGAGCGCCTCGCGGGGGGGTGCTCGCTAGATGCAAAAGCGCGCGCCGACCCTCGCCAACATGATCGTGATCGTCCTGTTCGTGCTCAGCTGCTTCGGGCTGCTGCTTTTCTTGTGGGAGTCCTTCGGCGGGCCGCTTCCGTTGAAGCCGAAGGGCTACCGCATGACGGTCGCCTTCCCGAAATCGCTGGCGCTCGCAGAACAGTCGGAAGTGCGCATCAGCGGCGTGAACATCGGGCGCGTCGTCGCGGTGAAGCTCGGCCACGGCGGACGCACGCGCGCGGAACTGGAAATCAACCAGAAATATGCGCCGATCCGCGCGAACATGCACGCGATCCTGCGCCAGAAGACGCTGCTCGGCGAGACCTACGTGCAGCTGATCCCGCAGGGCAGCGGACGCAGCGGGCCATTCGTGCGCGACGGCGGCCAGCTCGCCGACAGCCAGGTCGAACCGTCGGTCACGCTCGACGGCATCCTCTCGGCGTTCGATCCGAAGACGCGCCGCGCGTTTCAGGTCTGGCAGCAGTCGCTGGCCGAAGGGATCAACGGACGTGGCGAACAGCTCAACGCCGGCTTCGCGCAGATCGACCCGTTCGTGCAGCACGCCAACACGCTTGTCGGCCTGCTGGCCTCTCAAGAAGGCGCGGTGCGCGCCCTGGTCAAGAACACCGGCGTCGTGTTCAACGCGCTGGGCAGCCGCGACCACCAGCTGGAAGGGCTGATCGTCAACGGCGAGCACAGCTTCCACGCGCTGTCGGAAGGCAGCCAGGCCTTCGCGGCCGCCTTCCGCGCGCTGCCGCAATTCGAGAAGCGCTCGAAAACGGCGCTGAAAGAACTCGACCGCTTCGCCGCGGACGCGAGCCCGTTCCTCGACGAATTCCGCCCCGTGGAGCGCAAGCTGTCGACGCTGCTCAACGCGGCTAAGCCGTTCGCGCCGCAGTTCAACAGCTTCCTCTCCTCGCTCGGTCCGCTGACGACGGCGGCGAAGAAGGGCCTGCCCGACGTCGGCAAGACGCTCGACCTGACGACCACGCAACTGGAAAACTTCCGCCCGGTCCTGCACAACCTCGATCCGTTCCTGCAGTACCTCGGCGAATACGTGCCCGAGCTGCAGGCGTTCTTTGCCAACTTCACCGCCTCGACGCAGGCGCATGGCAACAACACGAACACGCCGGGCGGCCCCCAGCAGCACTATCTGCGCTTGATGAACGTGCTCAACCCGGAGAGCCTGTCGATCTACTCCCAGCGCATCGGCACGGACCGCGCCAACCCCTACTTCAAGCCGGGCGCCTTCCGCGCGCTCGGCAACGGCGGCCTGCAGGTCTTCAACAACAGCAACTGCTCCAACCCAGTTCCCTCGGTCAGCGGCCCGCCCAGCCCGACGATCTCGCAGACGCTGATCGAACAGATCATCCAGTTCAAGGTCGCCAACGCGCCGGAAACGCCGAACTCGATCCCGGCGCCGGGCTGCAACCAGCAGGGCCCGTTCACGTTCAACGGCCAGACGAGCCAGTTCCCGCACGTCGTCTACGGTGGGAAATGATGAGCGACGAGCAGGACTACCAGTACCATTCGACCGATCTGGACCTCTCCGGCGACCCGGCCGAGGGCAACTGGTCGATCCGCTGCACTGACGTGCACAAGCGCCTGGGCGGCGTGTCGGTGCTCAACGGTCTGACCGTGGCGATCCCCGACGACACGATCACCGTCGTGCTCGGCCCCTCGGGAACTGGCAAGAGCGTGCTGATCAAGCACCTGATCGGGCTGATGTTCCCCGACTCCGGCGATGTCGTCGTGCACGGCGAATCGGTGCCGAAGCTGACGATGCCCAAGCTGCTTGCGCTGCGCCAGCGGATCGGCGTGCTGTTTCAGGACGGCGCGCTGTTCGGGTCGATGTCGGTGTTCGACAACGTCGCCTTCCCGCTGCGCCAGCACACCGACCAGAGCGAGGCGGAGATCGCCAAGGTGGTCACCGAACGCCTCACCGACGTCGGGCTGGCGGACGCGATGGACGACGCGCCATCGCAGCTCTCCGGCGGCATGCGCAAGCGCGCCGGCTTCGCGCGCGCGCTCGTGATGGAACCCGACGTGGTGATCTTCGACGAGCCCGACTCGGGTCTTGACCCGGTGCGCACGGCGCTGCTGTGCGAACTGATCCAAGAGATGCACTCGATTCACGGCGGCACGTACATCGTCGTCACGCACAACATCGCCTCGGCGCGGCAGATCGGCGAGTACCTCGCGGTGCTGTGGAAGGGGCGCATCGTCGAGGCGGGCGACGCTGAGCGGATGTTCTCCTCAGACAACGCCTTCGTGCGCCAGTTCCTCAGCGGCTCCGCCGAGGGCCCGCTGACGATGGATTGACGGGCTGCCTGGAGGGCTCGGCCTGCTGGCATCCAGATGAGTACCCTTCGGTCATGGACCTCCCTGAGGATGTGCGAGCCGCCGCCCGCGAGAGCACTCGCAGGCTTGCTTCGATGACGCCTCCTGAGAGTCTGCGGGCTGCCGCTTTGGTTCGCGACGTGAAACCACGCCTCACAACGGCATGGCAGCGAAGAGTCGCCGAGCAGACGGCTCGGCGTTTCGAGCTACGAGCGCACGCTCATTCGCAGTCGCCGTCTGCGTGACGCTTGCGCTCTGCGTGCGCCTTGCTTCGGAGGTGCTCGAGTTTGACCACAGTGTCTCGGAGGATCTCGTGTGCTCCGCGGTCATCGGCACTGGCGAGCAAAGCCTGCGTCTCGACGTCGGCTAAAAGCTCGAGCGCCGGGACGACGTATTTACGATGAACCAGCTCGATGTCTGCGCCTGATCTCAAAAGCGCGCCGGCGAGGGCGATGATCTCGTCCACCGAGTCGCGTGCGAAGTCGACTGGCTCGTGCGTGTCGTCCATGTCCTGAGCATCCTCCGCAGTTGGGTGGTTTCTGTACGACGGGACGCTCTGGGCTCGGAGAGCACGCATCCCGCCGACACGTGTGCGAACATACGTTCGTATGATCGTGTGCGTCCACTTCTCCCGCTTCGAGCTAGTGCTCGCCGCCGGAGGGGCGCAGGCGCTCGTCGGACGCGCGCTGGCGATAGCGCCGCCGACTGGCTCTGAGCAGCGCTTGGGGGGAGTCTCCGGCGCGGCCGAGGCACAGGGAGTGCGCAGGGGGATGGCGCTCGGCGAGGCGCTCGCGCGCTGTCCGGACCTGACACTCGTGCCAGCCGATCCTGTGGGGGTGCAGGAGGCCTGGGAGGCGCTGCTCGGCGCGCTGGAGTCGATCGGCGCTCCCGTCGAGCCGGCGCGCCCGGGCCTCGCGTATCTGCAGACGGGCCCGCTGCGCTCGCTGTACGGCACGGACGTCGCCGTGATCGCCGCAATGCAGCGCGCCGTCGGGCCATCGGAAAGGAGCGTGCGGACAGTGCGCGGGGAGGCCATGGGCGCCGCCGTCGCTGCGCCGCCGCCCGGCGACCGTCACGCGCGCATCGGGGCGGGTCCGACGCGCTTCTGCGCGCTGGCGGCGGCCCTGGCGGTGCGTTCGCGCCGTCCGCTGGTGCTCGACGGGAGCGACGCGCTGCGCTGGCTGTCCGGGCGCCCGATCGAGCTGCTCGGCTATCGCGCGGAGACAGAGCGGCTGCTCGAGGCGCTCACGCGCTTGGGCGTGCGCACGCTCGGCGAGCTGGCGCGCCTGGGACGCGCCGCGCTCGCCGACCGCTTCGGGGAGGCGGGGGTGTTCGCGCATCGGCTGGCCTGCGGTGAGGACACGCCGCTGCGCCCGCGCTTGGCGCAGGAGCGCATGCAGGAGACGATGAGCGTCGGCGACGCGAGCTCCGGCCAAGCGATCGAGCGCGTGCTGGGCGTACTCGTGGATCGCCTGCTGGCGCGCAACGATCGCCGCGGGCGCACGCTGCGCGCGGTCACGCTGTCCGCGCGACTGCTGTCGGGCGGCGGCTGGTGCGAGCGCGTGGTCTTTCGCCAGCCGCTGTCCGATCGCGACCGCATCTCCCTGGCGCTGTCGCTGCGCCTGCTCCTGCTGCCGGCGCCGGCCGCGTCGCTGGGGCTGGCCGTCGAGCGCTTCGGTCCCCCGGCGGGCGAGCAGAGGGCGCTGCTGGAGGAGGGCCGTGCCACGCGCGCCGCGCGCCTGCGCGAGGCCGTCGTGCAGGTGCGCACGGTGGCTGGGGAGGACGCGGCGATGCGCGCTGTCTGCGTGGACCCGGACTCGCGCGTGCCGGAGCGGCGGGTCGTGCTCACACCGCTGCCGGGCTGATGCCCAGCGCCAGGCGGACGCAACTGAACCTTCCACATCCGGCGCGTGTGCGCGCGGGGGAGGGGGGAGTTCCGCTGCTGGTGGACGGGCGGGCGATCGAGCTGGTGCGGGAGTCGTGGCTGGTGGAGGACCGCTGGTGGACGGCTCAGCCGTTGCGGCGGCGCTACTGGGAGGTCGTCACCACGAGCGGGCGCAACCTGGTCGTCTTCCACGACCTGTGCGCCGGGCGCGAGCGGACCGGCGGCTGGTTCGCCCAGCGGTCGTGAGGTCGGGCGTGCGACCTCGCGGGGAGCCGAGATGACGCCCACGCCCCCGTATGTGGAGCTGCACTGCCATTCGGCGTACTCGTTTCTGGACGGGGTCTCGCTGCCCGACGAGCTGGCGCACAGCGCGAGCGAGCTCGGCCATCGGGCGCTGGCGCTGACCGACCACAACTCGGTGTCCGGCTCGATGGAGCTGGCGCAAACTGGCGCGGATCACGGGGTACGCGCTATCCATGGCGCGGAGGTCGACCTCGTCGGCGGGCGCCACATCACGCTGCTCGTGCGCGACGAGCGCGGCTGGCGCAACCTCTGCCGGATCGTCACGCTCGCGCATGCGCACACCCGCGACGGGCCGGGCCGGCGCGTGCTCGGCGAGCCGTCGGTGGAGCTGCAGGCCGTGCTCGACCACGCCGAGGGACTCGTCTGCCTCACCGGCTGTGCCGGGCGATCTGCGATCGGCGACGGCGTTGCCGACGAGCCGGTGGCGCGGCGGCTGCTCGATGCGTTCGGCGCGGAGGGGCTGCGCGTGGAGCTGCAGCGTCCCTACGCCCGCCACGATCGCTCGCGCAACCGTGCGCTGGCCGCGTTCGCCCGGCGGTTGGGAGTGGCGTGCGTGGCGACCGGCGACGTGCACGCGCACGCGCGCTGCCGGGCCGAGCTGCAGGACGCGTTCGTCGCGTTGCGCAATCACACGACGCTCGACGCGTGCGAGCCGCTGCGACGCGGCAACTTCAGCCACGTGATGGCGACGCCGCGGGCGATGGCCAGCCGCTTCGCCGACCACCCGGATGCTGTCGCGGAGACGCTGGCGCTCGCCGAGCGGTTGACGTTCAACCTCGACAGGGACCTCGGCTACCGCTATCCCGGCGCCGAGGACGCGGGCGCCGAGCGCAAGCTGGCCGAGCTGTGCGCCGCGCGCCTGCACGAGCGCTACGCGGCATCGGAGATCCACGCCGAGGCGCAGGCGCGGCTGACGCAGGAGCTGAACGTGATCGGCAAGCTGGGGCTGGCGGGCTTCTTCCTGCTGCACCACGAGATGCTCGAGCTGTCGCGAGAGGTCGCCGTGGAGGTGAGGGGCCCCGATTCGGTGCGCGCGCTGCTGGCGCCCGGACGCGGGCGTGGGTCGTCGGTCTCCTCGCTGGTCTGCTACCTGATCGGTCTCTCGCACATCGACCCGCTCGCCAACAGGCTGACGCTCGGGCGCTTCCTGCACGAGGATCTGCGCGGGCTGCCGGACATCGACCTCGACTTCCCGCGCGACGTGCGAGCGGTGCTGATACCGCGCGTGCACGAGCACTTCGGGCACGAGCACGCGGCGCTGGTCGCGGCCTTCCCGACCTTCCGCGCGCGCGGCGCGATCCGCGAGCTCGGCAAGGTGCTCGGCCTGCCCGCCGGCGAGATCGAGCGCATGGCGCGTGGCGCCGAGCGCTACGGCTCGGGCGCCGAGCACGACCTGGCCGTCGGCACGAGCACGGGCTCGGGCGCCGAGCACGACATGGCCGTCGGCGCGGGCGCGGAGCGGCAGGGACGCGACGAGGACGGCGACGCCGATGTCCGGCCGGGCGGCGCGGCGCCGCCTTCGCAGCGCTGGGGGTGGCTGGCGCGACTGGTCGAGCAGGCTCACGGGCTGCCACGCCATCTCTCTCAGCACTCGGGCGGGATGATCGTCGCGACGCGGCCGCTGATCGACTGCTGTCCGGTCGTGCCGGCGGCGATGGAGGGCCGGCAGATGGTGCAGTGGGACAAGGATTCCTGCTCCGACGCCGGCTTTCTGAAGATCGACCTGCTCGGGCTGGGGATGCTCTCGGCGGTCGAGCGCTGCGTGGAGACGATCGCGCGCACGCGCAAAGAGCGGATCGATCTGTCGCGCATCCCGTTCGACGACGCCGAGACCTTCGCGGCGATCCGCGAGGCGGACACGGTCGGCGTCTTTCAGATCGAGAGTCGCGCACAGATGCAGTCGCTGCTGCGCACGCGACCGGAGAACCTGGAGGACCTGACGGTCCAGGTGGCGATCATCCGCCCGGGCCCGATCCAGGGCGGAGCGATCAATCCGTACATCGAGCGTCGCCGGCGCCTGCGCGAGGACCCGGCGTATGAGATCCCCTACGAGCATCCGGCGCTGCGCTCGGTGCTGAAGGACACGCTCGGCACGATCATCTTCCAGGACCAGGTGATGGAAGTCGCGGAAGCCTTCGCGGGCTTCACGCCCGGCGAGGCCGACGGCCTGCGCCGGGCGATGAGCCGCAAGCGCTCCGAGGAGATGCTCAAGCGCCATCGCGAGCGCTTCCTGCAGGGCGCGGTGCGCAACGGCGGCGCGACATCGCAGACCGCCGAACGCGTGTGGCAGATGGTCGAGGGCTTCGCCGGGTTTGGCTTTCCCAAGGCGCACAGCGCGGCATTCGGCCTGCTCGCCTACCAGTCGACGTGGCTGCGCGTGCACTACGGCCCGGAGTTCCTGTGCGCGCTGCTCAACGAGCAGCCGATGGGCTTCTACGCGCCGGACACGCTCGCGCACGAGGCCCAGCGGCGCGGGATCGCCCTGCGCACGGCGGACGTCAACGCCAGCGAAGCCTTGTGCACGGTGGAGTGGGTGCCCGAGATGGGCCCCCCGCCGCCCGATTGGGCGGGCGGGTCCGACCACGCGCGCGAGGCCGGCGGCCGCGGGCTCGCCGCCGCGCCCAGCGCGATCGTGCGGCTGGGCCTCGGCTTCATCCTCGGCGTCCGCGAGGACGAGGTCGAAGCGCTCGTCGCCGCCCGCGAGGAGGGCGGGCCGTTCCGCTCGCTCGCCGACCTCGCGTCGCGCGCCGGCGCCGGGCGCCCGTCGCTGGACCGGTTGGCGTGGGCAGGAGCGTGCGACTCGCTGATCGGCGGCTCGTCCGAGCACGCGCGGCGCACGGCGCTGTGGCAGCTCGGGGTGGCGGTGCCGGGCGAGCGCGTGTTGGAGGGGACGCAGCTGGCGCTGCCGCTCGAGGTGCCGGACGCGCCGGCGCTGCGGCCGCTCACGCCGTGGGAGTCGATGATCGGCGACTACGCGACGACCGGCCTGACGCTCGGCCCGCACCCGATGCAGCTGCTGCGGCCCTCGCTCGAGCCGGGCACGGTCTCGATCGGCGACCTCGCGCGGCTGCCGCACAACTCGCCGGTGCGCCTCGGCGGGCTCGTCGTCGCGCGTCAGCGCCCGGGCACGGCCAAGGGGATCGTCTTCCTGCTGCTCGAGGACGAGTTCGGGACGATCAACCTGATCGTCCCGCCCGAGATCTACGAACGCCACCGCCTGATCGTCCGGACAGAGCCGCTGCTGCTCGCCGAGGGCAAGCTCGAGCGCCATGCG
>DASYKG010000047.1:0-31592 GCA_035995645.1 Solirubrobacteraceae bacterium
GGGCGTGATCGCCGAATTCGAGTGCTTCAAAACCTCCCAAACATTCACCGGTCCGACTCTCCAGTTGCGCGGCTCGGCCATCGGCCAGCTCGCGGGGAACGTCGGCACGTACTCGAAAGCATTCACGCTCACGTTCGCCCAAGGACCGGGCACCGAGATCGAAAGCTTTGAAGGCGGCTCGCCCGATGTGCTCGAGCTGCGCCACATCGCCGGCGAAACCGAAGAACCCGCTGAACCGCTTCACCTCGCGCTCAAAGGCGGCAGCGTCGGCGCGCTCAACGCACCCGAATAGCGCGTCCGGCACGAGCCAGTCCCCCGACCGGCAGACGAGCGCTCGAGGACAAAGCTCCGCGGCGTGCCTACGGGCCGCTAGGCGGCTGCAACGGCCGGTTCGCTCGCAATCGGCGGCGGCGAAGCCTCCTTGTCACGGTCGATCGGCGTGACGAGATCTTTGCCGATGCCGAGTGCCTCGTAGATCTTCTCTTCGATCTCCTTGGCGACCCCGGGGTTCGCGTCGAGGTGCGCCTTGGCGGCGGCGCGCCCCTGGCCGAGGCGGTCGTTGCCGTAGGAGAAGAACGAGCCCGACTTCGAGACGATGTTGTGCTCGAGGCCGAGGTCGATCAGACAGCCCGACGTGGAGATGCCCTTGCCGAACTCGATGTCGAACTCCGCCTGGCGGAAAGGAGCCGCCACCTTGTTCTTGACGACCTTGACGCGCACGCGGTTGCCGACCGCCTCCGTGCCGTCCTTCAACGTCTCGATCCGGCGGATGTCGAGTCGCTGCGAGGCGTAGAACTTCAATGCCCGACCGCCCGGCTGCGTCTCCGGGGAGCCGAACATCACCCCCACCTTTTCGCGGATCTGGTTGGTCAGGACGCACAGCGTCTGCGTGCGGTTCAGGTTGCCGGCCAGCTTGCGCATCGCCTGGGACATCATCCGCGCCTGTGCTCCGACCGTCTGGTCGCCCATCTGCCCCTCGAGCTCGACGCGTGGCGTGAGCGCGGCGACCGAGTCGATCGCGACGACGTCCACGGCGCCCGAGCGCACCAGCATGTCGGCGATCTCCAGTGCCTGCTCGCCGTAGTCGGGCTGGGAGACGAGCAGCTCGTCGATGTCGACCCCGATCTCCTTCGCATACAGCGGGTCCATCGCATGCTCGGCGTCGATGAAGGCGCACACGCCCCCCAGCTTCTGCGCCTCGGCGAGCAGGTGATAGATCAGCGTGGTCTTGCCAGAGGACTCCGGCCCGTAGATCTCGACGATGCGCCCGCGCGGCACGCCGCCGATCCCGAGCGCGAGGTCGAGCGACAGCGCTCCCGTCGGGATCGCGTCGCAGCGCACCTGTGCGCCCTCGTCGCCCATGCGCATGACCGTGCCCTTGCCGAACTCGCGCTCGATCTGCGTGAGCGCGCCCTGAAGGGCGGCGTCGCGCGCCTTTGCTGCCTTCTCCTGGTCGGTCACGGGCATGGTTTGACTCCTCGGTTCGAGATGGATTGAGCAACTTAGAGCGCGCTTCGGACGGAACAGTTGTTCGTATGGCGCGCCATACGCGCAGTGCCCGCGGGCTCTCGCGCGACGCCGGCGCGCACCCGTTCGTCCACCGCGCGCGGTGGCGCTCACCCGCGCGCCGGGCGGCGACGATGAAGCAACGCGCGTCCCGTTCGCGGCACCGCAGCACCGGAGACCCCTTGACCAGCAGCTCAACCCCATGGCGCCGGATCGCCCTGCCTTGCGCGGTTCTGCTGCTCGCGACGCTCGCAGCTCTGCTGGTGCGCATCGCGCCGAGCGCGGCGCACGGCTCGCCGGCAAGCTGCGCCTCGCGAGCGGCCCGCGCCGGCCTGCATGCCCACGGGTGCACCGCGCGCAAGCACGGGTCTTCCACGAAGGGCAAGCCCAGGCACGCTCACGCCAAGCACGCCAACAAGCACAGCCCCCGGCACACCGCTGCCGCGCGCACGCCAGCGACCCCGGCGCAGCAGCCGGCCGTCTGCGAAGACGCGAGCACGCCGGTGCGCGAAAGCGAAGGCTCCTACGCTTGTGCCGACGGCTCGGAACCGATCTGCGGCGACGGCGCCCAACCGGTCCCCGCGAGCAAGGGCTCCGGTCCGGTCTGCCCGACGACGACCAAGCCGCTCGTCGAATTCAGCGAAGCCAACTGCGAGGACGGCAGCGCACCGGCGGTCGCGGGCGGCGGCTACGCCTGCGACGACGGTTCACGGCCCGAATGCGAAGACGGCTCCCAGCCGATCCGCCCAGACGACGGCGCGGCGCTCACGTGCACGGCCTATGGGACCGCGGGGTCCTCCCCCGCCCCGCCTGCGCCCTCCGGCGAGGAATCCGAAGGCGCGGACAGGACACTCGCCGTCAACGCCTCGTAGCTCGCCCCCGCCGGCGCCAGCCACGAGCGGTACAAGACGACCTCCGCGGGGACGAACGAGAGCTGCGGCGTCGGCGGCGCCATCGAAGAGGCGACATCGGTCCGGCCTCGCGAACGCTCACGGCCCAGCCGTGCGACCGTCACGTGCGCCCTGAAGCGCCGGCGATCGGGCTGCCAGTCGATCGCATCCGCCAGCGCGCCCTGCACGACCTCGTGCAGGGCTGCCAGCTCGCCGTGGCGATCGTGGATCGCAAGCGCGAGCGACCGCGGGCTGCGCGGCGGCAGCCACAGCGGCGCGCCGAGAAGCAGCTCGCCGCCGCTTGCCGCGAGGCCGTCCAACGCTGCGGCGATCGTCTCGATCTCCTCGACCGGGCGACCGCCGAGAAAGCACAGCGTCAGGTGCATCGTCTCGGGCTCCAGCAGGCGCACGCCACGGGGTGCGCCTGCGCGTCGGTCGACGCCAAGCGCGCCGACGGCCAGGCGAGCCCACGCGGCGAGCTGCTCGCGCACCGCCGCAGGCGGGTCGATCGCCACGAACAGCCGTGCAGTGGCCGAGCGGGACATCGCCTGGCGATGCTACCGGCGCACGGGCGCTGCGATGCGAGCCCCGGCGCTCACGCGCCGAGCAGCGCGCGGCGCAGCATGTGCATGGCGACGGTCGTGGCGCGCTCGCGCACGTCGGCGCGGGCGCCCGGAAGGTTGACCGAGCGCGTCATCGCCGCCTCCGCGGGCCCTGAGACGGTCAGCCAGACAAGCCCCACGGGCTTGTCCTCGCTGCCTCCGTGCGGACCGGCGATCCCCGTCACACCGATGCCGATATCCGCATGCAGGCGCTCGCGGGCCCCGTCGGCGAGCGCCTGGGCGACCTCCGCGGAAACGGCCCCGTGGCGCTCGATCAGCTCAGCTGGAACGCCGGCCTCGTCGACCTTCACGTCGTTGCTGTAGGCGACGATCGCGCCCTTCACGTAGCGAGACGAACCCGCCCTGTCGGTCAGGCGCGCCGCGAGCAGACCGCCGGTGCACGACTCGGCGGTGGCGATCGTGTATCCCTGCAGCAGCGCGGCGACCTGGTCGTCGACCGTGCTGGCGTCGTCTGAGAACAGCGTGTCCGCGTGGCGCTCGGCGACGATCTGCGCGAACGCGTCATAGACGGCCTCGCTGTCGGGCTCATAGCGCGTGACGACCTCGATCTCGCCGCGTTTCAGGCACGTGGTTATCTCCAGGCGATCGAGCTCGATGCCCTCGTGTTCGGCCACCCGCAGCGTCTCGGCGATCTCTGACTCGGGCATGCCGAACAGGCGCAGCATCCGCTGGCGATAGGTCGTCGCGTCGCGCACTGCCGTTCGCAGGGCGTCGGTCTGCACCGCCCGCTGCCACATCGGCTGCAGCTCTCGCGGCGGACCCGGCAGCACGACGATCGTCGGCCCTGCGCGGTCTGCCGAGGGCGCGACGACGAGCCCGGGCGCGGTGCCGACCGGCTCGAGCACGGTCGCGCCTGCGGGGATCGTCGCCTGCTTGCGCGTGCCGTGCTCGATCGCCGCCATGTCGAGGTCCGGCCAGCGCGTCATCAGCGGGCGCACGATCTCGCCGATCCGCTGCTCCAGCGCCTCGTCGAGCACCATCTCGCGCCCCTGAAAGTCGCCAACGACCTCGGCGGTCAGGTCGTCGGCGGTCGGTCCGAGCCCGCCGCTGGTCAGCACGAGGTCCAGCCGCTGCTCGGCCATGAACTCGAGCGCCGCGCGCATGTCCTGCGGACGGTCGCCGACGATCGAGATGTGCGCGAGATCGACGCCCAGCTCGCGCAGGCGGTCTGACAGCCACGGGCCGTTGCGGTCGCTGACGCGGCCGGTGAGCACCTCGGTGCCCGTCACGACGATGCCAGCGCGCGCGCTCACGCGCAGGTCGGCAGCTGGCCGGTGTGCAGCCGTTTGCGCCCGGCCGCCTTGGTGATCGCGTAGCCGATCGCCTGACTGGACGCGGGCACGCTGCGCGCGCGTCCGTCGACGAACATCGTCACCGAGCTGTTGCCGAGCGTGATCGTGAAGCGGCGCGCGTGATATGTCGGCGTGCTTTCGCCCGCCTGCAGTTCCTTGCCGGCGATCACCTTGCGCCCGTTGTCGCCGATCAGGCACACGTATACGGCGGCTGAGGGACGCAGGGAGAGCGCCACGACGCCGCTGCGAGACGTGGACCCCGCCGCCGGCCCGGCGTGGTGTTTGGCCGTGGAGGTCGATTTCGTGGCGCTCGTACGTGCCGTGCCCGAGGAGCTGGATTTCGAACCTCCGCCGCTCTTGCTGATCAGCCCGACGACGAGCAGCACGATCAGCAGCAGCACCACGCCGACGATCGCGAGATAGCCACGGGAAGGGCCGCCTCCGCCGGGACGCGCCCCGCTCGGCCGGCCACGACTTCGCTGAGCGCTGGAGACGATCGGCTCCAGCGCCGCCTCGCTGGGGTGCTCGTGGCTCAGGCGAAACTCCTCCACCAGCGCCTTGCCGTCGAGGCCGAGCGCCTGCGCGTAGGTGCGCAGGAAGCTCTTGACGAACGTCGGGCCGGGCAGCAGTCCCCACTCCTCGTTCTCCAGCGCGCGCAGGTACTTGGCGCGGATCTTCGTCTTGGCCTCGATCTCCGAGACGTCGATGCGAGCGCGCATACGCGCGTCGCGTAGCGTTTCACCGATCTCGGGCATACCAGGTCTGAAGGCTAGTCGCTCGCAGGACCTGCGGCGGACCGCGCGGGCTCTGCATCGCCGTCTCCTGCCAGCGCGGCGAGCACGCGCGGCAGGTCCGCCTCGGTCACCAGCACCTGGCGCGGCTTGGATCCCTCATAGCCGGAGATCACACCGCGGCGCTCGAGCATGTCGATCACACGGCCTGCGCGCGTGTAGCCCAGGCGCAGGCGCCGCTGCAGCATCGAGGTCGACGCCGTCTGCATTTCCGCTACGAGCCTGATCGCATCGCCCAGCAGCGGGTCCTCGTCGGGGTCGAACTCGTCGGGCGAGGACTCCGGTGTCTCGGGCTCGACCTCCGCCAACAGCTCCTCGCGCAGCTCCGGTTCGCCCTGGCGGCGCCACAGGTCGGTCAGCTTGGCGATCTGGCGCTCGTCGATGTAGGCGCCCTGGATGCGCTGCAGGCGCGACGTGCCGACGGGGCTGAACAGCATGTCGCCCTGACCGAGCAGCGACTCCGCGCCATTCTGGTCGAGGATCACGCGCGAGTCGGTCTGCGATGACACCGAGAAGGCGATCCGCGAGGGCACGTTGGCCTTGATCATGCCGGTGATCACGTCGACGCGCGGGCTCTGCGTGGCGAGCACGAGGTGGATGCCGACGGCGCGCGCCTTCTGCGCCAGGCGGATGATCGAGTCCTCGACGTCGGCCGGTGCGACCATCATCAGGTCCGCGAGCTCGTCGATCACGCAGAGGATGTACGGCAGCGGGGCTTCGCCGCGGCGAGCGCGCGCCTTGTTGAGCTCGATCAAGCTGCGCGTGCGCGCCAGCGACATGATCCCGTAGCGGCTCTCCATCTCCTTGACGAGGTTCTGCAGCGCGTTGGCCGCCATCCGCGGGCTCGTGATGACCGGTGTGAGCAGGTGCGGGATCGACTCGTAGTGGTTGAGCTCGACCTGCTTGGGGTCGACCAGCACCAGGCGCACCTCGTGCGGGCTGGCGCGCAGCAGCACGCTGCAGAGCATCGCGTTGATCGCCCCCGACTTGCCTGCCCCGGTCGTGCCGGCCACGAGCAGGTGGGGCATCTTCGCGAGGTCCGCGCCGATCGCCTTGCCGGCGACGTCCTTGCCCAGCCACACCGTGAGCGGCGACCAGTCCTTCGGCGGCTGCTGAAAGACGTCGCCGAGGCGCACGATGCGCCGGTGCAGGTTGGGGACCTCGACACCGACCGCCTGCTTGCCGGGGATCGGCGCGAGGATGCGGATGTCGGTCGCGGCCAGCGCGTAGGCGAGGTCGTCCTTGAGCTGGGCGACCTTCGCGACCTTCGTGCCCGGCGCCAGACGCAGCTCGTAGCGCGTGATGTGCGGTCCGGCGACGGTGCCGATCACCTTCGCCTGAACGCCGAAGTGCCCGAGCGCCTCCACCAGGCTCGTGGCGGTCTGTGCCTGGCCCGCAGTGTCCGGTCGCGTCTGCTCGCCGGTCGAGCGCGTCAGCAGCTTGCTCGCGTCGGGCATCTGCCAGACGAAGGTCGGGTCGTCGGTCACCGCTTCGCGCAGCCTGCCCTGCGGCGTCAGGTCGCCGACGTCGGTGCGCGCCACACCGGAGATGTCCTCGTTCTCCTCGTCGACCTCGGGATCGGCATCGTCCTGCCCGTCTGCGCCGAGCTCGGCGTGCTCTTCCTGGCCGATCGGCTCCTGCTCGATCGCTGGATCCTCCTGCGCGGGCCCCTCGACGTGCGTCGCGCGTACGACCAGTTCGGCGGTGTCCGGCTCGGGTGGCTGCAGGCTGTGCGGCGCGGGGGCGAACCCCTGCCCGTCAAAGCCCTCCGCGAGCACCTGCTCGTCGTCCTCGCGGCGGGCGCCGAGAGTGCGCATCATGCGCGTCGTTTCCACGACGCCGCTGCCGGTCGCGCGCAAAGCGCCTCCCAGCGATGCGCCGGTGATCAACGTCGCTCCGACGAACAATAGGAAGATCACGAGGATGTCCACGCCGACGCCCTGCACGAGCTTGTCGGCGAGCTGGTACAGGCCCTCGCCGACGACGCCGCCGTGGGACTGCAGGTGAGCCGATGTCCACGCCGCGTCGCCGTGCGCAGCGCCGGAGCTGACGCCCAGGGCGCCCGCGGCCAATGCGAGCGTAGCTGCTGCGAACAGGCAGACGCCGCCGATCGAGCGCGGATCGCCCAGCAGCGAGCGCCTCGGCAGCCCCTGCGCGAGCAGCAGCATCCCCCCGGCGCCGACGAGCGCCGGTGGCGTGAGCGATCGCGCTTTGCCGAGCACCCAGCCGAGCGCCACCGCCAGACCGTGGCCAGCGCGCCCGCCGTCCCAGCCGCCGTAGAGCACGAAGCCCATGAACACGCCGAGTGCGACGAGTGCCAGGCCGAGCACGTCGCGCCCGCGCTGGTCGAGCACCGGCAGCCGCGGGATGCCCTGCGGGACCAGCGAGCGGCCGCCCAGCAGGCCGCGCGAACCGCCGCGTCCGCGTCCCGTGGCGCGCGTGCGGGTCTTGCGCGCGGGCGACGATCGGCTGCTGCGAGAGCGCGCAGGGGCGCGCTTGCGTGTACTGGCCATCTCGCGCAACTTCGACGCCGGGACGCCGTAACCTGCCCGACAGGCTTACCTTCGCGGCGCCTGGGCCTTACCATCGCTTTAGTGCCCGCCGATACATAAAGACGATGAACGACTTCTCCCGCGCACCACGCGTCCTGGTCGTCGAGGATGACGAGGACATCGCACAGGCCCTGCAGCGCTCGCTGCGCATGGAGGGCTATGAGGTCCGCGCCGCCCCCGACGGGCCGACGGCGCTGGAGAGCGGGCGCTCCTTCGCACCCGACCTGGTGATCCTCGACCTGGGCCTGCCCGGGCTGGACGGGGTCGACGTGGCGCGCACGCTGCGCGCCGAGGACGACGTGCCGATCCTGATCCTCACCGCGCGCGACGCGTTGGAGTCGCGCGTCGAGGGTCTTGACGCCGGCGCCGACGACTACCTGGTCAAGCCGTTCGAGCGCCAGGAGCTGCTCGCGCGCATGCGCGCACTGCTGCGCCGGCGCCCGCCCCGCGGCTCTGCGCCGCTGCGCGTCGGCGACCTGTCACTGAACGTCGACACGCATGAAGTCGAGCGCGGCGAGCGCGCCGTCGAGTTGACCCAGCGCGAGTTCGAGCTGCTGGAGTACCTGATGCGCAACGAGCGCATCGTCATCTCGCGTCAGCGCCTGCTCGACGAGGTATGGGGCTATGACCCCTTCTCGACGACGAACACGATCGAGGTCTTCGTCTCCAACCTGCGTCGCAAGCTGGAGGCCGACGGCGAGCCGCGCCTGCTGCACACGATCAGGGGAGCCGGCTACGTCCTTCGCGCGTAGGGTACGGCTCCCGCGCGCGATAGCGGGCACGCTGGGCAGCGCCTCCGCCAGCTTCGACCGCCTGCCGATCCGCGTGCGCCTGGCGGGCGTCTCCGCGCTGCTGACGTTCGTGATCCTGTGCGCGTTCGCGATCGGCATCGGCTCCTTCACCGTGCACCGCGTCCGCTCGGACTTCAACCACCAGGTGGCCGACACGGCCAACCAGCTCCCCTCGCAGCTGAACATCAAAGTGGCTCCCGCAAGCGTGCACCGCGCGGTGACGATCGAGCCGCCGCTGGCCGCCTACGCAGCGCCGGCCGACCACGCGGTCGTGCGCATCTTCACGCTCGGCGGCACCGTGATCGCACAGGAACCGGCCAAAGCCCCGTCGCTGGGGACGCCCAGCCTGCAGCCCAAAACGGTGCATGGCTATCGCGTGCTCAGCCGCGCGGGAATCGTGCGCGTCACCGGCAGCGACGAGCCGATCGGCCAGGTGATCATCCAGTACGGGCGAAAGATCTCAGACACCGAGGCGACGGTCGCCCGCGTCGAGCTGTTCCTGCTCGTCGGCGTGCTGCTGGGCACCGGCCTGGCAGGCTTTGCGGGCATGATGATCGCGCGGCGCGCGATGGCGCCGATCGCCGAGCTCACCTCCACGGCGGAGGAGATCGCGCGTACGCGAGACCCATCGCGCGTGGTCCCTCTGCCGGAGGCCGACGACGAGGTCGCCGAGCTGGCGCGGACGCTGCAGGGAATGCTGCGCGAGCTCGACGCCGCGCGTGGCGAGACCGAGTCGATGCTCGCGCGCCAGCGGCGCTTCGTCGCCGACGCCTCGCACGAGCTGCGCACGCCGCTGACCAGCGTGCTGGCGAACCTCGAGCTCCTGGCCGAATCGCTCGACGGCGACGAGGGCGAAGCGGCGCGCTCGGCGCTTCGCTCGTCGCGCCGGATGCGCCGGCTCGTCGCCGACCTGCTGCTGCTCGCGCGCACCGACGTCGGACGTGTGGTGCGGCGCGAGCCGCTGGATCTCGCACAGGTAGTCGTCGAGGCCGCCGGCGAGCTGGGACCGGTCAGCGATCAGCACGAGATCGTCCTCGACGCGCACCCGGCGATCGTCGATGCCGCACGCGACGAGGTGCATCGCCTGACGATCAACCTGCTGGAGAACTCGTTGCGCCACACCCCGCCTGGGACGCGCATCCGCGTTGCGACGGCGACCGCCGGCGATCAGGCCACGCTCGTAGTCGAGGACAACGGTCCCGGGGTCCCCCCGGAGCTGGCCCCGACCCTGTTCGAGCGCTTCGTGCGCGGCGCCGGCGATCGCGGCGGCTCCTTCGGCCTCGGCCTGGCGATCGTCAAGGCCGTCGCCGAGACGCACGGCGGCAGCGTCTCGCTGCGGTCGCCCGAGCAGGGCACGGGTGCGCGCTTCGTCGTCAGCCTGCCGCTGGCCTCAGACCTCGACGACGACGGGCAGCACCATCGGACGTCGCTTGAGGCGGTCGTAGACTAGCTTGGCCATATCGTCGTGCAGCATTTCCTGCACGACGTCGACCTCGCGGATTTCGTCCTTGGCGGCGCGCTCGATCGTGTCCTCGACGGTCGAACGGATCTCCTCGACGAGCTCGTCGGCCTCGTCGAGGAACGGGACGCCGCGGAAGATCACCTCGGGATCGGCGACCGAGTGCCCGTCCTGCTCGGCGATCGTCACGACGACGATGAAGATGCCGTCGGCCGAGAGCATGCGCCGGTCGCGCAGGGCGACGTCTGCCATGTCGCCGATTTCCACGCCGTCGACGAAGATCATCCCCGACTGCTCGCGCGTGCCGAAGCGCGCGCCACGCTCGTCGATGTCCAGCGGCAGCCCGTTGTCGCCCTGGAAGGTGTCCTCCGGCGGGATGCCCACCGCCTCCGCCAGCTGCGCGTGCATGCGCAGGCGCTTGAAGTCGCCGTGGAAGGGCATCACGTAGCGCGGCTTGACGAGGTTGAGCATCAGCTTGATCTCCTCCGCGTAGCCATGCCCGGAGGCGTGCACGGGAGCGTCGCGCGGAGTCACCACGTCGCAGCCGATGTGGTAGAGGCGGTCGATCGTCTCGTTGACCGCGCGCTCGTTGCCGGGGATCGGCGTGGCCGAGAAGACGACGGTGTCGCCCTCGCGCAGCTCGACCTGGCGGTGGTCGCGGTAGGCCATGCGCCGCAGCGCCGACAGCGGCTCGCCTTGTGAGCCGGTGGAGATGATCACGACGCGCTCGTCGGGGAAGTCGTTGATCTCGCGCGGGCCGACGAGCAGGCCGGAGGGCACGTCGATGTGCCCGAGCTGGCGCCCGATGCCGACGTTCTTGCGCATCGAGCGACCGACCAGCGCCACCTTGCGGTCCAGCGCCGCCGCAGCGTCGACGACCTGCTGCACGCGGTGGATGTTCGATGCGAAGCTGGTCACGACGATCCGTCCGTCACAGCGCGCGAACACCTCCTCCAGGTGCGGGCCGACGACAGACTCCGACGTGGAGAAGCCCTCGCGGTCGACGTTCGTCGAGTCGCCGCACAGCAGCAGCACGCCCTCGCGCCCCAGCTCGGCCAGGCGCGAGACGTCGGCCGGCGGCCCGTCGACCGGGGTCTGGTCGAACTTGTAGTCACCGGTGATCAAGATCGTGCCGAGCTCGGTGCCGAGCGCGACGGCGCTTGCGTCGGGGATCGAGTGGGTCATGTGGACCAGCTCCAGCGAGAACGGCCCGAGCTCCAGGGTGTCGGCGGCGGCGACCTCGTTGAGCTCGACGTGTTTGAGCTTGTGCTCGTCGAGCTTCGAGCGGGCCATCGCGATCGTCAGCGCGCCCCCGTACACCGGCGGCAGGTCGTCGCCGAGCTCGCGCAGCACCCACGGCAGCGCGCCGAGATGGTCCTCGTGTCCGTGCGTGATGACGATCGCCTCGATGTCGCGAGCGCGTTCGCGCAGGTAGGAGAAGTCGGGCAGCACGAGGTCGATGCCGACCATCTCCGGCGTGGGAAAGCGCAGGCCGACGTCGACGACGACGATGCGACCGTCGTGTTCGACGACGGTCATGTTCTTGCCGATCTCCCCCAGGCCGCCGAGCGGCAGTACGCGGACGGAGCTCACGCGCGGTTGGCCTGAGCGGACGCGCCGGCCGAGGCGGCCCGCTCGTCGTCATCGTCTGCGAGCAGACCGTGTCGCACGAGCATCGCGCGAACCTGCGACAGCTCGTCCTCGGTGGCCTCCACGAGCGGCAGGCGCAGCCCGCCGGCGTCGTGTCCGAGCAGGTTCAGCGCGGCCTTCGTGCACGTCGGGCTGGACGTCATGAACAGCGTCTCGTAGACGTCGCGCAGCGAGGCGTCGATCTCCGCGCGACGCTGCGGCTCGTCGACCATCCGGCGCATCTCGTTGCCGACGATGTGGCTGGCGACGCAGATGCCGCCGGCGCCGCCGAGGTCCAGCGTGCGCGCGAACGTCGCATCGTCACCGGCATACAGATCCATCCCGTCGATCGGCTGCAGCTCCTCGGCGTTCGCCTGCTTGACGCCGTCGATGTGCTCGATCTGGGCAAGCTCGGCGAGCAGGTCGGGCGGCATGTTCGTCGCCGTGCGCCCCGGGATGTTGTAGACCAGCATCGGCTTGTCGGTCGCCTGAGCGACCGTTTCGTAGTGGCGCGTTATCCCCAGCCGGCTCGGCTTGTTGTAGTACGGCGTCACCACGAGCGTCGCGTCGACGCCCAGCGCGGTCGCGCGTTCGGTCAGAAAGACCGCCTCGCGCGTGTCGTTGGTCCCCGTGCCGGCGACGATCGTCTTGCCCGGCGGGCGCTCGGCGACCGCAAGCTCGATCAAGCCGAGCTGCTCCTCGTCGGTCATCGTCGACGCCTCGCCCGTCGTGCCCGCGACGACGAAGCCGTCCGAGCCATTCTCGCCGAGATGGCGCATCAGCGCGACGAACGCCTCCTCGTCGACCTTCGAGCCGGCGTCGAAGGGGGTGACGATCGCCGTCAGGATTGTGCCGAGCCCGCTCATGCGTTGCAGTATTCCACGCGGCCGCTCACGGGAACAGGAGGCTCTCCAGGCCGACGACGAGCGGCTGGGGCAGGCTTTGCACGCGGCGCAGGCCAAGCAGCACGCCGGGCATGAACGACTCGCGGCTGATCGTGTCGTGGCGAATGCTCAGCGTCTGCCCGACGTCGCCCAGCAGCACCTCTTGATGTGCGACGAGCCCGGGCAGGCGCACGGAGTGGATCGGCGGCGCATCTCCCCCGCTGGCGGCCGCCATCAGCTCGGCGGTCAGCGCCGCCGTGCCGCTCGGCGCGTCGATCTTGCCGTCGTGGTGCAGCTCGACGATCTCCGCCTTTTGCATGTGCCGTGAGGCCTCGGCGGCGAAGCGCATCATCAGCACTGCGCCGATCGCGAAATTCGGCGCCACGAGTACGTTTGCGCCCTGACCCGCCTGCGACTCGACCGCGTCGCGCAGCGGCTGCAGGTTAAAGCCGGTCGTGCCGAGGACCACGTGCACGCCGGCGCGCAGGCAGCTCAGCGCGTTCTCCAGCGCCGTGTCGGGCCGCGTGAAGTCGACGACGACGTCGGCGTCCGCGAGCACCTCGCCGAGCTCGACTCCGAGCAGCGGGTCGGCGCGGCCAACCAGCCGCATGTCCTCGGCGCCCTCCACGGCGCCGCAGACGGTCGTGCCCATGCGCCCGGCCGCCCCGGCCACGGCCACGGCGATCACCGCACGGCCTCCTGCGCAGCCTGGGCGGGCTCGGCGCCGGCGACGGCTGTCAGCGGCTGTATTGCGCTGTGAAACAGGCGCTCGTCGGGGCCAACGCCCGCGACCGACAGCTCGCCGGGCGCGAACAGCTGCTGCGCGAGCGCGCGCACGTCATCGAGCGAAACGGCCTCGATGCGCTCGATCACCTCGTCGATCGAGAGGATCGGCATGCCGTGCAGCAGCGAGCCGCCCAAACGACTCATGCGCGCGGACGTCGACTCCATCGACAGCACCACACGGCCCTTGAGGTTCTCGCGCGAGCGCGTCAGCTCCTGCTCGCTCGCCGGATCCGCGACGAAGCGCCGCAGCTCGGCGGCGATCACGGCGAGCGCCTGCTCGAGGTTGTCCGGGCGCGTGCCGACGTACAGCCCGACCTCGCCGGTGTGGGCGTAGAGATTGGAGAAGCAGAACACCGAGTAGGCCAGACCACGCCGCTCGCGGACCTCCTGAAACAGTCGCGAGGAGGACGTGGCGCCGAGCACGCCTTCGAGCACGCGCAGGGCAAAGCGCCGCTCGTCCTCGCGGGCCATGCCCGCCCCGCCGACGCACACGTGGTACTGCTCGGTGTCCTTCTCGACGAAGCGCACACGACGGGCGAAGTCCGGTGCGCAGGCGTCCGGCAGCGCGGCCACCGCCCCGGGCTGCGGTGCGCCGAGATCCTGCGCGCGAATGCTGTCGATCGCTGTCGCCATTTGCACGAGCTCGTCGTGCCCGACCGATCCGGCGGCGGCGATCACGAGGTTCTGCGGCTCATAGCGCGCGGCGTGAAAGGCGGCGAGCTGCTCGCGCGTCACGGCGCCGACGACGTCCGCCGTGCCGATCACGGCGCGCCCGAGCGGATGCGCTCCGAAGACCGACTCGCCGAGCACGTCGAAGACCTTGTCCTGCGGATCGTCCTCGTACATGGCAATCTCCTCCAGCACGACCTCTCGCTCGGTCTCCAACTCGCCGAAGCGCGGGTGAAAGACCATGTCGCCCATCACCTCGAAGGCGCGCGCCAAGTGGCCGTCGAGCACGCGCGTGTACAGCGAGGTGGATTCCTTGTCGGTGCCGGCGTTGACCTCCGCGCCCATCGCGTCGAAGATCTCATCGATCTCCTGCGAGCCGAAGCGCTCGGTACCGCGAAACAGCATGTGCTCGAGCAGGTGGGAGATGCCCGCCTGGTCGTCGTGCTCGGCGGCCGAGCCGGCGGCGATCCAGAAACCGAGCGCCACCGAGCGCACGCTCGGCACGCGCTCGGTGACAACCCGCACGCCGGAGTCCAGCGTGGTTATCTCATGCTCTGGCTGCAGCGGACCCTCAGTCGCGACGGCGCGGCGGGCGCGAGCCACGGTCGCCATCGCGTCGCGGTCCGCGCTCGGAGCGACCGTTGCGTCCGCCGCCCTCGCGCGGCGGACGGCCGCCGCCGCCGCCTCCGCCGGTGCCAACGCCGGCGAGTTCCTCGACCGACTTGCCGGCGATGTCCGGGTCGTCGGCGAGGCGCAGCCCGATACGGCCGCGCTCGCGGTCGACCTCGACCACGCGCACGTTGATCTCGTCGCCTTTGTTGAGCACGTCCTCGACGCTCTCAACGCGCTGGCCGGGAGAGACGTTTGAGATGTGCAGCAGGCCGTCGGTCCCCTTGGACAGCTCGACGAAGGCGCCGAAGGTCGTCGTCTTTACGACTTTGCCGGCGTACTCGTCGCCGACCTCGACCTCCTTCATCATCACGCGCACGCGCTCGACGAGCGCGTCGCCGAGGTCGCCGTTGGCCGAGTAGATCAGCACCTGGCCGTCGTCGTTGACGTCGATCTGCGATTCGAACTCCTCCGCCAGGCCGCGAATCGTTTCGCCGCCCTTGCCGATCAGCAGGCCGATCTGCGAAGGGTCGATCTGGATCGTCTGGATGCGCGGCGCGAACTGCGACAGCTGCTCGCGCGGAGTCTGGATCGTCTCGGCCATCTTGCCGAGAATGAACGTACGCGCCGATTTGGCCTGCGTGAGCGCGTCGCGCAGGATGTCGAACGTCACGCCGGTGATCTTGATGTCCATCTGCAGCGCGGTGATGCCGCGCTCGGTGCCGGCGACCTTGAAGTCCATGTCGCCGAGGTGGTCCTCGACGCCGGCGATGTCGGTGAGCACGACGTAGTCGTCGCCCTCCTTGATCAGCCCCATGGCGATTCCGGCGACGGGGCGCTTGATCGGCACGCCTGCGTCCATCAGCGACAGCGACGATCCGCAGACGGAGGCCATCGAGGAGGAGCCGTTTGACTCGAGGATGTCCGAGACAACGCGGATCGAGTACGGGAAGTCCTCGATCGAGGGCACCATCGGCGCGAGCGCGCGCTCGGCGAGCGCTCCGTGGCCGATGTCACGGCGCTTGACGCCGCCCATGCGGCCCGCTTCTCCGACCGAGAACGGCGGGAAGTTGTAGTGGTGCCAGTAGTACTTTTTCGTCTCCAGGCCGAGCGTGTCCAGGCGCATCTCCTCCTTCAGCGTGCCCATCGCGACGACGCTCAGCGCCTGCGTCTGCCCGCGCGTGAACAGCGCCGAGCCGTGTGTGCGCGGCGTGACGCCGACTTCGATGGAGATGTCGCGGATCTCGTCCTCGCGACGTCCGTCGGGGCGCTTCTTGTGGATCGCGATGCGCTCGCGGATGATCGACTTCTCAAGCTTGTCGAAGGCCGCCTGAACCGCCGTGCGGCGTGCCTTGGCGGCGATCAGCTGCTCCTCGGACGCGGCTTCCTGGGCGGAGGGCGCGTAGTGCTCCAAGATGGCCGCCTCGACGGCCTTCGTGGCCTCCTGGCGCTCGAGCTTGTCCTCCACCTGGGTCGTCGCGTCGAGCTGGGCGCCGTGGGAGGTGCGGATCTGCTGCAGCAGGTCCTGGTCGACCGGGATCGTCGCGAAGACTTTCTTCTCCTTGCCGACCTTCTCGGCGAGCTCGCGCTGCAATGCGCAGAGCTTCTTGATCTCGGCGTGCGCGATGTCCAGCGCGTCGAGGATCTCCGCCTCGGGGATCTCGTTGGCGCCGGCCTCGACCATCAGGATGGCCTCCTCGGTGCCGGCGACGATCAGATCGAGGTCCGAGGCGTTCTCGGCGTCTGCCAGCAGATCGGCCTCGTTGGGGTTGACGACGAAGTTGCCGTCGATCTTGCCGATGCGCACCGCGCCGACGGGCGTCGGCAGCGGGATGTCGGAGATCATCAGCGCCGTGGAGGCGCCGTTCATCGCAAGGATGTCGTACGGGTGTTCGTGGTCGATCGACAGCGGGATCGCCACGAGCTGGGTGTCATAGCGCCATTCCTTGGGGAACAGCGGGCGGATCGGCCGGTCGATCATGCGCGCGGTGAGCGTGCCCTTCTCGCCGGGACGACCCTCGCGCTTGAAGAACGACCCGGGGATTTTCCCCGAGGCGTACATGCGCTCCTCGACATCCACCGTCAGCGGGAGGAAGTCGACGTCGCGCAGGCCGCCTGCAACCGCCGTGCAAAGCACCATCGTGTCGCCCTGTCTGACGACCACTGCGCCGGAGGCCTGCTTGGCCATCCTGCCGGTCTCGAACGAGATCTCGCTGCCGGAAATCTCCACGGAGACCCGTGTAACCCCATCACTGCTCATATTCACTGCCTTCCTGTTCCGCCCGTCGGTCGGCGGTCCGTTTTCTTTTTTATTCCGAACCTGACGAGCTTAGCGGAAGGCGAGCGCCGTCTCGACGCCCTCGCGCAGCAGTTTCAACGCCGGCAGCTCACCTGGAGAGTCGGCCTGAAAGCTCCAGCGAACGATCCCCTGCTGGTCGAAGATCACCAGCGCCCGCTCGGGGAATCCGCGGGCGTGCAGCACGCCGAGCGCCGCGCACGTCGCGCCCTTGGGCTCGAAGTCCGACAGCTGCTCGCTCGACACGCCGAGCTTCTCGCGAAACGCCTTTTGCGACCAGCTGGAGTCGCAGGAGACGCCGTAGAGGCGCACGCCGCGCTCGGCAAAGCTGCCCAGCGCGCCCTCGTAAAGCTGCAGCTGATCGGTGCACACGGGGCTGAACGCGAACGGGTAGAAGACGAAGACGGTGTGCGAGCCGCGCAGATCCTGCTCGCTGAACTCTCCCCCATCTTCGCGTGCCAGCTTGAACTGCGGCGCGGGCGTGCCGGGGGCGATCACCGTCACGACGGAGCTACTTTCTCAGACCGAGCTCTTTGATCAGCGCGCGGTACCCGTCGAGGTCCTTGCGCTGCAGGTAGTCCAAGAAGCGCCGGCGGCGCCCGACGAGCATCAGCAGGCCGCGGCGCGAGTGATGGTCCTTGCCCTGCTCGCGCAGGTGTTCGGTGAGGTGGTTGATGCGCTCGGTCAGCAGCGCGACCTGGACCTCTGTCGATCCCGTGTCGCTCTCGCTCGCGCCGAACTTCGCGGCGATCTCACGCTTGCGCTCTGTGGTTATCGCTGTCGTCATGAGCGGCACAAGGTAGCAGACGCCCAACTCCCGGCCGCTACGCGCGAGCGCGATACGCGCCGACGATCTGGCGCGTCTTTGCCACGTCGCGGTGCATCTGCTCGACCAGCGCCTCGGCGCTGTCGAAGCGGCGCTCGCCGCGCAGGCGCGCGAGGAACTCCAGGCACAGCGTCTGCCCGTACAGGTCGCCGTCGAAGTCCAGCAGGTAGGCCTCGATCAGCTCGCCGCGGCCGGTCTGAAAGGTCGGGCGCACGCCGATGCTGACGGCGGCCGAGCGTTCGTCGGCCAGGCATGCATAGACCCCGTGGCCCGGACAGGCCATCGTCTCCTCGGGCACCAGGTTGGCGGTGGGAAAGCCGAGCGCACGCCCGCGCTCGTCGCCGTGGGTGACCTCGCCGCACAGCTGAAACGGGGCGCCGAGCAGCCGCGTCGCCTCGGCCAGCTCGCCCGCGAGGATCAGGCCGCGAATGTGGCTGGAGGAGACGATCTCGCCATCGACCTCCAGCAGCGGGTGCACCGTCGTCGAAAAGCGCCCGTCGGCGGCGAGCAGGCGGGGATCGCCCTGGGCCTTGTGGCCGAAGCGGAAGTTCTCGCCGATCGCCACGCGCTCTGCGCCAAGCGCGCCCACCAGCACGTCGGACACGAACTCGTCCGCCGAGCGCTTGGCGAACTCGGCGTCGAAGGGGATCACCACCAGCTCGGACACGCCCAGCGATGCGATCAGCTCGGCCTTTCGCTGCGGCGTCGTCAGCAGCTTGGGCGTGTGCTGGGGCGCGACGACCGACACCGGATGCGGGTCGAAAGTGAGCACCGTGTCCGAGCCGGCGATCACCTCGCGGTGGCCGAGGTGCACGCCGTCGAACGTGCCCACCGCCACGCTGCGACCCTCGCTGCGCTGCACGTCGGGCAGGCGGGTGACGTCCACGGGCGAAGCCTAGCCCTGTCGCTCGCGCGAGAGCATCGCCAGCGCATCGTCGAGGGCGATCAGCGGGGGGTCGACCCACTCGGCTCCGCGCGGCGGCGGCTGCACGGCGTCGGCGACCTGGAACGGGCCGATCGCCGTGCGCCGCAGCTGAAGGCAGTAGGCGTCGTGAAGATCGGCGATCAGCGAGCGCACGTACGTGCCCGAGCCGCATTCGATCTCAAAGCCCGCCCGTTCCAGGCCTGCGCGCTCATCGTCGGGTGCGCGCCACTGCTGAACGAAGCGGTGCACGGTGACGATTCGCTCGGGCATCTCCACGCGTTCGCCCCGCCTCGCGCGCCGATAGGCGCGCTCTCCAGCAATCTTCACCGCCGAATAGACCGGCGGGCGCTGGCGCACCTCGCCCGTGGGCAACGCCGGGGGGTCGGGCGGAAGCTTGCCGGTCTGCGTCACCTTGCCCTCGGTGTCGCCGGTGCTCGACGTAGCTCCCAGCTGCGCCACCGTCTCATAGCGCTTTCGCAACGCCATCAGCGTCTGCTGGGATTTCGTCGCACGGCCGACGAGCACCAGCAGCAACCCCGTGGCGAAGGGGTCCAGCGTGCCCGCGTGGCCCGTGCGCACCCCGCCCAGCGCGCGGCGCACCCGTGCGACGACGTCGTGCGACGTCATCCCCGCCGGCTTGTCGATCAGCAGGATGCCGTTCGCCGGCTCAGGCAAGCGTGGCTGCCGCGTGGCCGTCTGACGCGTGCAGCTGTGCGGCGACCGCCGGTCGCAGGAAGGCGACCAGTTCGTCGAGCTCCATCGGCGTCGAGAAGCCGGCGGCACGACGATGTCCACCGCCACCCTGCGCACGCGCGATCAGCGAGACGTCGACGTCGTCGCCGGTCGCCCGCAGGGAGACTTTGCGCTGCCCACGGCGCTCGCCGCTCATGATCGCGCGCACGAGCACCGCGACCTTCGTCCCGCGCACCGCGCGCAGCTGGTCGACGACGCCCTCGGAGTAGTGCTCTTCGGCCTCCGTGCTTTCGAAGTCCTCCGCGCTCAGCGACGCGAGCGTCAGCTCGCCGCCGTCGAAGCGCTGCAGGGCGCCCAGCGCGAGCGTCATCAGGGCGAGCTTTTCCGGCGGCATCTCCTCGTAGAGGCGGCGGTAGACGTCGGCGACGTCGACTCCCGCCTCGATCAGATCCGCCGCCATCAGATGCGCCCTGGGACCGGTGTTCTCGTACATGAAGCGCCCGGTGTCGGTGATCAGGCCGATGTACATCGCCTGCGCCGCGACGGGCGTCGGGCGCAGATCCAGGCCTTGCATCAGGTCCCACACGATCTCCGCCGTGCAGGAGGCGTCGGCGACGACGTGGTTGACCGTGCCAAAGCGCGTGTTGTCGTGGTGGTGGTCGATGTTCAGCAGGTGCGCGCCGTTGCGCAGCACGCCTGCCGAGTTGCGGTCGATGTTGCCGCAGTCCAGGAACACGACCGTGCGGTCGGCGATGTCGGCCGGCGGCGCGTGGATCGCCGCGTCGAGCACGAACACCTCGTACTCCGATGGCAGCGGCAGGTCGTCGGGCGAGACGTACATCACCGAGTCCTTGCCGAGCGCGCCGAGCAGCTCCTGCATCGCCACGAGCGAGCCGAGCGCGTCGCCGTCGGGATGCTCGTGCGTGGCCAGCGCGAAGTGCGAGTCCTCGCGGATCCTCGCGAGCACGCGCTCGCGCGTGGCGCTGGCGTCGGCGGCGCTCACGACGGCCCGATCTCGTCGAGGATCTCCTCGACGCGCATCGCGCGATCGGTCGTGTCGTCGTAGGAGAACTCCAGCGCCGGCGTGCGCTTGAGGCGCAGCTCGGCGGCGATGCGGCCCTGCAGGAAGCCGTGCGCGCTGCGCAGTCCCTCCAGGCTGGCCTCGCGCTGGGCCGCGTCGGAGGGCAGCCCGCGTTCGCCGAGCACGCTCACGTACACGCGCGCATGGCTGAGATCGGGGCTTGTCCTGACGTCGGTCACCGTTACGAATCCCACTCGAGGGTCCTTCATGTCTTTCGCCACGACGTCGCCGATCACCTGGCGAATCGCCTCATCAACTCGACGCATGCGTCCGCTGCTCATCCTAACTACCAACCCCTGCTATCCAAAACGACTGATCGATATATCCCATCCGCAGGCCAGCTCGGCAAGCGTCGCGCGGCGGCGGTGCGCTCAGGAAGCCAGCTCGCGTTCCTGCAGGCGCGTCTCGTAGGTCTCCAGCACGTCGCCCTCGTGCAGGTCCTGGAAATTGGCGAGCACGATGCCGCACTCAAAGCCGCTGGTCACCTCGCGTGCGTCGTCGTTGAAGCGGCGCAGGCTCTCCACGGTGGTGTCGTAGATCACCGTGCCGTCGCGCACGACGCGCGCTTTCGCGCCGCGCGTGACCTTGCCCTCGGTGACGAACGAGCCGGCGATCGTGCCGATTTTCGAGGCGCGGAACAGTTGGCGCACCTCGGCCTGGCCGAGCGTCGTCTCGACCTCGGCCGGCTCGAGCATGCCCTGCATCGCAGCGCGCAGCTCGTCGATCGCTCGGTAGATGACCGCGTAGGAGCGGATCTCCACGCCCTCTCGCTCGGCGATCTGACGTGCATCTCCGACCGGGCGCACGTTGAACGCCAGCACGACGCCCTCCGATGCCGCCGCGAGCATCACGTCTGACTCGTTGATGCCGCCGACGCCGCGGTGGATGATGTTGACCGCGACCTCCTGCTGAGGCAGCTTTGCGATCTCGTCCTCGATCGCCTCCAGCGACCCGGCCACGTCGGCCTTGACGACGAGGCTGAGCTCCTTGACCGTGCCCTCCTGCGCGAGCTTGAAGACGTCCTCCAGCGAGACCTTGCGTCCCGAGCGACGGGCGAGCGCCTCGGTCTTCAGGCGGTTGGCGCGCTCGCCCGCCAGCGCGCGCGCGCGGCGCTCGTTCTCGACCACGCGGACGATCTCGCCGGCCTGTGGCACGCCGTCGAAGCCGAGCATCTCGACCGGCTCGCCGGGCGTAGCGCGCTTGACTTTGTTGCCGATGAAGTCGTGCATCGCGCGCACGCGCCCGAAGTGCGCGCCCGCGACCAGCGCGTCGCCGACGCGCAGCGTGCCGCGCTGGATCAGCACGGTGACGACCGGTCCGCGCCCGGGGTCGAGCTTTGACTCGATCACCGTGCCCGAGGCCTCCGTGGCGCTGTTGGCCTTCAGCTCCTCCAGATCGGTGACGACCTGGATCGTGTCCAGCAGCGCGTCCAGACCCTGGTGGGTCTTCGCGCTGACGTCCACGAACTCGATCTCCCCACCCCACTCGGCCGGCTGCAGCCCGTGCTGGGTCATCTCCGTGCGCACGCGGTCGGGTTGAGCGCCCTCCTTGTCGATCTTGTTGACGGCGACGATGATCGGCACCTGGGCGGCGCGCGCGTGGTCGATCGCCTCCTCTGTCTGCGGCTTGACGCCGTCGTCGGCCGCGACGACGATCACCGCGAGGTCGGTCACGCGAGCGCCGCGCGCGCGCATCGCCGTGAACGCCTCGTGGCCTGGCGTGTCGAGGAAGGTGATCTCTTTGTCGCCGTGGTGCACCTGGTAGGCGCCGATGTGCTGGGTGATCCCGCCGGCCTCGCCCGCGGCGACCTCCGTCGTGCGGATCGCGTCCAGCAGCGAGGTCTTGCCGTGGTCGACGTGGCCCATGATCGTCACGACGGGCGGGCGTTCGACGAGATCCTCCTCGGCGTCCTCGAACACCGGCTCGACCTCGACGTCGTCGGCGGCGTGCACGATCTCGATCTTCTTGTCGAACTCGTCCGCGAGCACCTGGATCGCCTCGTCGGACAGCGTCTGCGTGAGCGTCGCCATCTCGCCGAGCGTCATCAGCTTCTTGATCACCTCGGGAACGGGCACGCCGAGGTACTCGGCGACGTCCTTCACCGTCGAGCCGGAGTTGACGCGGATCTCGTCGGTCGCCTCCATCGCCGTGTTGTCGATTGGCGCGACCGTGTCGTCGTAGGTGCCGCGGCGCCGACGGCCCCGGCGCGGTCGGCGTTGGGGCTGGTTGGCCGGCCCGCCCTGCTGGCGGCGCGAGGCCTGAGAGTCGATCACCACGCGACGGCGCCCGCCCGGACCGATGTCGCCGGGCGTGCGCTCGCCGGTGCGCGAGTCGCGCGTCGGGCGCACGCGCTCGGCGGCGCTCTGCGATGCAGAGCCTGCCGCCGCCGGTGCCTCGCCAGGCACAGCCGATGCGGCCGGCGGCGCGGCGGGGCTCTGCTCGGCGGGCGGCGAAGTTGCCGCGGCGACGGGACCCGCGGGCGCCTTGGCCGCCGGGGCCGTCGCCGTCGACGATTTCGGCGGCGCGGCCTGCTTGGGCGCGGGCGGCGCGGCGGTGGTCGTCGCACTCGCCTTTGCGCCAGGCGCAGCGGGCGCGGCGGCGCTTGCGCCGTTGGCGCTGGGCGCCGCGGCGTCAGAGCCGCCGAGCGCCTTCAGCGCGACAGCCTCCTCGACCGACGACGCCGCGGCCTTGGCCTCGACGCCGGCGGCGTGCAGCTTCTCCAGCAGCTCCTTGCTGGAGAGTCCCTGCTCCTTGGCGATTTCGTGTACGCGCTTCTTGCTCATCGGTCCACCGATTCTACGAGCTCTGAGGCATTCAGCACCAACCCACCGGGGATCGCGCGGCGCAGGGCGCGCGGGATGCCGCCGCGGCGCTCGGCGAGGGTCACGCACTGCTGGGCCGGACTCGGCGCGGCGCCGTCGCGGCAGAGATACGCGCCGCGGCCTGGCATCCGCGCGAGCGGATCGGCGACCGCACACGTCTTCGCCGCCGCGCCCGCAGGCGACTTGCGCTCGCTGGCGACGATGCGCAGCAGCTCTGACTTCGGGGCAATCCGGCCACAGCCGACGCAACGGCGCCGGGGCACGTGAGCGCCTATGTCGTCTGCTCCTCGGCGGCCTGCTCGGGAGACGCCTGCTCGACGGCGGGCGGCGCCACGTCTGAGACGCCGTCGCCGACGTCATCCATGGCGCCTTCGTCAACCGAGCCGCCGTTGCTGGCGGCGCCCGTCAGGTCGACGACGTTGTCGCTGTCGATGTTCGCGAGCGCCTGATGGCTCTCGATGCCGCAGTAGCGGGAGTTGGGCAGCGAAGCGTTGGGGCAGCGGCGTCCGTTGGAGAGGATCGCGACGCAGCGGCCCTGCACCTCCTCCTCCTCGTAGCCGTGCTCGGCCTCCTCGGCAGCGAACTCGGTCTCCGAGCGGATGTCCACGCGCCAGCCGGTAAGGCGTGCGGCCAGGCGCGCGTTCTGGCCCTCGCGGCCGATCGCCAGCGAGAGCTGGTCGTCGGGCACGATCACGGTCGCCTGCTTGGCGTCGTCGTCGACGAGCACCTCGCGCACGCGCGCCGGCGACAGCGCCTTGGCGACGAAGCGCGCGGGCTCCTCGTTGAAGGGGATGATGTCGATCTTCTCGCCACGCAGCTCGGAGACGACCATGCGCACGCGCGAGCCGCGCGGGCCGACGCAGGCGCCGACCGGATCGACGCCGTCGGTGTGCGAGATCACGGCGATCTTCGAGCGGTAGCCGGGCTCGCGCGCGACGTTGGCGATCTCCACC
Source organism: Solirubrobacteraceae bacterium (assembly GCA_035995645.1). GTDB lineage: Bacteria > Actinomycetota > Thermoleophilia > Solirubrobacterales > Solirubrobacteraceae > Palsa-744. The sequence continues at coordinate 24,078 of DASYKG010000047.1, forward strand.
AGGCCGTCGGCGATCTCCGGCACCTCCAGCTCGAACAGCTTCTTGATCAGCTCGGGATCGCGCCGCGAGACGATGATCGCCGGGCCCTTGGTCGACGGCGAGACCTCCTTGATCACGGCCTTGATGCGCTGCGAGTGGTCGTAGCGCTCGCCCTCGACCTGCTCGGACTTGGGCAGCAGCGCCTCGACGCGTTCGCGCAGCTGCACGAGCGTGTAGCGCGAGTCCGACTGCTGCACGATGCCTGTGATCAGCTCGCCGACGCGGTCGCGGTACTCCTCATACATCATGTCGCGCTCGGCCTCGCGAATGCGCTGCAGGATCACCTGCTTGGCGGTCTGCGCGGCGATCCGCCCGAAGTCGTCCGGCGTGACGTCGCGTTCGTCGATCTGGTCGCGGTATTCGGCGAACTTCGCAGGGTCGATTTCCGGTTCCTCGGGTTCGCGCATCTCCCCCGTCTCGGGGTCGACGGTCGTTTCCTCGTCGATCGTCTCGACGATCAGGTGAGCCTCCAGGCGCTCGGGGATGATCAGTTCGATCACGCGGAAGTCGGCCGTCTCGCGGTCCATTTCCACGCGTGCGTACTTCGCCGAGCCGGGCTGCTTCTTGTACGCGGAAAGCAGCGCATCCTCAAGCGCGATCATCAGCTTCTCGGGCTCGATCCCCTTCTCGCGCGCGAGCGCGTGCATCGCCTCGAGGATTTCGCGTGACACCTCTACTCCTCGACCAGGTTGGATCGACGGATCTCCGCGTAGGGGATCGCGATGACGCCCCCGTCGGCGGCCAGCGTGATCTCCTCCTCGGAGGCTCCCACGAGCTCGCCGGTGAAGCTCTGCACCGCGCGCGCCTCGCCCGGACGGCGCTCGCCCTCTGGGGCCAGGGCACGTGGGTGGCGCGTGCGCACGCGGGCGCGGCGCCCGACGAAGCGGCGGAAGTGCGCGGGCTTGGTCAGCGGGCGCTCGGTCCCCGGCGAGGAGACCTCGAGCGAATAGCGCTCGCGCAGGTCGGTCAGCGCCAGCGTCACGCGCTCGCACAGCGCCAGCGTCACGCCGTCGGGATGGTCGATGAACACGCGCAGCGAGCGGCCGCCGAGAACCTCGGCGAGCAGCACCTCGACGTCGGGGTCGCTGAGCGCCAGACGCCTTTCGATATCTGCCTGTATGGGTGTCATCAACTTGCTCCTTTACGCAAAAAAAGCGGGCCTGCGCCCACTTTCGGTACTGCTGCCGACTTTGCTGGCCGATCTGCGATCGGCGGCACGAAAGCTCTTGATCGAGCATAGCATCGGGGCCGCTTGCGCAGGGCACGTTTGCGTGCAGGGGGCGCGTGCGCCCAAGCGCTTCAGGGGCGATGCGCGTCGCGGCGCGCACGATCGCGATAAACGCGATAGTCCTCGCGCTCGGGACGCAGCGAGCAGGCCAGCGCGAGCGGCTGGCAGGCCTCGCGGTGGCGGCCGAGCAGCTGCATCGAGCGGCCCAGGCAGAACTGCGCGTAGTCGTTGGTCGGCGTGCTCGCCGCGATCGCCCGAAACTCCTCGGCGGCGCCCTCGTAGCGCTGCGCGTGAAACAGCGCGCGGCCAAGCGCCTCGCGAATCGAGGCCTTGTCGGGCTCCAGGTCACGCGCTTTGCTCAGCGGCACGATCGCCGCCTGATGATCGCCGTGCTCCAGCAGCTCGCAGCCTCGCTGGTACAGGTCATAGACGCTCTCCATATGGGCGGCCATTTTAACGTCGCGCCACAGCGCTCACGGGAGAGGGCCGAGCGGCTCGCGGGGTCGGCTACCGGCGCAGGCTCGCGACGGCGTCGAGGATCGCCTCGGCGATCTGTGACTTGGCCGCGCGCCCGACGCCGATTGCCCCGTTGGCTTCCCCGTCGGCCGTGAGGATCGTGACCTCGTTCTCCTCTGAGTCAAAGCCGATGTCATCGCGCGAGATGTCGTTGACGACGATCGCGTCGACGCCCTTCTCCACGAGCTTTGCGCGCGCGAGCTCGACGGCGCGCTCGCCGTGCTCGGCGGCGAAGCCGACGAGCGTCTGGCCCTCGCGGCGCTGGGCGGCGAGCGTCGCGAGCACGTCCGTCGTGGCCTCCAGCTCGAGCTCCAGCTTTGCGCGGCCGGACTTCTTGATCTTGCCCCGCTGCGGATCGACCGGGCGGAAGTCGGCGACGGCAGCCGCCATCAGCAGCACGTCCGCGGCTGCAAACTCCTGCTGGCAGGCCTGCTGCAGCTCGGCCGCCGTGACCACGTCGCGGCGCACGATCGCGCCGCTCGCCGCCAGCGACACGTTCGCCGCCACGAGCGTGACCTCGGCGCCACGCGCGAGCGCCGCCTCGGCCAGCGCCAGGCCCATCCGACCCGAGGAGCTGTTGCCGAGAAAGCGCACGCTGTCGATCGGCTCGCGCGTGCCGCCGGCCGTAACGAGCACCTTCATGCGATCCCAGCGCGCACCGCGCGCGGGCGCGGCGCCGTTGCTCTGCGCGCCGGAAGCGCCGCGCGGCGCTGCCCCGAGCGCCGCCTCGCAAGCGCCCAGCAGCGCTGCCGGCTCGGCCAGGCGTCCGACTCCCTGCTCCCCCTTGGAGGCGAGTCGCCCGCTGCCCGGCTCGAGGATCGTCACGCCGCGCTCGCGCAGCGTCTGCAGGTTGGCGCGCGTCGCCGGATGCTCGTACATGTTGCTGTTCATCGCCGGCGCCACGAGCAGCGGGCACGTGGCGGCGAGCGCGCAGCTTGAGAGCAGGTCCGAGGCCAGCCCGTTTGCGAGCTTGGCGATCGTGTTCGCCGAGGCCGGCGCGATCAGGTAGAGGTCGGCGTTGCGCACGAGCTCCAGATGGCTGAGCGGATCATGGGCCGGCTGGGCGTCGCCGGGAAACGCTCCGCGCGCGGGGTCGCGCTCGAACTCGCTGACGAGCACCGGCGCGCCGCTCAGCGCCGCGAACGACGCCTCGCCCACGAAGCGCCGGCTGGCCGGCGTCTGCACCACGCGAAGAGCGTGCCCGGCGCCCGTCGCCAGGCGCACGAGCTCCAGCGCCTTGTACGCGGCGATCCCGCCGCTAACGCCCAGCAGAATCCGCGCCATGACTACGTTTTAGAGCTACTTACGGCCACTCGCAAGCGCTGGAGCGCGCGTTGCGTTCCGAACGGCTAGCGGTAGTGGTACTTGATCTTCCCGCCCGCGACCTCCTCGAGGGCGATCGTCAAGTAGTTTTTCGAGCCCGTTTCGATCATCGGGGGCGGGAACTCGTCGAACGTTCCCTCGCCGAGGTTGTGGTAGTAGCTGTTGATCTGCCGCGCGCGCTTGGCGGAGACGACGACGCTGGCGTAGTTGGAGTCGACGTTCTCGAGCAGACGGTCGATTCGGGGGGAGATCACGATCGGTGGTGCCTTTCGTCGGGGAGCGTCAAGTGTAGTGGGCGCTGCGCCCACTGCCCGAGAGCACGCCCGCTCAGAGCTCGCCGGCGACGATCGCCGCCAGCTGGTCGAGCGCGTCGTCGAGACGGTCGTTGACGACCACGTGGCCGAACTCGGGCTGGGCCGCGAGCTCTTGCTCGGCGACCTTCAGCCGCCGCTCGACCTCGTCGGCGTCGTCGGTCCCGCGCCCGATCAGCCGCGTGCGCAGCGCCTCCAGCGACGGCGGCGCGATGAACACCTGCACGGCCTCGGGCATCGCCCCGCGCACCTGGCGCGCGCCCTGCACCTCGATCTCCAGCACGACGGGCACGCCCGCCGCCACGCGGTCCTCGAGCTCGGAGCGCAGCGTGCCGTAGCTGCGCCCGGCGTAGTCGGCGTGCTCGACAAAATCTCCACGCGCGACGCGCCGGTCGAACTCCTCGCGCGAGAGAAAGTGGTAATCGACGCCGTCGCGCTCGCCCGGCCGCGGCGCGCGCGTGGTCGCCGAGACCGACAGCTGCAGGTCGGGCAAGCGCTCCATCAGGCCGCGGATCAGCGTCCCCTTGCCGACCCCCGACGGACCTGTGATGACGAACACGCGTGCCACGGCGGGCAACCCTAGTGCCGCGTGCGGGGGAAGCGTTTGCGCAAAGCGGCGCCGCTCAGCGCCGGCGTTCAGCGGTGCAGCAGCGAGATGAGCTCCGAGCGCTGGCGCTCGGAGAGCCCGCCGATCGTCTTGCTCGGCGCGATGCGGCAGTGGGCGAGGATCTTGTTGACCTTCACGCGCCCGTACTTGGGCACGGCGAGCAGCATGTCGAAGACCTTCGCCGTCTCGACGTATTCCGGCGGGTGCAGCAGCAGGGCGTGAATCGACAGGCGCCCCGCCTTGAGGTCGCGCTTGAGCTGGGCGCGCTTTATACGTATCTGGTTTGCCCGGGCGAGCGCGTCCATTCTCTGGTTTAGCGATCGCTCGGGAGCCATGGATGCGTTAGAGGACGTCGTACTGGTCGCCGTCGTCATGGGCGGCGAGTCTACACACCCGAGACGGGCGATCAAGGTCAAGTCCGCGAATTCAGCTGGACCTCAACCTGAGGTGCAGGGGCGTCGAGGATGGTGGACGGTGGCGCGTGGTTTTCACAAGCGTTTTCACAAGCGCGCAAACGGCCGCTTGTTGCGGTTTTTGCACGGACATCGCAGATCACGCGGTCCGAGAAACGGCTTGCGCCGGCGCCACGGCGCGCAACCCGCCGGCGACGCGCGCCGCGGCTGTCGGATCGCGAAACGTCTCGGTCCCGACCGCCACGAGCGTGGCGCCGGCGTCGAGCAGGTCGCGCGCGTGCGAGGCGCGCTGGACGCCGCCCATGCCGACGACGGGAATGCTCACGCGGGCGGCGACCCGTGCGACCTGCGCCAGCGCCACGGCACGGATCGCCGGCCCGGACAGTCCTCCCGTGCCGCCGCCGAGCCACGGCCGGCGCTCGCCGCTGCGATCCGGCGACAGCGCCATCGCACGCAGCGTGTTGATCAGCGAGACGGCGTCGGCGCCGCCATCCTGCGCCGCGGCGGCGCACGCCGGCACGTCGGCGGTGTTCGGCGTGAGCTTGACGATCAGCGGCTTGCGCGTGCTTGTGCGGCAGGCGGCGAGGACCTGCGCGAGCTGCCGCGGGTCGGCGCCGATGTCCAGGCCGGTCTCGACGTTCGGGCAGGACACGTTGAGCTCGATCGCGGCGATCTCCGGGCGCCCGTCGCAGGCGGACACCAGCGTCGAGAACTCCTCGGCGCTGGAGCCCATCACGTTGGTGATCAACGGCACCGGCAACGCCGCAAGCTGCGGCAGATCCTCGGTCAGGTAGGCCGCGAGGCCCTTGTTGGGCAGGCCGATCGAGTTGATCAGCCCGCCGGCCGTCTCCCACAGGCGCGGCGCGGGGTTGCCCGCGCGCGGGCTCAGCGTGATCGTCTTCGACACGAACGCGGCGAAGGGGAAGTCGCGCTCCAGCGCCGCCGCCCCGAACGCACGTCGCGCGGCGATCGCGTCGAACGTGCCCGAGCCGTTGATCACCGGATGGGCGAGCGACAGCCCGCAGAACTCGATGCCGTCGCCCGCCTCGGCGTTCGTAAGAATTGCCTCACCTGAGCTCACGACGGGGCTCCGGCGTGCTCTGAGACGCGCTCGAGCGCGGCGGCGTCGATCACGGGGCCGTCGACGCACACGCGCAGGTAGCCGCCGCCGCGCTTGGGCACGGCGCAGCCGTAGCAGGCGCCGAAGCCGCACGCCATGCCGGCCTCGAGGGCGAGTTGCGCGGGGACGTCGCGGGTTGCGCACATCGCGCGCACGGCCTCGAGCATCGGCGCCGGGCCGCAGGCGTAGACCTCGGCGCGCGAGTCCTCGTAGAGCTCTTTGGAGAGCAGCTCGGTGAGCAGGCCGTGGTGGCCGACCGAGCCGTCGTCGGTGGCGACGCGCGCGCCGTGCAGCAGCGCGGCGCCGGGTGCGCGCGCGCCGTCGCGAAAACCGAGCAGCACGGTCACATTCGTCGCCGCCTCGGCCTCCAGCGCGTCCTGCAGGATCGCCAGCGGCGCGATGCCGACGCCGCCGCCGACGAGGATCGCGCGGTGGCGCGGCTTGGGTGGCGAGAAGCCTTTGCCGAGCGGGCCGAGCGCCCACAGCCCGTCGCCCTCGCGCAGCTCGCACAAGCGGCGCGTGCCCGGCCCGACGTCCTCGAGCAGGAAGTGCGACTCGCCGACGCGCCTGCGGGCGATCGAGAAGGCCCGCGGAAGGTAGGGCCGCTCGTCCTCTCCCCCGCCCCAGCGCTCGGCGGCGGCGATCATCGCGAACTGCCCGGGCTGCGGCTCCGGCGTCTCGACGTCTGCGACGCGCAGCACGCTGTAGGCGCCGAGCTGATCGACGCCCAGCACGGTCAGCAGCCGGCGGGCAAACGGCGCCGGCGCGGCGCTCCACTCGCTCACGCCGTCTTGACCCCTTCGGCGCGCACACCGTGAAGCTCCTGCAGGCACAGCACCGCCGGCTCGCCGTCGCGCCGCGCGCTGGCGATCGCGCGCGCCGCCGACACGCCGGCGGCGAGCGTCGTCACGCAGGGAATCCCGTGCGATACGGCCGCGCGGCGGATCTCATAGCCGTCGGTGCGCGCACCGAAGCCGGTCGGCGTGTTGACGACGAGGTCGACGTCGCCGCGCTCGATCCAGTCGAGCACGTGCGGCGAGCCCTCGCCGATCTTGTTGATGCGCTGTGCCGGCACGCCCATGCGCTCGATCGCTTCGGCGGTGCCGCGCGTGGCAACGATCGCAAAGCCGTTGTCGTGCAGGATCTGCGCGACGGCGAAGGCGCCGGCCTTGTCGGAGTCGGTGACGGTGATGAACGCGGTGCCCTCGCTGGGCAGCGGCACGCCGGCGGCCGCCTGCGCCTTGGCGAACGCCGTGGGGAAGTCGCGCGCGATGCCCATCACCTCGCCGGTCGAGCGCATCTCCGGGCCGAGCAGCGCATCGGAGCCCTCGAAGCGGTCGAACGGCAGCACGGCCTCCTTGACGCACACGTGGTCGCCGAAGCCGACGCCTTCGCGCTCGCGCGGCAACCCCATCTCGGCGATCGACTCGCCGAGCATGATCCGGCAGGCGAGCTTGGCCAGCGGCAGCCCGACGGCCTTGGAGACGAAGGGAACGGTGCGCGATGCGCGTGGGTTGGCCTCGATCACGTACAGCTCGCCCGCGTGCACGGCGTACTGCACGTTGATCAGCCCGACGACGCCGATCGCCAGCGCGATCTCACGCGTGGCCGCGCGCATCTGCTCGAGCATCTCCTCCCCGAGCGAGTGCGGCGGCAGCACGCAGGCGCTGTCGCCGGAGTGCACGCCGGCCTCCTCGACGTGCTGCATGATCCCGCCGATCCACACCTCGCGCCCGTCGCACAGCGCGTCGACGTCGACCTCCGTGGCGTTCTCCAGGAAGCGGTCGAGGAAGATCTCCGGCGCCCCGCCCGGCCCACCGGCCGTCTCGCCGTCGGACACCCCCTCGCGGCGCAGGTAGTCGGCGAGGCCGTCGCGCGAGTAGACGATCTCCATCGCGCGTCCGCCGAGCACGTAGGAAGGACGCACGAGCAGCGGGAAGCCGACGTCGCCGGCGCAG
>DASYKG010000048.1:0-65438 GCA_035995645.1 Solirubrobacteraceae bacterium
GGCGCCCACGGCGACCTCCACCGTCCCGCCGTCAGCCGCGGCACCGCCCGTGACAGAGACCGGGGTCCCCACCTCGACCGCCGCCACCACGACCACGCCGGCCGTCCCGGCGGAGCCCTCGGGGGCGGCTCTCCCGACGCCCGCGGTTGCCACACCGGAGCCCGCCCCGGCCCCGGCTCCCGTCCCGGCCCCGGCTCCGGCTCCCGCTCCGGCTCCGGCTCCGGCTCCGGCTCCGGCTCCGGCTCCGGCTCCGGCAAACGTGCCACCGGCAGCACCGGCACCAATCGCCCAGTGAAGCAGCACGGGCACGGGCGGGAGCACGGCGGCGAGGCCACGCAGCGAGAGCACGTACGCACGACACGCGGGGCACTCATCGCGGTGAAGCTGCGCGAGCTGGTAGCGCTCGCCGTCGGGGTCGAGCACGCCGTAGGCGAAGGCGCGCATGAGCGAGCCCTGCTGCTCGCACCACTCGCCCGCGCTGATCGTATGCACGAGCGCGCCGACCTTGGCAGCGACACCCTGCGATCCAGCCCCGCGACCCTCCATGAGCTTGCGCATGCGCGGCTCGCTGACGCCCATCCGTGCGGCGGCGTCGGCGCGGGAGAGACCGTGCAGATAGCACAGCGTCGCGGCCTGCTGCTCGCGCACGCTCAAGCGGGTGCGCAGCGCCTCGAACAGCTGGCGCAGCCGCGCGCGATCGTCGAGCTCGGCTGCGATGTCTCGCTGGTCGGCGGGTTGATCCTCGGGCGCGAGCGCGGGGCGATCCGCAGGCACGTGCGGCATGGGCGCGATCGCGCGGCGAGAACGATGCTCGTCGACCGCCCGGCGATATGTCACGAGCGCGAGCCAGGCGGCGGGATTGTCGATCTCCTCGCCATCGAGGACGGCCGCATACAGGCCGTGCCACGCCTGCGAGTAGCACGCGTCTAGATCGCTGGAGTCGAGGTGCACGCCGCCGGTCTGCAGTCGCCGGGACACGCCGGCGACGACCCTCGAGCGCAGCCGGTCGAACTCCTCGCGCAGCAGACGTTCGGCGCGGTAGCGGCGAACGACGAGAGGACTCATCGCCCCAGATTACGGGAATGTTACGAGCAAGACGAATTTATCCGGTCGATTCTCCGCACGGGCAACGGGTGTCGCGAACCTGCTCGGCGGGTATCTTCACGCGATCGCCACGCCAGCCTCGACAATGCCTCCTCCTCCGCCGCCGCCGCCGACAGCGGAGATCCTGGGCATCCCGCTGGCGATCTCCGACTACGAGCAGGTGATCGATTGGATGGACGCGATGATCGCCGCGAACGCTCGCGGTTACGTGACGGCGGCGGCGGTCAATCTGGTGATGTCCGCGCAGGAGCAGCCGGCGACGCTCGCGGCGACGCTCGGCGCCACGTTGGCGGTGCCAGACGGCCAGCCACTGGTATGGGCGCTGCACGCGCTCGGGCACGCACGCGCCACGCGCGTGTACGGACCGGACCTGATGGCGAAGTTCTGTGAGCGCGCGGCGGCAAACGGCACGTCGATCTACTTGTACGGCGGACGCGGCCCGCAGGAGCGCCTGCTGCTGGAGCGACGGTTGAGCGAGCGCTTCCGCGGACTGCGCGTCGCAGGAGGATCCTCGCCCCCCTTCCGCCCCCTGACGCGCGCCGAGGACGAGCATGAGATCGAGCTGATCAACGCTTCGGGCGCGGCCGTCGTGTGGGTGGGCACGGGGCAGCCCAAGCAGGAGCAGTGGATGCATGAGATGCGCCCCCGCCTGACCCCGCCGCTGCTCGTCGGCGTTGGCGCGGCGTTCGACTTTCACGCGGGCCTCGTGTCGCAGGCGCCGCCGTGGATGCAGCGCAACGGCCTGGAGTGGACCTATCGCCTGTGGCGCGAGCCGCGCCGCCTGTGGCGGCGATACGCCCGCTACAACCCGCGGTTCGTGGCCGGCTTTGCACGGCAGTACGTCCGCCATCGCCGCGAACGTGGGTCGCAGCTCGGCGAGCGGACCGGCCAGCGCCGCGCGTGAGCCGTGTGCTGATCACCGGCGGCGCGGGCATGCTCGGCGCAGCCATCGCGAGGCGGCTGCTGGCCGACCCCGCCTACGACGTGCGCATCGCAGACGAGCGTGACGCGCCCCAGTGGATGCGCGAGGCGTGCGAGATCCGCAGCGCCGACCTGCGCGCACCGGCAGAGTCACACACGGCGGTCAAGGGCTGCTCGCATGTGATCCACATCGCCAGCTATCGCGCAGAGGACGCGGACGGCCCCGTGCGGGCGCACACGCAGATGGAGTACGAAACCACCCTGCACGACACGGTGATCCGCGCAGCGCTGGACTGTGAGGTGGAGCGCTTCGTGTACATATCCTCGCCGCTGGTGTTCGAGCGCGCGGAGCTGTTCCCGACGCCGGAGGGTCACCTGGCGCAATGCCCTGTGGCGCTGTCGCCGGAGGGCTTCAGCCGGCTGACGGGCGAGCGCTGTTGCCGCGCGGCGCACGACGAGCACGGATTCCCGTTCACGATCTGCCGTCCGTTTGCGATGTACGGGCCGGGACCGGCCGACGCAGCGAGCGAGCCGGGGGCCGGAAGCGTTGTGCTCGAACTGATCGAGGGAGCGCTCGCGGGCAGCCGACCACTGCAGGTGGCCGCCTCGGGCGAGCAGACGATGTCGCCGACGCACGTCGACGACATCGCTGGCGCGATCGTCGTCGCACTCGATTCGCCGGCGGCGCTCAACGAGGACTTCAATTTGTCCAGCTCGGGCGAGCAGACCATCGCGGAGATCGCACAGGTCGTTTGGCGGGCATGCGGCGCGGATGCCGACGAGCTGGAGCTCGAGCTGCGTGCCGGTGGCGCGCGCGGACCCGAGCGGAGCTGGCCTGCGACGGATAAGGCGCGTGAGCTGCTGGGCTGGCAGCCGCAGATCGAGCTCGAGGACGGCGTCGCGGCGACGGCGCGATCGCTGCGCGAGCGCGCCACCGACGACAGGCATATCGGCAGCGCTCTATAGGCTGCCGCGCATGTCGACACGTCGCTCAGCGCTGATCACGGGCATCACCGGCCAGGACGGCTCCTACCTGGCCGAGCTGCTGCTGGAGAAGGGCTATGAGGTCCACGGCATGGTCCGGCGCGCCTCCACGGAGAAGTTCGACCGGATCGAGCAGATCCGCGATCGCATCACGCTGCACCAGGGCGATCTGCTCGACCAGCGCTCGCTGGTCGACGCGCTGCGGGCGTCCAACCCGACGGAGATCTACAACCTCGCTGCGATGTCGTTCGTCGCCGTCTCCTGGATCCAGCCGACGCTGACGGCCGAGTTCACGGGAGTGGGTGTCACGCGGATGCTCGAGGCGATGCGCGAAGTGTGCCCGCAGGCGCGCTTCTACCAGGCCTCCTCCAGCGAGATGTTCGGCAAGGTGCTCGAGGTCCCGCAGACGGAGACCACCCCCTTCTACCCGCGCTCGCCCTACGGCGTCGCCAAGGCCTACGGCCACTTCATCACGGTCAACTACCGCGAGTCCTACGACCTGCACGCGACGTCGGGGATTTTGTTCAACCACGAGAGTCCCCGCCGGGGACTGGAGTTCGTCACGCGCAAGATCACCTGGCACGCAGCCGCGATCAAGCATGGTCTGGCCAAGGAGATCCGCCTGGGCAACCTCGACGCCGAACGCGACTGGGGCTATGCCAAGGACTACGTCGTAGCCATGTGGGCCATGCTCCAACAGGACAAACCGGAGGACTTCGTGATCGCGACCGGCGAGGCGCACTCGGTTCGTGAGTGCTGTCAGGTGGCCTTCGACGAGGCCGGGCTGGGCGACTTCGAGCAGTACGTAACGATCGACCCGGCGTTCGTGCGCCCAGCCGAGGTCGACCATCTGATCGGCGACCCCGGCAAGGCCGGGCGCGACCTCGGCTGGAAGCCGGAAACCTCATTCGAGGAGCTCATCCGTCTGATGACGCGCGCGGACCTCGAACTGCTCAAGCCAAGCTGAGTGCAATGGCGGTCGGGCTGTTCGACACCGCGTCGACGCTGGCGCCGCTGCGCGACGAGCTGCGCGCGGCGATCGATCGCGTGCTGGACTCCGAACGCTTCATTCTCGGCCCGGAGGTGACCGCCTTCGAGCAGGAGCTCGCCGCGTACGCCGGGGCAGGTCACGGCATCGGCGTAGCCAACGGCACCGAGGCGATCACGATCGCCCTGCGCGCGATGGGCGTCGGACCGGGCGATGAGGTCGTCGTGCCGTCGTTCACCTTCTACGCATCCGCAGAGGCGATCCCACCGACCGGCGCCACGCCGGTCTTCTGCGACATCGACCCGGCGACATACTGCGTCACCGCCGAGACGGTGGCAGCGGCGCTGACGCCGCGCACGAAGGCGGTGGTCGTCGTGCACCTGTTCGGCAACGTCGCGCCGGTAGCCGCGATCGAGGCACTGGGAGTGCCCGTGCTGGAGGACGCCGCGCAGGCCGTCGGTTCGCGCTCAACCGATGGGCGCGCGGGAGGGCTGGCGACGGCCTCGACGATCTCCTTCTACCCGTCGAAGAACCTGGGCTGCTTCGGCGACGGCGGAATGATCCTGACCTCCGACGAGCGGATCGCCGAGCAGGCGCGCATCCTGCGCTTTCACGGCTCGCGCGACAAGGTCGACTACGAGCAGCTCGGCTACAACTCGCGCTTGGACGAGCTGCAGGCGGCGATCATGCGCGTGCAGCTGCCGCACTTGGACGAGTGGGCCGCCGGACGCCGCGCGGCGGCGCGCCATTACGAGCAGGCAGGCCTCGGCGAGCTGGTCGCGCTCCCCTCGCCCGTACCCGGCGCGTCACCGGCCTGGCACCTTTACGTGATCGCGCATCCGCACGTCGCGCGGCTGGAACAGGCGCTGGCGGTGGCGGGCGTCGCGCACAAGCCGTACTACCGCACCCCCGTGCACCGCCAGCCGCCGATGCGCCAATGGGGCGCGGGCCTCGATCTTCCGGGCACGGAGCAGGCGGCAGCGCGCCACCTGGCGATCCCGATGAGCCCGGTGCTCACGCGCGAGCAGGCGGATGAGGTCGTGGCGGCTGTACGCAACGCGGCTGGTTAGCGCCAACGCTCCAGCAGATCCTCGTCGCCCACGTCGCGCACGACGCGCGCGGGCGCTCCCATGACGACGGCGCGCGCGGGGACGTCGCTGGTGACGAGCGCGCCCGCGGCGACGAAGGCCTCCTCGCCGATCTGCACGCCTGGCGTGAGCACGGCGCCGCCGCCGATGCGACAGGCACGCCGCAGCGTTGCGCCGCGCAGCGGCGCGCCGGGCGGGTGGCGGGCCATCGTGTCGTCGTTGGTGGTGACGACACCGGGGCCGACGAACACGTCGTCCTCGACGATCGTGAAGGCGGTCAGGTAGACGTTCGTCTGCACGCGCACGCGCGCGCCGAGCGAGACGTCGTTGTCGATCACGCTGCCGCGCCCGATGATCGAGCGGGCGCCGACGGACGAGCGCTCGCGCACGAAGGACTGATCGCCGACGATCGCGTGCTCGCCGAGCGTCGCGCCGGCGAACACGACGGCGTTCGAGCACACGGTGACGCCGGCGGCGAGCCGCAGCCGGCCGACCTCGCCGTGCGCGGCGGAGCTCTTGGCCAGGCGCGGGGGCTTGCCGAGCAGCGCACGGTCCTCGATCGTGCAACCGGCGGCGACGATCGTTCCCGCATGCACGATGACGCCGGCGCCGAACGACACGTCCGCGGCGATCTGCACGTCCTCGCCGAGCAGCAGCCCAGGGGCGCGCGGGTCGGGGCTCAGCACCGCCGGCTCTCCCGCGACTTCAAGGCGGCCATGCTAGAGCTGGATGACGTCGGTGGCGCCGGAGGAGCGCGTGACGCCACGCAGGTCGACGACCAGCCGCGCGCGATGGGCGACGTCGTCGTGGTCGATGCTCGGATGGGCGGTCACGATCAGCACGAGGTCGGCGTCGTCCAGCGCATCGTCGAGCGGCCGGCTGTCGAGCGCGAAGTCCGAGAGCGTGGCCACGTGCGGGTCGTGATAGCTGACCTCCGCACCCATCTCGTTGAGCAGCTGGATGATCTTCAGCGCGGGCGACTCACGGATGTCGCCGACGCCGGGCTTGTAGCTGACGCCGAGCACGGTCACGCGCGCGCCCTTGACCGCAAGTCCGGCCTGGTTGAGCGCCCGCTGCGCCTTCTCCACGCAGTGGTAGGGCATCTGCTGGTTGACCTTGCCGGCGAGCTCGATGAACTCGGTGGACATGTCGAACTCGCGCGCGCGCCAGCTCAGGTAGAAGGGGTCGACCGGCAGGCAGTGCCCGCCCATGCCTGGGCCGGGTGAGAAGGGCATGAACCCGTAGGGCTTGGTCGACGCCGCCTCGACGACCTCCCAGATGTCGATGCCCATGCGGTCGGTGAGCATCGCAAGCTCGTTGACGAGCGCGATGTTGACCGAGCGAAAGATGTTCTCCAGCAGCTTGGTCAGCTCTGCCGCCTCGGGGCTGGATACGCGGACGAGCGTTTCGCAGACGAGCCCGTAGATCTCCTCGGCGCGCAGCACGCACGCTTCGGTCAGTCCGCCGAGCACCTTCGGCGTGTTGCGCAGCGTGAAGTCGGTGCGCCCCGGATCGACACGCTCGGGCGAGAAGGCAAGGTGAAAGTCGCGCCCGGCCTTCAGGCCGGACTCCTCCAGCAGGGGGGCGACACGCTCGCGCGTGGTGCCGGGGTATGTCGTGGACTCGAGCACGACCAGCTGGTTGGGCTGCAGGACCTCGCCGAGCGCCTGTGCGGTGGACACGAGCGGGCCGAGATCGGGCTCGCGGTTTCGCGTGAGCGGCGTGGGGACGCAGATCAGCACCGCGTCGGCTTTAGCCAGGCGCGCGTAGCGGGTGGTGGCCTGGATGCGGTCTTTGAACTGGGCGAGCAGCTCCGAGGGAACGTCCTCGATGTAGGAGTCGCCGGCCTCGATCGCTTCGATCTTGCGCGAGTCGATGTCGACGGCGATGACGTCGCAGCCCTCCTGTGCGAAAGCGACTGCGAGCGGAAGCCCGACGTAACCGAGCCCGATGATCCCGACGGTCGTCATTCGGGGGCAGTGTAGGGGTTGGCCTGCATTTGGGGCCGGGGGTCGGCCCTGCAGCGAGAAGCCTTTGGCGCCGAGCCGTGCAGAGCCGGCGCGTCAGCGCGCGGCGACGCCCTGCAGCGAGCGCAGATCGGCGCGAACCATCCGCTCGACCAGCTGCTCGAAGGTGAGACTCGCCCGCCAGCCCAGCACTTGGCGCGCCTTGTGCGCATCGCCGACGCTCCGGGTGCTCTCGGCGGCGCGGATGAGCGAGGAGTCGACGCGCAGGTAGCGCTCGGCGTCGAGGTCGACGCAGGCGAAGGCCGTGCGCGCGAGCTCGGCGACGGTGTGCGCCACGCCGCTGGCGAGCACGTAATCGTCCGGGCACTCCTGCTGGAGCATCAGCCAGGCGCCTTGCATGATGTCGCCGGCGAACGACCAGTCGCGCACAGCGTCGAGCGTCCCGAGCGTCAGCTCGTCCTGGCGCCCGAGCGCGATTGCGGCGACGCCGCGCGTGATCCTGCGGGTGACGAACCGCTCGGGCCGGCGCTCGGACTCGTGGTTGAAGGCGATGCCCGAGCTGGCGTGCAGGCCGTTGTGCTCGCGCAACAGGCCGACGAGCTGGTGCGCGGCGAGCTTGCCGACGGCATATGGCGTCGTCGGCCGGCACGGCGTGTTCTCGTTCTGCGGGCTCTCGTGCGTGTCGCCGAAGATCGCACCGGAAGCCGCCACGAACACGCGCGCATCGCTAGCGACATCGCGCACGGCCTCGAGAATCGCCGCCGTGGACCCAGCGATCGCGCGCATCGTCTCCCCCGGCCGCTGCCACGACGCGGGCACGAACGACGGCGCGGCAAGGTGGTAGATCTCGCTCGCTCCCGCCCGCTCGACGGCCGCGCGAAGGGTCGCCGGCTCGCGCAGGTCTCCGGGCACGAGCTCCACCTGCTCACGCAGGTGTGCGGAAGGGCCCAGCGACTGCGCGCCACCGGCGCGCACGAGCCCGCTGACGCGGTAGTCCTTCTCGAGCAGCAGCTCGGCCAGGAACGAGCCGTCCTGACCGGTCAGCCCTGTTATAAGCGCGCTGCGCTCGCGTGGCACGGCCGCAGCTTAAACGCGCACGTGGCAAAGATGCTCTTCGTCGAATGCCATGTGTCGGGTCACAGCGATGCTCTCTGTGCGGAGTCGGTGCGCGATCGTATATACGACCTGGCGCGCATACGCTCGTTTCGTCCTATAGAGGCCGCGTTTGTATATACGATCGCGCACGAAGTCTGTAATCGATCAAACCTTGTCCGTCTCTCGCCGTCGCCCCTGCTTGACCTCGCCCTGGTCCCTGCCCTCGCCCCGCCCTCGCCCTCGCCCTCGCCCTCGCGAAATCGTCGCTTATCCGCTCGCTCCTAAGCTACGCTCGCCGCGCGCGCGCTGGAATCGAAATCGTCTCCGTCGTACACGCGTGCGAGCTGGGCGGCAACGGCTTCTGGCGAGCAGAGCGCGCGAACGCGCTCGCGACCGCGCATCGCGGAGGCGCGATCACCAGCCAGCCGGACGATTGCCCGCGCGAGCGCGGCGGGATCCCCACAAGGCACGAGCGCGGGCTCGTCGAGCAGCTCGGGCAGCGCCCCGACGCGGCTCGCGGCCACGGGCAGGCCGGCGGCCATCGCCTCGGCGGCGGCCAGGCCGAACGTCTCGGCCGAACGCGACGGCACGAGCGCGATCGACGCACCGGTGCGCAGCCGCGCGAGCTCGGCGTCGTCGACGTAGCCGGCGAATGTCACGTCGCCGCCGGCGCGCGCTTGCAGATCGGCCCGCTGCGGCCCGTCGCCGGCTATAACCAGCGGTATGCCGGCGGCGCGACACGCGTCGATCGCCACGTCGACCCCCTTCTCGGGCGCCAGCCGCGAGACGACGAGCGCGTAGGCGCCTGCGTCGGCGCTAGAGACAGCAGCCACGCCGGGCACAGCCCCCGCCTCAGAGGCCGCCGCGAGTGCCGGCCGATCCGGCGCGTGCTCGTCGCGAGCGAGTGCGCGGATGGGGGGCGCGATCACGTGCACGCGTTCCCACGGCAGCGGCGCGCCGAGCGCGCGCAGGCGCTCGCGGGCAAACGTGCTGGGGACGATGAAGGCGTCGGCGTGCTCGACGATGCGCCGCTGCCACAGCGCGAGCGAGGCAGCGTAGGCGGCGGCCTCGGGAACGCTGCCGCGACAGTTCAGGCGAACGCCGGGGAGCGTGTCGCGGCCGTGACAGCGCGTGCACTCGGCGCCGCGGGTGAAGCACACGCCGATCGCGCAGACGAGCCGGTACTGGTGCAGGTGCAGCACGACACGCGCTCCGGCGTGGCGCGCGGCGGCGAGCGCGCGCCAGCCGAGCGCCGGCTGCAGGTTGTGCGCGTGCACGACACGGGCACCGCCGGCGCGCACGGCGCGCGCGACTTCGTCGGGCTGCAGGCCGCCACGCAGCAGCCCGAGCGCCGCGCGAGCGCGGCGGAGGTCGGCGGAGGAACGCGAGAGCAGCTCGACGGGCTCGCGCAGCTGCTCGCGCACGAGCCACAAGAGGTCGTCGACGACGCGCTCCTCGCCGCCGGTGGTGCGGTAGCGGTTGTGCAGGAACAGGACCATGGTGCGCGAGAGCCTATTGCCAGACGCGCCGCGCACAAGGGCGCAAACCGGCGGCAAACCTAGACTGTCCCGACGATGACGCCCGCCTCGATCGTGATCCCCACGCGCGCACGCCTGTTGTATCTGGAGGTGGCGCTGCAGTCGATCGCCGCGCAGGCCGCGCAGGCGGGCGCGGAGGTGCTGGTCATCGACGATGCCGGGGCGTCGGATGAGACACGCGCTGTCGCCGAGCGGTTTGGCGCGCGCTACGAGCCGCACGACGCTCCGCTGGGACTGAACGTCGCGCGCAACACCGGCGTGGAGCGCTCGTCGGGCGAGCTGGTGGCGTTCCTCGACGACGACGTTCGCGCGAGCCCCGAGTGGCTGGCTGCGCTACTGCAGGCCGTGCGCGAGCACGACGAAGTGGACGTGTTCACGGGACCGATCCGCCCGAGCATCGAAGGCCATCGCTGGCGTTCGTGCGGTGGCGAGGCGCCGCCGATCACATCGCTGGACCTCGGGCAGCAGGACACGGACGCGCGCTACGCATGGGGCGCGAACATGGCGATCAGGCGAACGGCGCTGGAGCGCGTGGGTCGCTTCGACGAGTCACTGAGCGACGGCGGCGACGAGCAGGAGTGGCAGGATCGTTTTAGGGCCGCCTCCGGCGGGACGGGTCGCGTTCTGTACGTCGCGGCGGCGGCTGTCGAGCACCGGCGGGTCGGTCGCGACGCGCGCTTGAGCGCGCTGTCGCACGCAGCGTACGTGCGCGGTCGTGCGGCGCGGCGCTTCGACGCGCGCGAGGGCCGCGCGCCGACGTTGGCGCGCGAGTCGCTGACGCTGGCGGCGTGCGCGGGCCACGTCGTGCGCCGCCGCTGTCCGGCGGGCGTGACGATGGTCGCGCACAGCGCCGGGCGACTGGGCGAGGGCCTGCGCGAACGCGTCGGCGCCCGAGAGCCGGCGGTCGACGGCGCGTGCGAGCCGGCGGTCGACAGCGCGGGTGACTTCCTGTCCGGGACCAGCGGAACGGTCGGCGGCCTGGACGCGGTGGTGCGCGGCGTGCGCGACGGGGCGGTGGACGCGCGCGAGCTGGCCGGCGGGCGGCGGCTGCGCCTGGCGCTGGCTGCGCGGCGCGAGCCGCCATGCCGGCGTGTACTTGTGCTGGGGATCGAGCGCACGGAGCACCGCGCGCTGGCCACACGTGCGCAGGCGGAGCTGGCGCGTTCGCGCCATCACGTCGAGCTGCACACCGCGCCGCCGGACGGGCGCGGCAAGTTCGAGAACCTCAATCGCCTGCTCGCCGAGCACCGGCCGGAGGGGCACGACTGGCTGGTGCTGCTGGACGACGACGTGCAGCTGCCGCGCGGCTTCGTCGACCGTTTCGTGTTCCTGTGCGAGCGCTTTGACCTGCAGCTGGCGCAGCCGGCGCACCGCCTGAACTCGCACGCGGCGTGGCCGCAGACGCGCCGGCAAGCCGCGAGCGTCGTGCGCGAGACGCGCTTCGTGGAGATCGGCCCGGTGACGGCGTTTGCCGGCGCTACGTTCGACACGCTGCTGCCGTTTCCGCAGCTGCGCATGGGCTGGGGACTGGACGCGCACTGGGGGGCGCTGACGCAGGAGCACGGCTGGCGCTGTGGCGTGACGGACGCCGTGGCGATCCGCCACCGTGCGGCGCCGGCGGCGGAGGCGTACTCGCGCGAGGCGGCGATCGCGGAGGCGCGCGCCTTCCTGGCCGAGCGCCCGTACGTGAGCGCGCAGGAGGCGCGACGCACCGTTACCACGCACCGCCGCTGGTGAAGGTCCTGGTCGTAGCCGAGTTCTACCCGAGCCGTCGCGACCCGGTGATGGGGATCTGGGCCCATCGCCAGGCGCTGGCGGCGCGCGACGCGGGCGCGGAGGTGCGCGTGCTGGTGCTGCACCGCCTGATCCCGCCGCGCTCGTCGCTGGCGGGCGGCCCGCTGGCGGTCGCGAGCGCGCTGGTGCAACGCGCGCGCGAGCCGCGCGCGCAGACGCGCGACGGGCTGTCGATCTCCTACGTGCCGTTCGTCTCGCCCGAGCGCCAGCGCTCCTACGCCTCGTGGGGAGCGTGGGCGGCCGCGCCGCTGGCGCTGGCGATGGCGCGCGTGCGCCGTTCGTTCGCGTTCGATCTCGTGCACGCGCACAACGCGATCCCCGCCGGCGACGCGGTGCGCCGCGTGCCCGCGCTGGGCACAGCGCACGCGCCGCTGATCGTGTCGGTGCACGGCGGCGACGTGCTGTACACCGCCGGGCGCGTGCGCGCGGGCGGCGAGAGCGTCCGCCACGCGCTCGCACAGGCGCGGTTGGTGCTGGCGAACAGCGCGGGCATCGCCGAGCTGTCGCGCGAGCATGGCGCGCGCGAGGCGCGCGTGGTGCACCTCGGCGCGGACGTCCCCACGACGGCGCGGCCGGCGACGCGCGGCCAAGCGCCGAAGCTGGTGACGGTCGGGCACCTTGTCGCGCGCAAGCGCCACGCGGACGTGCTGCGTGCGCTTGCCGTGCTGACGCCGCGCCACCCGACGCTGCGCTACGCGATCGTCGGCGACGGCCCCGAGCGCGCGACGCTGGAGGCCCTGGCGGCGCGCTTGGGCGTGAGCGAGCGTGTGGACTTCCACGGCCAGCTCGCGCCGGCGGAGGCGATCGAGCGTGCGCGCGAGTGCACGCTGTTCGTGATGCCGTCGACGGAGGAGGCGTTTGGCGTGGCTTACGTCGAGGCGATGGCCGGCGGCGTGCCGGCGATCGGCTGCCGTGGCGAGCCGGGACCGGAGGAGATAGCGGCTGCGGGCGATGGCATGGTGCTCGTGCCACCCGGCGACATCGAGCGCCTGACGCAGCGCGTGGACGAGCTGCTGTGCGATCCGCACCGGCTGCGCGAGGCGCGCCAGCGAGCGCGCGCGACGGTGCTGGCGAACTTCACGTGGGAGCGCTGCGGCGAGCAGACGCTGGCCGCGTACGAGCACGCGCTGCGGTGAAGCCGCTGCTGTTCGTCACCGGCCACGCTCCCGCGTATCGCGTGGGGGCGCTCGCGCGGCTGCACGAGCGCGAGGGCATCGAGCTTGCGCTGTTCGGCGGGCGCTACAAGCACGGTGGCGCGGGGTTTGATGAGCAGATGCCGTTTCCCCACCAAGACGTGCGCCCGCGCGAGCTGTTCGCGCTGGCGAGCAGCGGCGACTACCGGGCGGTCGTGTGCCCGACCGGCGGGCGCTTGGCGCCGCTGGCGACGTGGGCGGGCGCGCGCCGCGCGCGCGTGCCGCTGATCCTCTGGGCGTCGCTGTGGGCGCACCCTGCAAGTGCCGCGCACGCGCTCAGCTTCCTGCCGCTGCGGCGGCTGTACCGCTCGGCCGACGCCGTCGTCACATACGGGCCTCACGTCAGCTCGTATGTCGCCGCGCGCGGAGCGCGCAGCGTGTTCGTGGCGACGCAGTCGGTCGACAACGAGTTCTGGGGCGCGCCGGCGACGGCAGCGGCGAGCGCGTGGCCGGCGGACGCGGATACGCGCTTCCTGTTCGTTGGGCGCGACGCGCGCGAGAAGGGCCTGGCAGTGCTGATCGAGGCGTGGCGCGTGGCCGAGCTGCCGGCGCCGGCCAACGCGCTCCTGCTCGTCGGCGCTGGCTCCGGCAGCGCGGCCTTCGCGCCTGCGGGCCTGCGGCGCGAGGGCGACGCGGGGATCGTCTCGCTGGACGCCGTCGAGCCGCCGCGGCTGCGCGAGATGTACGCCGCAGCAGACGTGCTCGTCGTCCCTTCCATTCCCACGCGCACGTTTCGCGAGCCGTGGGGCCTGGTCGTCAACGAGGCGATGAACCGAGGCCTCGCGGTGATCGCCTCCGACGCCGTCGGCGCGGCGGCCGGCGGGCTCGTGCGCGACGGGGCCAACGGCTTGGTCGTGGCGGCAGGCGACAGCGGCGCGCTGGCGGCGGCGATCAGGCGCCTGGCGGGCGACGCCGCGCTGCGCGCGAAGCTCGGCGAGCAGGCGCGTGAGGACGTGCGCGCGTACACCCACGATGCGTGGGCGGCCGGCTTCTCACAAGCGCTCGCAAGCGTCGGCCTCGCCCGCGGGCGTTGGTAGCGTTGCGTCGCTGCACTATGAGAATCGCCCTGTGTAAGAGCCGCGTCGCCCGTCTTGCCGTGGTCGTCGCGCTGGTCGCGCTCGTCTGCCTCGCCCCCGAGGCGAGCGCCGACACGGGCACGAAGATCATCGAACGCTGCACGCACGGGCAGAGCCTCGCCGGCTTCAGCCAGCAGGACTACCGGCGCGCCCTGCAGGAGCTGCCGACGGAAGTGGAAGAGTATTCCGACTGCGCCAACCTGATCCGCCGCGCGCAGCTCGCGGCAGCCGGTGGCGGCGGTGCAGGCACGGGCGGGGGCGGCGCGCCCGCCGTCGCCACTCCGCTCTCCCCGTCGGAGCGCAGCAAGCTGAACAGGGTGGCGAAGTCGGGCGCCACGCCGCTGCACTTCGGCGGCCAGCTCGTGCGCCCGGGCGTCGTGCACGCCAACATCGCCTCGGCGTTCAGCTCGCTGCCCGGCGCGCTGCTGGCCGTGCTCGCCTTCTTGCTCGCGTGCGCGCTGGCGCTCGGCGGACGGGCGATTGGAAGGAGCGTGCGTGCCCACCGCTCCGGCTGAGCCACCCGCTGCCGCCTCCTCCGCCGAGCCTTCGCCTGCGCTGGGCGATGGGGTGAGCGCCGCCACGCACGCGCCCG
This sequence comes from Solirubrobacteraceae bacterium, assembly GCA_035995645.1. Taxonomy (GTDB): domain Bacteria; phylum Actinomycetota; class Thermoleophilia; order Solirubrobacterales; family Solirubrobacteraceae; genus Palsa-744. The sequence goes on from DASYKG010000048.1 coordinate 14,341, forward strand.
GCGGATCGCCGCACGGACCCCCCGACGCCGGTGCGCGATTGCGGTCGAGCGGGCCGCGCGTGCGCTGGCTGGCTCGCGCGGACGCGTGGTGGCCGACGCTGCTGATCGCCGCTGTGCTGTGCTTCGTCGCGTTCGTCGCCGGCGGCGGGCTGAACCTCGGCGACATGACGACCGTGGAGATCTCGCTGACGCTCGGCGCGGGCGTAGTCGCCGCGACGGCAGTGCTGCTCGGACCAGCCGGCTTGCGCGCTTACGGCGCGTGGCCGCTGGCGCTGCTGATCGCCTTTGCCGCGCTGACGGCGGTGTCGGTCGTGTGGTCGGTGCAGCCGGACGACAGCTTCAAGGACGCCGGGCGCATGCTCGCCTACTGCGGCGTGTTCGGCGCGGCGATCGTGCTCGCGCGAACGGTCCCCGGCCGCTGGCCGGCGGTGCTCGGCGGCGTCGTCCTGGCGGCGGTCGTCGTGTGCGGCTACGCGCTGCTGACGAAGGTCTTCCCGGACCAGCTGGACGCCGGCGACATCTACTCGCGCCTGCGCGCGCCGTACAGCTACTGGAACGCGATCGGCCTGACGGCGGCGACGGGGGCGATCGGCTGCATGTGGCTGGGCGCGCGCCGGGCCGGCCACGCGCTGCTCAGCGCGCTGGCCTACCCGGCGATGGGGCTGATGCTGCTGACGCTGATGCTCGCGTACTCGCGTGGCGCGCTCGTCGCGCTCGTGCTCGGTCTGGCGCTGTGGTTCTGCATCGTGCCGCTGCGCCTGCGCGGAGCGGCGGTGCTGATCAGCGGCGCGGTACTGGCCGGCGCCGTCACCGCGTGGGCCTTTTCCACGCACGCGCTGAACACCGACAGCGTGGAACTGGCCGCGCGCACGAGCGCCGGGCACCGGCTCGGCGCGCTGATCGTCGTGATGCTCGTGCTGCTGACGCTCGTCGGTCTTGCATTCGGCTTCTGGACGGGGCGCAACGCGCCGTCGATCATCAGCCGCCGCAGGGCCGGCGCGCTGCTGCTGAGCGCGCTCGCGATCGTCATCCTGGCCTTCGCCGGGGCGCTCGCAGCCAGCCACCGCGGCTTCACCGGCAGCATCTCCCACGGCGTGCACTCGCTGACCGATCCGCACGCCGCCGTGCCGCCGAACACGCCCGGGCGCCTCACGGCCGTCGGCAGCGTGCGTGCGCGCTACTGGAACGAGGCGCTGAAGGTCTTCCAGGCGCACCCGGCGCTGGGCGCCGGCGCGGAAGGCTACGCGACGGCGCGCCTGCGCTACCGCACGGAGACGCTCGACGTGCGCCACGCGCACGGCTACATCGTGCAGACGCTCGCCGACCTCGGCATCGTCGGGCTGGCGCTGACGCTCGTGCTGCTGCTCGTGTGGATGGCCGCGGCCGGGCGCAGCACGCATCCGTTTAACCGCCGCTGGACGAGTTGGGCGACGCTGCGCGGCTGGCTCAATCGCGCCGGCAGCGGCGGCCATCCGGCGTGGAGGCGCCTGACCGTCGACGGGCGCCCGGCGCCGTACACGGCAGAGCGCGTGGCGATGCTCAGCATGCTCTGCCTCGTCGTCGTCTTCGGCATCCACTCGCTCGCCGACTGGACGTGGTACGTGCCCGGCAACGCGATCGTCGCGCTGCTGTGCGCCGGCTGGCTGGCCGGTCGCGGTCCGCTGAGCGCGACCGTGAGGCCTGGGGCGCGCCTCTCGGACTTGCGCGAGCGCCTGAAGCCGAGCGCGCTCGGCCCGCTGCGCATGGTCGTCGCCGCGGCGATCGTCGTCGGCGCGCTGCTCGCTGCGTGGGCGCAGTGGCAGCCGCAACGAGCGACCAACGCCTCGCAGCAGGCGCTGGCGGAGCTGGCGCGCAGTCCGCACGCCGCGCTCGCGTCGGCGCGCACCGCCGTGTCGCGCGATCCGCTGTCCGCGCAGGCGCTGTTCACGCTGTCGACCGTGCAGCAGGCCAGCGGCTCGCCGGCGCTCGCGCGCGCGACGCTGCAGCGAGCGGTTCGCCTGCAGCCGTCAAACCCGCAGACGTGGCTGACGCTCGGCGAGTACGACCTCACGCGAAGCCCGCGTGCGGCCGTGGGGGAGCTGGAAGCCGCGATCTACCTCAACCCCGAGTCGGTGGCGCCAGAGGCGATCGCCGCGGGTAACCCTGAAGCGATCGCCATCGAGAACGACTACGTGCAGGCGCTGCGCGCGGCGAGCGCGCAGCAAGCCGCGGCGAAGGCAAAAGCGCAACAGCGCTCGGCGCTGGCAGCACGAGCTCACAGCCGAAGCGCACGGCGAGCGCCCACGCGCCACGCCGCCCGCGGGCACTAGACGCGCCGGCGGCCCACGCCGCCTAGAAGCGCGAGCGCAGCGCCGACGCGAGCAGCACGCGCCGTGCGCCCGGCAGCCCGCCGGCGCCGCGTACGTCGACGCGCTCAAAGCCGAAGTCCGCCAGCAGGCGCGCGAGCGTGCGCTGCGTGTAGAAGCGCAGGTGATCGGCGCGCGGGTCGAAGTGCTCGTCGGTGCGCCGCGCCGACAGCGCCAACGCCAGCATCGCCAGGCGACCGTGCGCAGGCGTGCTCAACAGCAGGCTGGCGCCCGAGCGCAGCACGCGGCGCACCTGCGACAGCCACGCGGCGGTGTCGGCGACGTGCTCGATCGTTTCCCCCGCCCACACCGCGTCGAAGCTCGCATCCGCCAGCGCCCACTCCCCCTCCATGCCGACCACGCGCACGTCCAAGTCGGGGTGACGCTCGCGCGCTCGGCGCAGCGGCTCCTCGGCGACGTCGACGCCGACGACCGCATAGCCCGCGCGCGCGATCTCGGCCGTCAGCTGACCTTCGCCGCAGCCCACGTCGAGCACGCGCAGCGGCTCGCTCGCGCTCGTCGCCGCCGCCGCCGCGCGCAGGCCGTCGAGCACGAACGTGCGCCGCAGCGCCAGCTCGGGCGGCTGCGAGCCCGGCGGGACGGCCTGCCACACGCCTTCGAAGTAGCTGCGCGAGGACACGTGCGCAAGTTAGCCGTCATTGCTGCACAAAGCTACGCCAGCGAATATCTTGGCTGCGTGCTTGGGGAGCGGGAGATCGGCGAGTCGTGAACGTGGCTTTCGACAGCCGCCCCGTGAGCGATCCGCAGCGCGTCGGGCGCTATTCGCGCTGCCTGCTGGCGGCCTTGCGCGAGACGGCAGACGTCGACGCGCAGATCTTCGAGACCGCGCACCCGCGCCGCGCCGACGTCTTTCACGCGCCGTGGATGAGAGGCGCGCTGCTGCACAGCCCGTGCCCGATGGTCGTCACGCTGCACGACCTGACCGCGCTGAAGCGCCGCTCGGAGCTCCTGCGCTCGGGCGCGCGCATGCGCTTGCGCGAGCTCGCCGTGCAGCGCGCCGTGCGCGTGATCGTGCCCACGCAGGCGCTCGCCCACGACGCGCTCGAGCGCCTGGGCATCGAGCGCGAGCAGATCGACGTGATCCACGAGGCGCCTGCGCAGTGCATGTACCCGCGCAGCGCCGACGAGATCGCGCAGGCGCGAGCGCGCTTCGGCCTGCCCGAGCGCTACCTGATGTGGGTCGGCGAGCTGCAGCACCCCGATCCCGGCAGGCACATCGCCAAGCTCGCCGCCACCCCGCGTGAGTTGCCGCTCGTGCTCGTCGGCCACACCAGCGCGTGGGCGCACGAGCTGCGCGACGTGATCCTCACCGGGCACGTCACCGACGACCACCTCGCCGCGCTGTACAGCGGCGCGCACGCACTGCTCGTCGCCTCCCACGACGAGGGCTTTGGCCTGCCCGCCGTCGAGGCGCTCGCCTGCGGCACGCCCGTCGTCGCCTGTGAGACCCTCGCGCTGCGCGAGGTGCTCGACGAGCGTGTGACCTTCGTGCCAGCCGGCGACCTGCCCGCGCTGATCGCCGCCGCCCAGGCCATCGAGCGTCCCGCGCCGCCGCCGCCCGCGTGGTCCTGGCAGGACGCCGCGCGCGCCACGTGGCGCGTGTACGAGCGCGCGCTCACTCAGGCCGACCGCCCGCGCACGACCCCTCGCCGCCTGCGCCGGCGCCCCTCCGCCGGGCCCGAGCAGGCGCTGACTCAGTAGCCAAGCAGGCGCTGCCTTAGTAGGTGGGGTGCAGTGGCTGCAACGCCTGTCGAGTTCGGCAGGGCGCCGACCCGTCAGTATGCGCCGCGTCGTGAAATCACGGCCGGAATCGTCTTCAGCAGGATCGTCAGGTCGAGCGCCAGCGACCAGTGCTCCAGGTAGATGAAGTCCAGGTGCACGAGGTCGTCGAAGTCCAGCTCCGAGCGCCCGGAGACCTGCCACAGGCCGGTGATTCCCGGCAGCACGAGATAGCGCTTGCGGTGCCAGTCCTCGAGCATCTCGTAGTCGCGCTGCGGCAGCGGGCGCGGTCCCACGAGCGACATCTCCCCGCGCAGCACGTTGATCAGCTGCGGCAGCTCGTCCAGCGAGAAGCGCCGCAAGAAGCTCCCCACGCGCGTCAGCCGCGGGTCCTCGCGAATCTTGAACAGCGCGCCCGTGGCCTCGTTGAGCTCTTCCAGATCGGCCTGCCGCTCCTCCGCGTCGGTGTGCATCGTGCGGAACTTCAAGCACGGGAACGGCCGCTGGCCGATGCCACGACGCGTCGAGCGGTAGAGGATCGGTCCCTTCGAGGACAAGCGAACCGCGAGCGCGAGCGCGAGCAGCAGCGGGCTCATCAGCGCCAGCAGAAGCGTCGCGCCGATCAGGTCGAACGCGCGCTTGAGCGCGAAGTCGACGCCCTCGAACACCGGCGGGCCGAGCTCGAACAGCGGCACCGACTGGCCCGGCACGAACTCCGCGCGGTGAATCAGGATCTCCATCGTCGACGGCGCCAAGCGCACGCGCACGCCGCGCTGGTGGCACTGGTCGACCAGCTCCACCGCCTCCACCTGTGGGAAGTCCGGGTCGGCGATGATCACCTCGTCGATCCGTTCCGAGCCGAGCACCCTGTCGAGGTCCGCCAGCGTGCCCAGCGCGTTCAGGCCATTGCCCGGCAGCGCCTTCGGCGAGAGGAAGCCGACGACCTCGATCGGCGAGTGCGGCGCGTCGCTCAGCGCGTGCGCGACGTCTGCGATGTGCTTGCCCGTCCCCACCAGCACAGCGCGACGGCGATAGCCGGCAGCGCGCAGCATCGCCCCGGTCAGCCACTCATAAGCGGCACGGAACGACGACACGTACAGCAGCGCGAACGCCAAAGATCCATAAAACAGGTAGTAGCTGCTGAAGTGTTCGCCGCTGACCACAGCGAACAGCAGCGCCACGAACGCCACCTGGAACAGCGAGCCGACGATCCGCGAGAGCCCCGGGCGCAGCGAGCGAGCCGCGTACAGGCCCGAGCGCGCGAACAGCAGCGCCGTCAGCAGGTACGCGAACGGCAGGATGCGTTCCGTTTCGCGCAGCGACGCGTGGAACTGCACGTGATTGAACACCACCGCCTTGAGCATCAGCGCCGTGAAGACCGCCAGCGCCACAGCCACGAAGTCCAGCCCCAGCAGCGACACGATGCGCGCGAGACGGCGTGCCGTCGACATGCGCAGCAGAAACGACAGCGCCGGCGGGCGCTTGCGGCGCATGTCGCGATCGCCCGTCTGCTTGCGCGCCGTCGCCTCCGACAGCACCGCCTGCGCCGTCGCCGGGCGCCCCAGCGACGCCGACCGGTCGAGCCTCGAGGCGCCGCCAGCCGGCCCGCCGGTCACCGGCGTCGGCGACTTGCGCGCGATGGGCAGAGCGGGCGTTCGGGTGGAACGAGGTCCCATCTCACTGCTCACAACGCCTCAGCCTGGCAGATGTAGCGGTCGCATGGCAGGCTCACGGCGTCGCCGCGAGACCTGCGCCGGCGGCTCAGCCCTAGCCCCCGCCGATCAACAGCTCGACGCCCGACTGCTCGATCGTGCGCGCCAGCCCGTCGCGCAGCGACACCTCCGGCGACCATCCCAGCAGCTCCTGCGCCAGCGCGATGTTCGGCTTGCGCTGCTTCGGATCGTCCTCCGGCAGCGCCTCGTACACGATCTCCGAGCTCGACCCCGTCAGCTCCTTCACCGTCTCCGCCAGTTCCAGCAGCGTGAACTCGTCTGGGTTGCCTATGTTCACCGGGTCGTGGTAGCCCGACTCCGCCAGCGCGATGATCCCGCGGATCAGGTCTGACACGTAGCAGAAGGAGCGCGTCTGGCTTCCGTCGCCGAACACCGTCAGCGGGCGGTTCGCCAGCGCCTGGCGCAGGAACGTCGGGATCGCGCGGCCGTCGTGCGGGCGCATGCGGCTGCCGTACGTGTTGAAGATGCGCACGATCGCCGTGTCCACGCCCTGCTGGCGGTGGTAGGCCATCGTCAGCGCCTCCGCGTAGCGCTTCGCCTCGTCGTACACGCCGCGCGGGCCGATCGGGTTGACGTGCCCCCAGTAGCTCTCCGACTGCGGGTGCTCCTTCGGATCTCCGTACACCTCGCTTGTCGACGCGATCAAGAAGCGCGCGCGCTTGGCCTTCGCCAGCCCCAGCGTGTGGTGCGTGCCATACGAGCCCACCTTCAGCGTGTGCAGCGGCAGGCGCAGGTAGTCGATCGGCGACGCAGGCGACGCCAGGTGGTAGACGAAGTCGACCGGCTCGTCGATGAAGTACGGCTCGATGATGTCCACGCCCACGTGCATGAACTTCTCCGCGTCGCGTATGTGCTCGATGTTCGCCAGCGAGCCAGTCTCGAAGTTGTCCGCGCAGATCACCCTGTTGCCGCGCGCGAGCAGCTCGTCGCACAGATGCGATCCGAGAAAGCCGGCGCCGCCGGTGACCAGGCACGTGGACATCGCCTCGCAGAATAGCCGTGTCAACCCGACACGGTGAAACGCCACTGTCGCCGCGCCTGCGCCCGCGTTGTCTCGCCGCCTGTCCTTATCATCTGCTCCATGGCCTCCACCGACTCGACCGAGGAGCACCTGACAGTCGCGCCCATCGTCGGCCCGGACGACCCGCGGCGCTTCACCGACTCCGGCATCGAGATCTCACAGCTGTACACCGAGGCCGACCTGCCCGCCGATCTCGACCTCGGCGAGCCCGGCGAGTTCCCGTACACGCGCGGCGTGCACCGCGAGATGTATCGCAAGCAGACGTGGACGATGCGCCAGTACGCCGGCTACGCCTCCGCGAAGGAGTCAAACGAGCGCTACCGCTACCTGCTCTCCAAGGGCTCTACCGGCCTGTCCATGGCCTTCGACCTGCCCACGCAGCTGGGCCTCGACTCCGACAACCCGCGCTGCCTCGGCGAGGTAGGCCGCACGGGCGTGGCGATCGACACGATCGACGACATGCGCACGGCCTTCGACGGCATCCCGCTCGACAAGGTCTCCACGTCGATGACCATCAACGCCCCCGCCGCCTGCCTGCTGCTGCTGTACGAGCTCGTCGGCGAGGAGCAGGGCGTGCCTTCGCAGCAGCTGCGCGGCACCACGCAGAACGACGTGCTCAAGGAGTACATCGCGCGCGGCAACTACATCTACCCGCCGCAGCCGACCATGCGCCTGACGACCGACCTGTTCCAGTACTGCCACGAGAACGTGCCCAAGTGGAACACCATCTCGATCTCCGGCTACCACTTCCGCGAGAAGGGCTGCTCGGCCGTGCAGGAGGTCGCCTTCACGCTGTCCTCCGGCATCGCCTACGTGCAAGCCGCGATCGACGCGGGGCTGTCCGTCGACGAGTTCGCGCCACGCCTGGCGTTCTTCTTCAACGGCCACAACAACGTCTTCCAAGAGGTGGCCAAGTTTCGCGCCGCGCGGCGCATGTGGGCGCACATCATGAAAGACCGCTTCGGCGCGACCAACCCGAAGGCGACGATGCTGCGCTTTCACACGCAGACCGGCGGCGTCACGCTGACCGCGCAGCAGCCCGAGAACAACATCGTGCGCGTCGCCCTGCAGGGCTTCGCCGCGGTGTGCGGCGGCACGCAGTCGCTGCACACCAACGGCTTCGACGAGGCGCTAGCGCTGCCCACCGAGCGCGCCGCCAAAATCGCCCTGCGCACGCAGCAGGTCCTCGCGCACGAGTCCGGCGCAGCGGACACCGTCGACCCGTTCGCCGGCTCCTACTTCGTCGAGTCGCTGACCGACGAGATCGAAGAGCGCGCCAACGAGCTGATCGCCAAGGTCGACGCGCTCGGAGGCTCGGTCAACGCGATCCAGTTCATCACCGGCGAGATCGACGAGTCCGCGTGGGGCTATCAGGAGCGCTACCGCATCGGCCAGGACATCGTCGTCGGCGTCAACTCCTACGAGGAAGAGGGAATCGAGGTTCCCGACCTGCTGCGCGTCGACCCGCAGTCAGAGCGCGAACAGCTCGACCGCCTGGCCAGCTTCAAGGCCGAGCGCGACCAGGCGCTCGTGCAGCAGCGTCTGGATCAGCTGCGCGAGGTGGCGCGCGGCAGCGACAACCTGCTACCGGCGATCCGCCAGGCGCTGAAGGACCGTTGCTCGATCGGCGAGGTCTGCGGGGCCATGCAGGACGTCTTCGGCAAGTACGCGCCGACGTTCTGAACCGCACCGCGAGTTGCGCGTCCGCCCGGCGCGGCGGTTAGGGTGCGCGCATGCTCATACCAGCGGTCACCTTCTACACGTTCGTCCTCGCCGTGCACATCGCCGCGATCGTCATCGCCTTCGGCGTGACGTTCGCCTATCCCGTCATGTACGCCGTCGGCATCCGCGCCGAGCCGCGCTCGATGCCGGGCCTGCATCGCATCCAAGACAGCGTCGGCAAGTTCGTCATCTCGCCGTTCATCGGCCTCGCGCTGCTCGCCGGCATCTACCTCGCCAGCAAACTGCACAGCTGGAGCGACTTCTACGTGCAGTGGGGTCTCGGCGTGATCATCCTGCTCGGCGCGCTCGGCGGCGCCTTCTTCGCGCCCCGCGAGCGTCGCCTGGCGGAGTTGGCCGAGCGGGACCTCGGCGCCGCCGGCGAGATCTCGCCCGGAGAGAGCGGCTTCGCCTTCAGCGCCGAGTACAAATCGCTGCGGCAGCTCGTGTTCCGCGTGAACGTCGTCGCCAACGTGCTCATCCTGCTGACGATCTACTTCATGACCGCGCACACAGGCGCCTGACGCCGCGCGCCTTTCACCCGTCGTAGATATCATCGCTAACGCTGCGCGCGTTTGCAGCACGACACCGCGCGATACGCTGACGAGCCCATGAGCGAGGGTTATCGAGTCGCGGTCGTCGGCGCCACCGGGCAGGTGGGAACGCTGTTGCTCACGCTTCTGCGCGAGCGCGGCTTTCCGGCCGCAGAGATCGTGCCATTCGCCTCCGAGCGCTCGGTCGGACGCGAGCTCGACGGCGGCCTCGTCGTGCAGGGGCTCAGCGAGCAGTCCGTGCAAGGCTTCGACCTGGCGATCTTCTCCGCCGGCGGTTCCACCTCGGGCGAGTGGGCGCCGCGTTTCGCCGAGGCCGGCGCCGTGGTCGTCGACAACTCCTCGCGCTGGCGCATGAGCGACGACGTGCCGCTGGTCGTCGCCGAGGTCAACCCGCAGGCGCTCGACGACCACCGCGGGATCGTGGCCAACCCCAACTGCTCGACCATGCAGATGGTCGTCGCGCTGAAGCCGCTGCACGACGAGGCGGGCATCGAGCGCCTGGTGATCAGCACCTACCAGGCCGTCTCCGGCACGGGCAAGCGCGCCGTCGACGAGCTGCTCGACCAATCGCACGCGCTGCTGCACGAGCGCGAGATCTCCGCGCCATCCGCGTACGCGCATCAGATCGCCTTCAACGCGCTCCCGCACGCCGGCAGCTTCGCGGCGGGTGACGACCACACCGACGAGGAGCGCAAGCTGATCAACGAGACGCGCAAGATCCTCGGCGACCCGTCGATCGCGATCTCCGCCACGTGCGTGCGCGTGCCCGTCGTCAACGGACACTCCGAGGCCGTCAACGTGCAGACCCGCGACGAGCTCTCCCCCGAGCGGGCTCGCGAGCTGCTCGTCGCCGCGCCCGGCGTGACGGTGCTGGACGACCCTGGCGCCGCGCTGTATCCGCTGGCGATCGACGCGACCGGCCACGACGACGTGTTCGTCGGGCGCATTCGTCGCGACGCCGGCCACGAGCGTGCGCTGGATCTGTGGATCGTCGCCGACAACCTGCGCAAGGGCGCGGCGACCAACGCCGTGCAGCTCGCCGAGCTGCTCGATGCGCGCGGGCTGCTCGGCGCGCGCGAGGGCGCGCGCGGCGCCGCCACGCCCGCGGCTTAGCTCAGATCGCCGGTTCGATGCGCCGGCGCTGGCCGGTTTCGGCGCGCGGGGCGTGCAGGTCGACGTGCTCGAGCAAGTCGCCGCGCCGGCGCGGGATCGCGACGACGGGGCGACCGGCGAAGATCGCCAACCCACTGCTCGGCCGCGCATCCTCGACGTCGTCGTTGAGCGTATCCAGGTCGGAACGCAGCGCCAGGAACGCGGCGACCACACGCGGGTCGAACTGACTGCCCGCCGAGCGCTCGATCTCCGCGCACGCACGCTGCAGCGACCACGCCGACTTGTACGGGCGGTCGTGCGTCAACGCGTCGAACACGTCGGCCACGGCGACGATCCGCCCGACGAGCGGGATCCCCTCGCCGGACAGACCCTTTGGGTATCCCGTGCCGTCCCAGCGCTCGTGATGCGTCGCCGCGATCACAGCCGCCGTCTGCAGCACGCGCGAGCCGCCGCTGGAGAGCAGGCGCGCGCCGAGCTCGGCGTGGGTCTTCATCACCTCGAACTCCTCCGGCGTCAGCCGCCCGGGCTTCAGCAGTATGCAATCGGGGATCGCCAGCTTGCCGACGTCGTGAAGCGGCGCCGCGTGACGCAGGAGCGTCACCTGACCGGCCGGCAGACCGAGTCCGCGAGCGAGCTTCGCCGCGACGTGCCCCACTCGCTCGGTGTGCTGATAGGTCTCGTCGTCGCGATACTCGGCCGCGATCGCCAGCTGGCGCAGCGTCTCCGCGCGTGCGTCGTCGAGCTCGCGCGTGCGCTCGGCGACCAGCTTTTCCAGGGTTTTCGCGTTGTCCGCGAGCTGCTCCTCTGCTTCGTGCTGGACGGTGACGTCGCGTGCGACCGCGTGGATCACGCCTTCCGACAGCGAGCGCGAGGCGCTCCATTCCAGCCAGCGATAGCTCCCGTCGGCCGTGCGGTAGCGATTGCGAAAGCCGATCGTGTCATGCGAGTCGGCGACGCCGTGCGTCTCGGCGACCGTCGTCTCGCGGTCGTCCGGGTGCACGAAGTCGATGAACGGTTTCGAGCACAGCACCTCCGCAGAATGACCGAGCGCGCGCTCCCACGCGGGGTTCACGCGGATGAAGCGGCCGTTGAGATCGGCCGTCGCCAGCAGGTCCAGCGACGCGTCGTAGTAGCGCATGATCTCGCTTTCGAGATTGCGCCGATGATCGACGAACAGCCCGAGCAGGGTACCCAGCAGCACGAGCGCGACCGTCCGGCTCACGTAGCCCTCGGTGGTCAGCTGCACGTTGCTGCTCAGCTTGCCCCACACTACGACCAGGACGACCGTCAGCAGCGCGCCGCCGAGGCCGCCGCGCAGCCCGAACCGCAACGCCAGCAGCGAGATCGGCACGAGGTACAGCACCCCCTCGGCGTGCACCGGGTTGGAGTCGACCGTGCGCAGCGCGAACACGACCGCGAACAGCACAGCGGCGACCGCGACAGTCGTGCGCGAGCTGAGCACCGGCCAACCACGCCCGCGCACGGCGCGCAGCCGTGGCAGATGGGGATGAGAGAGCATTGCTTTCCTATCGTCTTGTGCGCTTGGTAACACAACCCTTCCGCTGCACCGCGCTTTGCGTGCAAGCGGCTCGCGCTGTGCGCCGCGCGTCAGTTGCACGCGCTGGGCTGGTCGAAGGAGTCGCGCAATTCGATTTGACCGCGTCCGCGCCCGCTCGGGCCGCCTGGACGCGTGTTCGAGCACGCCAGCGCAGGAGGAGTAGCGCCAGATCGCGCGAAATGTGGGGGCGATGATCTCCTCGGAGGTGCAGCGCACGCTCGTCAAGTCTCCCCCCGAGCTCTGGGCGGAGATCAGCGATCCCGCCTCACTCGCTCGCCACCTCGGCGAGTTCGGGGAGATCCGCATAACCCGCGTCGAGCCCGAGCAGCGAGTCGAGTGGCAGGCCGGCGACACCACCGGCAGCGTCGTCATCAAGCCCTCCGGCTGGGGCACCAAGGTAAAGCTCACCGTCACGCGCGAGCTCGAGGCCGAGACCACCACCGAGTCAGAGCTCCAGGCCACCGCCGACGCCCCCGTGGAGCCGCGGGTCGAGGCCGGCGCGGAGCCGGTTCTCCAACCAAACACAGAGGCGGCCGCGGAGCCGGAGATCGACGACCCAACGCCGCAGCCAGAGATCGCACAGCCAGAGCTTGTGCAAGCTGAGATCGAGCCGGCCGAGTTGACACAGACCGCAGACGCCGAGCCAGAGCTCGCCGACGAGCCGGACGGCGAGCCACGCCGCGGCTTCTTCGCCAGGCTATTCGGCTGGCGACGTGCGGCCAGAGCGGCCGAGCCGACAAGCGAATCGGACCTCGAGACCGGCGACGCCCACGACGACGACCACGCCCAGGACGAGGGCGACGGCGACGAGCTGCCCGAGAGCCCGCCTGTCGCGGCGCACGAGCCGTACAACGCGCTCGCGGTCTGGGCCACGCAGTCACAGCCTGAGGAGCTGCAGCCGCAGACCACTCCAGAGGACGAGCTCCAAGCGTCCGGCGCCAACCTCGGCGAGTCTGACGAAGGCGCGCGTGCGGACCCCGACGCTGACACGCCGGCGGATGTCTCGGCGGAGATCGCAGCAGCGCAAGAGGTCGCCGCGGAGCAGGTGACGGCCGTTCTGACGGGTGTGCTCGACCGCCTGGGCGCCGCGCATCACCGGCCGTTCTCGCGGTCCTAAACGAGGACGCAGCCGTCCCTCGGGCTCGCGGCGCGGATAACATCCCGCGCCCGATGTCAAGCAGCTCACACGATCGACAGAACGACGCGGCCTTGCTGGCGGCATCGCGCAGCGGCCACCGCAAGGAGCCGCGCCAGAAGGCGCCGGAGACCTACGAGGAGAAGCTCGCGCAACTGCACGAGCTGCGCGAGGCGGCGCTGCACTCGGCGCCGGAGGCGGAGGAGAAGCAGCACGCGCGCGGCAAGTACACGGCTCGCGAGCGCGTGGAGAAGCTGCTCGACGAGGGCTCCTTTCAGGAGCTCGACACGTTCGTGCGCCACCGCACGTATGACTTCGACATGCAGAAGAACCGGCCGTGGGGCGACGCGGTGGTGACCGGGCACGGCACGATCGACGGGCGCACGGTATGCGTGTTCAGCCAGGACTTCACCGTGTTCGGCGGGTCGCTGGGCGAGGTGATGGGCGAGAAGATGGTCAAGCTCATGGACCTGGCGGCGAAGATCGGCTGCCCGGTGATCGGCATCAACGACTCCGGCGGCGCGCGCATCCAGGAGGGCGTCGTCTCGCTGGGCGCGTACGGCGACGTGTTCGTGCGCAACGTCAAGTGCTCTGGCGTGATCCCGCAGATCAGCCTGATCATGGGTCCGTGCGCGGGCGGCGCGGTGTACTCGCCGGCGATCACCGATTTCATCTTCATGGTCAAGGAGACCTCGCACATGTTCATCACCGGCCCCGACGTGATCAAGACGGTCACCGGCGAGGAGGTCGGCTTCGAGGAGCTCGGCGGCGCGATGTCGCACAACACGAAGTCCGGCGTCGCGCACTTCGCCTCCGAGGACGAGGACGCGTGCCTGGAGGACTGCCGCTACCTGATCAGCTTCCTGCCGCAGAACAACCTGCAGACGGCGCCGCGCGTGCAGCCGACCGACGACCCCCAGCGCATGAGCCTGGAGCTCGACGATGTCGTCCCGGACAACCCGAACAAGCCGTATGACATGCGCGACGTGGTCAAGCTGATCGTCGACGACGAGGAGTTCTTCGAGGTGCACGAACACCACGCGAAGAACATCATCTGCGGCTTCTCGCGCCTGGACGGCTTCGCGATCGGCATCGTCGGCAACCAGCCCGCGCAGCTGGCCGGCGTGCTCGACATCGACGCCTCGGCCAAGGCCGCGCGATTCGTGCGCACGTGCGACGCGTTCAACATCCCGATCCTCACGTTCGTCGACGTGCCCGGGTTCCTGCCGGGCACCAGCCAGGAGTGGGGCGGCATCATCCGCCACGGAGCCAAGCTGCTGTACGCGTTCACCGAGGCGACCGTGCCGAAGCTGACGGTGATCACGCGCAAGGCCTACGGCGGGGCGTACGACGTTATGGCCTCCAAGCACATGCTCGCCGACTTCAACTTCGCGTGGCCGACATCGGAGGTCGCGGTGATGGGCCCAGAGGGCGCCGTGAACATCATCTACCGGCGCGACATCGCTCACAGCCCGACGCCGCAGGAGCGCCGCGGCAAGCTGATGGAGGACTACAAGGCCCGCTTCGCCAACCCGTACACCGCCGCCGAGCGCGGCTACATCGACGACGTGATCGTCCCGCACGAGACGCGCCCGAAGCTGATCGTCGCGCTGCACACGCTGCAGAGCAAGCGCGAACCGGGGCCGAAACGCAAGCACGGGAACATCCCGCTTTAGCGGGAGCCGGGCGACTGTCCCGCTGCTCCACCGGCCACCGGCCACCGGCCACCGGCGACGGAATCGCGTAGACGGTATTCCGTCGATATAGACAGAATAACATCGATATGGACGATATACTGTCCACATGAATGTTGCTCGCCCCTACGCGGCGGTCACTCCCAGCCTCGACGGCGAGGTCCTGAACGTCCTCGCCGGCACGACGAGAGGTCTGACCGGCCGCGAGGTCGCCCTCCTTACAGGCAGAAGCTCTCACAGCGGGGTGCTCGCCGTGCTGAACAGGCTGGCCGAGCACGGTCTCGTCCAACGAGTCGAGCTCAATCGAGCGTCGCTTTTTGCGCTAAACCGAGACCATCTGGCAGCACGGGCCGTCGAAGAGCTCGCCGGCCTGAGGACGAAGCTGTTCAGCCAGATCCGCGAAGAGATGGAAAGATGGGCTATCGCGCCCGTCCATGCCTCGCTGTTCGGCTCAACGGCGCGCGGCGATGGAGACGCCAGGAGTGACATCGACTTGTTCGTCGTGCGCCCGACGTCGACGGCGGTAGACGACTCGCTCTGGCGCGATCAACTCGACGGGCTCTGCGAGAAAGTCGAGCGTTGGGCCGGCAATCGGGCGGCTACGGTCGAGATCTCTGAGTCCGACGTGGCACAACTCCTGGCTGACGGGCCGCCGATCCTCGCCGAGCTTCGCGCCGACGCGATCCTGCTCGGCGGATCGAGCCTGTCGACGCTCCTGAGAGACGAATGAGCCCCCGGCGCTCCTCACGGACGCAAGCCTGTTCCGAGGCGGATGCCCTTGCCCGTCTACGTCACGCGCGCAAGTTCATCGAGGTAGCTGAACTCGTCGCGGGCGAAGGCGACGACGCCGAGTACGCGAGCCAGGCAGCCGCGCTGGCCGTTCTCGCGGGCATCGCCGCGTCAGACGCAGCATGCTGCAAGTCGCTCGGGCGACGATCGCGGGGCGCCGATCACCGAGAGGCCACCACACTCCTCGAGCAGGTCTCTCCGGGCGGCAAACAGGCAGCGAGATCGTTGAATCGCCTGCTGAGCCTGAAGGACGAGGCGCACTACGGCATGTTCGTCATCGGCGGTCAGGCTCTGAAGTCGGCATTGCGCCAAGCGGACGAGCTGGCGAGCTTCGCCGAAAGGGTCCTGCGTCGCTGAGCGCGCACTCCGGCGCCGGCCTCGGTCACAATCCAAAGATGCCGCACTGCTCCTCCCCACGCCTGCACTTGACCGCGCCCTCAGCCACACCCGAGGAGGCCGCGGCCGTCGTGGCGGCGCTGGAGCGCTTCCTGCGCGCCACGACGCCGCCCCCACCGGCACCGCCGCAGCACTCCAACCGATGGCAGCGCGCGGCTATGCTCGAAGGCGTCGAGCGAGACTCCGAGGCCGATGTCTCGGACCCCTGGATAAATACCTGAAAGCCGCTAGGCTTTAGCCTCAATAGTCCTCTCGCCGGTCGAACGTCTAACGCAGCCCGGGCACCGCACCCGGACTGAGGAGGTTTCTTGATGGAGCCAGTTTCAGTTCCCTCTCAGCGCGGCACGCTGAAGGACCCAGAGGTGCTCCAGAACGTGCCTGGGCACGTGATCCCGATCCTGCAGCGGGAGTACGACGACTTCAAGACGGAGGCGACGAAATTCCTCGAGGGGCAGACGCCTGAAGACGACTTCATCAAGTTCCGCCTGAAGCAGGGCGTGTACGGCCAGCGCCAGGCGGACGTGCAGATGATTCGCGTGAAGCTGCCGTTCGGCGGGATCACGCCGGAGCAGATGGAGGCGTTTGCGGACGTGGTGGAGAAGTACGTGCCGCTGAACAAGGGCCACATCACGACGCGCCAGAACATCCAGATGCACCACATCCCGCTGGTGGAAGCCGAGAAGGCGATCCGCGAGCTCGGCGAGAGCGGGCTGTCCAGCCGCGAGGGGTGCGGCAACACAGTGCGCAACGTGACCGGCGATCCGTGGGCGGGCGTGGCGAAGGACGAGCTGTTCGACATGACGCCGTACGCGGGGGCGTACGTGCGCTACTTCGTGCGCCACCCGACGACGCAGGCGATGCCGCGGAAGATCAAGACGGCGTTCGACGGCTCGCCGCGTGACCGCGCGATCAGCGGCATCCACGACATCGCCTTTCGCGCACGAGTCCGCGAGATCGAGGGCCGCGGCGAGGTGCGCGGCGCGGAGATGCTGGTGGGCGGCGGCACGTCGATCATGCCGCGCGTGGCGCCGACGCTGTACGAGTTCGTGGAGCTGGACAACGGCGAGTACCTGCGCAGGGCGGAGGCGGTGTTCAGGATCTTCGACCGCCAGGAGTGGCTGCGGGCGAACCGCGCGCGAGCGCGCATCAAGGTGTTCGTGGACAAGTACGGCATCGACGAGCTGCGCAACCAGGTCGAGGAGGAGTGCAAGGGCGACTGGGTCGGCGAACGCGACTTCTCGATCGAGCAGCGCCTGTTCGTGGACGACGAGCGCGAGTCGGCGCCGGCGCCGCCGCAGAGCTACGGCAGCCCGAACGGCGACCTGTCGGAGTTCGAGCGCTTCCGCGCGGCGAACGTGCGTGAGCAGAAGCAGGAGGGCTTCGTGACGGTCGAGGCGAAAGTCACGCGCGGCGACCTCACGCCCGAGCAGTTCCGCGGCCTGGCGCAGGTCATGCGCGACTACGCGGGCGGCTACGCGCGCACGACGGTTCAGCAGAACTTCGTGCTGCGGTGGGTTCGCGAGGAGTGCGTGTACGACGTGTGGAAGGCGCTGTCGGCGCTCGGGCTGGGCGAGCACGGCTCGCGCGAGATCGACGACGTCGTGTCGTGCCCGGGCACGGACTCGTGCAAGCTCGGGATCACGAGCTCGATGGGCCTGAACCAGGCGGTGCAGGAGCGCATCGAGTCGCTGCAGATCACCGACGAGCTGACGCGCAAGCTGAACATCAAGATCAGCGGTTGCCCGAACGGCTGCGGCCAGCACCACGTTGCGAGCATCGGCTTCACGGGCGCGTCGATCAAAGTCGGCGAGCACACGATCCCGGCGTACATCCCGCACGTGGGTGGCGTGTTCGAAGGCGGCGACGTGCAGTTCGGCACGCGCCTGAAGCTGCGCCTGCCGTCCAAGCGCGTGCCGGACGCAATCACGCGTTGGATCGAGCAGTACGAGGCCGACCGCAACGACGGCGAGGAGTGGAACGAGTACCTCGCGCGTGTCGGCACGGCAGCGCTGGAGGCGGCGGTGAAGGATCTTTCGATGCCGGTCGACTTCGGGTTGGAGACGATGAACACCTTCATCGACTGGAATCGTGATGTTCCCTTCGAAGTCATTCGCGGTGAGGGCGAGTGCGCGGTATAGATCAGATGAGACACGCGACAGAGGACCGATCAGATGCCCCCCACGCATAGCCCGATGGCACCACCACAAGCGAGCACGCACTTCGACCCGGCGCCGAGCCTCACGCACACGCTGCGCGAGGCGGCGCGCCACGGCGAGCGCGCGGTCCTGCTGTGCTCGTTTCAGAAGGAGGAGTCGGTGCTGCTGGACGAGCTGCTGCGCCTCGACCAGGGAACCGGCCGGGCGGTGCGCATCGTGACGATCGACACGGGCGTGCTGTTCGAGGAGACGATGAAGACGTGGCGCGCCTTCGAGCAGCGCTTTGGCGTGCAGATCGAGGTCATCGACGCGAGCAGCCCCGACCAGCCGTGGAGCGGCCCGGAGCACTGCTGCTCGGTGGCGAAGGTGGCTGCGCTGGAACGCTCCCTCAGCGGCGCCGAGGGCTGGATCACGGGCATTCGCCGCGAGCAGGGCCCGACGCGCGCGCAGACGGAGCTGATCGAGCGCGACGAGGCGCGCGGGCTGTGGAAGTACAACCCGCTGGCCCACTGGACGGACAAGGACCTGTGGCGGCGCATCCACGAGCGCGACCTTCCGTACAACCCGCTGCACGACCAGGGCTATGAGTCGATCGGCTGCGCCCCGTGCACGCAGCCGGGCAGCGGTCGTGAGGGCCGCTGGGCGGGCACGGACAAGACAGAGTGTGGACTCCACGTCGAAGTGATAGATCCCGCGTCTTGAGATGGCCGTCGCGACACGCCCACAGCTGAGCCATCTGCGCGCGCTGGAGTCGGAGGCGATTCACGTGATGCGCGAGGTGGCGGCGGAATTCGAGAAGCCCGTGCTGCTGTTCAGTGGCGGCAAGGACTCGATCGTGCTGCTGCGGCTCGCCGAGAAGGCGTTTCGCCCGGCGCCGTTTCCGTTCCCGCTGATGCACGTGGACACGGGGCACAACTTCGCGGAGGTGATCGAGTTTCGCGACCGCCGCGTGGCGGAGCTGGGCGAGCGTCTGATCGTGGCGAGCGTGCAGGAGTCGATCGACAGCGGCCGCGCGGTCGAGGAGGCGGGCCCGCGCGCGTCGCGCAACCAGCTGCAGACGGTGACGCTGCTGGACGCGCTCGCGGAGCACGGCTTCGACGCGGCGTTCGGCGGCGCGCGGCGCGACGAGGAGCGCGCGCGGGCGAAGGAGCGCGTGTTCTCCTTCCGCGACGACTTCGGCCAGTGGGACCCGAAGAATCAGCGGCCGGAGCTGTGGAACCTCTACAACGGGCGCATCAAGAAGGGCGAGAACGTGCGCGTCTTCCCAATCTCCAACTGGACGGAGCTGGACGTGTGGGAGTACATCGACTCCGAGCAGCTGGAGGTGCCGTCGATCTACTTCTCACACGAGCGCGACGTGTTCCGGCGCGACGGCATGCTGTACGCGTGGCGCGAGGGCACGGAGCTGATCGATGGCGAGGAGATCTTCTCGGAGACGGTTCGCTACCGCACGGTCGGCGACATGAGCTGCACGGGCGGCGTGCTGTCGCAGGCGACGACGCTCGAGGAGGTCGTCGTGGAGATCGCCGCGACGCGCATCACCGAGCGCGGCGAGACACGCGCGGACGACCGAGTGTCAGAGGCTGCGATGGAGGACCGCAAGAAGGCCGGGTACTTCTAGTGGGGAAGTATTTTTGATGGTCGCGCTTCGCGCGGATATGCGTGCGTCGTGCGCGCCGGTCGCGCAGTGACACTCGACCTTCTGCGCTTCACGACGGCGGGCGCTGTCGACGATGGCAAGAGCACGCTGATCGGCCGGCTGCTGTTCGACTCCAAGCAGGTGTTCGAGGACCAGCTGGAACACGTGGCGGAGGCGAGCGAGCGCCGCGGCGGCGCGGGCGCGCTGGACCTGGCGCTGCTGACGGACGGCCTGAAGGCCGAGCGCGAGCAGGGCATCACGATCGATGTGGCGTACCGCTACTTCGCGACGCCGGCGCGGCGCTTCATCATCGCCGACTGCCCGGGGCACCGCCAGTACACGCGCAACATGGTCACGGGCGCCTCGACGGCAGACCTGGCGGTGGTTCTCGTGGACGCCCGCCGCGGCGTGACAGAGCAGTCCAAGCGCCACGCGTTCATCAGCGCGCTGCTGGGCATCCCGCGGATGATCGTGGCGATCAACAAGATGGATCTGGTGGACTACTCGCAGGCGCGCTTTGACGAGCTCGTGGCCGAGTTCGCCCAGTTCGCCGCGGGCCTCGGCGCGATCACCGGCCGCGGCGCGTCCAACGGCTCGACCAACGGCGCAGCCCCGCACGCGGCGGGGCGCGCGGCGGAGTTCTCCTACATCCCGATGTCGGCGCTGATCGGCGACAACGTGGTCGAGCGCTCGTCGGCGATGCCGTGGTACGACGGCCCGGCGCTGTTGGAGCTGCTGGAGCAGGTGGAAGTCGCGTACGACCACCCGTTCGACCGCCCGGCGCGCTTTCCGGTGCAGTGGGTGATCCGCCCGGGTGCGGGGATATCCGTGGGGATCGATCGCGACGCGCCGGCGGGCGCGGGCGCGGCCGACCCCGACTACCGCGGCTACGCCGGGCAACTGGCCAGCGGCGCGCTGCGTCGCGGCGACGAAGTCGCGGTGCTGCCGAGCGGCGGGCGCACGCGGATCGCGGCGATCGACACGTACGACGGCGAGCTGGAGGAGGCGATGGCGCCGATGTCGCTGACGCTGCGCTTGGAGGACGAGCTGGACATCTCGCGCGGCGAGCTGATCTGCCGCCCGGACGAGGCGGCGACGGTCGCGCGCGAGCTGCAGGCGGACGTGTGCTGGATGACCGACAAGCCGCTGCGCGCGGGCGGGCGCTACGCGCTCAAGCACACCTCGCGCGGCGCGACGGCAATCGTCGACCGCATCGAGGACCGCGTGGACGTGCACACGCTGCAGCGCACGCAGCCGGCCGACGAGCTCGGCCTGAACGACATCGGCCGCGTGCACCTGCGTACGAACGTGCCGCTGGCGTTCGACGCGTACACGAGCAACCGCCGCACGGGCAGCTTCATCCTGATCGACGAGTCGAGCAACGAGACCGTCGGCGCCGGCCTGATCGCGGCTGCTACGGCCTGATACGCCGGCGGGCCGGCGGCGGCCGCTAAGCTTCCGCGGCCGATGTTCAGCAAGGTCCTGGTAGCCAACCGCGGAGAGATCGCCGTGCGCATCGTGCGCGCGCTGGAGGAGCTCGAGATCGCGAGCGTGGCGGTGTACTCGGAGCTCGACCGCGACACGCCGCACGTCAAGCGCGCCGACGAGGCGTACAACCTGGGCGACGGTCCGGCGGCGGAGAACTACTTGAGCATCGAGAAGATCCTCGACGTGGCCAAGCGCGCGGGCGCCGAGGCGGTCCACCCTGGCTATGGCTTTCTCGCGGAGAACGCGCCGTTCGCGCAGGCGTGCGAGGACGCGGGAATCGTGTTCATCGGGCCGCCGGCGAGCGCGATCGAGGCGATGGGCTCGAAGACGCGCGCGCGCGAGCTGATGCAGGCGGCGGGCGTGCCGATCGTGCCGGGAACGACGGAGGCGGTTGCGACGGCGGCGGACGCGCTGCGCATCGCCAAGGACGAGATCGGCTTCCCGGTCGCCGTGAAGGCGGCGGGCGGCGGCGGCGGCAAGGGCTTTCGCGTAGCGCTGACCGAGGGTGAGCTGGAGGGCGCTTTCGAGGGATCGAGCCGCGAAGGCGAGAAGTTCTTCTCCGACGCCACGGTGTACCTGGAGCGTTACCTGCACGACCCGCGCCACGTCGAGGTGCAGGTGCTGGCCGACCGCCACGGCAACGTGATCCACCTGGGCGAGCGCGACTGCTCGATCCAGCGCCGCCACCAGAAGGTGATCGAGGAGTCACCGGCGCCGGAATGGGTCGTCGACGCGCAGATGCGCGAGCGCATCGGGCAGATCGGCGTGAACGCGGCGAAAGCCGTCGACTACGTCGGCGCGGGCACGATCGAGGGCCTGTTCTCGGCCGCGGAGGGCAAGGAGCCGGAGTACTTCTTCTTGGAGATGAACACGCGCGTGCAGGTGGAGCACTGCGTGACGGAGATGACGACGGGCATCGACATCGTCAAGGAGGGCATCCGCGCGGCGGCCGGCGAGGAACTCTCCTACGCGCAGGTGGACGTGGAGCTGCGCGGCCACGCGATTGAGTGCCGCATCAACGCGGAGGACGCCTCGAAGAACTTCGCGCCGGCGCCGGGCAAGGTCGGCGCCTACCGCGAGCCGAGCGGCCCGGGCGTGCGCGTGGACTCTGGCGTGGAGGCGGGCGGGGAAGTCTCGCCGATGTACGACCCGATGGTGGCGAAGCTGATCGTGTGGGACGCCGACCGCGAGCAGGCGACGAAGCGCATGCTGCGCGCGCTGAGCGAATACGAGATCGAGGGCCTGAAGACGCTGATCCCCTTCCATCGAGCGCTGCTGGCGACCGAGCAGTGGGCCAAGGGCGAGACGTGTCGCGACCTGCTCGAGGACAAGCAGTGGCTGAAGACGCTCGCGTTCGAGCCGCCCGCGCCGCCGGCCGACGCGCAGGACGATGCGCGCGAGACGGTCGAGCAGACGTACGCGGTGGAGGTCTCGGGCAAGCGCTTCGACGTACGCGTCGTCGGACCGCCGTTCGCCCGCGGCGGGGGCGGCGCGGCGGCGAGCAACGGCACGGCACCGGGCGCGACGGCGCCGAAGCGGACCCAGCGCAAGTCTTCGGGCGGCGGAGGCGGAGCCGACGTGCTCCCGTCGCCGCTTCAGGGCAACATGTGGAAGGTGCTCGTGAAGCAGGGTGACACGGTCGAGGAAGGCCAGCTGCTGTGCATCATCGAGGCGATGAAGATGGAGAACGAGATCACGGCGCACAAGGCCGGCACGATCGCCGAGCTGCCGATCGCCGAGGGCGAGCCGATCCAGGCGGGCGCCCCGATCGCGACGATCACAAGCGCGGCCGAGCGCGAGGGCTGAGAAGGGCAAGTCACCACCGCTGATCAAGGTGTACCACCGAAGATCCGGGTGGTACACTTCACGCGTGCCCACGTCGCGACGCCGGTTTCAGATCACTGAGAGCAATGACATCAGCAGGGCGCTGGCGCTGGCGGCCAAGCGCTGGCCGAAAGACGCGCGGCGTCCCGCGGCTCTGATCCAGCGGCTGATCGGCGAGGGTGCAAACGCGGTGACCGCACAGCGCGAGCGGGATGTGCGGCGCCGGCACGAGGCGGTCGCGCGTCATCGCGGTGCGTTCGCCGAGGCCTACCCGCCGGGATACCTCGATGAGGAGCGGCGCGGTTGGACGGACTGACGGTCCTCGACGCCAGCGTTCTGATCGCCTACTTCGGTCCAGGCGACGCGCACACCGAGAAGTCCGCGACCCTGCTGGCGCAAGCAGAGAGTCTCGCGGCGAGCACGATCACGCTCGCCGAGGTGCTGGTGGGGGCTGCGCGCACAGGGCGCGCCGGGGAGATGCTCGACGCGCTAGCCGATCTGAGCGTCGAGGAGGTGCCGCTTGGCAAGGGCTCCGCGGAGGGACTTGCGCTGCTGCGCGCGGAGACGGGTCTTCGCATACCCGATTGCTGTGTGCTGCTCGCGGCAGACGCGGCGAGCGCGGAGGCAGTGGCGACTTTTGACGAGCGACTCGCGAAGGCCGCGACGCAGCGCGGCTATCGACCTACCGACAGCTGAGGCCTACACGCGCGCGATGTTCTGCGCGTGCAGCTCGCGCTGCACCTGCGAGCGTCGCTGCGGCGGCAACGCAGCCTCCGCGCCGCGCTCACGCAGTTCCTGCAGGTAGGCGACGTCCTCGTCGAGCACGCGAAGCGCCGCCGCGCCGTCGAGCACAGGTCCGTGGCCGGGCACGATCTGCTCGGCCACTTCGACGAGCGGGCGCAGTCGCTCGAGCGTCGCCACATACGCACCGAGCGTATCCCCCACGAAGTTCGCCTTCGCCTCGCCGTTCGCCTCGCCCACGCCGTCAGCCTTCGCCTCGCCGTCCGCCTCGCCCACGCCGTAAGCCTTCGCCTCGCCGAGCACCGGCAGCTCGATCGGCGAGAGGTAGTCGCCGGCGACGAGCACGCGTGCCCAGGGAATGCAGATCGCCATGCCGTCGGCGGTGTGCCCAGCCGTGGGGTGCAGCTCCAGCTCGGCGTCGCCGATGCTGCAACGCCCGGGGACCGCGAGCGCCTGCACCGAGCCGAGTGACAGCGGCGCGCGGCGTTCGACGTGGAGCTCTTCGTCGAAGCGGCGCAGCGCGCGCTGCGCCGCGCCGGGCTCGGCGCGCAGGCGCTCGACACTGCTCTCGGCGCAGCCAAGCGCCGCTTCGCGGAAGGCGAGCGGCGCAAGCACGTGATCCCAGTCGGCGTGTGTCGCGAGCAGGCCCTGCGGCTCGGGGAAACCCGCCTGCTGCACGAGCGAGGCGAGCAGTTCCAGCTCTTCCGGCAGCACCGGCGAGTCGATCGCGAACGCCTCCTCGCCGCCGGGCGCGCGGACGATCGTGCAGTGCGCCTGAAACAGCTGGCTCGTGACGACGATGACGTCGCGGTGCAGCGAGACGGCTCGCACGGCGCAGCGGCGGCGCTCAGCGCTAGGAGACGCCGAGCAGCTTGGCGGCCTCTTTGAGGTTGGCGACTTCGGCGGTGGGTTTCTTCTGGGAGGAGTCGAGCGTCTCTTTGTTGCGGTTCACCCAGATGACGGGCACGCGCGCTTTGACGCACGGCGCGACGTCGTGGTAGTGGCTGGCGGCGACGTGCACCCATCCGCGCTTGCCGCCGACGCGCCGCGCGCACTCGGTGAAGTGCGCCGGTTCGGGCTTGTACGAGCGCACCTGCTGGGCGGTGACGACGAGGTCGAAGTCGGTTGGGATGTGCCGGCGGGTCTGGCCGAGCAGCTTGTCGTCGATGTTCGACAGCAGTCCGAGTTTGTATTTCTTCGCGAGCTTCTGCAGCTGCGTGTTGGTCTCCTTGAAGGGCTTCCAGCTCTGCACGGAGTCGGGCAGGAAGCCTGAGCGCGAGGGCTCTAGCGGCCACTCCAGCCGTTTGGCGATCTCGATCGCGGTGCGCCGAAGCACCTCGGCGTACAGCTCGTAGGAGCCTCCCTCGATTTCACGAGAGATCTCGTGGAACAACGGGATCAGCACGTTGCGGTCGATCTGGAAGCCGTCGCGCTGAGCCTCTTTGGCGAACGCCTCGTAGATGCCTGTCTCCCAGTCGATCAGGGTTCCGTAGACATCGAATGTGACGAACGTGACGTTCTTTGGTATTGGCATCGGCGGGCATTATGCCGCGCCAAGGCGGATGACCGCGGTTACGTCGCTTGCGTTAGAGTCCCGCGCCGCAATGGATCTGTTGGAGTACCAAGGCAAGCAGCTGTTCGCCCGTCACGGATTGAAGGTCTCTTCGGGCAAGGCGGTGACTACGGTGGAGGACGCGCTGGTCGCCGCCGACGAGGTCGGCTACCCGGTCGTCGTCAAGGCGCAGGTGCTGATCGGCGGCCGCGGCAAGGCCGGCGGGGTGAAGCTCGCGGCGAACGAAAGCGAGGCGCGCGAGCACGCCGGCAACATCCTCGGGATGGACATCAAGGGACACACCGTGCGCACGGTGTGGATCGAGCATGCGTCGGACATCGCCTCGGAGTACTACGCGTCGGTGCTGCTCGACCGCTCGGCAAAGCAGCCGCTGGTGATGTTCAGCGTGGAGGGCGGCGTGGACATCGAAGAGGTGGCCGAGCGCACGCCGGAGAAGCTGATCCGCTACCACGTCGACGCGCTGGGCGGGCTGTCACACGAGGAGGGCGTGCAGATCGCTCGCGACGGGGGAGCCGACGAGGACGTGCTCGACGGCGTCGCCGACGCGCTCGTGGCGCTGTACGAGGTGTGGCTGGCGGAGGATGCGACGCTCGCGGAGATCAACCCTCTGATCGTCACGCCCGAGCGGGAAGTCAAGGCGCTGGACTCGAAGGTCTCGCTCGACGGCAACGCGCTCTACCGCCACCCGGAGAACCAGTCGCTGTCGGACAAGGAGAACGAAGACCCGCTGGAACGCCGCGCCAAGGAGGAGGGGCTGCAGTTCGTCAAGCTCGACGGCGACATCGGCATCCTCGGCAACGGCGCGGGCCTGGTCATGTCGACGCTCGACGTCGTCGCGGGCGCCGGCGGCGCGCCGGCCAACTTCCTCGACGCGGGCGGCGGCTCCAACGCCGACACGATCAAGCAGGCGGTCGACCTGATCCTCGCCAACGACGCCGTCAAGGCGGTGCTCGTGAACATCTTCGCCGGCATCACGCGCTGCGACGAGGTCGCCAACGGGCTGATCGCCGCGTTCGGCGAGATCAAACCTTCAGTCCCCTTCGTCGTCCGCCTCGACGGCACCAACGACGTCGAGGGCCGCCGGCTGCTCAGCGAGGCTGCGCTGCCCAACGTGCACAGCGCGCAGACGATGAACGAGGCCGCGGAGATGGTCGTGGCGCTGGCGGCGGACCAATCGGTCGGAGCGGCCGCCTGATGTCGGTGCTCGTCGACGAGGGCACGCGCCTGTGCGTGGCCGGCATCACCGGCCGCGAGGGCAGCTTCCACACGCTGAACAACCGCAGGTACGGCACGAACGTCGTCGGCGGCGTGACGCCCGGCAAGGGCGGGCAGGACGTCGAGGGCATCCCGGTGTTCGACAGCTGGGCCGACGCGATGTCCGAGGCGCAGCCGAACACGGCGATGATCTTCGTGCCGCCGCGCTTCGCCGCCGACGCGATCCTCGAAGCGGCGGCTGCCGGCGTTGAGCTGGTCATCGCGATCACCGAGGGGATCCCCGCGCACGACGAGCTGCGCGTGTACAACACGCTCAAGCGTGACGGGCACACAGCCGGAACGGCTGGGTCGGGCACGCGGCTGATCGGGCCGAACTGCCCGGGCATCCTCTCGCCGGGCAAGGCCAACGTGGGCATCATCCCGGCGTCGTTCTTCGAGCAGGGCAACGTCGGCGTGGTGTCGCGCTCGGGCACGCTGACCTACCAGATCGGCAACGAGATAGCGCGCGCCGGCTTCGGCTGCAGCTCGATCGTCGGCATCGGCGGCGATCCCGTGCCGGGCTCGTCGTTCGTAGACGTACTGGAGCTGTTCGAGGCTGACGACGACACCGAGCTCGTCGTGCTGTCGGGCGAGATCGGCGGCTCTGCCGAGGAAGAGGCGGCGGAGTACATCGCCGAGAACATGTCAAAGCCAGTCGTCGCCTACATCGCCGGCTTCACCGCGCCGGCGGGCAAGCAGATGGGCCATGCCGGAGCGATCGTCTCCGGCTCGTCGGGAACGGCCGCCGCGAAGGCGCAGGCGCTTGAAGCGAAGGGCGTGCGCGTTGGGCGCACCCCGACCGAGGCTGCGGCGATCGCCGTCGAGGTTCTCGGCGGCGCCTCCGTCGGCGCCTGAAGCGCGCGCGCTACGCTTGGCGCTCGTGGATAAGGAGATCGCGAACACGCTTGGTGAACTGGAGCGCAAGCTGCGCGAGCTGCAACGCGTCCTCGACGGCACGAGCGGACACGACGGAGGCGCGCACGACGAGCCGCAACGCCCGGACAGCGCGCCCTCAGCCGCATTCGCCGAGCCGCCCGGCGCGAGCAGGCTGATCGACGAGGCGGTCGACCGTGGATCGCTCGCTACAGCGACCGCCGCCGAGCCGACTGCCGGCTGGGAGAGAGACGCGCGCGCACACCGTGGCGCCGATGCGCAGCGTGGACCTGCGCGGCATGCGGGCTCCGAGGAAGGCGGGCGAAGGGCGACGGACGCCCCGCAGGCTGCAGACAGCGCTCCAGCCGCGCCCGCTCCAGCCGCGCCCGCTGCCGGCGTGCAGGAGCAGGCGAGGAGATCGGCACGCCGCCCGCCGCCGCTTGCCGACCAGACGCCGAGCGCGGCCGAGCTGCTGCGCTTTCGCGAGCGCCTGGAGCGCACGGCGCGCGAGCTGACCCACGACTACGACGAGTTGCTCGGGCGCATAACCTACGCGGCCGTGCCCACCCCGACTGGACCGACGATCTCCTTCGCACGCGGCGCACCGTCGCTGGACATAGTCGACGTGCAAGGCCTGCGCGACGCGGCCGGCCGCGCGTTCGACAGCGACCCGGCCGGGACGACTGCGTACGGGACGTCGATCGGCTACCCGCGCCTGCGCGCGTGGATCGCCGACCGCCACGGTGTGGAGCCCGAGCGCGTGCTCGTGACGAACGGGTCGATGCAGGCGGACGCTTTTCTGTTCGAGCACCTCGTGCGCCCCGGCGACGACGTCGTCGTCGAGCGTCCCTCCTACGACCGCACGCTGCTGTCGCTGCGCGAGCGCGGGGCGACGCTTCACGCCGTCGAGCTGCAGCCCGACGGGATCGACACGCATGCGCTGTCGCGGCTGCTGTCCACGGGACAGGTGCGGCCGAAGCTCGCGCACATCATCCCGAACTTCCAGAACCCGGCCGGCTACACGCTCTCGCTGGCCAAGCGCCAAGCGCTGCTCGCTCTGGCGGCGCAATACGGATTCCCGGTGTTCGAGGACGACCCCTACGTGGCGCTTCGCTTCAGCGGCGAGTCGGTGCCGACGATGCTGTCGATGGACCCCGAGCGCGTGGTGTACGCGTCTTCGTTCTCGAAGACCGTCTGCCCGGGCATCCGCGTCGGCTACCTCGTCGGTCCGCCGGACATGATCGAGGCGGTCGCGCGGCTGGCGACGAACACGTACATCTCACCGAACATGGTCGCCCAGTCGATCGTGTACGAGTTCTGTGCGTCGGGCGCGATCGAGCGCTCGATCGAGACGGTCCGCACGGCACTGGCACAGCGCGCGCTGACGCTCGCCGAAGCCCTGCGCCGCGAGCTGCCGGAGGCCGAGTTCGTGCAGCCGGAGGGCGGCTACTTCATGTGGGTCACGCTCCCCCCAAGCACCGACGTCGCTCGTCTGCACGAGGCCGCGGCGGAACTGGGCGTGGCATTCGTCAAGGGCACCGACTTCCTGCTGGAGGGCGGCGAGAACACGCTGCGCCTGGCCTTCTCCGGCGTGACGACCGAGCAGATCGAGGAGGGCGTCACCCGCCTCGCGGCTGCCTACCGCTCTCTCTAGAGCGCTTCTACTCAGTCCCCGTGCCAGTCAGCGGCCGTAGCGCTGGCCGAGTACGAGCTGATCTGGCAGGGCAGTGCGCTCGGGGGGCGATGGGTCGGCGATCACGGAGACGGTCTCGGCGACGCTCGCGGTGACGATGCAGCGGCTGCCGTCGGCGGCCTGCACGACGACCTGCTCGTCGTCGCGCTCGACCAGCTTGCCGTCCAGGCCGGGCTCCAGGCCGGAGCTCTTCAGGTAGTGCAGCAGATCCTCGGCCTCGTTCTCGAAGCGCAGGATGCGCACGTTGGCGCCGATTTCGACATCGGCGAGCGGCACGCCGGAGAGGCGTGCGCCGGCGACGATCGGGTGGCCGTGAGGGCACGTCTTGGCGTCGCCGATGGCTGCCAGCATGCGCTGCTCGAGGACCGGCGACATCGCGTGCTCCAGACGCTCGGCCTCCTCGTGCACCTCGTCCCACGGGACACCGAGCACGTCGGTGAGGAAGCGCTCGATCAGCCGATGGCGGCGGACGATCTCCTCGGCGTGGGTGGCTCCGGACGACGTGAAGGCGATCGTGCGGTCCTTGTCGCGCGTGATGTAGCCGTCGCGCTCGAGGCGCCCGACCATCTCGTGAACGGTCGGCGGCGACAGCTGCATCGCGCGCGCGACGTTCGCGCCCGTCATCGGCAAGCGCGCCTCCTGCAGCCAGAACAGGCTCTGCAGATACTCCTCCTCGGCGACCGTCGCCGTGTCGCTGCTCATGGCACTGATCCTAGACCACGCTCGGCGGCGGCCGACGCGTCAGGACTGCAGCTGATCGTAGGTGCACTCGCGCGGATTCTTGTCCTCGCGCCAGCGTCGCAGCTTGGCTCCGTGGCGGATGCGTCCGGCGGAAACGTGGTCGAAGTCGATCTCGACGACGAGCTCGGGACGCAGTCCGATCCACTCGAGATCCTTGCCGGCGCTCCAGCGGCTGGGGTCTGCCGAGCCACGCTCGCCTGACTCGTAGTCGGCGAGGAAGCTGGGCAGGCGCCGCTTCTCGCTCGCGGACAGCCCGGAGCAGTGCCCGACCACGCGCAGCTCGCCGTCGTCGTCGTACAGGCCGAGGATCAGCGCCCCCACGGTGCCCTCCTGCTTGCCCGGGCGCCAGCCGACGAGCACGGCGTCGATCGTGCGCACGCGCTTGACCTTGACCATGCCCTTGCGCTCGCCGGGAAGATAGGGAGCGTCACGGTCCTTGGCGATCGCACCCTCGGCGTTCTGCAGCCAGCGCCGTGCCCCCTCGGCGCTCTGCTCGGTCTGCATCAGCTCGACCGGGGCGCCCTCGAACTGGTTTTCGGCGAGCAGATTCTCCAGCGCGGCGCGGCGATCGGCGAACGGCAGCTCCAGCAGCAGCGCATCGTCGTGCGCGAGCAGGTCGAACGCCACGTACACGGCCGGCGTCTCGCCGGCGAGACGTTCGATGCGAGAGACGGCCGGATGGATGCGCTGGCCGAGCGCGTCGAAGTCCTCGCGCCCGTCGCCATCGCGAACGACGATCTCGCCGTCGAGCACGTAGCGGCCCGCCGGCAGCGCCAGCTCGGGGAAGTAGCGCCCGAGCGTCTTGCCGTTTCGCGACTGCAGGAAGGTCTCCTCGCCGTCGACGAACGCCAGGCAGCGAAAGCCGTCGAGCTTGACCTCGTAGACGTACTCCTCGCCCGTCGGCAGCTCCTTACGCGACAGCGCGAGCTGCGGCTTGACGGGCGGCTGGATCGGCAGCGTCACGACTCCTTCGCCTCCGGCTTGCGCGCGCGGCTCGGCTGCACGCGCGTGGGCTCGCCCTTCTGCTTGGCGAAGTGCGGCGGCCACGGCGCGTCGCCGAGCCCTTCGCGCTCGTCGCGTGCGGCGAGCTCCAGCAGCGACTCGAGCCTTCCCGGACGGTCGTCGATCGCCGCCGACGGGTCGCCGCGCTCGCGCAGGCGCGCCGGCACGGTCTGCATGTTGAGCTCCGCCGGCTCGACGTCGGCCACCTCGTCCCACTCCAGCGGGCACGACACGCGCGCGTCTGAAACCGCGCGCACGGAGTACGCCGAGGCGACGGTGCGATCGCGCGCATTCTGGTTGTAGTCGATGAACACGCCCACGCGTTCCTCCTTCCACCAGCGGCTAGTCGCGCGACCGGGCATGCGCCGCTCGACGTCGCGCGCGAGCGCGAGCGCCGCCGTGCGCACCTGCAGGAAGTCGTAGTCGGGCTGCAAGCGCACGTACACGTGTATGCCGCGCGAGCCGGACGTCTTGGGAAAGCCGAGCAGCCCGTGCTCGTCGAGCACCTCGCGCACTCCCAGCGCGACCTCGCGCACCTCCGAGAAGGCCACGTCCGGGCATGGGTCCAGGTCCACGCGCAGCTCGTCCGGATGATCGAGGTCGGCGCGACGCACGGGCCACGGGTTCCAGTCGATCACACCGAGGTTCACGCCCCACACCAGATGCGCAGCGTCGTTGGGCACGAGCTCGCGCGCCTGGCGTCCGCTGGGAAACGTGACTGTCGCCGTCTGCAGCCACTCGGGCGCGCTGTCGGGCACGCGCTTCTGAAAGAACGGCTTGCCCTGCACGCCCTCGACCCAGCGCTTCATCACCGTCGGTCGGTCGCGCAGGCCGCGCACGACCGCCTCCTCGCACTTCACGTAGTACTCGACGAGATCGAGCTTCGTCAGCTTGCGCTCGGGGAAGAACAGCTTGCCGGGGTTGCTCACGCGCAGCTCGTGGCCGCAGACATCGACGGTGGCGGGCTCAGCCTTCTTCGCAGCCATTGCTGGGAGGATGCCCGATCATGCTCCCGCGAACACTGCTCGTCGCCGCGCGCGCATTCGACGAGCTCGACGAGCGACTGAGCGCGCAGCGCGTGGCGGCGGCCGTCGCGCGTGGCTTGGCCGACGGCGGGTGGCAGGCCGATCTCTGCCCGCTCGAGGACAGCGCGCAGCGTGGCGACGCTGCCATGGGCGTAGACGGCGGGTTCGTCGCGGAGGTGCGTGGACTGCTCGACGCACTCGACTTCGACGCGCGCATGCGCGACGCGCGGGCGCTGATCGTCTGCGAACGCAGCCTGCACGAGGACACGCTCGCGGGCAGCGTCGCGTTCGAGATCGCCACGCGCGCGCGCCAGACAGGAGTGCCTGCGTACGCGGTCACCGCGGAGAACCGCCTGGACTCCTTCGACACGCGCATCCTCGACCTGCAGGCGATCGTCGAGGCCGCAAGCGTGCGATCGCTGCGTACGGCCGGGCGCAAGCTCGCCGGGCTGGTGTGACTCAGCGCTGACAGGCTGGGCACCAGAAGGTGAGGCGGTTGTCGTCGCCCTGACCGTGCTGGCAAATCGGCCCGCCGCAGCGCGCGCAAGGCATCCCCGCGCGCCTGTACACAGCGCGCGGGCGCGAGCTGAAGCCGTCGCCGTCGGCCGACACGCGCATTCGCTCGCGCGCGAACTGAACGACCGCGACGGCCTCCTCGTCGCGCACACGCCCGAGCGGGCGCCAGGGATTGACGCCCGCGGCGAAGCACGCCTCGGACTTCCACACGTTGCCGATGCCCGCGACGATCCGCTGGTCGAGCAGCGCATCGCCGAGCGCACGCGCCGGGTCCTCGACGCGCAGGCGGCGTAGAAATTCCTCGAAGTCGAAGCCGGCGCCGATCACGTCCTGCCCAAGCGCTGCCAGCCGGCGATCGAAGCGCGTGCGCGACTCGCGCATCAACTCGAGCACCGGGCCGTCGAACTGCACGACCTGCCACTCTCCCGAGCGCATCACCAGCCACGCCCGACTGCGCGCGCGCTTCCAGCGCGTGCCCTCGCGGTGCACGCCCCACGAGCCGGTCATGCGCAGGTGGGAGTGCAGCGTCAGATCGCCGTCGAAGCGCACGAACAGGTGCTTGCCGTGCGCGTCGACCGCGCGCACGGCCCTGCCGGCGAGCCGCTCGGGCCAGCGATCGGCCTGATGGCGTGGGTGCGGCGTGAGGATCTGCTCCGGCACGCGCTCGGCGAGCACCTCGCGGATTCGCCGCGCCGCATGGTGGATCGTGTCCCCCTCGGGCATCGCCGCTCACGATCGCACAGCCTCGGTCAGCGTCCCGCCCGCTCGAAGGCCTCGGTCAGCGTCCAGCCCGATCAAGGCTCACGGCGAGCGTCTCGCAGCGCACCTGGAAGTGCGCGTGCGACGTCGAGCACCAGGCGCGCCGCGTCGGCGACGGTCTCGTAGTCGAGGTTCGCCGGGACGTCGCTCGGCAGGTGGTAGTTGGCGGGGCTGCGCCAGTCGGTTATCGACGCGAGTGTCGCGATCGGGTAGCCGGCGCGGCTGGGAATCACGCTGTCGGTCGACGCGCGCGCGCGAAATCCGCGCTGCAGCGCGACGCCGAGCCGCTCGGCGCGCGTGACGAGCAGATCGCGCATCCACGGCCCGGCGTAGCTCTCCATCCACACCGGCCCCTCGGCCTCGAGCATCACCAGGTGCGGCGAGCCGACGGTCTCGAAGTTCACGAACGCCGTGCGCCCCGGCTCCAGCTCGCCTCGATGACGCGCGACGAACGCGCGGATGCCGTCCTGCAGCGTCTCCTCCGCCCCGCAGGAGACGAGCAGCACCCGAAGGCCGGGGACCGGTTCCTG
Source organism: Solirubrobacteraceae bacterium (assembly GCA_035995645.1). Taxonomy (GTDB): domain Bacteria; phylum Actinomycetota; class Thermoleophilia; order Solirubrobacterales; family Solirubrobacteraceae; genus Palsa-744. Next base: position 47,952 of record DASYKG010000048.1, read on the forward strand.
GCGCAACAGGTGCGCCAGGCCGACGAGCGCCGCGACGCCCGAGAGGTTGTCGTTGGCTCCCTGCACGGTCTCGTTGCGCCAGATGTCCGCCACGGCCGCCGTCCCCAACAGCCCTACGGCGAGGCCCACGCGGGCGAAGCCGCGCCTGCCGGTCAGCGCCGCCGCCAACGTCGAGAGCGGCGCGCCGAGCGGCATCCACCACTGCGGCAGCGGCGTCTTGAAGCGTTCCAGCACTTGCGGCGCGCGCTCGTGCAGCAGTCGCTGCAGCGTCTGGTCGAACAGCAGGCCCGACTGCGGGGCGTCGTGATGCGCGAGCACCACCAGCGTGCTCGGCGCCAGATCGTCTGGCCCGGTGGCGGCGCGACGCGTCGCGGCGTGCTCGGCGGCGGCATCCCCTGCGACGGCGTCTGGCGCGGCGATGCGTGCGACCACGTTCACCGTGCGCCGGCGTCGGCGCGCCAGTCGGCGCACGATTCGCGGGCCGTTCTGCGCCTCGTCGACGATGCCGGCGAAGGCCGCCGACGCGATCACGCCTCCCGCCGCGCGCCGGCCGCGCAGCACGAGCGTCGAGGCGGCCATCGCGAGCAGGCCCAGACCGGTGGCGGTCGGCGGGAACGTGCCCCACGAGTCTCCGTCCTCCAGTGCGACCTCCACACCGGGCACCGCGCGCAACCGCGCGGCGAGCCACTCGGCGGCCTCGCGCTCGCCCGGCGAGCACGGCGTGCGGTCGATCGGTGCGAGCGCCTCCACGACCTCGCGCAGGATGCCGTCGAGCGAGGCGTCGCCAGCCGGCTGTGCTCGCTCGCTCACAGGAAGCACGCCCCCTCGCCTCGGTAGGTCGGCACCTCGTCGACGATCTCCTCGCCCTGCAGCAGGTGCAGGCTGGCGAAACGCTCGCACAGCTCTCCGGCCTTGGCGTGGCGCATGTACACACGATCGCCGATCGCCAGCGCGTCCGCCGCGTCGCCGAGCAGCGGCGTCTGCACCTCGCCGGCGCCCTCCTGCCCGTCCAGTCGCAGACCCGATGGGAGATGCGCCTGCGGCAGGCGCGCCGCGTCGGCCGGCCCCGATGCCAGATAGCCGCCGCCGAGCGCCGTCACGACACCGCGCCCGGGACGTCTGACGATGGGCAGCGCGAACATCGCCGCCGGACGCGGGCGGAATGCGCTGTACGCGTCGAACAGCCCCGGCCCGTACAGCCCCGACCCGGCGGTGACCTCCATCACCGCCGCCTCCGCCGACGTGCGCTGCAGGCTGCCCGTGCCGCCGCCGTTGACCAGCTCCAGCGGCGGCCGGTCAGCGCCCTGCAGAACCTGCGCCACAGCCTCGACGACGGCCGCTCGCCGTCCCACGAGCTCGCGCGCTGACAGCCTCTGCGCCAGGCCGATCGCCCGTGCGCGCAGCGGGCGACCCGGGGGCCGGTCGCCGAGGCCGGCGATCTGCGCCTCGTACATCATCACCCCCACGAGCGCCAGGCGCTCGTGCTCGAGGATCGCCCGCGCCAGCTCAGCGGCCTGCTGCGGCGTGCGCGTCGGCGAGCGCTTCACGCCGATGCGCACGCGCCCGCCGAGCGTGCGCCAGCCGGCGTCGACGTCCACGCACACGCGCACTGCAGCCGCGCCGCCGCCCGCCGGCCCGACGGCACGCTGCAGCGGCTCGAGCTGCTCGGCGCTGTCGACCATCACAGTGATCCGCTTGACCGCCGCCCGCGATCGCTCACCCAGCGCCCGCAGCGCGGACGCATCGGCCGTCGGGTAGGCGACGAGGATGTCGTCCGTGCCGTGTGAGGCCAGCCACAGCGCCTCCGGCAGCGTGAACGCGAGCGTGCCCTGAAAGCCATCGCGCTCGAGCACCTGCTCCTGCAGCGCGCGGCAGCGCAGCGACTTGCTCGCGAGGCGAATCGGCTTGCCCCCCGCCCGCCGTTCGAGGTCATCGGCGTTCGCGCGCAGGGCGTCGAGATCGACGAGCGCGAACGGCGCCTGCAGGCCCGCCGTCGCACGCTCCAGGCGCGTGTACGCCGGCTCAGCCACCGGCGGAACCTTCGGCGGCAGTCGCTGCGGAGCTTTCGGCGGCAGTCGCTGCGGAGCTTTCGGCGGTGGTCTGTGCACGGCCGTCGGCGACCGGCCCGAGCACGCGGTCGGTCCACTCGTTCGCGAAGCGACCGTGCGGGTCGACGCGCGCGCGCACCGCCTGAAAGCGGTCCCAATCGGGATAGCGCGAGCGCAGCGTGTCGGCCGTCTGGAAGTGGCGCTTGCCCCAGTGCGGACGGCCGCCCAGCTCGTCCATGATCTCCTCCACCGCGCGGAAGTACGGCTGCCACTGCATCCCCTCGAACATGTGCACGGCGACGTAGCCGCTGTCGCGGCCGGCGGCCGTGCTGAGAAAGGCGTCGTCGCTCGCCACCGTGCGCACCTCGATCGGGAACGGCACGGCGAAGCCGCGCTGCTCGATCATCTGCAGCACGCGCCGCACGGCCTGTGGCGTGCGCTCGCGCGCCAGCGCGTACTCCATCTCCGTGAAGCGCACCAGGCGCGGGCTCGCGAAGATCGCCGCCGAGCGGTCGACGCGCTCGCTGCGCCCAGCCACGCGCGTGACCATCCGGTTGATCTTCGGAATCGCGCCCGGCAGACGCCGGCCCGTGCGGCAGCACAGCCCGAAGGCGCGGTTGGTGAGCAGCACGTCGTTCGTGTACGCGGCGAGTCGGCTGCGCGGCTTGCGCGGCTCGTCCGTGCGGTTGTTCGTGCGCGTCAGCGCTACGTCGGCATACGGAAAGACGAAGAACTCGAAGTGGTCGTTGCCCAGCGCCAGCTCCTCGAAGCGCTCCAGCGTGTGCGCGAGCGGCGCCGGCTCGTCCACGCCGCGCAACGTGAACGCCGGCACGCAGCGCAGCATCACCTCGGCGACCACGCCCAGCGCGCCAAGGCCGACGCGCGCCGCGCGGAAGACCTCCGCATCGCGCTCGCGCGAGCACACCAGCGTCGAGCCGTCCGCGAGCACCAGCGTCAGCTCTACGACCTGCGCGGAGATGTTGCGCAGGCGTGCGCCCGTCCCGTGCGTGGCCGTGGAGATCGCCCCGGCGATGCTTTGCACGTCGATGTCGCCGAGGTTCTCCATCGCCAGGCCGTGCGCGTCCAGGCGCCGGCTCAGCTCGCCGATCGTTATCCCCGCCTGAGCACGCACGAGGCCGCTGGAGGTGTCGACGTCGAGCACGCCCGACAGTCGATCAAGACGCACCAGCGCGCCGTCGCTGCACGCGATCTCGCTGAACGAATGTCCAGCCCCCACCGCGCGCACGCGCAGGTCTGAGTCGGCGGCGCGCGCGATCGCCGCCGACAGCTCCTCGACCGACCGCGGCCGCTCGAACTTCGCGGGCGTGCAGAGCTGGTCGCCGGCCCAGTTCTGCCACCGTCGGACGTGCTCGTGGGGATCGCTAGTCTCGCTCATCACATGACCGAGCCCGAGCCTACTGCGAGCCCGGCCGCTCGCGCCTCGCGTGCGCGCTCGCTGCCCTCGCCGGGGGCCAGGCGCGCCACGGTGATCGGGGCCGGCTCGTTCGGCACCGCGCTCGCCGTCCTGCTCGCGCGCGGCGGGCTGCGCACGACGCTTCAGGCACGCACGGCCGAGCAGGCGGCCACGCTCGACTCCGAGCGCCAGAACGGCGTCTACCTGCCCGGCGTCGAGCTGCCCGCCCAGCTGCGCATCGAACCCGCCGCAGCCGGCGTCGAGCGCGCCGACTACGTGTTTCTCGCGGTGCCATCGCACGGGCTCGCCGAGGTGATCGCCACGCTGTCCTCCGGCGGCCTCGGCCGGCGTGCGGCCGTCGTCTCCGTCGCCAAGGGGCTCGTCCCTCCCGACGGCCTGCCGCCGACGACCGTGCTCAGCGCGACGTTCGGCGCCGAGCGCGTCGCCTGCGTCGGCGGCCCAGCGCACGCACAGGAGATGGTGCACCACGGCGCCGGCCTCGTCGCCGCGTCGAGCGACGAGGAGCTCACGCACGCGCTCGCGCAGGTCTTCACCCGTGCCGGCGTCGTCTGCGAGGAGTCCAACGACCCGATCGGCGTGGAGCTCGCCGGCGCCGCCAAGAACGCCGCCGCGCTCGCCGCCGGCGCGACCGAGGCGCAGGGCCTGAACGCCGCCGGCGCCGCCGCCGGGCACATCTTCGCCGAGGTCTGGCGCTACGCCGAGAGCCTCGGCGCGCGTCCCGAGTCGATGATCGGGCTTGCCGGCGCCGGCGATCTTGTCGCCACCGCGCTCGCGCGCGAGAGTCGCAATCGCCGCGCCGGCGAGCTGCTCGCCGCCGGCGTGCCCGCCGGCGAGATCCCCGCGCGCGTCGGCCAGGCCGTCGAGTCGCTGGAGTCCGTCCCCCTGCTCGCCCGCGCGCTTGAGCGAGCAGGCGTCGGCGCACCCGTCACCGGTGCGCTCGCACGACTGATCGCCGGCGAGCTGCCACTCGACGACTGGGTCGCGCTCGTGCGCGCCACCGTCCCGCCCCCCGCGCGCTGGCGCCGGCGCCCGCAGCCCGGCTTCTGGCGACGCGTGTGGCAGCGGATGATCGATTGACGCGTCACTGCGCGAGCAGCGTGCGCCCTGCGCCGAGTCGCGCAGCTTCAGCGAGTGCGCGCGAGCGGGTGGTGTGAGTCGCTTTTACGTGGAGCGATAGCCAACGTATATACTGTGTAGATACCTTTGCGCACTCAACTGTTCGCGAGTGGACCAGAAGTCCTGCCGCGTGAATACCATGGCGCACCAACTCCGTGCAGGGACATACACAGCCCGCACGGGTGAATACCATCGCTATCACACATTTTTATAAATAATGAGAACGCGACACAGCTTGGAGGCTTCACACCGATGATCGCCGCAGACGACGAAGTCGATCCCACGAAAGGGCTCTCGCTCGATCCAGATCAGTTTCTCGAGCAGCAGGCCAAGCGCGAGAAGATCCTCGCCATGCAGGACGCCGTTCGCCCCGGCCGCACCACTCCGATCGCCATTCGCTTCGACCAGTTCACGCTCGAACGCCTCAAGGCGCTGGCCGCGCTGCACAACACGGGCTATCAGACGCTGCTCAAGGAGTTCGTCGTCGAGCGCCTGTATGAGGAGGAGAAGCGCGCCGGGATCATCAAGTGATCCCGCCCATCCTGGAGTGACTAGCTAGCGCGCCCAGCGTCGCCCTGGGCCGTAGCGCTCGGTCAGCGATCGATCAGCGTGCTCACGACCGCCTCGTAGACGCCCGCGCCGTGGCCCGCTTCGGCGACGCGCACGTTCTCGTGCGCAGCCGCCGCCTGTGCGATCGACGGATCGCGCTGCACCGCATTTGCCACCAGCCAGAACGTCTGCACGTGCTCGGCGCACGCCAAGTCCTCGCGCGAGTCGCCCACCGCGAACGTCTGCTCGCGCGTGTATCCACGCGCGCGGCTGTGAAAAGCGACCGCCGCCGCCTTCGACGCGCTGATCGGCAGCAGGTGATAGCCGCGCACGTGCGGCAGCTCCGCCAGCGCCGGCGAACGGCGGTTGACCACCCCGTTGTCCACCAGGCGCAGGTTGCCGTGGCCGCGCTCGGCCAGCAGCGCGTCCACCTCCAACGCGTCCACAAGGCCGCGAAATAGGTGCGAGACCTCGCGCTGCACGTGCCACGGCTCGTGGTACTCCAAGCGCCCGGCGTAGTGCTCGAGCAGCAGCTGCGGCGCGCCCGAATGCTCGATCTGCTCGGCGATCGTCAGCTCGCCCGGCTGCTGGCGGATGTTCCATCCGTCCCCCGTCAGCCAGTTCTCCTCGCCGTCCAGCACCACGCACGCCCCCGCCTCGTAGATGAACGACGCCTGGCCGAGCAATCGCGCGTCCTCGTACACCTGCGCTCGCCGCCGCCCCGACATCAGCACGACCTCCACGTCCGCGCGCAGGCACGCCTGCACCGCGCGCACGCCGTCGATCGACACCGCCCCCTCGCCGTCGTGCAGCAGCGAAGCGCCGCGGCCGAGCAGCGTGGCGTCCAGGTCCACGTACATGCAGCGCGTTCGCGCGACGCCGTTCGCTGCGCCGCCATCCGGCGCTCCGATCGCGTTCACGCGCCGCTCTCCGCTTGGCCGATCGAGCGCTCGTCGCCCGCCCGAGCGCCCGCCAGCGCCACGACGCTCGCCAGCGGCGGGCGCTCCGGCGGGGCGAACGCCGCCGTCGCGTCGTCCGGCGTCAGTCGGCCCTCCTGCTGCAGGCGCCGCGCGATCGTCGCCAGCACCGTCAGCGCCATCGGCGACAGCGCCGACAGCGGCTGGTGGCGGTTGTGGTGCTCCTCCAGGTCGACCTGCGCGATCCCCGCTATGCCGATCGTGCGCCACGCGTCGATCAGCATCGCAATCTCCACGCCGTAGCCCGTCGCGAACGGCAGGCGCTCCAGCAGCTCCCTGCGCGCCGCCACCTCGCCCGCCAGCGGCTGGCGGATCTGCGCCAGCTGCGGGTAGAACAGCGCCAGCGCCGGGCGCGCCATCAGGTGGTTCACGCGGCCGCCTTCCTCAGTGCGGGGTCCCGTCGTGCCCTCCGCACGGAGGGCGCCCGCGGCCGGGTGCGTGCCGTGGTCGCCCAGCGGGCGGCGGTAGAAGGCCTTGACGAACGACACGTCCGCCTCGCACACCAGCGGCCCGATCAAGCCCGTCGCGAAGTGCGCCGAGAAGTGCTCGCTGTCGGCGTCCATGAAACACACCACGTCGCTGTCCAGCCGCGACAGCGCGCGCCACATCGCGTCGCCCTTGCCCAGCACCTCCCCAAACGACGGCAGCAGCTCGGCCTCCTGCCACACCTCCGCGCCCGCGCGCGCCGCCAGCTCCGCCGTGCCGTCCGGCGAAGCCGCGTCCACGACCACGATTCGATCCAGCGCCCCGGCCTCGCGCATGCTGCCCAGCGCCGTGACGATCGCCTGCACCGTGCCCGCGCATTCGCGCGCTGGCAGGCACACCGACACGCTCAGCCCCCGTTGCGCGCGCGCTGCGCCGATCGCCTCCGCCGTGAACGCCGAGTGGTGAAACGACCGCGCTTTCGCCCGGTCGTTGCTCGCATCGTCTCGCACGCTCGCGTCCGCAGAGGCCATCGCCTCTACTATCGCAACCCATGGCCAAAGACCGCCAGACCGAGCCGTGGAGCGCGCTGCTCGACGCGGGGCGCGCCGACGGGCGCCTCGTGCGCGAGGCCCACGAAGGTCCCGGCAAGGCCAAGCTCGTCGATCCGCCGCCCGAGCTGCACCCCGACGTGCTCGCGGCGCTGCAGCGCATGGGCATAGCGCAGCTCTACTCACATCAGGCCGACGCCGTCTACGCCGCTGCCGACGGCCCCACCATCGTCACCACCGGCACCGCTTCCGGCAAGTCCATGTGCTTCAACCTGCCCACGCTGCACATCCTCTCCCAGCAGGCTCGCGCGCGTGCGCTGTACCTGTATCCGACCAAGGCGCTCGCCCAGGACCAGGCGCGCGCGCTTGCCAGCTTCGGGCTTTCAAAGCGCGTGCGCCCGGCGATCTACGATGGCGACACCCCGCGCGAGGCGCGCGCGGATATCCGCAAGCACGCCAACGTCGTGCTCACCAACCCCGACATGCTGCACGTCGGCATCCTCCCCAACCACGGCGCGTGGCACGACCTGTTCGCCAACCTCGCCGTCGTCGTCATCGACGAGGCGCACGTCTACCGCGGCGTGTTCGGCTCGCACGTCGCCAACGTCCTGCGCCGCCTGCGCCGCATCGCCGCCGCCTACGGAACCGAGCCGCGCTTCCTGCTCACCTCCGCGACCATCGCCAACCCCGTCGAGCTCGCGCAGCGGCTCACCGGCCTCGAGCACGTCGCGCTGATCGACGACGACGGCTCCCCCGCCCCCGAGCGGCGCATCGCCGTGTGGAACCCACCGCTCACCGACGAGACCGTGGGCGCCCGGCGCTCCTCGCTCGGCGAGGCCGCCGAGCTGCTCGCGCGCCTCGTGCGCGAGGACGCGCGCACGATCTGCTTCATCAAGTCGCGCAAGGCCGTCGAGCTGCTCAGCCGCCTGGTCAAAGACGACCTCGCCCAGACCCACCCCGAGCTCGCCGAGCTCGTCGTCCCCTACCGCGCCGGCTACACCTCCCAGCAGCGCCGCGAGCTCGAGGGGCGGCTGATGCGCGGCGAGCTGCGCGCCGTCATCACCACCGACGCGCTCGAGCTGGGCATCGACATCGGCGCGCTCGACGCCGCCGTCGTCGTCACCTTTCCCGGCACCGTCGCCTCGCTGCGCCAGATGTGGGGACGCGCCGGGCGCTCCACCATCGAGCGCCGCGGACGCGGCCTGGCCGTCTACATCGCCGGCGAGGATGCCCTCGACCAGTTCTTCTGCCGCCATCCCGAAGACTTCCTGCAGCGCCCTGTCGAGGCCGCCATCCTCGACCACGAGAGCCCGCTCATCTATCGCCAGCACCTGCTCTGCTGCGCCCACGAGGGACCGCTGTCGCACGACGACGCCGAGTTCCTCGGGCCGCGCTGGCAGGCCCACGCCGAGATCCTGCTCAGCGCCGGTGAGCTTCGGCACCGCCCTGACTCAGATGCCTACGTGCCACGCCACCACGGCGCCTACCCCGCCGGCGACGTTTCGCTGCGCTCCGCCTCGCCCGAGCGCTACGACATCGTCGACGTCTCCTCCGGCGAGCTGCTCGGCTCCACCGAGGCCGCCCGCGCGCACTCGACCGTGCACGATGGCGCCATCTACCTGCACCAGGGCAAGACCTACCAGGTCGCAGAGCTCGACCTCGATCGCCACCGCGCGCTCGTCGCGCCCTTCTCCGGCGACTGGTACACCCAGCCCAAGCGCGCAACCGACACAGACATCGTGCGCCTGCTCGACCGCCGCCAGACGCTCGGCGTGACGCTCTCCTTCGGCGAGGTCAGCGTCACCGACACCGTCCTCGCCTACCAGCGCAAGAGCGTCACCGACCACTCCTTTCGCGAGCTCGTACCGCTCGACCTGCCGCCCGTGAGCTTTCCCACGCAGGCGCTGTGGTTCGAGCTCGACTCCCGCCAGCTCGAAGAGGAGATCCCGCTGGAGGTCCTGCTCGGCGCGCTGCACGCCACCGAGCACTCACAGATCGCCGTGCTGCCACTGATCGCCATGTGCGACCGCTGGGACATCGGCGGCCTGTCCACCAACTACCACCCGCAGACCGGTAAGCCGACCATCTTCATCTACGACGGACACCCCGGCGGCATCGGCATCGCGCGCACCGCCTACTCGCGCTTTGCCGAGCTCTGCCGCGACGCCCACGCGCTGATCTCCGAGTGCCCCTGCGCCAGCGGCTGTCCCTCCTGCGTGCAGTCGCCCAAGTGCGGCAACCTCAACGAGCCGCTGCACAAGGCCGGCGCGCGCGTGCTGCTCGAGCGCCTGCTCGCCGCCGGCGAGACGGGCGACGAGACGGGCCCGATCGCAGCCGAGCGCGTGAGCGACCGCCGCTCCGAACGCGGCGCCTCGTTGTTGAAGGCATAGCCATGCCCCGCTCCTTCGACAAGGCGGCGCTCGCCGCCCTCGTGGCCTGCGTCGCGCTCGCCGCCAGCGCCGCCTCCGCACAGGCGCCCCCCAGCGCCGCGCCCGCCACCGAAGGCCCTTCCGGGCGCGTCGCCCTCACACGCTGGACGCTCGCGCTCGACCCCGCCAACCGTGGACTCGCGCGCGGCTGGCAGCGCGGTTCCTTCTCCGGACGCGGTGTCAGCGTGCCCAACGTCGTCGATCCCATACACATCAAAGGTCGTGCCGGTCAGCGCAACTACGAAGGCTCCGTCGCCTGGTATCGCACCAGCATCCAAGCCCCCGCCGCCGGTAAGTATGCCTTCAGCTTCAGCTCCGCCAACTTCAACGCCACCGCCTACGTCGACGGCCGTGCCGTCGGCTCTCACCGCGGCCCGTATCTGCCCTTCGAAGGCCGCGCCACGCTCTCAGCCGGCTCCCACTCGCTCGTCGTGCGCGTCGACTGGCGCAACCCCGGCGCTCAGAGCGGGCAGGGCTTTCACCGCACCTGGTTCAACTGGGGCGGCCTCGACGGCGCCGTCAGCATGCGCCCGATTGGCCAGAGCGAGCTGTCTCAGCCGAGCATCCACACCACCCTGCAGCCCGGCTCGCTGGGCGATCTTCGATCGCCGTCCGCGCTCGCGACCGTACGCCTCGGCGTCGACGTGCGCAACAACGGCGCCGAACGCCTCATCGCCCCCCAGGGCACCCTGTCCAACGGCGCGCACAGCATCCCCGTCCAGTTCCCCGGCCAGACCCTCGCGCAAGGACAGACCGCCAGCTTCACCACCACCGTCAGCGTCGCCAACGCCGCGCTGTGGTCGCCCAGTCACCCCAACCTCTACACGCTCTCGCTGTCGGTCGGCCAGGAGAGCGGCTACGCCGCGCGCGTCGGCCTGCGCCAACTGACTTGGAACGAAGGGCGCATCCTGCTCAACGGCCGCCGCCTGCAGCTCCACGGCGCCTCCATCCAGGAGGACGCCAGCGGCCACGGCGACGCGCTCACCCCCGGCGATCAGGACAATCTCGTGTCAGAGCTCCGGGCGATCGGCGCCAACGCCGTGCGCTCGCAGCACCCGCTCGATCCCGCGCTGCTCGAACGCCTCGACGCCGCCGGCATCCTCGTCTGGCAGGGAGTCGGCCCGGTGGAAGGCGCCGGCAACTGGTTCTCCACGAGCCCCGCTTTGCTGCGCGGAGCAGAGCAGCAGGTGCGCACCGCCGTGCTCGCCGCGCAGCTGCACCCGGCGATCATCGCCTGGAACCTCGTCGACGAGGTCGCCGGCAACGGGCGCAACGGCGCCGAGGTCAGCTACGTGCAGGACCTCACCAGCTGGCTGCACCAGCACGATCCCTCGCGCATGGTCGCCGTCGACGTCTGGGGCGATCATCCGCCCGTCCACGCCGGTGCGCTCTACCGCGGCGTCGACGCCATCGCCGAGACCGACTACACCGGCTGGTATGACTCGCCGCAGGCCTCAGATGCCCAGCAGCGAGCCGAAATGCGCACTCGCCTGCGCGCCCAAGAGAACACCTTCGCCGGCAAGGTCCTGCTGATCAGCGAGTTCGGCGCCGAATCCAACACGCTCAATCCTCCCGGCTCTCCCGGCACCTACGCCTTCCAGTCCACTCTTCTCACCCGGCACATCGCCGTCTACGCGGCCGATCCCAAGCTCAGCGGCATGCTCGTCTGGGACCTGCGCGACTACCCCCTCGTGCCCTCCTTCCAAGGCGGATCCATCCACTTCAAGCTGCCCTCCCTCCGGCTCATCGAAGGCATCAACCAGAAGGGCCTCTTCACCTACAGCGGCGCCGCCAAGCCAGCCGTCGGCGCCGTCGCGCGGCTGTTCAAGGCGCTTCCCACCGACTAGCAGGTCCGGCCGCCGCCGCCGCCGCGATCGCCGCCTGGCCGTAGGAGATCGACCCGTCGTTCGGCGGCAGGCGCTCGGGCACCAGCACGCGCAGCCCTGCCGACTCGACGCGCGCGGCCACGCCCTCCAGCAGCAGGCGGTTCTGATAGACGCCGCCGCCGAGCACGACAAGCGAGACGCCGTGCGCCCGCGCGATTCGCACGCACGCGCGCGCTGTCCCCGTCGCCAGGGTGTTGTAAAAGCGCGCCGAGATCGTCCCGCGCGCGGTGCCGGCGGCGACGTCTGCCGACACAGCAGCGATCGTGGGGCGGGCGTCGAGCTGGCCGTCCTCGAAGGGCATCTCATAGCTGCCGCGCTCGTGCGCGTCGGCCAGCGCCTCGAGCTCGACCGCCGCCTGACCCTCGTAGGAGACGCGCTCACCCGCGCCGCAGAGGGCGGCCACGGCGTCGCACAGTCGCCCGACGCTCGTCGTCACCGGCGAGGCAACGCCCTCGCTGGCGATGCGCGCCACCGCCCCCCAGCGCTCGGCGTCGACGCTGCCCGCCAGCGCCGGGGGCACTGGCGGCAGCGGGTCGCCGGTGGTCTCGGCGATCCACTCGCACGCCATCCGCCAGGGCTCGCGCGCGGCGCTGTCGCCACCCGGCAGGCGCACCGGGCGCAGGTGGCCGGCGCGTACGAAACCGCGCAGGTCGCCCAGCAGCAGCTCGCCGCCCCAAACGGTCCCGTCGGTTCCGTATCCCGCGCCGTCGTAGATGGCGCCCACCGCCGGGCCGCGCTCGCCGTGCTCGGCGAGCACCGCCGCCAGGTGCGCGTGGTGGTGCTGCACCGCCAGCAGCGCCACTTGCTCGTCCTCCCGCTGGCGCTGCAGCGCGTAGGAGGTCGACAGGTAGTCCGGATGAAGGTCGTGCGCGATCAGCCGCGGACGCACCGCGAACAGCCGCTGGAAGTGCGCGATGCCCTCGCGGAAGGAGCGCAGCGTCTCCCAGTTGCCGAGATCGCCGATGTGATGACCGACCCACGCCCGGCCGCCGCGCGCCAGGCAGAACGTGTTCTTCAGCTCGGCGCCGCACGCCAGCAGTTCGCGGTGGGCGGCGACCGGCAGCGCGATGCTCGCCGGCACGTGCCCGCGCGAGCGCCTGAGCGTCTGCGCCCGACGACGCGCGCCCACGTCGACGACGCGCGCCAGCGAGTCGTCCGTGCGCATGTGCACCGGGCGGTCGTGCAGCAGAAACGCGTCGGCGATCGGCTTCAGGCGCGCGAGCGCCTCCTCGTCCTCGTAGGCGATCGGCTCGTCGGCGACGTTGCCGCTGGTCATCACCAGCGCGTCGACCCCCAGCTTGCGCGCGTCCGCGAGCAGCACATGGTGAAGCGGCGTGTACGCGAGCATCACGCCGAGCTCGCGGGACGCGGGCGCGACCGCTTCGGCGACCGCCGCGTATGCGCGTCGTGGCGCGAGCACGATCGGACGCGCCGGCGAGCGCAGCAGCTCGATCTCCTCGTCGGCAAGCCAAGCCAGCCGTCCGGCCGCCCGCACGTCGGCGACCATCAACGCGAACGGCCGGTGCTCGCGCCGCTTGCGCGCGCGCAGCGCGGCCACCGGCGCGGATTCGTCGGCACGACAGGCCAGGTGATAGCCGCCCAGTCCCTTGACCGCCACGATCGCGCCCGCGGCGATCAGCTCGGCTGCGCCCGCCACGGCGTCGGCGACGCCCTCGGCGCCCAGCAGCCGCGCCTGCGGACCGCACTGCGGGCAGGCGTTCGGCTGGGCGTGAAAGCGCCGGTCGAGCGGGTTCTCGTACTCGGCGAGGCAGGCGTCGCACATGGCGAAGCCGGCCATCGTCGTCAGCGGCCTGTCATACGGCACGCCGCGCACGATCGTAAAGCGCGGCCCGCAGTTGGTGCAGTTGACGAACGGGTAGCGAAAGCGACGGTCGCGCGGGTCGTTCAGCTCGGCCAGGCAGTCGGCGCACGTCGCCGTGTCGCTTGCCACGAGCGCGTCGGCGTCGCCTCGCAGGCACGTGCTCGCGACGATCTGAAAGCCGCGCTCGCCGCGCACCGGCAGCGGCTGCGACGACACGTCCTCGACGCTCGCCAGCGGCGGCGCGTGCTCGCGCAGGCGCGTGAGCAGCGCGGCGACGGCGTCGCGCGTGCCCTCGACCTCCAGCTCGACGCCGCGCTCGTCGTTGCGCACCCATCCGGCGAGCGCCAGTTCGTGGGCGAGGCGGAAGACGAACGGACGAAAGCCCACGCCCTGCACCGTGCCGCCGACGCGCACGCGCATCCTGCAGATCTCCACGGTCGCCGCCACCGGGTCACTCCGACCCGGGCCGCTCGATCAGCTCGCGCAGCACGTGCCACGCGCTCGCCTGCGCCTCCTGAATGCGCGGGATGTGCTGCGAGCGCGTGACGACCACGTGGTCGGCCAGCTCCTCGGCGGCGATGCGGCCGCCGTCGTAGCCCACGAGCGCAATCGTCAGCAGACCGCGGCTGCGGGCCTCGGCGAGCGCTGCGAGCACGTTGCGCGAGCCGCCGCTCGTGGAGAACGCCAGCAGCGCGTCTTGCGGGCGGCCGTGCGCGATCACCTGGCGCGAGAAGATCGACTCCTCGCCGACGTCGTTGGCGATCGCCGTGAGGATGCCCGGGTCCTCCGTCAGGTCGATCCCAGCGCGCGAAGGCCACGCGGCGGGCGGGAAGCGCAGGTCGGCGACGGCATCCATCGCGTCGGTCGCCGAGCCGCCGTTGCCGAGCGCGAGGATCCGTCCGCCGGCGTCGAGGCGAGAGCGCAGCGCCGAGGCGGCGTCGGCCAGCCCGCGCTCTCCGTCGCGCAGCGTCTGCGCGCGCAGCTCGCCCGCCTCCGCCGCCTTGTCGAGCACCGACGCGCGCACGTCGGCGACGACCGACTCCAGATCGTGCTCCTGCTCGCCGAGGAACGGATAGAGAAAGCTCGACGCGCCCGTGTCGTGCACCACGCGCTCGCTGCGGCCTTCCAGCAAGCCGCGGTGCTCGAAGAACACGTGCACGAGCTCCCACAGCACGTGGTAGAGCGTCTCCACGAGCTCCTGCGCGATGAACTGCTCGTCCTCGCCGCCGGGAAGCTGGCGCGGGATCAGCTCCCACTCGGCCCCCATACGCGAGGTCGCGAGCGTCAGGCAGCCGCGCTCGCGCGCGCTGCGCAGCGCATCGACGGTCTGCGGGTGCTCGCCGAAGGCCAGCGCGATGTCCTGCGGCTCTGCGAGCAGGCGCACCTGCTGGCCCACCGGGCCGCCCTCTGCCGTCAGCGCGAGCGCCGGCAGCGCGCGCTTTCCGACGATCACCGGGTGCACGAACTCGACCGCCACGTGACGCGCGTCCGAGCGTGCGACCGGTCCCTCGCCGAACGCGAGCAGCCCTCCGCCGCGCGCGAAGCGCTCGGCCATGCGGTGACACGCGCGCGCGATCGCCTCCGCCTCGGCCGCGAAGAAAGCATCGCCGGCGGCGCGCCGGCGCTCGGCCGCCGCGAGGGCGAGCGTGGACGTCACGCCAGCGCCGCTCCTGCCGGCGCGGCAATCGCGCCGGGCGCGCTCGCGGAGCCGACCTTGTCGACCAGCCACTGGCGGAAGGCGTCTACGCCCTCGCCCGTGCGCGCGCTGCACAGCATGTGCCCGATGCCCGGGTGGACGGTCTGCAGGTTCGCCAGCAGCTTGTCGAGATCGACGTCGGTGTACTCGAGCAGGTCGATCTTGTTGACCACGGCGAGCTCGCACGCGCGGAACATCAGCGGGTACTTCAGCGGCTTGTCCTCGCCCTCGGCCACCGAGCAGACCATCGCTCGCGCGTCCTCGCCGACGCGAAACTCCGCCGGGCACACGAGGTTTCCGACGTTCTCGATGATCAGCAGGTCGATCTCCTGCAGCGGCAGCGAGCCGAGCGCCGAGCGGACCATGTTCGCGTCGAGGTGACACTCGCCGCCGAAGCCCGCGCCGGTGTTCAGCTGGACGACGGGCACGTGCAGCGAGGCGAGGCGCTCGGCGTCCAGCGAGCCCTCCACGTCGCCCTCCAGCACGGCCGCGCGCACGTGGCCGAGGTCGGTGAGCGCGCGCTCCAGCAGTGCCGTCTTGCCCGCGCCCGGCGCGCTCATCAAGTTGACGACCGTCACGTCGGCGCGGTCGAAGTCCTCGCGGTTGGCGCGAGCGATCGTGTTGTTGGCGTCGAGCGCGTCCTCGACGACCCTCACCTTGACCCGATGCATCGCTACATCGCCCTGATCTTCAGGTAGCGCTGCAGCTCGGGCAGCTGGGTGGCGGTGAGCGCCGCGATCGCGGCGACGATGGCCAGCAGAAGTCCAACCTGCATCGGCCTGGTGATTGTGATGTCGCTCATGTCGGCGATCCTTCCCTGTCGTTGAGGTTCGTTGGGTTCGTCGAGTTCGTCGGGTCGGTGGTGCAGGTCAGATCGCTCAGCAGGTCCTCGACGAGCGCGACCGCCTCGTCCAGCGATGCGCGCACCGGCTCGGTCAGCTGGGCGACGATGCGCTCGTCCTCGGCGCTCATGCGCGTCTGCGGCTCGCAGCCGACGACGAGCGTGCGCGGCAGCTTCTGCGCGCCGAGCGTGCGCGCGAGCGCCAGCACCTTGACCGGATCCATGCCGTGCGCGTCGACGGTCATCTCGATCTCGTCGAGCTCGGGCTCGATCACGTACAGCGTTCCCGGCGCCTGTCCGCGCGGCGTCGCGTCGAGGAACACGACCGCGTCGTAGCCGTCGAGCATTGCGTAGGCGAGATCCATCCCGCGGATGCCGAAGTCGACGACGTCGACTCCGCGCGCCAGGGCGCGGGCGGCCAGGCGGCCGGCGAGCGCGACACCCCAGCCGTCGTCGCCGAGGAACACGTTGCCGATCCCCGCCACGAGCACGCGCGAGCGCGGCGGCTCGCCGGGAATGGCCGCCGGATCGAGCGGCTGGACCTCCTGCGGGTCGAAGAAGAAGCGGTGGCCCGGCCGGCGCAGCGCGCCGAGATCCTGTCCGGGATCGTCGGCCACGGTCACCGCCAGCTGGATGCGGCCGTCGTAGTCCTGCAGCACCTCGTGCACGAGCGCCGTGCGCCCGGCGAGCGCCACCTCGAAGATGTCCCCGCCGGTCTGCCTCGGCGCCAAGCGCACGACGCTTCCGGCGCGCACCTGCGCGCCGTCCACCTCGACGAAGTCCGGCCCGCGACGCTCGAGCTCCTCCCACGGGGGCCCGTCGCGGATCATCGCTCGCGCACCAGCCCGAACTCGCGCACGGCGCCGTTCAGGCGCGTGATCTGCTCGTGCGTGAGCGCCTCCGTGCGCTCGAGGATCTCCCGCGCGCGCGGATCGCTGGCGCGCATCGCGCTGCGCTCCTCGTCGGTCATCGCGAGGATGTTCAGCACGAGCATCTGGTCGATCTCGCCGGAGTCGAACAGGTCTCCGGGACTCTCCGGAGCGATCTCCGGGTGATCGCTGAGGATGATCGGCGAGGCCAGCAGCGTGCTGCGGTCATCCGGCTCGCCGACGAGCACCGGCCACAGCCCAGAGTTCTCACAGGCATCGGCCTGCTCTCGCAGCTGCGCCGGCGGGTCGGTCGACGACACCCATTCGCCGCCGCCGGACGCGCGCATGACGACATGGGTCGAGCAGAGCGTGTGGCGCAGCGCGTCCTCGCGCGCGCCGCCGCTCCATGGCGTCGTGTTGGCGACGACCACCGTCACGCGAGAGAGCCCCTCCGCGACGCGTTCTCGCGCCAACGAGACCTCGCCGTGCAACGCCTGCCACGAGCGCTCGATCGTGCCGCCGTAGATCTCCTCCAGCCGCTCGCCCGTGGCGATCTCGATCGCGCCCGGCGCCAGCTCGTGCTCGACGGCCTCGTCCCAGGAGACGAAGCGCTGCCCGCCCGCGATCAGCTCCTCGACCGGTTCGCGCACGCCCGTCGGCGAAGCCGCGCGCAGCACCTGGCGGCGAACCACGTGCAGGAAACGCACGCGAACGTCGATCTGCGCATCCTCGCCTCCGTGCATCAGCGCCTGCGTCTGCACCGACGAGGCGTCCTGCTGCCACGCCGGCGGATACACGCCGCCGAACGTGAAGCGCTGCTGGTTCTTCAGCGCCGACTTGCGATA
>DASYKG010000049.1:0-14557 GCA_035995645.1 Solirubrobacteraceae bacterium
ACGCGCTTTCTGCAGATGCCGCTCGGCGGGGTCGAGCACGTGCAGCTGGCCGCCGTGGAGGCGGTCGCGTGAGCGAGCCGGTCGCACCCGCGCGCAGCTACGGCCGCGGCGCGGGCGAGCTGCGCCCGACGGAGATCGAGCCGGGCTTCATGCGCACGGCGACCGGCTCGGCGCTGATCTCGGTGGGCGAGACGCGCGTGATCTGCACGGCCTCGGCGGAGGAGAGCGTGCCGCGCTGGATGGCCGGCAGGGGCAAGGGCTGGGTGACGGCGGAGTACGGGATGCTGCCGGCGTCGACGGGCCAGCGCAAGCAGCGCGATGCGACACGCGGGCGCCAGGACGGGCGCACGGTGGAGATCCAGCGCCTGATCGGCCGCTCGCTGCGCGGGGTGATCGACTTCAAGGCGCTCGGCGAACGGACGATCTACCTCGACTGCGACGTGCTGCAGGCCGACGGCGGCACGCGCTGCGCTTCGATCACGGGCGCCTTCGTGGCGCTGTCGCTCGCGTGCGAGGCGCTGCAGCGCTCGCGCAAGCTCGAGCGCTCGCCGCTGACGGGCTCGCTGGCGGCCGTCTCCTGCGGGATGGTCGGCGGCCGCGCGCTGCTCGACCTCGACTACTCCGAGGACTCCACGGCGGAGGTTGACGCGAACGTCGTGATGACCGGCGACGGGGGCCTCGTCGAGGTGCAGGCGACGGCCGAGCGCACGCCGCTGTCGCGTGCTCACCTGGACGAGCTCTTGGCGCTGGCGGCGGCGGGGATCGAGCAGCTGCGCGCCGCGCAGGAGCAGGCGATCGCACAGGCCGCCTCCGCCGCGTGATCGGGGCGCAGGGAGCCGCGTGAAGCTGCTGCTGGCGACGCACAACGAGCACAAGCGGCGCGAGTTCGCGCGCCTGCTTCCCGACGATGCGGGCGGCGAACGCTGGACGCTGCAGTCGCTGCCCGAGGCGGTCGAGCTGCCGCCGGAGGACGGCGAGACGTTCGCCGAGAACGCGCTCGGCAAGGCGCGCGCGGCGGCGGTGGGCACGGGCCGCACGAGCATCGCCGACGATTCGGGCATCGAAGCGGCGGCGCTCGGCGGCGCGCCCGGCGTGCGCTCGGCGCGTTTTGCGGGAGAGGACGCGACGGACGGGCAGAACCTCGACAAGCTGCTGGCAGAGGCGCCGGCGGGCAGCGCGCTCGAGTACGTCTGCGCGATCGCCTACGTCGATCCGGCCCACAGCGTCGAGCGGATCTTCGAAGGCCGCTGCGCCGGGCGCCTCGCACAGGAGCCGCGCGGCGGGCGCGGGTTCGGCTATGACCCGGCGTTCCTACCCGACGACGGCCCCGACGGGCTGACGATGGCGCAGCTAGACGACGAGCAGAAGGACGCGATCAGCCATCGCGGGCGCGCGGCGCGGGCGCTGTTTCAGTGGCTTGCCGGCGCGCCCGACGGCGCGTAGCGCGGGCGCGAGCTCAGAGCAGGTTGATGGCGGCGGCGATCGCGACGGCGAGACCCAGCCCGGCATAGCCTTCGTAGCCGCCGAGCAGCAGCAGCACGCCGGTGAGCAGGGCGACGAACACGGTGATGGCCCAGGCCACGCGGGTGACGCTCATCGGAGCATTCTTGCCGATCGGCCAGTCTCCACGCGGTCGTGGGCGGGCCTGGCGCCCGTCCGCGCTTGGTGTTAGCGTCGAAATCATGGTTTCAACAAACAGGAGGCCCAAGTGACGAAGGCCGAGCTGGTCGACCAGGTGGCGGATCGCGCCGCGCTGACCAAGCAGGACGCCGGGCGCGCGGTGGACGCGGTGCTGGCGACCGTCGAGGACGCATTGCGCCGCGGCAGCGAGGTCACGGTGGCAGGATTCGGAAAGTTCCACGTCAGCGATCGCGGCGCGCGGATGGGCGTCAACCCGCGCACGGGCGAGCGCATCCAGATCGCCGCCTCGCGGGTGCCGCGCTTCACCGCGGGCAGCGGCCTGAAGAGCGCGGTGAAGGGCCGCTGAGCCTGGCGGTCTCCTTTGCGGACACGCTCGCCGCGCACGTGGCCGAGCGCGAGTCGCAGATCGTGCTCGGACTCGACCCCGATCCGAGCGCGTTGTGGCCGCAGGGCGCCGCCGCGCAAGAGGATCGCGCACACGCGCAGGGACCGTCGCGGCGGGCGGCTGCGGCTGTGCTCGCGCATTGCCGTGCGGTGATCGATGCGACGGCGCCGGCGGTCGTGGCGGTGAAGTTGCAGCTGGCGCGCTTCGAGCTGCTCGGCGCGCCCGGCTGGGCTGCGCTGGTGGCGGTTGCCGAGCACGCGCGGTCGCTCGGCCTGCTGGTCATCGCCGACGGCAAGCGCGGCGACATCGACGTCAGCGCCGGCGCCTACGCGGCGGCGTTGCTGGACGGTGCGGACAGCCCGTTCGGCAGGCTGCAGGGGCTGGGCGCGGACCTGGTGACGGTCAACCCGTTGATGGGAGTCGATGCGCTCGAGCCCTTCGTGACGGCCGCGCGCGCCGGCGGCGCCGGCGTGCTCGTGCTCGTGCGCACGTCCAACGCCGGCGCCGCCGACGTCGAGGACCTGGCGGTGGAGGGCGGCGGGACGGTGTGGGAGCGGATCGCCGTGATCGTCGACCGGCTGGGCGCCCCCGGCGTTGGCGCGGCAGGGCTGAGCGACGTCGGCGCAGTCGTCGGGGCGACCGCGCCGGGCCATCTCGCGCGAGCTCGCGAGCTGATGCCGTGTGCGACGTTCCTGCTCCCCGGCGTGGGCGCGCAGGGGGGGCGTGTTGAGGATCTCGCGGCGGCCTTCGCGCCCGGCCGCGCGGGCGGCCTGGTCACGGCGTCGCGGAGCATCGCGGGCGCGCATCTGGCCAGCGGTGAGGCGCCTGAGAGCGCTGCGCGCGCGGAGGCGGAGCGCTTGCGCGCGAGCGCCTGGGCGATCTCTGGCGGAGCCTCAGCGGACGTCCGCTAGCCTTGTGGAGCGTTCGGCACGTCGCGGACGGGCCAGAAGGTTGTGAGGAGGCAGAATGATCATCACGGTCACGCTCAACGCGGCGATAGACAAGTCGCTGTCGGTGCCGAACTTCCGCCTCGGACGGCGCCATCGCACGGTCGAGCAGCGCACGATGGCGGGCGGCAAGGGCGTCAACATCGCGCGCACGCTGAAGGCGCTCGGCCAGCCGGTGATCGCGACGGGCTTCGCCGGCGGAGCGACGGGCACGCACATCGTCGAGCAGCTGACCGAAGAGTCGATCCTCAACGATTTCGTGCGCATCCGCGAGGAGTCGCGCACGAACACGTCGGTGCTCGACCCAACGACGGGTGAGCAGACGGAGATCAACGAACGCGGGCCGGCCGTCTCCGAGCGCGAGGTCGAGCTGTTTCGCGACAAGCTGTTGTATCTCGCGCGCGGCGCGGCGATCGTCGTGTTCGCCGGCTCGCTGCCGCGCGGCGTCGAGCCGGATCTCTACGCGGGGCTGATCCGCGACCTGGAGCGCCTGGAGGTGACGACGGTGATCGACACCGACGGCGAGCCGCTGCGCCAAGCCGTGCGAGCCGAGCCGGACGTCGTCTCGCCGAACGTGCTGGAGGCCGAGGAACTGGTTGGCCACGAGTTCTCAGGCGAGGAGGAGCGTTCGCAGGTCGTGCAGGAGATCGCCGCGCTGGGGCCGCGCGAGGCAATCATGACGCTGCCCGACGGCTGCATCGCGCAGGTGCTCGTCGACGGGCACCTGCGCAGCAAGCGCGCGCGTATCGAGCCGCGCGAGCCGATCGCCCGGCGCGGCTCCGGCGATGCGTTCCTGGCGGGCTACGTGGCCGCGCGCTACGAGGGGCGCCCGCCCGACCACTGCCTGCGCCTCGGAGTCGCCTGCGGCGCCGAGTCCACCGGGCGCCTGGAAGCCGGCCTGATCGACCCGCGCGAGGCGCGCCGGCTGATGGGCGACGTCGAGCTGTCCTCTGCCGAGCAGCCGGCGCAGGTCAGCTGAGCGCCGCCACCGGCCGGCTTTGGCAGAAGGTCAGCTGAGCGCCGCCACCGGCCGGCAGAGGCAGAGGCAGACGCTCAGCGACAGGCGCTTCGCTGGGTCGGTCAGGCGGCTGCAAGCCAGCCGTGCTCGATCAAGCCGGCGACAGCTCGCGCACCTGGGTCAGGCGTATGCTGTTGCCCGACGGGTCGCGAAAGCCCGAGTCGATGCCGTATGGGCGCTCCTCGGGAGTCTCGGTGAACTCGACGCCGCGGCTGCTCAGTTGCTCGTATGAGGCCTGGCAGTCGTCGGTCGTGAGGAAGACCGTCCCTGCGAAGCCCTTGGCGACCAGCGAACGCAGCTGCTCGGCCGTCTGCTCGTCCATCACGGGCGGGCCGGGAATGGCCATCAGCACGATCGCCACGTCGGGCTGACCCGCGGGGGCGACGGTGAGCCAGCGGAAGTCGCCCATCTCGGGCATCGTCGCGTCGATCTGCACCTCCATCCCCAGCTTCTGCGTGTAGAAGGCGAGCGCCTCGTCCTGGTCGTTCACCCAAAGCTGGGCGTTTGCGATTCTGATCATCGGTTTCTCCTCGGTCTCGGGAAGGGACTGTTGCGGCGATGCTAAGCCGCGGCGGGAGCGCTGTCTTCTCGAAACGTGCGGTGTTGCGGGCGCCCGTAGGCGCGCAACACGCAGGCGGGCACCCGCGCGTGCTGCACCGCCGGCGGGAACGTCGCGCGGTAGGCGGTCGGCGGCATGCGATAGGTGCGCGTGAAGCTCGTGGTGAA
This sequence comes from Solirubrobacteraceae bacterium, assembly GCA_035995645.1. Classification (GTDB taxonomy): domain Bacteria; phylum Actinomycetota; class Thermoleophilia; order Solirubrobacterales; family Solirubrobacteraceae; genus Palsa-744. The sequence goes on from DASYKG010000049.1 coordinate 4,718, forward strand.
CGATCCGACGCTCTGCAGCCCGACCGACAGGCAGATCTCCATGACCGAGCGGTCGGTGCTGCGCAGCAGCGCCGCCGCGCGCTCGAGGCGTCGCGTCAGCAGATAGGAGTGCGGAGTCTCGCCGAAGGCCCGACGGAACTCACGGCTGAAGTGGGCGCGCGAGAGGCCGGCGGCGCTCGCCAGATCATCCACCGCCAGCGGCTCGAAATACCTGGCGTCGGCCAGGTCCTTGGCGCGAAGCAGGTGGCGGACCGGTGGCGCGAAGGCCATCAGCCGCCGGCGACGTCGCGTCGCAGGAACACGAGGTAGGCGGCGGCGAGGCAGGGCACGGCATACAGCGCGCAGACCCACAGCGAGTGCAGGATCGGCCCCCAGTCGGTGGGCGTGCGCAAGAGCCCCTGCCAGCTGTTGTACTCGGTCGTAAGCAGATACGGCTTGGCGGCCTCCAGGCCGGGGATGACCGGTATCAGCGCGAGCACGAGCGTGATCGCGAGCGTTCCCACGACGGCGGCGGCGCTGTTGTGGGTGACCGTCGAGAGCAGCACGCCGATGCTCATGACGGCGGCAATCGGGATCAGGTAACAGGCGTTGGCGGCGATCACGAGCAGCAGCGCTTCGCCGGGAGCGACGACCGAGCCGGAGAAGGTCGTCACGTGGTTGAAGCCCCACGAGGCGACCCCGGCGATCGTCGCGACGATCGCCGACACGAACACGACGACGGCCGCGTAGGTGAACGCGGCGAGCGCCTTCGCGGCGAACACCTGGCCGCGATCGACCGAGCGCGTGAGGATCGTCTTCAGCGTGCCGTTGCCGTCCTCCGCGGCGACGATGTCTCCCGCGACGAGCACGACGGCCAGTGGCAGGAAGAAGGTGGCCTCGAACAGCAGCGTCAGCACGGGCGTCGCCAGCCCCGACTGCGTGATCTGCGCGAAGAAGATGTTGTCGCCTTCGTGGCCATGGTGGGTGCGCACGTGCTGGACGATCACGAACAGCAGCGGGAACACCATGCCGATCGCCACGCCCAGATACGAGCGCTTCTGCGAGATCAGCTTGCGCAGCTCCCAGCGCCAGACCGTCAACGTGCTGGGACGTCGCAGAGCCCGGCCGGTGGCGGCCGGGCCGGCGATCGCCGGCGGCGCGGCCGCGGCGGCGCTCATCCGACCTGCACCGCGTCGCGCGCGACCGTCTGCGCCGGTGGCGCCCCGGGCGAGCCATCCGCGGCACCCCCCTCGGTGAGCCGGAAGAACAGGTCCTCCAGCGTCGCCAGCTCGGGCGTGAGCGCGAGTATGCCCACGCCGGCCTGGGCGAGCGCGAGCGACAGCTGGCCGACCGCACGCTCCTCGGCCTGGAAGCCGAGCCCCTGCTCGCCGGTGCCCGCGTGCTCGATGCCGGGCTGCTCCGCGAGGACTTTCAGAGCAAGCGCGTCGTCGGTCGTGCGCAGGCGATAGCCGGCGCCGCCCTGGCGGCGCAAGTCGGCAAGCGCGCCCTCGTAGACGACGCGTCCGGAGTCGACGATCGCGACGCGATCGCAAAGTTCCTGCACCTCGGGCAGCTGGTGGCTGGACAGCAGCACGGTTATCCCTTCGCCGGCGAGGCGGCGGATCAGCAGGCGCATGTCGCGCATGCCGCCGGGATCAAGGCCGGTCGCCGGCTCGTCGAGGATCAGCAGGCGCGGACGGCGCAACAGCGCCGCGGCGATGCCCAGGCGCTGCTTCATGCCGTGGGAGTAGCCGCCGACGCGATGCCCGGCGCGGGGTGTCAGCTCGACGATCTCCAGCACCTCGTCGATGCGCTCGCGCGCGCCGTCGCCGTCGAGCGCGGCGAGCAGCTCGAGGTTCTTGCGAGCGCTCAGGTACGGGTAGAAGCGCGGCGCCTCGACGAACCCGGCCACGCCCTCCAGCGCCCGTGCGCCGTGGCGCAGCGGGTCGCGCCCGAAAAGCTGCACGCTGCCCTCGCTCGGCGTGATCAGGCCGAGGGCCATGCGCAGCGTCGTCGTCTTGCCCGCGCCGTTCGGGCCGAGGAAGCCGTACACGTCGCCCATGCGCACGTTCAGGTCGATGTGGTCGACCGCCAGCACCTCGTCGTAGCGCTTGACCAGGCCGCGGGCGCGAACCGGCTGGACCTCCTCGTCGATGACGGCGTCGGCCGCCTCGGGCACGGCTACAGACCCCGTGCGACTGCCTCGATGTCCGCGGGGGTGACGGCGCCGGCGAGCACGTACTGCACGCCCGAGCGCTCGAAGCTGAGCAGGGTCCCGAGGGCGGTCGGCAGCTCGCTGGCGGTCGTCGTCTTGTCGAGTTTCACCTTCGACAGCCCTTCGGGCAGGGTCGCGGGCTTCTCGCCCGGCTTGAGCTTGCTTTCGACGACCGCGACGCCGGTGATGCCCTGGCCATGCGTGGTGACGTTCGGCTTTGCGTGTTCGCCGCTGGAGGGCTTGCTCGTGTCCTTGCTGCCAGTCGGCAGCGTGATTTCCTGCACCTTCGCGCTGGCGGGAGGCGTGAATTGGAACACCGACGCGCTGACTGGACCGTAGGCGACTTCGCTGGCCGCAAGTTCGATCACCGGCGCGGAGCTCTTGGATGAATACAGCGCGGCGCGCAGCGGCAGCCCGTTGTCGGCGTTCCACGACAGCTCGGCGCCGCCGATCAGGCTGCCGGTTTCCTTCGGCGAGACGCGCACCGTGTATGCCGGCTGACCGGCGATGTCCGTCGGCGTCGCGCCGGAGAGGCTGACGTGTTTGAGCTTTGCGATCGCTTCTTCGATCTTCGCGACGCTCGGTGCTTCGTGCTTGTCGGTCGCCGACTGCGGGCTGCCGGCCGGCGGCGTGTCCGTGGCCTGCTTGCCGGCAGGCGGCGTGTAGCGGTAAAGCGTGTTCGACGCGGCGTCGTAGATCGTCAGCGTGTGGCCGTCGTAGAGCACTTGAGTGTCGCCTTTTTCGGCCTGCAGCTCAAGTCGCACGCGCCCGTCCTTGGCGACCCACAGCCGCCCGGACGCGCCGGACAGCAGCGGGCTGGCGGCCAGCTTGCCAGCGGCTTCGCCGCTCGCCGATCCGGCGTTGTCGGTCGCCAGGTTGGCGCCTTCGAGCAGGTGGTCGGTCAGCGTGACGTTGGCGCTGACGCCTTCGACGGGCGCCGCCGTCAGGGCATCGTGCACGGCCTGCGCGAGCGGCTTGGGCGCCGGAGTCGGTCCCGAGCCGACCGCGAAGGCGATCGCGGTGGCGGACACTCCGAGCGCCACCACCAAGCCACACAGCAGCAGGAGGCGGGAAAGCGGGATTCGGCGAAGAAGGCTCATAGCAACCGGACCACCATCCAGGTTAGCGCCCTACCTTGCGCGCGCCTAAAGGCAGGTGGAGTCTGTGAGAACCCTCACGCGATCCCGTGGCGGGTCTTCCCGGGCGAGTCGCGCAGCGCGGCGTCAGCGGCGCGTGTCGCCGGGCTGAAAGGCGTGTCATCGCCCGTCCGGCGCCGCCAGGCGATATGTTCTCGCGCGCAATGGTCATCGTCATCGTCCTTGCCTGGGCCCTGCTCGGCCTTGGCGTCTTCTTCGTCGCGATGCGCGGCGGTCCGCGCGGCGCGCGCCAGGCGCTGCACATCGAATCCAAGCTCAGCGAGCGGTTGGTCACGCTGGGAGTCGTCGCGCTGTTCGCGGTGGGCCTCGTGCTGCCGGCGATCGTGCTCGCTTCCAACGGCGACAAGGCGAGCGTGGGACCGGGCGGCGTGCACCTCAACGCGCAGGAGCAGAAGGGCCGCGAACTGTTCTCGCGCACGTGCGCGGTCTGCCACGCCTTGGCCGCGACCAAATCCGTCGGCGACATCGGACCGAACCTCGACGTGCGCGTGGGCTCGGACATCCCAACGGCGGCGGGCCGCAAGGCGCTCGTGCTGAGCGCGATCACAGAAGGCCGCGCGCGCGGACTCGGCCAGATGCCGGCGTTGCTCTACCAGGGCAAGGAAGCCGAAGACGTCGCGGAGTTCGTAGCCGCGGTGGCGGGACACTGATCGCGAGGGGCGCCGCGCGCCCGCCGCGCGCTTTGGCCACCCGTCGATACCGCTGAGCCGGGGCCATCGGTAAGGTCAGCGCAATGGCCGATTCGCCGAAGACCGCCGACGACGTCAAGGCGATCGTCGCCGAGCGCGACATCCGCTTCATCCGCTTCTGGTTCACCGACGTCCTCGGCCAGCTGAAGTCGTTCTCGATCAACGTCGAAGAGCTCGACGACGCGTTCGAGAACGGGATGGGCTTCGACGGCTCGTCGATCACCGGCTTCAACGCGATCGAGGAGTCGGACATGATCGCGATGCCCGACTCGGCGACGTTCGCGGTGCTGCCGTGGCGCCCGGAGGAGCAGGGCGTGGGCCGGATGTTCTGCGACATCGTCACGCCCGAGCGCACGCCCTATGAGGGCGATCCGCGCCACGTGCTGCGGCGCGCGCTCGAGCGCGCGCACGGGATGGGCTTCGACGTGTTCAACGTCGGCCCGGAGCTCGAGTACTTCCTGTTCAAAGACTCGCGCTCGACGGAGGTGCTCGACCAGGGCGGCTACTTCGACCTGACGACGCTCGACGCCGGCTCGGACGTGCGGCGCGAGACGGTGCTGGCGCTCGATCAGCTGGGCATCCACGTCGAGTACACCCATCACGAGGTCGGCCCCTCCCAGCACGAGATCGACATGCGCTACGCCGACGCGATGAAGATGGCCGACGACTGCATGACCTACCGCATCACGGTGAAGGAGTACGCGATGAAGTACGGCTGGCATGCGACGTTCATGCCCAAGCCGCTGTTCGGCGAGAACGGCTCGGGCATGCACACGCACCAGTCGTTGTTCAGCGGCGGGCGCAACGCGTTCTACGACGCCGAGGATCAGTACTTCCTCTCGGACGTCGGCAAGGCGTTCATCGCGGGCCAGCTCAAGCACGCCCGCGAGATCTGCTCGATCTTCGCCCAGTGGGTCAACTCCTACAAGCGCCTGGTGCCGGGCTTCGAGGCGCCGACGTACGTCGCCTGGTCGCGGCGCAACCGCTCGGCGCTCGTGCGCGTGCCGCTCTATCACCCGGGCAACGAGAAGGCCACGCGGATGGAGCTGCGCTGCCCCGACCCGGCGTGCAACCCCTATCTGACGTTCGCCGCGCTCTTGCAGGCGGGCCTGGAGGGCATCGAGAAGGGCTACGAGCTGCCCGAGCCGATGGAGAAGAACCTCTACCACCTCTCCGGCGAGGAGCGCCGGCGACTGGGCGTCGAGCAGTTGCCCGAGAGCCTCGGCGAGGCGATCGAGCTGACCGCGCAGTCAGAGCTCGTGCTGCGCACGCTCGGCGAGCACATGTTCAACCGCTACGTGGAGATCAAGCGCCAGGAGTGGGACGACTACCGCGTGCAGGTCACGCAGTGGGAGCGCGACCGCTACCTGTCGATTCTCTGAGCAGGCCGTCGCTGCGCCGCTAGCGCGCCGGCACCGCGCAGGCGATCGGCCGCGCGGGGGAGAGGTGCCAGTGCACGACCTGCAGCAGGTGCCCGAACGCGGTCGGGTGGCGCGGTGCGATCTCGTGCAGCAGGCGAAGCACCGACACGGCGTGGCGCTCGTAGTCCTCGTCGCCGGTCAGCTGCGCCAAGCGCAGCAGGCCCATCGCGGCGCTGGACGCGCCGGCGGGGATCGGCGAGTCCTCCAGGTCCTTGCGCCGCGCGATCAACTGCCGATCGTCGGCGGCCGTCGAGAAGAAGCCGCCGCGCTCGGGGTCTGAGAAGCGCGCGATCAGCTGGTCGGCGAGGGCGATCGCCTGCTCGAACCAGCGCTCCTCGCACGTGGTTTCGAACAGCACGATGATCGCCTCCAGCAGGAAGGCGTGGTCCTCGAGGTAGGCGCCGATCTTCGCCTGCCCGTGGTTGTAGCTGCGCAGCAGCCGCCCGCGCTCGTCGCGCAGCTCGTCGAGCACGAATTGCGCACAGCCGCTCGCTGCTCCCAGCAGCGTCTGCGCCAGCTCAGGATCCACGCCGTCGACGGGTGTGTCGCGCAGCGCCGCGCCGGTTTGCGCGAGCGCGCAGATCATCAGCGCGTTCCACGCCGTCAGGCGCTTGTCGTCGAGTCCCGGACGCACGCGGGTCGAGCGCGCCTGCAGCAGCCGCGCGCGGATGCGCTCGCGCGTCGCCGCGTCGAGCTCGGCGGCGAAATGCTCCTGCTCGCGGTCCTGCAGCACGTTCAGGCCCGCTTCGGGGTGGTGCGGGTCTGAGAAGTTGCCCCGCTCTGTCGCGCCGAACCAGGCGATCGCCGCGTCGGCGTCCTCGCCGAGCGCCGCGTGCAGCTCGGCGAGCGTCCACACGTAGAAGCGCCCCTCGACGCCCTCCGAGTCGGCGTCCAACGCCGAGTAGAACCCCCCCTCCGGACCGCGCATCTCGCGCATCGCCCAGGCGAGCGTGTCCAGGCACACGTCGAGCAGTCGCCGCTCGCCGAAGGCCTGGAAGCCGTGCAGGTACGCGCGTGCAAGCAGTGCGTTGTCGTAGAGCATCTTCTCGAAGTGCGGGACCGTCCACGAGCGGTCGACGCTGTAGCGGGCAAAGCCGCCGCCGACCTGGTCGTGGATGCCGCCGCCGGCCATCGCGCGCAGCGTCGCGCGGCTCATCTCGCGCTCGCCGCGCAACAGCAGGAACTCGAGCACGGAGGCCTGCGGGAACTTCGGCGCCGCGCCGAATCCGCCCTCGTCGACGTCGAAGGACTCGCGCAGCTTCGCCACGGCGGCGTCCAGCGCCTCGGCGCGGATCGGCTCGGAGGAGGGGTCCAGCTGCGCGCCGCCGGAGAGCTGCCCGCGCAGGCGCTCGCCGCCGGCGCGGATCTCCTCGCTGCGCTCGCTCCAGGACTCGGCGATCGCCTGCAGCACCTGCGTCCACGCGGGCATTCCGTGACGTGGCTCGGGGGGGAAGTAGGTGCCGCCGTAGAACGGCAGCTGCTCGGGTGTGAGAAAGACGTTCAGCGGCCAGCCGCCATGGCCGGTCATTCCCTGCACGGCCTCCATGTACAGCGCGTCGACGTCCGGGCGCTCCTCGCGGTCGACCTTCACGCACACGAACGCCTCGTTCATCAACTCGGCCGTGCGCGCGTCCTCGAAGGACTCGCGCTCCATCACGTGGCACCAGTGGCACGAGGAGTAGCCGATCGACACGAGCAGCGGCTTGTCCTCGGCGACGGCGCGCTGCAATGCCCGATCACCCCACGGCAGCCACTGGACCGGGTTCTCGGCGTGCTGGCGCAGGTACGGAGACGTCTCGGAGGCGAGCGCGTTGGCCATGCTCACGCCACCCTAGTACCGCCAGGCGCGCGGCCCGATGCCTCGTGCGTCGGTGTCAGCGCAGCGGGATCGTGCGTTCGGCGACGAGCCCCGGCAGCGGCAGCTGCACCGTGCCCGAAGGCCATTCGCCGCCGCCGCCGGCGCGCGCGAGCTTGACCTTGGTCAGGCTGACGTTGAAGCGCCTGCCGCCGAGCGTGCCGCTGACGCGTTTGTCCGCCGACAGCCTGACCGTCCCGTGCGCGGCGCTCGCGCCGCTGATGCGAATCGTCGCCGGCTGCAGTTCGTGGTTTCGCACGGGAAACGTCCCGTTGAGCGCGACGCCGCTGACGAACGAGAAGCCTCTCAGCGTCGCCGCCGACGGGGTCAGACGCGCGAAGCCGCCGCGCAGGCCGCCGAAGCTCGATCCGCTCGGCAGTTCCTGCTCAGCCTGCAGCGTCGCCGCGACGACCTGGCGGTCAAGATCGACGATCGCGTCGAGCACCGCTGCGAGCGTGCGGCCCGGCTTGCCGCTCAATCCCGACGGCGCATGCACGTAGGCGAGCTTGCGCGGCGCCACGGGCGTCGGCGCGAAGACGTTCGCGGCGTTCGTGCACGGCTGCACCGGCGTGCCGGCGAAGAAAGCGCCGACGGCCGCCTGCGCACACCCGCTGAAGTCGCTGCCGAGCACCGAGTGCCCGGTGTACGGGGCGACCAGCACCTGCGCGTCGGGAATCAGCGACGCCACCGCCCGCGCGCCCGACGTCGGCGTGCGCAGGTCCTGTCCGCCGGAGAGGATCAGCGTCGGCACGTTCGGCAGCGCGACGGGCGCGGCGGGCGCTGGTGATGCGTCGGGCCACGAGGCGCAGATCGGCACCAGGCTGTTGGCCAGCGCCGTCGTCGAGTCGAACGGGTAGAAGTCGGCGGCTGGCAGCGTGCGCAGCGCGCCGAGCGCTTCTGCGCGTCGCGTGACCGTGGTGGCGCTGCGCTGCCACGGAAACAGCGTCTCCTCGCACGACGTCGTCAGGAACAGGGCGTTGTTTTCTTCTTCCTGCGACGCCCGTTCCAGTTCCGGGTTCGGCCTGATCGGCACGCTCGGCACCAACCCCTCGGCGATCAGGTTCAGGCGCAGCAGCGGATCGGGGTCGCCGTTCAGAGCCGAATGGACCGCTCCCGGCAGCAGCGCGCGCAGCGCCGGATTGAGGTCGCCCGCCTGCAGGATGTTGAGCACGTCGAGCTCGGTCAGCGACACCGAGTGGCGCTTGCCCGAGCCGTCGAACGCCGACCCGCTGAGGCGGTGCTTGCGCAGGCGCGCGACCAGCCGTGCGAGGTCGCCGAGCGGGTTGGCGGTGATTCCGGCGCACGCATGGTTGGAGCACAGTTCGCCGAGCGCCGAGCCGATCGCCGCAAAGCGCGAGACGCCGAACGCTTCCGGTCCGTTGCTCGGCACGACCGAGTCGAGCACGAGCGATTCGACGTGCTGGGGGTAGCGTTCGGCGTACTCCAGCGCGACCTTCGTGCCGTAGGAGGTGCCGTACAAGACGAGCTTCTTGTAGCCGGCCGCATGGCGGACCGACTCGATGTCTTCGACGGATTCCTGCGTCGTGAACGAGCCGCGTGCGGGTCCGATCTGCAGCGCGCACAGTTCCACCAGCGGCGCCAGCGTGCTTTCGGTGGCGCTTTCCAGCGCTGCGATGTTGGCGAAGACGGGGCAGTTCAGCGGCGAGGAGTGTCCCGTGCCGCGTTGGTCGAACACAACCAGGTCGCGTGTCGCCAACGCCGGCGCGATCGCGCGAGCGAGCAGTTCGCCCAGTGGGGCGGCGGCCTGTCCGGGACCGCCGGCCAGCGCGATCACCGCGCTCTGGCCCGACGCCGCGCTCGCCGCCCTGCGCTCGATCGTCATCGCCACCGTGCCCGGCACCTTGCCGCCTCGGTCCAACGGCATGGCGATGCTCGCGCAGGAGAATCCGCTCACGTTCGCGCACGGCGCGAAGGGGAGCGCTGCGTCCGCGACCGACGCTCCCGCGCCGGCGAGCAGGCAGAACGCCAGCGATGCAGCGAACGTGATGGTCAGCGTTCGCCTTGGCATCCGGCGAAACGTTAGCGTCACCGGTGGTCGAGAGACCCCGCTAGTAGCCGGCTGCGCATATGCGTCCATGCAGGCGAACTACCCGCGATAGGCTCCCGCGAACTGTGACCAGCGACCGCGAGATCGTCGACGCTCCCGCGGCGCCCGCCGCCGTCGGGCCATACAGCCACGCGGTGCGCGCCGGCGGCCTGCTGTTCTGCTCCGGCCAGATCCCGCTGGACCCGCGCAGCGGCGAGCTCGTCGGCGACACGCCCGGCGAGCAGGCGCGCCACTGCCTGCAGAACCTGCGCGAGGTGTGCGTCGCCGCCGGAACCTCGCTGGAGCGCGCGCTGCGCCTGACGATCTACACGACCGACCTCGGCGCGTTCGCCGAGATCAACGACGTGTACGCGACGTTCTTCGCCTCCGAGCCTCCCGCGCGCGCGGCCGTCGGTGTGGCGGCGCTGCCGAAGGGCGCATCGGTCGAGATCGACGCGATCGTCGCCCTGTAGAAGG
>DASYKG010000050.1:0-13179 GCA_035995645.1 Solirubrobacteraceae bacterium
GCACCGACCGCGAGATCCCGCTCGTCGTCCTCGAACCGCGATAGCGACGGTATTCACCCGGCAGGGGCAGCGGGTGTGCTTTTCGGAGAGCGGTAGCAATGGTATATACGATTAATATAAATATATATACGATGGCTATCGCAGTCTGTAAGTAGAGGATCGCTCCCCGCCGGCCGGCGACGGCGCGCCGGCGCAACGGCGAGGGTCAGGCGCCGAGCGCGCGGGCGATGACCATCTGCTGCACCTCGTCGGTGCCCTCGCCGATCGTGAGGATCTTGGCGTCGCGGTAGAAGCGGCAGACGGGGTACTCCTCGATGAAGCCGTAGCCGCCGTGTATCTGCACGGCCTCCTCGGCGCAGCGCACGGCCAGGCGGCCGGTCTTCAGCTTGGCCTGCGCGGCGGTGAGCGTGAAGTTGCGCTTGGCGTCCTTCTCCAGCGCGGCCTTGTACACGAGCAGCCGCGCGGCCTCGATCTCGGTGGACATATCGGCGAGCTTTGACTGGATCGCCTGGAACTTGGAGATCGGCTTGCCGAAGGCCTTGCGCTGCTTGGCGTACTTCAGCGCCTCGTCGAGCGCGCCCTGGGCAAGGCCGACGCCCATCGCGGCGACGCCGATGCGCCCGATGTCGAGGATGTGCAGGAACTGCTTGAAGCCCGCTCCGCGCGGCCCCAGCAGGTTCTCCTGCGGCACGCGGCAGTCCTCGAAGGACAGCGGGCGCGTGTCGGAGGCGTTCCAGCCCATCTTGCGGTAGGGCTCGCCCTGCGCGTAGCCGGGTGTCCCGTTGGGAACGATTATGTTCGATATCTCTCGTGTCGCGCCGTTGCCTTGGCCGTCGCTGGACTGGTCGGTGACGGCGGTGATGCAGACGACGCCGGAGATGTCGGTGCCGGCGTTGGTGATGAACTGCTTGGCGCCGTCGATCGCCCATTCGCCGTCGTGAAGGCGTGCGCGCGTGCGCGTGTTGCCGGCGTCTGAGCCGGCCTCGGGCTCGGTCAGCCCGAACGCGCCGAGCAGCTCTCCCGAGCACAGGCGCGGCAGCCACTCGCGCTTCTGCTGCTCTGAGCCGAACAGGTAGATCGGCTGCGTGCCCAGCGAGGTGTGCGCGCACAGCGTGATCGCCACGGAGGAGTCCACGCGCGTGAGCTCCTCGACGGCCAGCGCGTAGGCGAGCGTGTCGCCGCCGCCGCCGCCGTACTCCTCGGGAAACGGGATCCCCATGAGGTTCAGCGCGCCGAGCTTGGCGACGATCTCATAGGGAAAGGACTTCGTGCGATCGAGCTCCTCGGCGACCGGCGCGACCTCGCCTTCGGCGAACTCGCGGACGGTGCGGCGAATCAGCTCGTGATCGTCTGACAGCGAGAAGTCCATCGGCGCAGCATTGTCACAGCTCGCGCCGCTCTAGGATGGCCGCGCATGAGCCGAGCCCGCTGGATCCAGCACTACCTCTTCACGCGTGGGCGCTCCTACCGCTACGGACACGATCGCTCGCAGGCGGGTGATCTGCACCTGCCCCCCGGCGCCGGGCCGCACCCGGTGGTCGTGCTGATCCACGGCGGCTCGTGGCACAAGCGCTACGGACGCGCCACGATGCGTGCGCTCGCTGCCGATCTGGTGATGCGCGGATCGGCGGTGTGGAACATCGAGTATCGCCGGGTCGGCAACGGCGGCGGCTGGCCAGAGACGTTCGCCGACGTCGCCGCGGCGATCGATCGCCTCGACGGCCTGCATCCGTCGCTGGATCTCGGTCGCGTCGACGTGCTCGGGCATTCCGCCGGCGGTCACCTCGCGCTTTGGGCCGCCGGGCGCACGAAGCTGCCGACGGGCGCGCCGGGGGCGATCGCCGGGCGTGCGCGCGTGCCCATCGCGCGGGCGATCTCGCTGGCCGGGGTATGTGATCTGGCTGGCGCCTACAGGGAATGGCACGGAGGCGCGCTGCGCGCGCTGATGGGCGGCTCGCCCGATCGGCTGCCCGAGCGCTACGAGGTCGCCGACCCGATGCGCCGTCTGCCGCTGGCGATGCCGGTCCTGCTCGTGCACGGCGTGCTCGACAAGACCGTCTCGGTGCGGCTGAGCCGGAGGTACGCGAGCGCGGCGCGCGAAGCCGGTGGGGACGTGGAGCTTGTCGAGATCGAGGGCGTGGCCGGCGGGCACCGCGAGTTCATCGATCCGCGCGGCGCGGCGTGGGCGCCGGTGGCTGCGCGGCTGGAAATGCAGGCCGCCCAAGCCAGCGGACAGCGGTCCGGGACTAGGAGCTGAACGAGCGGGCGAGCTCGACGAGCAGGCGCACGCCATAGCCCGACGCGCCCTTGCCGGAGTAGGCGCGGTCGAGGCCCCAGGCCGAGCCGGCGATGTCGAGGTGCGCCCACGGCACGTCGCCGACGAAGTTGGAGAGGAACGACGCGCCGACGATCGTGCCGGCCTTGCGTGCTTCGGGCGCGTTGTCGAGGTCGCCGTAGGTGCCCTTGATCAGCTCGTCGTACTCCTCGTGCAGCGGCAGGCGCCAGACGATCTCGCCCGTGCGCTCGCCGGCCTCGGCGATCTCTGCGGCGAGCCCGTCGTCGTTTGACATCAGCCCCGCGTATGTCGAGCCGAGCGCGACGATCACCGCGCCGGTGAGCGTCGCCAGATCGACGATCCGCTCGGCGCCCTCGCCGACGGCGTGGCAGAGGCAGTCGGCGAGCACCAGGCGCCCCTCGGCGTCGGTGTTGTTGACCTCGATCGTCTTGCCGTTGGACGCCGTGACGATGTCGCCCGGTTTGATCGCATGACCGCTGGGCAGGTTCTCGCCCGCGCCGACGACGGCGACGAGCTTGACCGCCAGCTGCAGGCGCGCGATCGCCGCGACGGCCTCGATCACGGCGGCGCCGCCGGACATGTCGAACTTCATCTCCGCCATTTTCGCGCCGGGCTTCAGCGAGATGCCGCCGCTGTCGAACGTCACGGCCTTGCCGACGAAGCCGAGCAGCGGACCGCTCGCGCCGGCGCCCTCGTAGCGAAGCGTGATCAGCGCGGGCTCCTGATGGGAGCCCTGCGCGACGGCTGCGAACGCGCCCATGCCCCGCGCGACGATCTGCTCGCGGCCCTCGACGTCGACGGAGAGGCCGTCGATGTCGCGCGCGAGCGCCTGCGCATAGTCGGCGAGCGCGGTCGGCGTCAGGTCGTTGCCGGGCCGGTTCTGCAGGTCGCGCGCCGCGTTGACCGCCTCGGCCACGAGCGCCGAATCGCTGACGGCGTCCGTCAGGTCCTGCGGCGCGGAGACGATCAGCCGCGCGAGCGTCTTCGGCTGGGCGTCGGCATCCTGCGCGGAGGCGGACTTGTGGCGCTCGAAGCGGTAGTCGGAGAGGATCGTGCCCTCGACGAGCGCGCCGGCGACGTCCGCGCCGGTCTGCGCGGGCAGCTGCCAGCAAACGGTCTGCGCCGACAGCTCGCGCGCACGATCGCGTGCGACCGCCGCCGCCACGCGCGCGCGCTCGGCGGTGAAGGCGTCGCGCTGGCCCAGGCCGACGAGCAGCCAGCGGGCGTCGGCGGCGTGCGTCAGGGCAAGCGACTTGAACGAGCTGCGCGCCTCGCCGCTGGACAGCAGGCGCGCGATCTCGGGCGGCGTCGGCGCGCCGGGCTGCTCGCCGTCGAACACTCCGAGCACGATCGTGTCAGCGCCGCTGGCGCTGGCGGGCTGGGTCGTCGCCGAGACCTCCATTCGGCCGAGCACGATAGCCGGATCGCTAGCATTGCCGTCCTCTCGAACCTTCCCTAGACACTGGAGAGCCCTGTTCCCATGGCAAAGACCGTGATTCTCGGCAGCGCGCGCACCCCGATCGGCAAGATGGGCGGCGGTCTGTCGACGCTGGAAGCGACGGAGCTGGGCGCGGTGGCGATCGAGGCGGCGCTGGCGCGTGCGGCGGTCGACCCCGAGCAGGTTGAGCACGTGGTGATGGGCCAGGTTCTGCAGGCCGGCCAGGGTCAGATCCCTTCGCGCCAGGCGCAGATCAAAGCGGGCATCCCCAAGGAGGTCTCCTCGGAGACGATCAACAAGGTCTGCGCGTCGGGCCTGCGCGCCTCGGTGATCATCGACCAGGCGATCCGCGCGGGGGACATGCACGTCGGCGTGGGCGGGGGCATGGAGTCGATGTCCAAGGCTCCCTACCTGCTGCCGCAGGCCCGCTTCGGCTATCGCATGGGCGACGCGAAGATGCTCGACGCGATGGTGCACGACGGGCTGACCAACCCGTTCTCGGGCAAGCAGATGTTCGTCGAGGCGACGGAGGTCGGCGAGGAGCTTGAGATGACGCGCGCGGACCTCGACCGCTGGGCGCTGCGCTCGCACGAGCTGGCGCTGGCGGCGATCGACGAGGGGCGCATGTCCGACGAGACCGTGTCGGTGACGGTCAAGGGCCGCAAGGGCGACACCGTCGTGGACGTCGACGAGGGCCCCCGCCGCGGCAGCTCGCTGGAGGCGCTGGCGAAGCTGCCCGGGCTGGTCGGCAAGGAGGGCTCGCACACGGCCGGCAACTCGCCCGGCGTAAACGACGGCGGCGGGGCGCTCGTGCTGTCCTCCGAAGAATGGGCGCAGGAGAACGGCAAGGAGATCCTCGCGGAGATCGTCGCGCACGCGCAGAGCGCCAACGACTTCGCCTACCTGGCGACGACGCCGGCGAGCGCCGCGAAGAAGGCGCTGGAGAAGGCCGGCCTGCAGCCGGGCGACATCGACCTGTGGGAGATCAACGAGGCATTCGCCTCGGTCACGCTGAACTCGATCCGCATGCTCGGCATCGACGAGGAGCGCGTCAACGTCAACGGCGGCGCCGTCGCGCTGGGGCACCCGATCGGCGCCTCCGGCGCGCGCATCCTCGGCAGCCTCGTGCACGAGCTGCGCCGGCGCGGCGGCGGTTATGGCTGCGCGGCGATCTGCTCCGGCGGCGGCCAGGGCGACGCGGTGATCCTCAAGGTGTGAGATGGCCGTGAGCACTTCGCCCTCCGGCGTCCTCGGCGGCCCCGACGAGTCCAGGCGGGCGCCAGACGACCCGCGCGGGCGCCCGGCGGCATTCTTCGATCTCGACAAGACGCTGATGGCCGGGTCGTCGGGCATCTTCTTCGCCCGCGCGGCGTATGAGACGGGGATGATCACGCGCACGCGACTGGCTCGCGACGCGTATGAAAACCTGCGCTTTCGCCTGCGCGGCTCGACCGACGACCGCGCCGACGACGTGCGCAAGCGCGTGGGGGAGATGATCGCCGGGGTCGCCGTGCGCGACCTGCAGCGGCTGTCGCCGCGCGTGCTCGCGGGCGTGCTGCCGCGGCTGTACCCGCAGATGCTCGAGCGCGCCTACGCCCATCAGGACGCCGGCGTGCCGGTGTACATCCTCACGGCCGCCTCGCAGGAGATGGCCGATCTGCTCGCGCACGTGCTCGCCTTCGACGGCGGGCTGGGCTCGCGCTCGGAGATCGTCGACGGGCACTACACGGGCAGGCCGGCGGGACCGTTCAACTATCGCGAGGGCAAGGTCGTGTCGATGCGCGAGCTGGCCGAGGCGCAGGGCATCGACCTGCAGGCGTCCTTCGCCTACTCGGACTCGGAGTCCGACCTGCCGATGCTGCGCGCGGTCGGCCAGCCGGTCGTCGTGAATCCCGACGCCGAGCTGCGGCGGATCGCCGAGCGCGAAGGCTGGGAGGTGCTGCGCCTGGACCGGCTCGGGCAGCGCTTGAAGGTGCTCGCGGCGCTCGGCGCCGTGGCGGCGCTCGGTGGGCTCGGTGGACGCGCGCGCGACCACGTGGCAGCGCGCGCGGCGCGGCGTGCATAGGCTGCGGTGCAGATGCCCACACAGACACAAGGCAAGATCCGCGTCGTCGTTGCCAAGCCCGGCCTCGACGGCCACGACCGCGGTGCGAAGATCATCGCGCGCGCCCTGCGCGACGCCGGCATGGAGGTGATCTACACGGGCCTGCACCAGACGCCCGAACAGATCGTCGAGACGGTCATCCAGGAGGATGCCGACGCCGTGGGGCTGTCGATCCTCTCCGGCGCGCACATGACGCTCGTGCCGCGGGTGGTCGAGCTGCTGCGCGCGCAGGACATCGACGACGTGGTCGTGACCGTCGGCGGCACGATTCCCGCGGAGGACATCCCAGAGCTGAAGGATCTCGGCGTGGCGGAGGTCTTCACGCCGGGCGCGCCCACGCAGGCGATCGTCGATTTCATTCGCCAGGCGACCGCCGACCGCGACTGATTGACTCGTCAGTCAACCGGGCAAACAAGTAGAATCTCCCTCAACAGAACCCAAGGAGTTACCTGAGAATGAAGATATGCGTCCTGGTGAAGGAGGTCCCGGACGCCGCCGTCGAGAAGAAAATCAACCCCTCGACGGGGCGCATGGACCGAAACGGGGAGAAGAACCTCAACCCGTATGACACGCACGCCATCGAGGCTGCGATGCAGATCAAGGAGGGCGGCGCGGTGCCGGTCGAGGAGATCGTCGCCGTGACGATGGGCCCCGACAGCGCGGTCCGCGCGCTGCACAAGGCCGTGTCGCTCGGCGCCGACCGCTCGGTGCACCTCTCCGACGAGGTCGTCGCCGGCTCCGACGTGGCCGCGACCGGCTACGCGCTGGCCAAGACGCTGCAGCGCGAGAGCCCCGACCTGGTGCTGCTGGGACAGCAGTCCGACGACGGCGAGTGCTACACGATCGGCGCCGTCGTCGCCGAGCACCTGGGCATGCCGTCGCTGACGCAGGTGATCAAGATGGACGTCGAGTCCGAGGCCCTGCGCTGCGAGCGCCAGGCCGAGTACGGCTACGACACCGTGCAGATCAAGCTGCCGGCCGTGATCTCCGTCGGCGACGCGATCAACGAGCCGCGCTATCCGTCGCTGAAGGCGATCATGGGCGCGAAGAAGAAGCCGCTGGACGCCGTGACGGCGAGCGACGTGGAGATCGACGCGAGCAAAGTGGGCGGCGAGAACTCCGCCGCCCAATGGGTCGCCGCGAAGGCCCCGCCGGCGAAGGCCGCCGGCGAGATCATCGAGGACGAGGACACCGGCGAGACGGTCGAGAAGATCGTCGCGTGGCTCGACGAGAGGAAGCTGATCTAGATGGCCAACATCCTGGTTTACGCGCTGCACTACGACGGCGCGATCAACAAGAACTCACTCGGCGCCGTCTCCGAGGGCGCCAAGCTGGCCGCCGAGCTGGGCGGCGAGGCGCACGCGATCCTGCTCGGCGAGAACGTGCCGCAGGAGCTGGCCGCGTCGCTGGGCAAGTACGGCGCGAAGAAGGTGCTCGTCGCCGAGGGCCCGGAGGGCCTCGCGCAGCCGCTCGTCGACGCGATGGCCAAGGCGATCTCCGACGGCGGCTACTCCTACGCGCTGTTCGGCGGGGGCCTGCTGGGCTTTGAGATCGGCGCCGGTCTGGCTGCGCGTCTGGGCGCGGGCGTGGTGATGGAGGTGACAGCCGTCCGCGCCGAGAATGGCGAGCTGATCGCCGAGCGCCCGATCCTCGGCGATTCGGCGATCTCCGAAGTCAAATACCGCTCGGACGTCGGCATCGTCATCGGCCGCCTGAACGCGTTCGAGATCAAGCAGAGCGGCGACGCCGACGCTCCCGTGGAGACGCTCGACTTCGAGCTGAGCGCGCACGCCTCGCAGGCGACGATGGTCACGCGCGGCGAGCAGCGCGGCGCCGACGTCGACATCGAGGGCGCGGACGTGCTGATCGCCGGCGGGCGCGGCCTGGGCAAGGCGGAGGGCTTCGAGCTGGCCGAGGAGCTGGCCAAAGCGTTCGGCGGCAACAGCGCCGTCGCGGCCACGCGCGCGGTCGTCGACGCCGGCTGGTATCCCTACGCGGCGCAGATCGGCCAGACCGGCAAGACGGTCGCGCCGAAGCTGTATCTCGCGGCGGGCATCTCCGGCGCGATCCAGCACAAGGTCGGCATGCAGGCCTCAGAGCACATCGTCGCGATCAACAAGGACGCCAACGCGCCGATCTTCGAATTCTCCGACCTCGGCATCGTCGGCGATCTGAACAAGATCCTGCCCAAGCTGACCGAGGCCGTGAAGGCGAAGAAGGGATCCTAGATGTCGTCGCACAACGGGAAGGTCGCCCCGGACGCGTTCCCGCCGCCGGTGAACTCGCAGAAGGAGTTCATCAAGCACGGGCTGGATGACGAGGACGAGCTGATCGAGGTCGGCGTCGCGATCGTCGGCGGCGGCACGGCCGGCCTGGCGTGCGCCAACCGGCTGCTGCAGCTGCTCGGCGACGACCCCGAGACGATGGAGCGCCTTGGCGAAGTCCCCGTAGCGGTGATCGAGAAGGCCAAGACGTGCGGCGGGCACAACCTGTCCGGCGCGGTGATGCGCCCGAAGCCGCTCGAAGAGCTGTTTCCGGAGCTGACGCGCGAGCAGTGGCGCGAGGAGGGCTTCGCCTTCGGCGAGGTCACCAAGGAGGCCGTGTACCTCACGCCGACGTCCAAGCTGTCCGTGCGCATCCCCACGCCGCCGCCGTTCAAGAACCACGGCAACGAGGTCGTGTCGGTCTCGGCGCTGGCGCGCTACCAGCAGCGCCAGGCCGAGGAGGGCGGCGCGTACATCCTCACGGAGACCTCAGCGACGCAGCTCGTCGTGGAGGACGGCCGCGTGGTCGGCGTGCGCTCGGGCGACAAGGGCCGCGGCAAGGACGGCGAGCCGCTGGGAAACTTCGAGCCGGGCACCGACATCAAGGCTCGCGCGACGGTGCTGGCCGAGGGCTGCTGGGGACACCTGACCGGCGCGGCGATCCGCGAGTTCGACCTCGCCAAGGACCGCGAGCCCCAGGTGTGGGAGCTCGGCGTCAAGGAGGTCTGGAAGGTCCCCGAGCCGCTGGACCGCCTGATCCACACGATGGGTCCGTGGCCGCTGAAGATCTCCTCCAAGTACGGCCAGATCGGCGGCACGTGGATCTACCCGATGACGAACGCGGCCGGCGAGCACCTCGTCTCGATCGGCTTCGTCGTCGAGCTGGAGTACGCCGACGCGACGACCTCCGCGCACGACCTGCTGCAGACGTTCAAGATCCATCCGCTCGTGCGCAAGATCCTGCAGGGCGGCGAACGCATCGCGTGGGGCGCCAAGGCGCTGCCCGGCGGCGGCTACTGGTCGATGCCCAGGCTGTCGATGCCCGGCGCGCTGCTCGTCGGCGACTCCGGCGGAATGGTCGACACGATGGCGCTGAAGGGCGTGCACCACTGCATCAAGTCGGGCATGATCGCCGCCGAGACGATCTACGCGGCGCTGAAGAGCGGCAGCACAGACCTGTCCTCCTACGAGCAGGCGATCGACGACTCCTCGGTGGGACGCGAGCTGTGGGAGGTGCGCAACGCGCGCCAGCCGCTGCAGAAGGGACTGCTGATCGGCGGGGCGCTGAGCGGCCTGCAGCAGATCAGCAAGGGCAAGCTGCCCGGGCGCGCGGACTGGCACCGCAACGACGCCAAGCCGATGTTCGTCGGCAACACCAAGGACGTCTACGTCAAGCCCGACGGGAAATACACCTTCGACAAGCTGTCGTCGGTGTTCATCACCGGCAACGCCACGCGCGACGACGCGCCCAACCACATCCGCGTGCAGAAGCACGTGCCGCGTGAGATCGCCGAGACGTGGCGCTGGATGTGCCCGGCCGGCGTCTATGAGATTCCCGAGGACGCGCCCGAGCACGGCGACGTGGACGTGATCGTCAACTACACCAACTGCGTGCAGTGCGGCGCGATCACCGCCAAGGGCGGCCGGCTGACGACGCCCGAGGGCGGCGACGGGCCGCTCTACCAGATCCTCTAAGCCACTTCTCGCGGCAGCTCGGCGACCGGCGCGAAACATCGGCGCCGAGCCGGTGTTAGGGGGATGTCATGAAGTTGACATCGCTCACCCTGCTGACGAGCCGCCGTCTGCGCGCAGTCCTAGCGGGCGCCTGTGCGCTGATGCTCCTCGCGGTGGCCTCGGCCAGCGCGCAGAGCGGCGAGTCGGTCGCTCAGACGACGCCCCCGGCAGCCCCGAGCACGATCGCGGCGACGCTCGAACAGTGCGTCACCTCGGTGGTGCAAAGCGAACGCTCGGCGACGTTCACCGGGGAAATGACCGCCGTCGCGGGCGCGACGAGGATGGCCATGCGCATCGACGTCGAGGAGCGCGCCGCGGGCGACACTGAGTTTCACCCCGTCGTCTTCCCCGGCCTGGGCGTGTGGCGCTGGGCCGACCCGAAGGTGAAGGTCTACAAGTACCTCAAGCAGGTCACCAACCTGTCCTCGCCCGCCGCCTACCGCGGCTTCGTGCGCTACCGCTGGACGAACGCCAAGGGCCACGTGGTCAAGCGCGCCGAACGCCTCACAGCGCGCTGCCTGCAGCCGGCCTCGCCGGTACAACCGCCGCCGCCGCCGAAGGCTCCCGAAGCGACGCCGCCGCCCGCCACGCCGCCGAGCGCGTGAGGGCGGCCACCGGCGTGGCCGCAGGACGCGGTGCCGTGACTGCGCGACGCCGTGCCGTGACCGCGCGACGCCGTGCCGCTAGAATGGACTGACGATGAAGGCCGAGATCCACCCCACGTACAGCCGGGCTCGCGTGCACTGCACTTGTGGCAACGAGTTCATCACGCGCGCGACGCAGGACGAGCTGCGCGTGGAGGTCTGCTCCAACTGCCACCCGTTCTACACGGGACGCCAGAAGCTCGTGGACAGCGGCGGGCGCGTCGAGCGCTTCCAGCGCCGCGTGGCCAAGGGCCGCCTGCACTCGGCCCAGACTCGGTCCGCCTAACAGTCCGATGTCCTCGCGCCTGGCCGCCGGTTCTACGACGCCGGTCGCGCCGGGCAAGGCGCCCGACGACGCGACCGGGGTGGACGCTGCCGGTGTGCCCACGCAAGCGCCGATAGCCGCTCCCGTCGGCGTCGACGCCGACGGGCAGCTCAACGCGCGGCGCGACGCCCCCGTCGGCGGACAGGCCGTGCTCGAGGGCGTGATGATGCGAGGTGTCTCCAATTGGGCGGTGGCCGTGCGCAAGCCCACCGACGAGCAGCTGGCGCAAGGCGAGCGCTCGCCCGAGGAGGCGGCGCTCGGGGAGATCGAGGTGTCCGCCTTCCCGCTGGAGTCCGCGCTCAAGCGCCATCGCGTGCTGCGCCTGCCGATCCTTCGCGGGATCGTCGCCCTTGGAGGATCGCTGGCGATCGGCTTTCGCGCTCTGGAGGTCTCCGCCAACGCGCAGCTGCCTCCCGACGAGAAGGACGGCTCGGCCGAAGAGATTCCAAAGGCGGTGTGGGCGGGCACCGTCGTCGTCGCGCTGGTCGTGGCGATCGTGCTGTTCTTCCTGATTCCCGTCGGCCTGACGAGCCTGATCAAGGACCAGCTGGGATCGTCGTTCTTGTTCTGGCTGATCGAGGGCGTGGTGCGCACGAGCATCTTCCTCGGCTACATGCTGCTGCTCTCGCGCCTGCGCGACCTGCGGCGCGTGTTCGAGTACCACGGCGCCGAGCACAAGACGATCTCCTGCTTCGAGGCGGGGCTGCCGCTGACGCCGGCCAACGCCCAGCGCTTCTCGCGACTGCACCCGCGCTGCGGCACGAGCTTTCTGCTCGTGGTGATGATCGTCGCGATCTTCGTGTTCGCGCCGATCGGACTTCCGGCGTGGTACCTGCTCGTCGCCACGCGCATCCTCGGCGTGCCGCTGATCGCCGGAATCTCCTTCGAGCTGATCAAGTTCGCCGGGCGCAACCGCAGCCGCGGCTGGGTGCGCGCGGTGATGTGGCCGGGCCTGAAGCTGCAGCTGCTGACCACGCGCGAGCCCGACCTCGACCAGCTCGCGGTGGCAATCGCCGCGCTGCGCGCCGTGCTCGACCGCGAGACGCCCGGCGAGATGACCGCCGAGGATCTCGTCGGCGTCGAGGTCGTCGCCTAGCCGCGACGACCGGCTGTCGCCGCGGCGACGTGCGGCGCAGGCGCTGCCGGCCATCGCCCGGCCACGGCGATGCGGTCACAGCGCAGGCGGTCCATAGACTCAGGGACGCGATGATCGAAGACCTCGTCAAGCAGATCGAGACGCGCTTTGCCGAGCTGGGCGAGCAGATGACCGACGCAGAGGTCATCTCAGACCGCGAACGCTATGCCGAAGTCGGCCGCGCCTACCGCCAGCTCGAGCCCGCCGCCAAGCTCGCCGCGCAGTGGCGCGAGGCCCAGGAGACGGTCGCCGGCGCCGAAGAGCTGCTGTCGGAGCTCGGCGAGGACTCGGAGACTCGCGACGAGCTGGCGCGGGCGCTCCAGCGCATCGAGGAGCTCGAGGAGGAGATCCGCATGGCGATGGTCGAGCGCGACCCCAACGACGACAAGAGCGTGATCGTCGAAATCCAGGGCGGCGCGGGGGGCGACGAGGCCGGCCTGTGGGCCGGCGATCTCTATCGCATGCTGACTCGCTATGCAGAGCGGCTTGGCTTCCAGACCGAAGTGATGGAGATCGGCGACGGCAAGTACACGTTCGAGATCAAGTCCCGCCCGCCCGACGGCGCGTACTCGGTGTTCAAGTTCGAGGGCGGCACCCACCGGGTCCAGCGCGTCCCGGTCACGGAGTCCCAGGGCCGCATCCACACCTCGACCGCCACCGTCGCCGTGCTGCCGGAGGCCGAGGACGTCGACGTCCACGTCGACCCCAACGACCTCCAGGTCGACGTCTACCGCTCCTCGGGGCCGGGCGGGCAGTCCGTCAACACGACGGACTCCGCGGTGCGCATCACGCACAAGCCGTCGGGGATCGTCGTCTCGATGCAGGACGAGAAGAGCCAGCTCCAGAACCGCGACAAGGCCATGCGCGTCCTGCGCGCGCGCCTGTACGAGGCCGCCCTGGCCGAGCAGCAGGCCGAGCTGGCCGCGGATCGCCGCTCGCAGGTCGGCACGGGGGAC
Source organism: Solirubrobacteraceae bacterium (assembly GCA_035995645.1). Taxonomy (GTDB): domain Bacteria; phylum Actinomycetota; class Thermoleophilia; order Solirubrobacterales; family Solirubrobacteraceae; genus Palsa-744. The sequence continues at coordinate 12,897 of DASYKG010000050.1, forward strand.
CGGGCCGAGAAGATCCGGACCTACAACTACGGCGAGCGCCGTGTGACCGACCACCGGATCAAGCTCACCGAGCACAACCTCGAGCAGGTCCTCGAGGGCGAGCTCGAGCCTTCACCGCAGCGCTCACCGACGACGAGCGGCGCCGTCAGCTCGAGGCGCAGGCCGCTCCGTCGAGCTGACCGCTGCGATGGCCGCCACCACCGTGCGCGAGGCGCTCGACTCGGCGGTGGTGGCGCTCACCGCTGCCGGCGTGGACACGCCGCGCCTGGATGCGGAGGTGCTG
>DASYKG010000051.1:0-11135 GCA_035995645.1 Solirubrobacteraceae bacterium
TGCGGAACTCGCCGCTGGTTCGGATGATCAGATCGGGGTCGTGCATGTCGGGCGCGTATAGGTTTTCGCGAAACTCTTCCTCGGTGCTCCCCGTAAAGGTTCGCGCTGCGTCGACGATCTCCGCCCGCCCGCCGTAGTTGAATGCCACGCAGAACGTCATCCGGGTGTTGTTCCGGGTCAGTTCCTCGGCCCACTCCATCCTCTCCACCAGCTCCGGTGCGACCGGGGCGCTTCGGCGGCCGATGAAGCGGATCCGTACGTTCTCTTCGTGTAGCGGCGGCACCTCGCTCTGTACGCGCTCCATGAACATCCGCATCAGCGCCGTGACCTCGGCGTCGGACCGGTTCCAGTTCTCGGTCGAGAACGAGTACACGGTCAGCTCCTGCACGCCGAACTCCGCGGCGTCGCGCAGCCGCGCCTTGACCGTGTCGGCGCCCGCGCTGTGGCCCTCGTTGACAGACACGCCGCGCGAGCGCGCCCAGCGCCCGTTGCCGTCGGTGATGATCGCCACGTAGCGCGCCGTCGGCGGCGCGTGCTCGGCCGATCCGGGCGCCGAGGCGAGATCGCTGCCCGGCGCCGGTTGCTCGGCCGCGCCCATCAGACTTCGAGGATCTCTTTTTCCTTGGCCTTGAGCACCTCGTCGAGATCGCCGACGCGACCGTCGGTGAGCTTCTGCAGCTCGACCTCCGCGCGATGCTCGTCATCGGAGGACGCCTCGCCCTCGGCCTTCAGCTCGCGCAGCTGCTGCATCGTGTCGCGGCGCACGTTGCGGATCGCCACGCGGCCCTCCTCGGCGAGGTTGCGCACCACCTTCACCAGCTCACGCCGGCGCTCCTCGGTCAGCTCCGGGACGGACAGCCGGATCACGTTGCCGTCGTTGGACGGGTTCAGGCCGACGTCGGACTCGTTGATCGCCTTCTCGATCAGCTTGATCGACGACTTGTCATACGGCTGCACGGTGATCAGGCGCGCTTCCGGCGCGGAGATCGTCGATAGCTGGTTCAGCGGCGTCATCGCGCCGTAGTAGTCGACGACCACACGGTCCAGCAGCGCCGGGCTCGCGCGCCCGGTGCGCACGGTCGAGAACTCGTGCTGCGCGGTCTCGGCCGACTTGACCATCCGCTCGCGCGCGTCGTCGAGCAGTTCGTCGATCAGGTTGTCAGTCGCCATCGCCTTCTCCTTGAGCTGTCGATACGAGCGTGCCCACGCGCTCGCCTGAGATTATCCGCGCGAGCCCCGTTTCGTCGTCCATGTTGAACACGTTCAGCGGCATCGCGTTCTCCATGCACAGCGCCAGCGCCGTCGAGTCCATCACGCGCAGGCGGCGCTCGAGCGCTTGCATGTGCGTGATCTCCGGGATGAACTGCGCGCTGGAGTCGACCGCCGGGTCGGCCGTGTAGACGCCCTCGACGCCGTTCTTGGCCATCAGGATGATCTCCGCATGGATCTCCGCAGCGCGCAGCGCCGCGGCGGTGTCTGTCGTGAAGAACGGGTTGCCGGTGCCGGCCGCGAAGATCACCACGCGGCCCTTCTCCAGGTGGCGCATCGCGCGGCGGCGGATGTACGGCTCGGCGACCTCGGATACGCCGAGCGCCGACTGCACGCGCGTGTTCGTGCCCATCTTCTCCAGCGCGTCCTGCAGCGGCAGCGCGTTGAGCACCGTCGCGAGCATGCCCATGTAGTCCGCCGTCGCGCGGTCCATGCCCGCGGCGGCGCCCTGCATGCCGCGATAGATGTTCCCCGCGCCCACGACGATCGCCACCTCGACGCCCTGGTCGCGCACCTCCGTGACCTGCCGCGCGACGCCGACCACGCGCTCGGGGTCCGTGCCGAACTCCAGCGTGCCCATCAGCGCCTCGCCCGACAGCTTCAGCAGGATCCGTTTGAAAGCGGGAGCCATCTCGACGCGAGAGCCTACTCAGTCACCGCATGCGCAGCATCCGAGCGCTTCGCGGCCAGATTGCGTCGTACGCCGACCGCTACTGCCCGACGGCGAAGCGTGCGAAGCGGCGAATGACGACGTTCTCGCCCGTCGTCGCGGTGAGCTCGTCGCGCAGCTGCTGCACGGTCTTGCCGTCGAAGGCGGGATTGTGCATCTCCTGCTCGAGCAGCACGATCGTCTGGAACCAAGAGTCGAGCTTGCCGGTGACGATTTTCTCGCGCACGTTCTCGGGCTTGTCGGCGGCCTCCTGCTCGTAGATGCGCGCCTCGGCGTCGCGCGCCTCGGCGGGCACGTCGTCGCGGCTGACGTATTTGACGGTCGGCGTAGCGGCTATCTGCATGGCGACCGCGCGCGCGAAGCCGGTGAAGTCGTCGTTGTTGGCGACGAAGTCGGTGTTGCAGTCGACCTCGATCAGCACGCCGACGCGCGCGCCGGCGTGGATGTAGGACTGCACGGTCCCCTCGGTGGCCGTGCGCTCGCCGAGATCCTGAATCTTCTTGCCCTGCTTGAGGCGCAGGACCTCGATCGCCTTGTCGATGTCGCCCTCGGCCTCCGTGAGCGCCTTCTTGCAGTCCATCATGCCTGCGCCCGTGCGCTCGCGCAGCGCCTTTACGTCCTTGGCGGAAACATCCACTGCGCTCATTGCTTCTACGCCTCCTTGGCCGGCTCGGCGGCCTCTTTCGCGGTCTCTGCGGCAGGCGGCTCAGGCGCCTCGGCATCGCTCTCTGCCGCCGTCTCGGGCGCTGCCGACTGCTCCTTGGCCGGCTGGGCGGCGTCGGGGCTGGCGTTCATCGGCGTGGCTGACTCGTTCTGCGGCTCGAGCGTGGACGGATCGGCCGGCGCGGGCGGCACAGGCGTGCTCTCGGGGGCGGGTTTCTGTGCAGCTGCCGCGGCGACGGCTTTTTCGGCTGTCGCTTTCTCCCCCGGCGCCTTTGCCGGCGCAGCGGGTGCGTCGGGCGCTTTGGCAGCGGCGGGGGCACCCTGCGCAGGCGCGGGCGGAGCCTGAGCGGCGGCAGCGGCGGCGCGCTCGGCGGCGGCTTTCTCCTCTGCCTCTTTCTTTGCCTGTTCCTCGGCCTCGCGCTTGGCCTGCTCTTCGGCCTCGCGCTTGGCGCGGGCCTCGGCCTCGATGCGGGCCTTCTCCTCGGCTTCCTTTCGCGCGCGCTCCTCCTCGGCGCGGAAGACGGAATGACCCTCCTGTACGACCTGGCCGATCGCCTGTGTGATCAGCGCGCACGAGCGGATCGCGTCGTCGTTGCCGGGAACGACGAAATCGATGCCGTCGGGGTCGCAGTTTGTGTCGACGAGCCCGATGATCGGGATGCGCAGGCGGCGCGCCTCTTTGACGGCGATCTCCTCGGTTTTGAGGTCGATCACGAACATCGCGTCGGGCACGCGCTGCATGTTCTTGACGCCGCCGAGGTTGGCGCGCAGCTTGGCCAGGTCGGCCTGCGCGGCCATGCGCTCGCGCGTCGGCAGCAGCGCGAGCTGGCCCTCGGTCTCGTAGCGTTCGAGGTCGTGCAGGCGGCGGATGCGCAGGCTGATCGTCTGGAAGTTGGTCAGCAGCCCGCCGAGCCAACGGTGGTTGACGAACGGCATGTCGGCCGCTTCGGCGACCTCCTTGATCGTGTCGCGAGCCTGCTTCTTGGTGCCGACGAACAGCACGGTTCCGCCACGGTGGGAGATCTCACTGGCGAAAGCCTGCGCCTGGTCGAGCAGCGCGGACGTCTTGACGAGGTCGATGATGTAGTTGCCACCACGCTCGCCGAAGATGAAACGGCGCATCTTGGGGTTCCAGCGGCGCGTCTGGTGGCCGAAGTGAACGCCGGCCTCCAGCAGCTCCGCGATGCCTACTTGAGCCACGGGGTGCTCCCTTTATTTATTTTGATGAGTCCGTCCGGTCGGCGCGGACCCGAAGCGGCGACTTGTGTCGCCAAGACGGGCAGGGCCACAACCGAGAGCCCGGACGGTTAGAGGTTCTGGTTGACCGCTCAGGATAGCCGTTCGGCGCGGTGCAGCGCCTGCTGCAAATCGGCGGGGAGCGGCGAGCGGACCTCGATCGGCTCGCCGGTGAGCGGGTGTGCGAAGGCCAGGCGCGCGGCATGCAGGAACTGACGCTGCAGGCCGAGCATGCCGGGCGTCCCGTATTCGGGATCGCCGGCGACGGGATGGCCGATCGCGCGCAGGTGCACGCGGATCTGATGCGTCCTGCCAGTCTCCAGGCGCAGGCGCAGCAGCGAATGCTCGGCGAACGCGCTGTCCAGCTCGAAATGCGTTCGCGCTTCGCGCGCGTGCGCGCCGCCGACGGCCATGCGCGTGCGCACGCGCGCGTCGCGGCCGATCGGCGCCTCGATCGTGCCCGAGCGCGCCGGCGGGCGACCCTGCACGAGTGCGACGTATTCACGCTCGATCTCGCGCCGCGCGAGCGCCTTCTGCAGCAGCGCGTGCGCCTGCTCGGAGCGCGCGACTACGAGCAGCCCGGAGGTGTCGCGGTCGAGGCGATGGACGATGCCGGCGCGCTCGGGGTCGCCGCCTGCGGCGCTGTGCGCGAGCAGCTGCGAGAGCGTGTCCTGGCGATGTCCCTTTGCTGGATGCACGACGACACCGGGGGCCTTGTCGACGACCAGCAGGTGCTCGTCCTCGTAGGCGATGCGAAAGGGCGGCGCGGCCGCGGCCCCTTCAGCGTTGGACATGGCGCGCATGGTCGATCACGAGAAACAGGATCACGACGCCGAGCGTGATCGACATGTCGGCGAGGTTGAACGGCGGCCAGCCGAGCGGCAGCTTGATGAAGTCGGTGACCGAGCCGGCGCGCACGCGATCGACGACGTTGCCGACGGCGCCGCCGACGAGCATGCCCGTCGGCAGCCAGATCAGCGGCGCGGAGCTGTGCAGTGCGAAATACACGAGCAGCCCGAGCAGCGCGACGCCGATGGCGATCGTCACGCCGATGTGGCTGCCGGGGAGAAAGCCGAAGGCGATGCCGTGGTTTCGCGTGTCGACGAGCTGCACGCCCGGGAGCAGCCTGCGTTCTTCGCCCTGCACGATCGAGCTTTCCACGGCCTGCTTGGTCAGGCGGTCTGCGGCGACGACGACGGCGAGCACGAGCGTCGCGCGCAACCAGGGACCGCTCAGCCAGCGCGCGGCGGCGCCGCGAGCGCGTCGCTCGCTCGGCGCCCGTTCATCGACCGGCTGCACGGTGTCAGCCGTGGATCAGGCCGTTGACGACGATCGCGTTGACGATCTGCAGCGTGAAGATCGCGAGGATCGGGCTGAAGTCAAAGCCGCCGAACGACGGCAGGATGCGGCGGAAGATGCGCAGGAACGGCTCGCAGATGTCGCGCAGGAAGCCCAGGACGGCGTCGAGCGTGCGCGAGTACGGCGGGCGCACGCCGACGGAGAACAGCAGCTGGATGACGATGTACAGGATGATCAGCAGCGTGTACACGTAGATCAGCGTGGACAGGTATTCGGCGATCTGCGTGCGTGCGCTGGCCAGGACCATGGCGATCAGCTCCTCTGCTCGAGCACGGCGTCGAGCGCGTCGCTGAACGCCGCGCGCACGCCGCCACGCTCCAGCGCGTCGACGCCGCGCGCGGTGAGGCCGCCCGGCGAGGAGACCTCGCGGCGCACGGCGACGGTGTCATAGTCGCGCCGGCGCAGCAGCTCGGCGGTGCCGGAGAGCGTCTGCACGACCAGTTCGGCCCCCTGTGCGGCGGGGATGCCACGGCGCACGCCCGCGTCCACCTGCGCCTCGGCGACGAGCGCGACGTACGCGGGCGCGCACGACATCAGGCCCATGGCGACGTCGACGAGCGCGTCGTCTAGCACGACGAGCGTGCCCAGTTCGGCGAACAGATCACGCACTTCCTCGTCGAGCTTGGCGCTGCGATCCGGGTGGGCGCGCTCGACGGCATCCTTGGCGTCGACCCCCTGCACGACGGCGCCCTGGCGCACCTCGACGGGCAGCGACGGGATGAAGCGGTAGACGGGCTTGCCAGGGTAGGCCTCGCGCAGCGCCTGCAGCGGCGTCGCGGCGAGGATCGACGCGACGGCCTTGGCATGCGGCGCAATTTCGCGCGCGACGTCTTGCAGCTGCGCCGGCTTGTGGCACAGCACGACGAGGTCTGCTCGCCGCGCCACCTCGGCATTGCCGGCCAGCGCCTCGCCGCCGCGCTCGGCGACCAAGGCCTCGGCGCGCTCACGCACGGGGTCCGCGCACAGCACCGGCTCGCCCCATCCGCGCGCGAGCGCGCGAGCCATGTTGCCTGCGCCGATTAGACCTACTTGCATACGAGGACCCAGGCTAGAGGGCGGCTGCTAGCTCTGATTAAAGAAGCCCTTCTCGATCAACCGTGCACGCTCCTCGGCGGAGATCTCGACGTTGCGCGGCGTGAGCATGAAGACCTTGTCGGCGATCCGCTGCATGCCGCCGTCGAGTGCGTACGTCAGCCCGGAGGCGAAGTCGATCAGGCGCTTGGACAGGTCGGTTTCCGAGCTCTGCAGGTTGAGGATCACGGGGATCGAGTCCTTGAACTTGTCGGCGATCTGCTGCGCGTCGTTGAACGACTTGGGGATCACCAGGTGCACGCGCACGTCGCCATTGCCGCGGGCACCGCCGACGGACTTCAGCTGGGTCGTCGCGCGACCGCCGCGCCCGCCCTCGTCCTCGGCGAAGATGTCGTCGAACTCGTCGCGACGCCGGCGCAGGCGGCGCACGTTCGGCCGCTCGCGGTAGCGGTCCTCGATCTCCTCCTCGGGCGGAGCCTCCTCGTAGTCGTCGTGATACTCCTCGGCTAGGCCGAAGTAGACGAGCGCGCTGTGCCAGGAGTCGCGGAAAGCCATTCGTGTAGGTGCGTTTTCGCCCGGAGGGACGGATTCCCTGCTCATGCTAGACATTCGCCGGCTGCGGGACCCCGCTGACCCGCGTCCCGCGTGGACGCTAATCGTACAGTCGCGTGCCGATTCGCACGATCGTCGCGCCCTCCTGCACGGCCACGGCGTAGTCCTGCGAGGTGCCCATCGACAGGTGCTCCAGCGCGTGCTCGTCGGCGAGCTCGCGCAGCGCGGCGAACCAGCGCCGGTTGTCCTCGCCCTGCGCCGCCAGCGGCGGCATCGTCATCAGCCCGGCGACCGGCACGGGCGAGCGCGCGACGAACTCGCCGAGCCGCTCCGGCGCGACGCCCGCCTTGCCCTGCTCGCCGGCGACGTTCACCTCGATCAGGATGCGCAGGTCCACGCGCGCGTGCTCGCGATGGCGGCGGAGCTCGCGCAGCGCCGAGTCGGAGGCGACCGAATGGATCAACCGGGCATACGGAACGATCGCGCGCACGCGCCGGCTCTGCAGCTGGCCGATGAAGTCCCACTCGAACAGGCCGCCGTGTGCGGCGTGCTTGCTTGCCAGCTCCTGCGCGCGGTTCTCGCCGACCAGCCGGATGCCAGCCTCGCCGAGCAGCGGCAGGTCGTCGACTGCGACGTACTTGACAGCCGCCAGCAACTCGACCTCGTGTCGCTCCCCGGACGGGCCGCGCGCGGGCGCGCGCTCCCGCGCCGCGGCGATCTCTTCACCGACCTGCTCAAGGTTCGCGCGGATGCGCTGCGCCTGCAGGCCGGAGATCAGCTGCGCCACACGACCCCCGCCTGGCGCCCGGCGTGCTGGCCTTCGCGGCGGTGGGAGAAGAAGCGCGCGTCGCAGATCGTGCACGCGCGCGCGTCGAGCACGTTCGCGACGCCTGCCGCCAGCAGGCGCTCGCGCGCGATCGCCCGCAGATCGATGTTCTTCCCACTGGCATGAGCGTCGCCGAAGGCCGCGTGCACCTCGGCGCCGACCTCATAGCAGCACACGCCCGCCCCCGGGCCGATCACGGCGACGAGCGGCTCGCGGGCGCCGACGTCGCGCAGGGCCCGCGCGCCCTCCTCGAGCACGCCCGCCGCGAGCCCGCGCCAGCCGGCGTGCACCATCGCCACGCCTCCCTCGCCGGCGAGCGCCACCGGCAGGCAGTCGGCGGTGAGCACCATCGCGCCAATCGCCGCCATCGACGTCGCGTGGCCGTCGGCGTCAATCGCCACCGCCTCTCCCCCGCTTGCTGCTGGCGCGTGCACGCGCTGCACCGTCGTGCCATGCACCTGACGGCTCGCGCACAGCCAGCGAAGGCCCAGGTCCGCGCAGAGCCGATCGCGTGCCGAGCGCCCGCGCTCGTGACCGTCACCGCGCTGCGTGGACAGGTTGCCGTGCGCGCGCGACGTGAACAGCGCCCGCGCCCCGCCTGGCAGCTCGCACGAGAAGCCCTCGGCGTGCTCGACGATTCGCGCGCCCGCCGCGGCGTCGCTGCTGCGTGCATCCGGCGGCGCGCTCACAGATCCTCCAGCGCCGCGCTCAGCTCCGCATCGCGGCCCTCGCCAAGCCCGCCGTCGAGCTTGCGCGCAAGAGCGTGGCGCAAGCGCCTGCCGACCTCCGGTCCCGCCGCGACGCCGGCGCCGAGCAGGTCGTCGCCGTTGATCGCCAAGCGCACGTGGCACAGCTCGCAAAGCCAGCGGCGCGCGGCGTCCGCCGCATCGCCGTGACCCTCCGCGTCGGCCAGCGCGCCCGCCAGCGCGACCGCCTCCAGCGGGACATCGTGCGCGATCTCATAGACCTGCGATGGCGTGCGTGCGCGCTGCAGGCGCTCGGCCACGCGCGGCGCGAGGGTCGCGCTGTGCACCGTCCGCTCGCGCTCGGCCGCAGGAATCTCAAAGCCGTCGAGCAGCACGCGCAGTCGTGTCTCGTAGTCGGTCGTGTCGTATGCATGCGCCGGCAGCAGCAACGACGCGAGCAGCAGCACGTCCGGCCACGCGTCGCTCCCCGGCGGCAACGCGGCGAGCGCCGAGCGTGAAAGCGGCGCGTCGAGCTCGATCGCCTCGTGCAGCGCCGACAGCACGCCGAGCTGTGCCAGCGACTCCAGCGCAGCCACCGGGTCGGGCTCGGCGAGCGCCAGGCGCAGCTCCGCGCCGATGCGCGCGTGCGAGACCGTCGCAAGCGCGCCCGCCGCGATCGCCTCTGTCGCCAAGCGCGCGGTGTGCGCGTCGGGCTCGAAGCGCAGCCGCGCGCGGTAGCGCGCGAGGCGCAGCAGGCGCGTGGGGTCGTCGACGAAGCTGTCGTCGTGCAGCACGCGCAGGCGCGACGCCGCGAGGTCCTCGAGCGCGCGCGGCGCCGCGCGCAGCTCGCCGCGCCGGGAACCGCCGAGCGATACGGCGATCGCGTTGACGGTGAAGTCGCGCCGTTGCAGGTCCTCCTCGGGCGTCCCCGCGCGCACGTCCGGCAGCGCGCCTGGCGCCGCGTAGGACTCTGCGCGCCGGGCGGCCACATCGATTCGGCCGTCCTGCAAGCGAACGCTCGCCGTGCCGAAGCGCTCATGCGCGTCCACCTCACGACGAACGTCGCCCGCCGCCAGGCGGCCATCAAAGATAGAAGCGATCTTCTCGGCGAAATCCCTCGCCGCGCCACCCACGACGACATCGAGCTCGCGCGGGTCGTTGCCGAGCAACAGGTCGCGCACGGCGCCGCCGACCAGCTCGACGTCCTCGCTGGCCTCGGCCAGCTCGAGCAGCTCAGAGCCGCCAGGCAGCTCGCGCAGGCCTTCGAGCACCGCCGTGCCGCTGTCGCGCTGCTCGCTCATGCCCGCCCGCTGCGACGCCCGGCCGGCCTCAACCGATCCGCACGGGGATTCCGGCCGCGGCGAGGTGTGACTTGGCCTCGGCGATCGTGTGCCGGCCGTAGTGGAAGATCGACGCGCACAGCGCCGCGTCGGCGCCCGCGCGGAGCGCCTGCGCCAGGTGCTCGAGCTCGCCGGCGCCGCCCGACGCGATCACCGGCACGCTCACGGCCTCGCTCACGGCGGACGTCAGCGCGAGGTCGTAGCCGTCGTTCGTGCCGTCGCGGTCCATGCTCGTCAGCAGGATCTCGCCGGCGCCGCGCTGCACGCCCTCGCGCGCCCACTCGACGACGTCGCGCCCCGTCGGCGTGCGCCCGCCGGCGAGGTACGCCTCCCACTTGCACGGGTCGTCCAGGCCGCCGCCGACGAACGCGTCCGCTTTCGCGTCGATCGCCAGCACGACGCACTGCGAGCCGAACACCTGCGCCAGCTCGTCGATCAGCTGCGGACGTTCCAGCGCCGCCGAGTTGACCGACACCTTGTCCGCCCCCGAGTCGAGCACCGCCTGCGCGTCCTGCGTCGAGCGGATGCCCCCGCCGATCGTGAACGGCACGAACACGTCGTCCGCCGTCGCGCGCGCGAGCTTGGCGATCGTGTCGCGCTTCTCGTGCGTCGCCGTGATGTCCAGGAACACCAGCTCGTCGGCGCCCTCGCGGTCGTAGTGCGCGGCCAGCTCCACCGGGTCTCCCGCGTCGCGGATGTCGAGGAATTCGACGCCCTTGACGACGCGTCCCGCGTCGACGTCCAGGCACGGGATCACGCGCTTGAAGTGCACGTGGTCACGGTAGCGGGCGGCGGGGCTGGGATCAGCCGGCGGGCGCCTGCAGCGCCTGCAGCGCCTCGGCGATAGTGAAGCGCTGCTCGTACAGCGCCTTGCCGACGATCACGCCATCGAGGCTGTCGAGCCGGCGCTCAGCGCGCAGCTGCGCAACCGCGCGCAGATCCTCGACCTCGCCGATCCCGCCCGAGAGGATCACGCTGCCGTCGCCGGCCGCGCGCGCGACCATCTCGACCTCCTCGTCGTTCACCCCGTCGAGCATCCCGTCGTGATCGATGTTCGTGAACACGAAGCGCTTCACACCGCTATCGCCCTCGCTGAAGCGTTCGATCGCTTCGCGTGCGGGCACCTGCGTCGTTTCAAGCCAGCCATGCGTGGCGACGTATCCTCCACGCGCGTCGATCGAAACCAGCACGTTGTCGCGTCCGTGCGCTTCCATCGCCTGCCAGGGCAGCTTGGTGTTGGTGAAGATCGCCGTGCCGAGGATCACGCGCGTGGCGCCGGCGGCGAAGGCCGCCGCGACGTCCTCCATCGTGCGCAGGCCGCCGCCGTACTGCACCGGCAGACCCAGCTCGCCGGCGATCAACCGCAGGTGCTCGAGGTTGACCGGCTCGCCGCTCTTGGCGCCATCGAGGTCTACGACGTGCAGGAAGCGAGCGCCCGCGTCGGCGAACGCGCGCGCCGCCGACAGCGGATCCTGGTCGTAGACCTTCTTCGCGTCGAAGTC
>DASYKG010000052.1:0-6979 GCA_035995645.1 Solirubrobacteraceae bacterium
TGCTCGCCAAGGGCACCCAGGTGGGAGTTCTCTCCTACGCGGAGATAACCAAGGCGATGTCCGAGCTGGACCTCGACGAGTCGGACGTCGAAGAGCTGCACGGCTTCCTCGAGAAGGCCGAGATCGAGCTCGTCGAGGACATCGACCCGGCGACGGCCGCCTCCTCGCAGGTCGAGCGCGCCCCCGACAAACGCGGCCGGCGCAAAGCCAAAGCGGCGCTCGACCTCAAGCCCGACATGACGACCGACTCGCTGCAGCTGTTCCTCAAGGACATCGGCAAGGTGCGGCTGCTGACCGCCCAGGAGGAGGTCGACCTCGCCAAGCGCATCGAGCGCGGCGACCTCGACGCCAAGCAGAAGATGGTCGAGTCCAATCTGCGCCTGGTCGTCTCGATCGCCAAGAACTACCGCAACCAGGGACTCCCCTTCCTCGACCTGATCCAGGAGGGCACGCTTGGCCTCGTGCGCGCCGCCGAGAAGTTCGACTACCGCAAGGGTTTCAAGTTCTCCACGTACGCCACCTGGTGGATCCGCCAGGCGATCGCGCGTGCGCTCGCCGACAAGGCGCGCACGATCCGCATCCCCGTGCACGTCGTGGAGAAGCTCAACAAGATCGGCCGCGCCGAGCGCAAGCTCGTGACCGAGCTCGGCCGCGAGCCGACCGCCGACGAGATCGCCGAGGTGACCGGCATCGATCCCGAGGAGGTCGACTCGATCAAGCGCTCCGCGCAGGCTCCCGTCTCGCTGGAGAAGCCCGTCGGCGACGAGGAGGAGTCGGAGTTCGGGCAGTTCATCGCCGACGAGCGCGCGGAGTCGCCCTACGAGCGCGCCGCCGAGATCCTCACCAAGGAGGCGTTGCGCGAGGCGCTGGAGAACCTCTCCTACCGCGAACGCCGCGTGCTCGAGTTGCGCTACGGCCTCGGCGGCGAGCACCCGCGCACGCTCGACGAGGTCGGACGCACGTTCAACGTCACGCGCGAGCGCATCCGCCAGATCGAGAACCAGTCGCTGAAGAAGCTGCAGTCGCTCGCCGAGGCGCAGAAGCTGCGCGACGTCGCCTGACGTCGCCGGCCCAGCGCTCGCCCCGCGCGTCGTTCGGCGCTCGCGGTATTTGGGCGTCGGCCGCACGCAGACTGCGATAGCCATGGTTATACGCAGTCTGTAACTAGAGAGCTATGCCGCGCCGCGCGTCTGCGCATGCCGTTCGGCTCGTCCACGGCGCGCGCCCGGACTCAAGCCGCCGCCCCGGTATGCCGATCTGCAACGCATGATCGACGTCAAGCAGGCGCTGCACGATCTCATCGACAAGGGCGGCTCGGACCTGCACCTGAAGGTGGGCGCGCCGCCGCTGTTTCGCGTCAACGGCGAGCTGACCGGCGCCGAGAGCGGCGAGCAGCTGACGGCGCAGGACACCGAGAGCGCGCTCAAACAGCTGCTCGACGACGACGCGAAGCTAGACGAGTTCGCCAAGGAGCACGAGGTCGACTTCTCCTTCGAACTGTCGGGCGTCGCGCGCTACAGGATCAACGCCTTCCAGCAACGCGGTGTGATCTCGCTGGCCTGCCGCGCGATCCCGCACAAGATCAGCACGATCGAAGAGCTCTCGCTGCCGGACGTGATCACAGAACTGGCAGACGAGGAGCGCGGCATCGTGCTGCTCACGGGCACCACCGGCTCGGGAAAGTCGACGACGCTCGCGGCGATGATCGACCACATGAACTACACGACGAGCAAGCACATCGTGACGATCGAGGACCCGATCGAGTTCGTGCACTCCGACAAACGCTCGGCGATCAACCAGCGCGAGGTGGGCATGGACACCGCGTCGTTCAAGCGGGCGCTGCGACGCGTCCTGCGCCAGGACCCGGACGTGATCCTGATCGGAGAGATGCGCGACGAGGAGACCGTGCAGGCCGCGCTCTCGGCCGCCGAGACCGGGCACCTCGTGCTGTCCACCATCCACACGGTCGATGCGAGCGAGTCGATCAACAGGATGCTCGACTTCTTTCCGCCCCACCAGCACGCGCAAGCTCGCAGCATGATCGCCGGAACGGTCAAGGGCGTCATCTCCCAGCGGCTCGTTCCAGGCGCCGAAGGCGGCCGCGTGGCCGTCTGCGAGATCTTGCGCATGACCGGCCGCGTACGCGACATGATCGTCGACCCGGCGCAGACGGGCAAGCTCCACGAAGTGATCGCTTCGGGCGGCTACTACGGCATGCAGACCTTCGATCAGGCGCTCTTCGGCCACGTCAACGCCGGCCGCGTGACGTTCGAGGACGCGATGCGCGTCGCCAGCAGCCCGCACGACTTCAAGCTGCTGATGCAGGCCGAAGGACGCAAGGGCACGACGATGGACGACGTCGCCTCGGCCGAGGATCGTCGCGCAGAATCCGACTCGGCGCCAGCTGCGGCGCCCGTGCCGGCCCCGGCCCCTGGGGGCAGCTCGCCCCTGGGCGTCGCTTAGGCGTTCACGCGCTGCGCAAGAGGATCGCCAGCAGCACCAGCGCGGCGACGATCACGACCACCGGTATCGCCAATCCGCTCAGCGCGAGAACGATCATCGCCGCTGACGATACCTCGGCGTATCGCTCGCGAGCGACGGTCACAGCCCGTGCGCGCGGGCGCTCGCAGCACTTCATTTGGTAAAGTAAAGGCGGATGGCAGTAGACGACACATGCCCTGTATGCCGTACGGCGGAGATCGTATGCGGCAAGTGGACGCTGCTGCTCGTGCGCGAACTGTCCGAGGGCTGCTCGCGCTTCTGCGAGCTCGAACGCTCGCTCGCGGGGATCAGCCCGCGCACGCTCTCGCTGCGCCTGCGCGCGCTGGAGGAGCAGGCGATCGTCGAGCGCCACACCTTCCCGGAGGTCCCCCCGCGGGTCGAGTACGCGCTGACGGACAAGGGGCGCGCGCTGCTCCCGATCATCGAGGACATGCGCGAGTACGGCGAAGACTGGCTGTGCGCGACAGCCGGCGCGGACGGCGCCGATCGCGGCCAGCCGGACGCGCTCGCGCTGGCGTAGCACGCAGCCGGCGCAGATCCACTGCAACAAGCGCTGCGCGGCGGTCGCCTGAGCAGGAGCGCGCTCGGCGGGCGCGAAGTCAGGCGCGATGCGTTCAAGACAGCTCGAAACGTCGCTCACGGAGTTCTTCGGGGCGGCATCCGCGTATCTGCGCGCCGAGGTGGCAGCCGGCGCGGAGGTGCCATTCGAGCTCGGGGCGCAGACCGCGCGCAGGGGAGGCGCGGGCACCCCGCTGTACACCTACCGCGCGCTGACCGGTGACTTCATCGGCGAGCGCGACGCCGCGCTCAAACGCCTGCCCGGCCACGCCGAGGTGGCCAAGCTGCTCGAGCGCTTCGAGGGCCTTGACCGCTATCTGGTCAGCGCTGGCGGCGAGGCCGCCCGCGCGAAGGGCCGCACGCGCGTACGCGCGGCCATAAGGGCCTTGCTCGAAGAAGTCTTCGACGAGCAGACCGACTTCGAGCTGCGACCAGAGCGCGTGCAGGCGGCGATCGAGCGCCTGCAGCACTCGACTCTGGCCAACGCGAGCGAGCTCACGCTCGTGGCGACGCTGCACGGCGTGACGATCGGCTCGGACGAGCTGGCGCTGGCCAAGGGCCTGCGCATCGCCCAGGGCGATGCGTTGCAGGAAGTGCCCGACGAGGCCGCGCCCGCCGATGGCGACCTCGCCGACAGCCATCTGATCGTCGCGTACACGACCGAGCACGACGACGTCGGCGAGGCGCTGCGGGAAGCTCGCGCGGTGCTGCGCGACCTGCTCTCCGCGCTGCGCCTGTTCGGCGACGGACGCGTGACGCTCGGCGCGCTCGCGTGGGCGCGCGTGGGCGGCGCTCCGTGGAATCCGCTGGCGCTCGGCGCCGGCGGGCGCCCCCACGGGATGCTCGTCGTCACCGCCGAGCAGGAGGACGAGCTGCGCGCGTTCTGCAACCTCGTGTCGCGCCGCGCGCCGCACGACAACGACCTCGCATGGGCGTTGCGGCGCTTCGAGCTCGCCTGCGAGCGCCCCAGCCCTTACGAAGCGCTGAGCGACAATCTACTCGCCCTGCGGGCGCTGCTGGAGCCCGAGGGGCCCGCCAGCGGCCTGCTCGCCGGCAGGCTCGCCGCGCTGTGCGCGACCGCCGAGCAGCGTGGCGAGCTGACCGAGCGCACGACGCGGGCGATCGCGCTGGAGCGCTCGCTGATCGCCGGCACCGCGCGCAAGGATGGCGCCAGCAGGCAGCTCGCCGAGGATGTCGCCAACCATTTGCGCTCGCTGCTGCGCGACGTCATCTGCGGTCATCTCGACCCCGATCTCGCGGTCATCGCCGACGAGCTGCTCGAACCCGACGAGCTGCTGCACGCCGACGAGTCCGCCGACGCCCTGGCGTCCGAGGCGCCCGACGAGGAGGACATGCCCGAGGTCGAGGTGCCCGAGGTCGAGCCTCACGTCGTCGCCGAGCGCCAGGAGCCGCTGCCGCTCGACGCCGACGGCGTCGCGGCGATCGACGCGGTCGCCCCGCTCAGCTGAACAGGTGCTCGGCCAGCCGCGCCAGCCCGGCGACGTCGCGGACGTCTTCGTCCAGATGCGGCACGAGGATCGGTTCGCGCTCGCCGAGCTCTCGCGATAGGCGCGACACCGTCTTGCGGTCGCGCTGAACTAGTACGTCGAAGTCCGCGAGATTGCCGGCCACGCGTCTGGCCAGGCGCTCGCCGAGATCGGGAGCCAGCAGCGCCTGCACCTGCTCGACGGAGCTGTCGCCGAGGCCGTCGAAGTGGACGCGGTTGACGATCAGCCCGCCGCGCGACATGTCTCGCTCGGCCAAGCGCTCGGCGAGGAACTCGGCCTCGCGCGCCGGCTCGGGCTCGGGCGAGGTGACGACGAGGAACGTCGTCGTCGGGTCGCGCAGCAGCTCTGCGACGCCTCTAGTGCGCTCACCGAAGCCGTCGAGGATGCCCGACAGCGAGCGGAAGAACGTCGACAGGTCGCTGAGCATGTCCACGCCGGTGACGCGCGCGAAGATCGCGAAGACGATGCCCGTGGAGCGCCCGAACACGCGCGCGGCCAGGCCGCCGGGGGAGAGGAAGACTTTCAGCGCGCGGCCTTCCAGGAAGCCCAGCAGCCGCGTGGGCGTCTCCAGGAAGTCGACCGCGTTGCGCGACGGCGGCGTGTCGAGCACGATCACGTCGAAGTCGCGTTCGTGGCGCAGCTCATACAGCTTGGCCATCGCGCTGAGCTCCTGCGAGCCGGCGACCGCCGAGGACAGCTCGCGATAGATCGGGTTGGCGAGGATCTGCTCGCGCTCGCGCTCGTCGGGCGCCAGGCGCGCGACGATCTCGTCGAAGGTGCCCTTGCTGTCGAGCATCATCGCCCACAGCTCGCCCTTGCAGTCGACGCCCTGCTCGGCCAGCAGCGACGGCTCGATCAACCGCGGCTCCCCCGACAGCCGCTCGAGCCCCAGTGCGCTGGCCAGGCGCGCGGCCGGGTCGATCGTCACCACGGCGACCTTCTGCCCGCGCGCGGCCAGGCCGAGCGCGAGCGCTGCCGAGGTGGTCGTCTTGCCGACGCCGCCCGAGCCCAGGCAGATGCACACGCGCTTGCCCTGCAGGCGTTTGAGCAGCGCGCCGTTGCGCCGACGCTTGGCTTGGACGGTGGCCATCCCCGGATCGTAGTTGCCGTGCAGGAATCGCCCATCCGCATGCGAATACTCACCGGACGGCTTTCCCATAAATCGAGTATCGGAGCCCCCCGTGGAAGGCAAGGCCAAGGTCATCGCGTTCGCCAATCAAAAGGGCGGCGTGGCAAAGACGACGACAACGCTCAACCTCGCCGCCGCGTTCGCGGAGGAGGGTCACCGGGTGCTGTGCGTCGACATGGACCCCCAGGGCAACCTGACGATGTCCCAGGGCATCGACCCGGACACGCTCGACAAATCGATGTACGACGTGCTCGTGCACAAGGTCTCGATCCGCGAGGTGGTCCGCAAGCGCGAGATCGACATCGCATGCGCGTCGATCGACCTGGCGGGCGCAGAGATCGCGATGTCGACGATGATCGGCCGCGAGCGCTCGCTGCAGAAGGCCTTCGAGCCGATCCTCGAGGACTACGACTTCATCTGCATCGACACGCCGCCGAGCCTCGGCCTGCTGACGATCAACGCGCTGACGGCCGCTGACAAGGTGATCGTCCCCGTGCAGTGCGAGTATCTGTCGATGCGCGGCCTGATCCAGCTGCAGAACACCCTGGCGATGATTCGCGAGAACCTCAATCCGGGCGTGGACATCGAGGGAATTCTGCCGACGTTGGTGGATTCCCGGACGATCCACGCCAAGGAGGCGATCGAGATCCTCGAGGAAAACTTCGGGGACCGGGTATTCGCGTCGCGCATCCGCAAGACCGTCCGCTTCGCCGAGGCGCCCGTCAAGGGCATGTCGGTGCTCAAGTACGAGCCGGACGGAGTGGCGGCGCAGTCCTACCGACAACTCGCGCAGGAGGTTCTCGACCATGGCAAACGCTAAACGCGCGAGCATGCGCGAAGGGCCGCTGGCGGCCCTGTTCCGCAAGACCGAAGGGGCCGAGGACGATCAGCTCGAGTCCGCGCAGGCCGACGCCGAGGCCGAGCGGCCCGCGCCGTCGCCGCGCGCCGAGGCCCCCGCGCCCGTCGCACACCCGCGCAAGAGCGGCCTGCCCCACCCGGCGCTCGGCGGCTCGACGCAGGAGCCGCAGGAGCCCGCGCACATCCCCAGCCCGCAGGAGCGCCTGCGCCACGCCTTCTCCTCGGAGATCCCCGAGAGCCTGATGGACCGCCCGGCGCCCCGCCAGGCCCCGCCGGAGTACTCGCGCGAGCCGGCCTTCTCATCTGCTCCGGTCTCGGTCGGACAGCCGATCATCCGTGTGGTGGGCGTCGGCGGCGCCGGCGTCAACGCCGTCAACCGCATGGTCGAGGCCGAGGTCGAGGGCATCGAGTTCCTTGCCGTCAA
>DASYKG010000053.1:0-3774 GCA_035995645.1 Solirubrobacteraceae bacterium
GCCGCCGGGCGCCACCTGGAGCGCCACGGCGGCGACGGCGGCTACATGGTGCTGTTCGACCTCGAAGACCTCGACTCCGCTCGCGCGCGCGCCGAGAGCGAGGGCGTGCGCGTCGTCTGGCGCATCGACCTCCCCGACATCTCCGGCACGCACCTGCACCCCGCCGACATGCGCGGCGCGATCGTCTCGCTCGATCGTTCCCAGCCTTACGGCAGCTGGCGCTGGGGCGGGCCGCGGTGGACCGGGCAGACCGGCGAGGGCGCGCCCGGGCGCCTGGCCTCGATCACCGTCGCCGTCGGCGATCCGAACGATGCCGCCGCGCGCTGGGGACGCGTGCTCGGCGTGCCGTTCGCAGGCGATGCGCGAAAGTCCTTGGCGCTCGACGACGGCGCCGTCGATTTCGTGGCGGCGGCGGATGGCGCAGGCGAAGGGATCGTCGAGTTCGGATTCGCCGGCGTGGCCGCGCTCGACCGCGCGGGCGGCGCCGTCGAGGTCGGCGGAGTGCGCCTGCGCGCGCTCGCGCCAGCGTAGGGCGCCCGCGCTAAGCCGACAGCGGGGCGAAGCGCGGCTCGCGGCGCTCGAGAAAGCTCGTCACGCCCTCGGCGAAGTCCGGCGCGGCGAACGAGGCGAGCATCAGCCGGTCGGCCTCGTCCAGCGCCTGCGGCACCGCACGCTCGAGGTCCGCGTACACCTGACGCTTCATCGTCGCCATGCTCGCCGGCGAGCTGTTGACGGCGAGGTCGCGCGCGTAGGCGAGCGCGTGCTCGAGCACGGCGTCGCCGGGCAGTGCGGTGTTGACGAGGCCCATCGCCGCGGCCTCGCGCCCGAGAACCACGCGGCCGGACAGCAGAAGGTCCAAGGCGCGCGCCGGGCCGACCAGGCGCGGCAGGATCCAGGAGATTCCGTGCTCGGCGACCAGCCCGCGGCGAGCGAACGCCGTCGTCAGCTTGGCGTCCGCCGCGGCGAAGCGGATGTCGCACATCAGCGCCTGCACCAGCCCGATCCCCGCACACGGGCCGTTGATCGCGGCGACGATCGGCTTGGGAACCGTCAGCGGGTAGGTCTGCGCCGTGCGCGCGTCGTCTCGCTGCTCCTCGCTCACGCCCTGCTCGCCTAGCGTCTGCAGCTCCTGCATGTCCGCTCCCGCGCAGAAGCCGCGACCGGCGCCCGTCACGACGATCGCACGCACCTGCTCGTCCGTCCCGCACTCGCCGAGCGCCGCGAAGTAGTCGCGCTCGAGCTCCTGCGTCCACGCGTTCAGCCGGTCTCGCCGGTTCAGCGTCAGCGTCGCCACGCCGTCCTGCACGTCCTTCAACACGACCTCGCTCACAACCGCTCCTTTCGCCGGGTGGGCCGAGCGTACATGCCGGCGTCGTGCGCCTACGCTCGCTTCGCGCGCCGTGCGCCCAGCACCGCGCGAGCGATCGTCAGCGGGTGGTTGAGCACGAGCGCGAGGCGGCCCGCCGCAGAGCTGGGATCGCGCGCCAGACCCAGCTGGCGCAGGATCGTCGCCTGGTCGAAGTACACGCGCTCGCACACCAACCGCTCGTCCTCGAACAGGAACAGCGCGGTCATCTGGCAGCGAAACGACCGCCCCGTCGGCGGCAGCCCGCGCAGCGGGCCCAGATGCGTGCCGAGCAGCCAGAACTCCGCGATCACCGACTCCTGTGCGTGGTGCAGCGCGATCAGCTCGTTGCGCTGGTCGGGGAAGGCAGCGCGCGTCTGCGCGTAGTACGCGCTCACCTGCTGCTCGCCGTCGAACCTCTCGCCCGTGGCGATCAGCTCGTAGCGCGGATGGCCGAACGTGCGCAGCGTCGTGTCGAAGTCGTGCACGTTCTCCGACTGCATGTGCTCGCGCACGAGCGCCTCGCGCCGCGCGCGCAGCGCGTCGGCGGCCGCCGCGCCGGTCGTCTCTTCGGGCGCGGACATCGAAGCTCTCAGCCGGCTCGCCGGTGCGACTCAGGCCGCGGCCGAGGCGCCGACGCGGTCGGCGAGGATCGCCGCGAGCTGCGCGCGGTGGCGCTTGGCGCCGCCCAGCAGCGCCGCGTCGAGCTGCGCGCGCTTGTACAGCCAGTGCACGTCCGCCTCCCACGTGAAGCCGATGCCGCCGTGCGCCTGGATCGCGCTCGCCGTCACCTCGCGCCCGGCGTCCGAGGCCGACGCCTTGGCCATCGCCGCCGCCTCCGCCAGGCGCTCGGGGTCGGCGTCGGCCGTCCACGCGGCGAACGCCGCGGTCGAGCGCGCCTTCTCGGTGTCCAGCAGCATCTGCGCGCAGCGGTGCGAGACCGCCTGGTAGGCGCCCACCGGCACGCCGAACTGGTGGCGCTCCTTGACGTAGTCCACTGTCATCGCCAGCGCGCGGTCGCACACGCCGACGAGCTCTGAGCTGATCGACACGAGCGCGCGTCCGAGGCCGACGCAGCCGTCGGGAAGCGTCCCGTCGGTTGCGCTCACGCTGACGCTCCCCGCCGAGCGCGTCGGGTCGATCGAGTCGATCGGCGTGACCTGCGCGTCCTCTGCGGCGACGGCGCACGCCGTGCCGTCGCCTTCGACGAGCACGATCACCTGCGCATCCGGCGCGCCGATCACGAGCTCCGCCGTGCCGTCCGTCGCCGCGCCGAGCGCGCCGACGATCTCACCCGATGCCAAGCCCGGCAGCCAGCGCTCGCACTGCTCGCCAGAGCCGCCGTGCTCGATCACCGCAGCCGCCATCGCGCTCGCCAGGAACGGAACCGGCGCCAGCGAGCGCCCCAGCTCCTCGCAGAGGATCGACAGCTCGATCTGGCCGAGGCCCTGGCCGCCGTAGAGCTCTGAGATCGCGATCCCCGGCCAGCCGAGCTCGCTCAGCTCGCGCCACAGCGTCTCGTCGGTCGTGCGCGCCTCCGCGTGCTCGCGCACGCGTGCCGGCGTCGCGCGCTCTGACAGCAGGTCGCGCGCCGTGCGCTGGATCTCGCGCTGGTCGTCTGTGAAGCCGAAGTCCATGCGACTACGCGACCCATCCTGCGGAGCCCCGACAGGGGCGCAGCTCATAAGAGCAAGAAGCCCTCACGCCGCCACCTTCAGGCGCGGCAGCCCGAGCACGCGCTCGGCGATGATGTTCTTCAGCACCTCCGTCGTGCCGCCCTCGATCGTGTTGCCGCGCGCGCGCAGCAGCTCATAGCTCCAACTCTCGCCGACCGTCAGCGCGTCCGCGCCGACGACGTCGACCGCCAGCTGCGTCAGGCGCTGGTTGGTGTCCGACCACAGCCACTTGACCAGCGAGCCCTCCGGGCCGGGCTGGCCGTAGCGCTCGACGTCCGTCAGGCCCTTCCACGCGAGCAGGCGGATCGACTCGCAGCGCACGTGCAGCTCGGCGATCGCGTCGGCGTACAGCGGGTCCTCCAGCAGGCCGCGCTCGGCGGCGATCGCGATCACGTCGTCCAGCAGTTGACGCAGGCGGATCTGCAGCGCGAAGCCGAGACCCGCGCGCTCGTTCATCAGCGTCGTCAGCGCGACCTTCCAGCCGTTGCCCACGCCTCCGATCACGTTCGCGTCGGGGATGCGCGCCTGCTCGATGAACAGCTCGTTGAACTCCGCCTCGCCGGTTATCTGGCGCAGCGGGCGCACCTGCACGGCGTCCTGCTCCATGTCCATCAGGAAGTACGTCAGGCCCTTGTGCTTGGCCACGCCCGAGTCGCTGCGCGCGACGAGCATGCACCACTTGGAGTACTGCGCGCCGCTCGTCCACACCTTCTGGCCCGTCACCACCCACTCGTCGCCGTCCTTCACCGCCTT
>DASYKG010000054.1:0-2449 GCA_035995645.1 Solirubrobacteraceae bacterium
ATGAGAACGCTACTGCTGAGGAGCAGAACAGGTGGCGCGATCTCCTGACGGCGCACCGCGAGCAATTGCGCGAGTGGGCCGACAACTATCCACCGACCTTCGGCGACAAGCATGCACTGGTGTCGGCCGAGATCGCGCGCCTGGAAGGACGGGACGCCGACGCCATGCGCCTGTACGAAGCGGCCATTCGATCGGCACGCGAGAACGGATTCGTGCAGAACGAGGGCCTGGCCCAGGAGGTGGCCGCGCGGTTCTACGCGGCGCGCGGCTTTGAGACCATCGCGCACGCCCTTCTGCGCAACGCGCGCCACTGCTATCTGCGCTGGGGCGCCTTGGGCAAGGTGCGGCAACTCGAGCAGCGCCACCCCCGGCTGCACGAGGAATCGGCCCGCTCTGCGCCGACCGCGGCCGTCGGGCAGCTGGACCTCGACACGGTGGTCAAGGCCTCGCAGGCGGTGTCGGGCGAGATCGAACTCGGCAAGCTGATCGAGACGCTGATGAGAATCGCGGTCGAGCATGCCGGAGCCGAGCGGGGCTTGCTCATCATGATGCGCGACGACGCGCCGCGGATCGAGGCGCAGGCGACGAGCGGCCGCGGCACGGTTGAGGTCACGCTGCGACACGCGGCCGTCACGCGCTCCGAGCTTCCCGAAGCGGTGCTGCACACCGTGATCCGAACGCGGGAGAGCGTGATCCTGGACGATGCCTCGACCCACCACCCGTTCTCGGCGGATGGGTACATCCGTGACACCCACGCCCGCTCCGTCCTGTGCCTACCCATGTTGAAACAGGCCAAGCTGATCGGGGTGCTGTACCTCGAGAACAATCTGACGTCGCACGCATTCACGTCGGCCCGGCTCGCCGTATTGAACCTGCTGGCCTCCCAGGCGGCGATCTCGCTGGAGAACGCCCGGCTCTATGCGGATCTGCGCCAGGGACAGACGCGTTTTCGGGCGATGGTCGAGAAGAGCGCCGAGGGGATTGTGTTGGGGACCCCGGAGCAAGGCGTGATCTACGCCAGTGCCTCGGTTGAACGGGTGCTCGGCTACACGCCGGAGGAGTTCGTCGGGCGCTCCTTGTACGGCGCCGTCCATCCGGACCACGGCCAACATCTGGCGGATACGGTGGCAGGGCTGCTGGCGGAGCCGAAAAGGATCGTCATCGAGGAGGTGCTGCTGCTGCACAAGGACCGGTCGTGGCGCTGGATCGAGTGCACGATGCGCAATCTGTTGCATGAACCGAGCGTGCAGGCGCTGGTGATCAATTTCCGTGATATCACGGAGCGCAAGCACGCGCAGGCCGAGCGCGAGCTGCTCGAGCAGCGGCTGCGCCAGGCAGAGAAGATGGAATCGGTCGGCCGGCTCGCCGCCGGTATCGCGCACGACTTCAACAACGTGCTGGCGGGCGTGTTCGCCTACGGCGAAATGCTCTTCGAGGAGACTCCCGAGCACTCCCCGCTCAAGCGCTACGCGAAGAACGTGCTCACCGCCGCGACGCGCGGCCGCGCGCTCATCGAGCAGATCTTGGCCTACAGCCGCAGCCAACTCGGCAGGCGCGCACCGATCGACATCGGGCAGGTCGTGGCCGAGGCGCTCGAGCTGCTGCGCGGCTCGCTTCCCGCCAATGTCCGTCTGGAGGCGAGCGCCCCGCCGCTGCCTCTCGTGGTGCTCGGCGATGCCACCCAGCTGCACCAGGTGGTGATGAACCTGTGCAGCAACGCGATCCAAGCCACGAGCGCCGGCGGCACCCTGCGCGTGGCACTCGAGGCCGTGGAGCTGTCCGCCGAACGAGCGCTCTCCAACGGCACGCTGCGGGCGGGCCATTACGTGCGCCTGACCGTCGAGGACAGCGGCTCCGGCATGGATGCGGCCACGCTCTCGCGCATCTTCGAGCCGTTCTTCACCACCAAGGAGATCGGCCGCGGCACCGGCCTCGGGCTGTCGCTGGTGTACGCCATCGTCACCGACGCCGGCGGCGCCATCGATGTACACAGCATCCTCGAGCAGGGCAGCACCTTCACCATCTACCTCCCCCGCGCGCAGGACGCACCGGTCAGCGCCGCAGAGGCGGCAGCCCCGCTGCCGCGCGGCAACGGCGAGCGCATCCTGCTGGTCGATGACGAGGCGAATGTTCTGGCGATGACCGCCCAGATCCTCTCGCGCCTCGGCTACCAACCGGTGCCATTCTCGGACAGCCACGCCGCACTCGCCGCATTCGACGCCGCGCCCAGATCCTTCGACGTCGTCGTCACCGATGATGTCATGCCCGGGCTCACCGGGACCGGGCTCGCGAGCGTGTTGCACCAGCAGCGGCGCGACTTGCCGATCCTACTCGTGAGTGGATATAGCGGCCCGATCCTCGCACAGCGTGCACTCGCCGCCGGCGTCAGCGAGCTGCTCGTCAAGCCGCTGCAGTCGCGCGACATCGCCGCCGCGCTCGCTCGCGTCCT
>DASYKG010000055.1:0-10902 GCA_035995645.1 Solirubrobacteraceae bacterium
TCGCCGATCGCCTGGCCCTTGTAGACGAAGTGCGCGGCGACGCCGAACTCGGCCATCTCGTGCATCTCGTGGGTGCGGATCTGGATCTCCAGCGGCCGGCCCTCGGGCCCGATCACGGTCGTGTGAAGCGACTGGTACATGTTGAACTTCGGCATCGCGATGAAGTCCTTGAAGCGGCCGGGGAGCGGCTTCCACAGCGAGTGGATCACGCCGACGGTGCCGTAGCAGTCCTTCACGGAGTCGACGATCACGCGCATCGCCGTGAGGTCGTAGATCTCGTTGAACTCGCGGCCCTTCTTGGTCATCTTCGAGTAGATCGAGTAGAAGTGCTTGGCGCGCCCGGCGATCTGCGCCTGGATGCCAAGCTCGCCCAGCTCGCGCGCCAGGTATTCGCCGGCCTGGCTGACGTAGCCCTCGCGATCCTCGCGCTGCTGGGCGACGAGCCCCTTGATCTCCTGGTACTTGCGCGGGTGAAGCGTCGCGAACGCGAGATCCTCGAGCTCCCACTTCAGCGCGTGGATGCCCAGGCGGTGCGCCAGCGGGGCGTAGATCTCAAGCGTCTCGCGCGCCTTGTCGATCTGCTTCTGCTTGGGCATCGCCTCGATCGTGCGCATGTTGTGCAGGCGGTCGGCGAGCTTGATCAGGATCACCCGCACGTCGGTGGCCATCGCCACCATCATCTTGCGGTAGTTCTCCGCCTGCGCCTCGTCGTGGGACTGGAAGGTGATGCCCGTGAGCTTCGTCACGCCGTCGACGATCGCCGCGATCTCCTCGCCGAAGCGCTCGCGCACCTCCTCGATCGACGCCGACGTGTCCTCCACGGTGTCGTGCAGCAGCGCCGCGCACAGCGTCTCGGTGTCCAGGCGCATGCCCGCGCAGATCCGCGCCACGCCGACGGGGTGCACGATGAAGTCCTCGCCGGACTTGCGCCGCTGCGCGGCGTGGTGCTCGCAGGCGAACACGAACGCGTCCTGCACGCGCCCGCGGTCGATCTCCACGGCGGAGTCTGCGGCGTGCTCTGAGACGATCGCGAACAGGTCGTTGAGCAGCCGGCGCTCGGGCTCTGAGAGGTCCAGGCGTCGCGTCGAGCGGCTCTGTTGGCGCCGATCCTCGACGCCGACGAGATCGCCCCTTCCCCTGTCGCCGTCGCCGCTGGGGCCCTGTGCGGCGGGCGCTGGCAGGCGCTCGGGACGCGGCTCCTCGGCCACGTCCGTGCCCTGTGGGATGTTCGGATCCTTTGCCACCGCCATGCTCATAGGGTAGGGGACGGCCCCCCGGGATTGAAGCGGGCTAGGGCAACGCGAACAGAACCAGCTCGTCCTCGCTCTCCTCGGCGCCGTCGCCCAGGCGCGCGGCCTCGATCGGGCTCGCTGCCGCGATCGCCTGGCGCAGCACCAGACGTGGCTCTGAGACCCCTCGCCACTCGTTGACCTCCAGCGTGAACGTCGCTTCGACGGGCTCGCCGTCGCCCACCGGCACAGCGCCGCCGGTGCCGAAGGCGACCGCCCGCGCGCGCGCGCCGCGCGACTGCACCGTGAAGCGAACGTGCTTGCCTTCGCCCATTGCGCGGGCGTCGTGGAAGGTCGCGTCGGCGACCATCAGCGAGACGCCCGGATTGGCGCGTCCGAACGGCGCAAGCGACTGCAGCTCCTCGGCCAGCTCCATGCCCAGCTCGTCGCCACCGACCACGGCGTCGACCCGCTCGACTGCGACCAGGTCGCCCGGATCAAGCACGCCTTCGGCGTGTGCGCTCATCGCCGCGGCGAACGCCGCCACGCACGCTCCGTCGATCTCCAGGCCAGCGGCGGCACGGTGGCCGCCGTGACCGAGCAGGTGCTCGCTGCACGCATGCAAGCCGGCGAGCAGGTCATAGGCGCCGATGCTGCGGCCCGATCCCCGCCCCCGCCCGCCCTGCAGCGCGATCAGCACGACCGGGCGGTTGTGGCGCTCGACCAGGCGCGCCGCGACGATGCCGATCACTCCCGCGTGCCAGCCCTCGCCCGCCAGCACGTAGGCGCCGCGCTGCCCGAGCTGTGCGATCTGCGCTTCGGCCTCGTGGCGGATGCGCGTCTCGACCTGGCGGCGCTCGGCGTTGGCGCGGTCCAGCTCTGACGCGATCTGCGTTGCCCGCTGGGGGTCTTCGGTGAGGATCAGCTCGAGCCCCGCGTCCGCGCGGTACATGCGTCCGGCGGCATTGATGCGCGGCGCAAGCGCGAAGGCGACCGAGCGCTCGTTGAGGTGGCTGGGGTCGACTCGCGCCACGCCCATCAGCGCGCGCAGGCCCGGCTTGCGCGTCGCCCCGAGCACGCGCAGCCCGCGCCGCACGAGCGTGCGGTTCTCGCCGATCAGCGGCACGACGTCGGCGATCGTCGCCAGTGCGACCAGATCGAGATCCTGCTCGAGCCCCGCCAGATCGCGTCCCGCCGCCGCGAACACGGCCTGCGCGAGCTTGTAGGCGACCGCCGTCGCGCACAGCTCCGTGCAGGGATAGCCGCAGACGGCCGGGTGCACGATCGGCGCGCGCGGCAGGCGCCCGTCGGCGCGTGGCGAGTGGTGGTCGGTGACGACGACCTGCATGCCCAGCTGGTGTGCGAGATCGACCTCCTCGACAGCCGTGATCGCGCAGTCCACGCTCACCAGCAGCCGCGTTCCGCGCGCCGCCAGACGCCGCACGGTGCCGTCGTTGAGCCCATAGCCGTCGCTGGCGCGGTCGGGCAGGTAGGAGTCGACGTCCGCGCCGATCGCGCGCAACGCGCGCACGAGGATCGCCGTCGAGCACACGCCATCTACGTCGTAGTCGCCGTGAATCGTGATCCGCCGCCCGGCGCGCGCGTGCTCGAGGATCGAGTCGACCGCCTCGCCGATGCCCGCGAACTGCGCGTGGTCGTGCTCCTCCTCGGCCGCCAGGAACGCGCGCGCTCGCTGCGGCTCGTCCAGCCCCCGGCGCACCAGCACCTGCGCCAGCGCGCGGCTGACGCCGAGCTCGCGCCGCAGGCACGCAACCGCCTCACTCGGGCACGGCGCGATCTCGAATCGTGGCTGCGGCGGCATCGCCGGCCACACTACGGTCAGCGCTAGACGGAACCGCTAGGCGCTCTGCTGGCGTTCGCGGCGGATGCCCTCGAGATATACGAGCGCCATGCCGATCAGCGCGCCGGGGATCGCGTACAGCACGACGCCCACGTTCGTGGCGTGTTCGCCGGGGATCTTCAGTTCGGACACTTTGACGCTGTAGATGATCAGACCGACGACGATCGCGCCGACGAGCGAGCCGACGAACGCGCCGACGATGCCGCCCCAGAAGCGGTCGGGCAGGAAGATCGTGTAGTGCCAGATCGCAAGGCCCATCATCACCCAGGCGAGCAGTCCCATCAGCGCCTCCCGTGGCGCTTGTTGCGCGGTCGTTTGCGTTTCTGCGCCGGTTTGTCTTCCTTGAGCACGAGATCCTCCGGCGTCAGGTCGGCCGCCGGGTCGCGCTGGGAAGGCTGCGGCTCGGCGTGCTCGGGCTCGGCGGGCGGCGCCTGCTGGGCCACGCCGGCGCCGGACGACCTCGAGGATCGGCGGCCGGTCGCGCCCGTGCTCGGCGTGCCACCCTCGACGTCGAGGTCGCGGACGAGTTCTTGGAACTCGTCGCGCGAGATCGACTCGCCCGGCTCCTCGGGGGCGATCAGGCTGCCGCGGCGCGAGCGTTTGCGTTTGCGGTCGGGCTCGATGTCGATCGGTTCACCGGCGACCGTCGTCGCGTACGCGGGCACCGCGCCGAGTTCGCGCACGATCCGCGCGCGGCGGTTGCGGTAGCTGCCCTCGCGCTCCTTCCAGTGCGTGAGCACGGGCGAGGCGATGAAGATCGACGAGTACGCGCCCGAGGCGATCCCGACCATCAGCGCGAAGGCGAAGTCCTTCAGCGTTTCACCGCCGAACAGCAGCAGGGCGATCACCGGCAGCAGCGTGCAGAAGCTCGTCGCCAGCGATCGCGTCAGCACCTCTGACATCGATCGGTTGACGATCTGCGAGAACGCGGCGCGCGGCATTCGCGGCACGTTCTCGCGCACACGATCGAACACGATGATCGTGTCGTACAGCGAGTAGCCGAGGATCGTCAGCAGCGCGGCGACCGTCGACGTCGTAACTTCGCGGCCGGTCAGCGAATACACGCCGGCCGTGATCAGCAGGTCGTGCATCAGCGCGATCAGCACGGGGATCGCGTACTTCCACTCGAAGCGCAGCGCGATGTACGCCGAGATCACCAGCAGCGAGGCGATGATCGCAATGATCGCGCTGTTGGCGACCGTCTTGCCGAACGTCGGCCCGATCGACGTCGAGGAGAAGTTCTTCGTCCCGGCGACGCTGCCGCTGCCGAGCTTGCTGTCGAGCGCCGACTTGATTTCCTTGACCTTGTCCGGCTTCAGCGTCTTGGTGGAGATCTGAAAGCCCGTGCCGCCAATGCTCTTGTTGTTGAACTTCTGCACGAGCGCGTTGCCGTAGCCGGCGCCGGACATCACTTTCGCCACTTCGCCCTCGTTGACCGGCTTGACGAACGCCGTCTGGATGCGCGTGCCCGACTTGAAGTCGATGCCGAAGTTCAGCCCTTTGCCGCCGATCGCGATCGCGCCGATCAAGAGGATCGTGCCCGACAGCGAGAAGAACCACTTCGAGGCGCCCATGAAGTCGAACGTCCAGCCTTTGCCGCGCCGCGCCGCGCCGAGCGCCGCGGGGTGCGAGACGAGTTTCGAGCGGCCCATCGCGCCCAGCGCCGCTTGCGTCGCCAGCACCGCCGTGAACAGCGACACGAGCGTGCCGATGCCCAGCGTGAAGGCGAAGCCCTTGACTTCCGCGGTCGCCAGCGCGAACAGGATGAAGGCGGTCATGAAAGTCACCACGTTGGCGTCGACGATCGCCGCAAAACCGCGCTTGTATCCCGTCGCGATGCCCGAGATGACCGATCTTCCCCCGCGGATCTCCTCCTTGACGCGCTCGAAGATCACGATGTTCGCATCGGCCGCGACGCCGATCGTGAGGATGTAGCCGGCGATCCCCGGCAGCGTCAGCGTGATCGGGATCAGCTTGACCAGCGCGAAGAAGTAGATCCCGTAGATCACCAGGCCGCCGATCGCGATCGCGCCGAGCACGCGGTAGAACAGCAGCAGGAACAGGCAGACGATGCCGAAGCCCACCAGGCCGGCGATCAGTCCCTGGTTCAGCGCCGTTTTGCCAAGCGTCGCCGAGACCTGCGAGTTGGAGATCAGTTCGAGCTTGATCGGCAGCGCGCCCGACTGCAGCTCCTGGGCGAGTTCCTGCGCCGAGGTGATCGTGAAGCCGCCGGAGATCTGCGATCCGGTCGCCGCGTCGATCCCTTCGGGGTACTTGGTGTAGTCGATCGACGGCGTGGTGATCAGCTGGCCGTCGAGCACCACCGCGAAGTGCTGCTGTGCCGCTTCCTTGCCCACGCCCGGCAGCTGCGCTTCCTGGCCGCGGTGGGCGATTTCCTTGGTCACGTTCTGAAAGACGCTCTTGCCGTGCCCTGTGAATTCGAACGTCACGTTCGGCGCCCCCGTCCCGCCCCCTCCTTCGTCGAAGCTCTGGCGCGGGTTCTTCACGTCCGCGCCGGTCAGCACCGGGTTGTCCTTGATCACGTACCAGCTGTTGGGGCTTTTCTGCGTGACCTTGCCCGAGGCGCTTTCGACCGGGCGCGCCTGCACGAGCACCGTGCCGGGACTCACGCGAACCGCCTTCGTCTTGGCGCCGGGCGGAACCTTGTAGTCGGTGTACAGGCTCTTTTCGGTTTCCTCGGGCCCGCGCAGCACCTTTTCGTGCGCCGGTTCGAGCAGGTACCAGCTGCCATAGATGCATTCCTTGACCTGCTGGGGCGTGCACGCCGGCCCGAGCGTCGTGTCGGTCTTACGCAGTTCCACTGGACGTTTCTCAGCGCGCAGGACGGCCTGGTACTTGGTCAGCCCGAACTGCGCCGCACCGGCTTGCGCGCCCCCGGTGGCCGTCGCTTCGCTGGGCGACGGTTTGCCGTCGGCGCCGATCACGTTGGGCTCCCAGTCGTAGAAGAACAGCTGCGCGGTCTTGCCGACCTCCTTTTCGGCGTGCCCCGCGTTCGTCACATTGGGCAGCGCGACGTCGATTTCGTCGGCGCCCGAACGCTGGATTTCCGGCTGGGAGACGCCGAGCTGGTCGACGCGTTTGCGCATGATGTCGATCGCGCGGTTCAGCGATTCGGAGTCGACTTTCGACTGCGCCGTCGGCTTGGCCTTGTAGACGAGCTCGACGCCGCCCTTCAGGTCCAGGCCGAGCCGCGTCTTTTTCGTCGCGATCACCGCGAAGGACCCGGCGATCAGGCCGGCGACGATCAGCAGGATCAGCCCGTTGCGGCGGCGGTCGGTCATTGCGCACCCATGGCCAACTCAGACTACTTGTCGGGAGTCAGCACGAGCAACAGCCCGCCGTCGTCGTCGTAGGCCGGGAACATGTCCGCCTTCGCGCTGGCCGCGTTGTCGCGTTCGCCCGACACCTGCACCGGCACCTCCAGTTTGCGCACGCCCCACTCCAGCACGGTCGCCACAGGGTCGTCGCCGTTCTGAAAGCTCAGGCCGAGAACCTGCTGCACGTGCTGGCCGATCACCTCTTCCTCCTCCAGCCCCGTGAAGGCAAAGGAGTTCTTGCCACAGCCGATGATCCGGCCCTCACCGTCGCACACGAAGAAAGCCGCGTCGGGCGCCGGGTAGTAGTCGTCGAGCAGTTCAAACAGAAACGCGAAGCCGCACTTCGCGCAGCCCTTGGGCTGGCGCGTGAAGCCGATGTTGCGGTCGACCTCGGTCGTGCGGTGACCGCAGTTGGGGCAGATGAAGGGGTGTGCCATTGATCGGATACAGACTACGCAAGCTGCGTCGCAGAGGCCCCAGGCGTCCAAGCGATCCAGGCAGGCCGCAGACGGCGCAGCGGGACCTCACTTTAGAACAGCGACTGGTCCCCCGGGGCCGGGACCTGCAGGCCCATGTGCGCAAAGGCGGCCGCCGTCGCCGCGCGCCCGCGCGGCGTGCGCTTGATCAGACCCTCCTTCAGCAGATACGGCTCATAGACGTCCTCGATCGTGTCCTGCTCCTCGCCGACCGCGACGGCCAGCGTCGACAGCCCGACGGGACCGCCCTCGAACTTGACGCAGATCGCCCGCAGGATCTCGCGATCCAGGCGGTCCAGACCCAGCTCGTCGACCTCGAGCATCTCCAGCGCGGCCTGCGCCGCCAGCGCGGTGACGATGCCCTGCATGCGCACCTCGGCGAAGTCGCGCACGCGCTTGAGCAATCTGTTGGCCACGCGCGGGGTCCCCCTGCTGCGCGCGGCGATCGCCACCGCGCCCTCGTCGTCGAGCTCGATCTCCAGAATGCCGGCCGAGCGGCGCACGATCTGCGCAAGATCATCGACCGCGTAGGGCTCCAGGCGCGCCTGGATGCCGAAGCGATCGCGCAGCGGCGTCGTCAGCAGCCCCGTGCGCGTGGTCGCGCCGACGAGCGTGAACGGCGGCAGCTCCAGCGTGACGACACGCGCGCCGGCGCCCTGCCCCACGGTGATCGGCAGCCGGTGGTCCTCCATCGCCGGGTAGAAGGTCTCCTCGAGCGTGCGCGGCAGGCGATGGATCTCATCGACGAAGAAAACGCTGCGCGGCTCCAGCGCGGTCAGGAACGCGGCGATGTCTCCCTTTCGCTCGAGCGCCGGCCCCGCGGTCTGCACGAACGGCACGTCGAGCTCGGCGGCGACGATCTGCGCCAGCGAGGTCTTGCCCAGGCCCGGAGGGCCCGCCAGCAGCAGGTGATCCAGGGCGTCGCCGCGTGCGCTGGCGGCCTCGATCGCCACCGCGAGCTGTTCGCGCAGCGACTCCTGTCCGACGAAGTCCTCCAGTCGCCGCGGACGCAGCGAGCGGTCCAGCTCGTCCTCGGGGACGAGATACGGAGTCTGGATGCGCGCCGTCTCCGGCGCCGCCGTGATGTCGCCGCTCATGGTCCGGACCGTGCCAGGCGCAGTGCGTGCGCGATCAGCTGCTCGGCGCTGTCGCCCTCGGCGTCCATCAGCAGCCCGTCGACTTCGCCGGGCGTGTAGCCGAGCTCGATCAGACCGGCGCGCGCGAGGCCGAGGCCCGTGCCCGCATCGTCGCCGGAGCCCTGCCCCGCACGCGAGGCGAGGATCGATTCGTCGGCGCTCTCGCCGTCGCTGCGCACTACGACCTTCTCGCGCAGCTCGACGATGATCCGCTCGGCCGTGCGCTTGCCGATCCCCGGAACGGCTTGAAAGCGCGCCGCGTCGCCCGCGGCGATCGCCGCGATCAGCTCGCGCGGCGGGCCGCCGGAGAGCACCGCGAGCGCCACCTTCGGTCCAACGGCCTGCACGGAGAGCAGCATCAGGAACAGGTCGCGCTCCTGTTCGGCGTGAAAGCCGTACAGCGCCAGCGCGTCGTCGCGCACGATCAGGTGCGCGTGCAGCGTGACCTGCTCGCCGACCGGCGGCACGTGGCGCAGCGTCTCCGCCGAGACGGACGCGCGGTAGCCGACGCTGTCGCAGAGGATCACGACGTGGTCGGCGCGGCGCACGGCGACCTCTCCGCGCAGCAGCGCGATCATGCGCCGGCCTTCGCCAGCGCCCGCGTCAGCGGCGCGCAGTTGGCGTGGCAGATCGCCACGGCGAGCGCGTCGGCCGCGTGGTCCGGCCGCGGCTCGTGCTCGAGGCACAGCAGCGTCTGCACCATGCGCGCGACCTGATCCTTGCCCGCGCGGCCGTTGCCGCAGACCGCGCCCTTGACCTGCTGCGGGGTGTAGCCGCTGCACGGCAGGCCGCGCTGTCCGGCCGCGAGCATCACCACGCCGCGAGCGTGGCCGACGGCGAAGGCCGTGCGCACGTTCTGGCCGAAGTACAGCTCCTCAAGCGCCACCGCGTCGGGCTCGTGCGTGGCGATCAGCCGGTCGACCTGATCGTGGATGTCGGCCAGGCGCCGCTGCTGCGGACTGTCCGAGCGCGTCTCGATCACGCCGCCGTCAAGCGCCGCGAGGCGCCCGTCGCGCAGCGCCACCACGCCGTAGCCGGTGTTGGCCAGGCCAGGGTCGATTCCCAGGACGATCATGCTCGATGATTCTGCGCCCGCCGCCGGACGCCTGCCTGCCTGGGCCCGTCGGGGTGGCGTACGCTGCGCTGCAGATGAGCTCCGCGCGGATCGACTTCGCCGCCGAGGGCCTGCTCGACGGGCTCGACGGCAGCCAGCGAGCGGAGCGCCTGGCGCTGCTTGGGCAGCTGGCCGACGACGGCGTGCCACTGTCCGAGCTGCGCCGCAGCACCGCGGCCGGTTCGATCATGTACCTGCCGGCCGATCGCGTGATCGTCGGCAGCGAGCGCTACACGGCGGCTGAAATCGCCGCGCTGAGCGGTGTCGAGGAAGACTTCTTGATCGCCGCGCGCCGCGCGATGGGGCTGCCGATCCCCGAGCCCGACGAGGCCGTGTACACCGAAGCCGAGCTGCAGTCCGCCCGGATGACGCACGTCGCGCGCGACGCGGGGATCTCCGACGACGAGCTGCTGGACCTGATGCGCGTGCTCGGGCGCAGTCTCTCTCAGGTGGCCGAAACGCTGCGCGCGCTGCCGCTGAAACTGGTGCTCGAGCCGGGCATGAGCGAGCCCGAGCTCGCCAACCGCTACGCGCAGGCGGCCGGCGCGCTGTACCCGCTGGTCAACCCGCTCGTCGACAGCGTGCTCACGCTGCACCTCAAACACGCCACGCAGAGCACCGTCGTCAGCGCGCTGGAGCGCAGCGGCGGACAGTTGCCCGGCTCGCGCGAGGTGAGCGTGTGCTTCGCCGATCTGGTCGGCTTCACGCGGCTGGGCGAGGAAGTGGCGCCGGACGAGCTCGGGCGCCTGGCGGTGCGCCTGGAAGCGCTCGCCAGCGAGGTCGCCGACTCGCCGGTGCGCCTCGTCAAGACGATCGGCGACGCTGCGATGCTCGCCTCGCCCGACCCCGAGCCGCTGCTCGGCGCCGCGCTGCGCCTGATCGACGCCGCCGAAGGCGAGGGCGAGGAGTTCCCGCAGCTGCGCGCCGGCGCGGCGATCGGCCAGGCGCTGCCGCGCGCCGGCGACTGGTTCGGGCGCCCGGTGAACCTCGCCAGCCGGATCACGGCTGTCGCGCGGCCGGGCAGCCTGCTCGTCGAGCGCGAGCTGCGCGAGTCGATCGACGGCCCGTACCGGTGGTCGTTCGCCGGCGAGCGGCGCCTGCGCGGCATCCGCGGGCCGGTGGCGCTGTACCGCGCGAGGCGCGAGGCGACGCCCGAGGGCGCTTAGCCCGCCGCGACCCGTTCGAGCACGTCGGCGGGCGCGTCGAAGTTGGCGTGCACCGCTTCCACGTCGTCGCTGTCTTCCAGCGACTCGATCAGGCGCATCAGCGTGCCGGCGTGCCCCTCGTCGACTGGCACCACGCTCGACGGGCGGTAGGCCATCTCGGCGCTGTCCATCTCCACGCCCGCCGCCTCCAGCGCATGGCGCACGGCCGTGAAGTCCGCCGGCGCGGAGATCACCTCGAAGACGTCGTCGTCGGCTGAGATGTCCTCGGCGCCGGCCTCGACGGCGGGCAGCAGGTCGTCTTCGGAGTAGCGCGTCGCGTCGACGACGATGATCCCCTTCTTCTCGAACAGGTAGGCGACCGAGCCTGGCTCGCCGAGGCTGCCGTTGTTCTTGGAGAGGATGTGCCTGACATCCGCCCCCGTCCGGTTGCGGTTCTCGGTGACCGTCTCCACGAGCAGGGCGACTCCGCCCGGGCCGTAGCCCTCGTACATCACAGATTCGATCGCGTCGGCCTCGCCTCCCTCGCCGGTTCCCTTCGCGATCGCGCGTTCGATGTTGTCCTTCGGCATCGACGCCTCGCGG
>DASYKG010000056.1:0-9759 GCA_035995645.1 Solirubrobacteraceae bacterium
CCGCAGGTGCTCGAGGTTGACCGGCTCGCCGCTCTTGGCGCCATCGAGGTCTACGACGTGCAGGAAGCGAGCGCCCGCGTCGGCGAACGCGCGCGCCGCCGACAGCGGATCCTGGTCGTAGACCTTCTTCGCGTCGAAGTCGCCCCTGACCAGTCGCACGGCGTTGCCGCCGAGGATGTCTATCGCCGGATAGAGGTTCACCGAGCGGTGTCTGCGGTGTCTACCGCGTCCGCGCCCACGTGACTGGGCGCCAGCGCGTCGATGCAGATGCGCGCGAAGTTCGCCAACAGGCGCAGCCCGGCCGCGGAGGACTTCTCGGCGTGGAACTGCACGCCGTAGAACGAGCCCTTCTCCACGGCCGTTACAAACGGCGCGCCATACGTCGCCGTGCCGAGCACATCCTGCTCGCGCGCGGGGATCGCCGCGAAGGAGTGCACGTGGTAGAAGGCGCAGCGCAGCGGCAGATCCGCGATCAGCCGCGACTCGGGTTTGGCGAAGTTGACCTCGTTCCAGCCGATGTGCGGGAGCTTGAGCTGGTCGACCTGCAGTCCGCGCACCTCGCCGGCGACGATGCCCAGCCCCTCCGCGCCGCCGAGCTCGCTGGAGTAGTCGAACGCCAGCTGCAGGCCGAGGCAGATGCCGAGCACCGGCGTGCCCGCCGCCACGCGCTCGCGCAGCAGCTCGTCCAAGCCCTGCTCGCGCAGGCGCTCCATCGCGCGCGGAAACGCGCCGACGCCCGGCACGACCAGACCCGCGGCAGCGCGCAGGCGCTCGCGATCGCCGCTCACCGTCGCTCGCGCGCCGACATGCGCGAGCGCCTTCTCCACCGAGCGGCGGTTGCCCATGCCGTAGTCGACCACCGCGATCTCCACCGGCTCGTCGATCAGCGCACTCATGTGTCCCGCCCTGCTTTGGCGCGTGCCGAGGTCATGCGGTCAGCGTTCCCTTCGTGCTCGGCACGCCGCTCTCGCTCGGGTCGATCGCCGCGGCCTGGCGCAGCGCGCGCGCAAACGCCTTGA
Organism: Solirubrobacteraceae bacterium; assembly: GCA_035995645.1. Classification (GTDB taxonomy): domain Bacteria; phylum Actinomycetota; class Thermoleophilia; order Solirubrobacterales; family Solirubrobacteraceae; genus Palsa-744. The sequence goes on from DASYKG010000056.1 coordinate 1,020, forward strand.
AGGCGGCCTCGATCATGTGGTGGGCGTTGCTGCCGGCTTCCACGCGCAAGTGCAGCGTCAGCTTCGCGGCGTTGGCCAGCGCGCGAAAGAACTCCTCGGTCAGCTCGTGCTCGAAGCCGCCCGTCGAGCCCGGCGGCAGCTCCGCGTCAAAGGCCGTGAACGGGCGGCCGGAGATGTCGATCGCGCAGCTCGCGCGCGCCTCGTCCATCGGCACCGTCGCCGACCCGTAGCGCACGATGCCGCGGCGGTCGCCCAGCGCCTGGTCGAGCGCCTGCCCGAGCACGATCGCCGCGTCCTCGGCGGTGTGGTGCGCCCCCGTCTGCAGATCGCCGCTGACGTTCACGTCGAGGTCCATGCGCGCGTGGCGCGCGAGCAGGTCGAGCATGTGGTCGAGGAAGCCGACGCCCGTCTCACGCGTGCCCGCGCCGGAGCCTTCCAGCGTCAGCGACAGGCGCACGTCGGTCTCGCCCGTGCGGCGCTCGATCGTGGCTGTTCTCTTGGTCTGCGTCGCTGCCATCAGCTAATTGTCGCCGATGCGCGCCTCCATCGAGCGCGCGTGCCACTCAAAGCCCTCCGCGCGCGCGATCGGCGCGCCCGCGCTGGCCAGCTTGCCGGCCCCGGCGGCGTCCACCCGGACCTCCGCCATGCGCCGGCGAAAGTGCCTAGGCGAGAGCATCGAGGCAAAGCGCGCCGCGCCGCCCGTCGGCAGGATGTGGTTGGAGCCGGCGACGTAGTCGCCGAACGCCGTCGCGCTGGCGGCGCCGACCAACACGCAGCCGGCCGACTGCACGCGCGGCGCGAGCGCCTCCGCGTCGGCGCCGATCAGCTGCAGGTGCTCCGGCGCGAACGCGTTGGCCAGCTCCACGGCGCCGCGGGCGTCGAACGCATCGACGAGCGCCAACGTGGCGCCGCTGACGGGAAGCTCGGCGTCGAGTCCTTGCAGCGTCGCGGCCAGCGCGTCGTTGACTCCCGGACCGGGGGACACGGCGACGACGAGGCTGCCCTCCCCGTGCTCGGCTTGCGCGAGCATGTCCAGCGCCGCCAGACTGATCTCGCGCTCGCCAACCTCGGCGCCGAGCACGACCAGCAGGTCGCTCGGGCCGGCGAAGCCGTCGATGCCCACCGTCGCCGACAGCTGGCGCTTGGCCTCCTGCACGTACAGGTTGCCCGGGCCGACGACCACATCCACGCGCGCGACCGTGTCCGTGCCGTACGCGAGCGCGGCGATCGCCTGCGCGCCGCCCATGCGATAGACGCGCTGCACGCCGCACAGCCGGCAGGCCCCGAGGATCGCCGCGTCGATCTCGCCGTCTGCGCTCGGCGGCGCGCAGACGGCGACGTCGAGCACGCCGGCGGCGCGCGCCGTCACGACCCCCATCGCCACCGTGCTCGGGTACGGCGCGCGGCCGCCGGGGACGTAGATCGCGGCCGACGCGACGGGAACCTCGCGCAGGACTATGCGCTGGCCCTGGGGCAGCTCGACGGCGGTGTCCTCACGCACGCCCGCGGCGGCGACCTGCGCGACGTTGGCGATCGTCACCTGCAGGCCGGCGACTACGCCGAGCTCGAGCCGCTTGATCGCCTCGTCGAGCTCCTGCGGCGCGACGACGAGCGCCCGCGGCACGGCGGCGGTCGCGTCAAAGCGCTGGGTGTAGTCGAGGACCGCCACGTCGCCCTCGGCGCGGACGCGCTCGACGATCTCGCGGACTTGCTGCTCCACCGAACTCGCGCCGGGCACGAGCGAACGCAGGTGCGCCGCCACCCCGGCGGCGCCCCCCAGCCCTTCCAGCTGGGCAATGCCGACGCGCTGCAGGCGCATCTCAGGACGGGCTCGCGGCGGGCAGGCCGCGCAGCTGCTCCAGCAGGGCATCGATCTGCGCCGCCTTCAGCTTGTGCGCGACCGGGTTGGCGATCAGCCGCGCAGTGCACACGACGATTTCCTCGCGCACGACGAGGTTGTTCTCGCGCAGCGTCGTGCCGGTGGCCGTCAGGTCGACGATCGCGTCGACCATGCCCGTCAGCGGCGCCAGCTCGACCGAGCCCTTGACCTCGACGATCTCGCCCTGGCGGCCCGTCTCCTCCAGGTGGCGCGCGGCGATCCGCGGATACTTCGTGGCGACGCGCATGACGCCCAGGCGCCGCAGCGACTCGACGGCGGGATCGGGACCGGCCTTGCTGGCCATGACCATCGTGCAGCGCCCGAAGCCGAGGTCCATCAGCTCGTACACGTCGCGGCCGTGCTCGCCCGGCACGCGCCCTTGCTGCTCCAGCAGAACGTCCTTGCCGGTCACGCCCAGGTCGGCCGCGCCGGCCTCGACGTACGTGGGCACATCGGAGGGACGCATCGTGATCACACCGATCTCCTCGAACAGCAGCTTGCGATCGTTCGCGCGCAGCTCGTCGGTCTCGAGGCCGAGCGTCGCCAGCAGGTCGACGGTGCCGTCGAACAGAGCGCCGCGCGGAACGGCGATTTTCAATCCGTGCGTCGGGCTCACGGCAGCGACCCACTCACGGCGTCGCCAGAGCCCGCGAGCAGCAGTCCCGTGCCGCGTTCCTCCCCGGCCAGCGCCTGGTGCAGCTGATCGACGTCGAGCGCGAAGCCGACTGCCGGCAGCTGGCGTCCGAAGCGTCCCAGCAGGTCGTCGTAGCGCCCGCCGCCGCCGATCGGCGCGCCGAGCGCGGGGTCATAGACCTCGAACACCGCACCGGTGTAGTAGCCGATGTTGCGGATCAGCCCGAGGTCGAAGATCACCCGCTCGGCGACGTCTGGCTCGAGCAGCTCGTACACCCGCCGCATCCCCGTCACCGCCTCCACGGCCGGCACGGGCGCGTCGGTCAGCAGATCCGGGCCGCCGCGGCGCTGCGGGACGTCGAGCAGCAGCTCGGCCGCCTCGCCATCGAGGCCGGCGTCGTGCAGGCGCTGGCCGAGCTCCACGAAGTCGCGGCTGACGAGCGCTTGCAGCAACCCGTGGCGCACCGGCTCGCGCACCTGCAGGCTGGCCATCAGTGCGGGATACAGCGAGGCGTCGCCCATGCCCACGCGGTAGTCCTTCAAGCCGACGGCGTCGAGCGAGCGGCAGAGCACGGTCAGGGCCTCCGCGGTCCCCTCCGGCGCCGGCGAGCCGATCAGCTCGATGCCCGCCTGCAGCAGCTCACGCAGCTGTCCGCGTTGCGGGCGCACGCCGCGGTAGCAATGCGCGAAGTAGCAGAAGCGCAGCGGCGGATCGCTGGACGCGTAGCGCGTGGCGACCACGCGCGCGATCGGCACGGTCATGTCCGAGCGCAGCGCAAGCACCGCGCCGGCCTCGTCGAACACGCGGTAGGCGGGCTGCGCTTCGGCCATGTCCGCGCGCGCGAGCACAGACTCGTACTCGAGCGCCGGTGTGTAGATCTCACCGTAGCTGTGACGATCGAAGGCGGCGCGCAGCGTGTCGGTGATCGCGCGCACCTCGCCCGTCTCCTGAGGGAGCACGTCGCGCGTGCCGCTGGGGATGGGATGGATCATTGCCGCCCCGACATTACGCGGTTGCTTGGGACGTTACGCGGGAACGGGCTCGGTGGCGACACGCTCGATGCGTGCGCCGAGCTCGCGAAGGCGCTCGTCGATGCGCTCGTAGCCGCGGTCTATCTGGCGGATGTTGCCGATCTCGCTGCGTCCATCGGCACACAGCGCGGCGAGCAGCATGGCCATGCCGGCACGGATGTCCGGTGACTCCACGCGCTCGCCGCGCAGCCGGCGCGGGCCGGTGACGATCGCGCGATGCGGGTCGCACATGACGATGTCGGCGCCCATCAGGATCAGCTTGTCGGTGAAGATCAGGCGGTTCTCGAACATCCACTCGTGCACGAGGATCGAGCCCTCCGCCTGCGTGGCAAGCGCGACGGCGATCGACGTGAGGTCGGCGGGAAACGCCGGCCACGGCCCGTCCTGGATCTTGCTCTTGTATTCGCCCACGTCGGCTTGTGCGACGAGCTTCTGCCCGCCGGGGACGAGCACGTCGTTGCCGTCGAGCTCAGAGCGCAATCCGAGACGCTCGAACACCAGCCGGATCATGCGCAGATCCCCCGGCACGGTGTCCTTGATGCGCAGCTCGCCGCCGGTGACGCCGGCGAGCGCCATGAAGCTGCCGATCTCGATGTGGTCGGGTGCGACGTCGTGCTCGCAGCCGTGCAGCCGATCTGAGCCGTTGACGGTGATCAGGTTCGAGCCGATGCCCTGGATGTCGGCGCCCATCTTCACGAGCATGCGCGCGAGATCCTGCACGTGAGGCTCTGAGGCGGCGTTGCCGATCACGGTCGTGCCGGGCGTCAGTGCAGCGGCGAGCAGAACGTTCTCGGTGGCCATCACCGATGGCTCGTCCATGAACACGTCGGTCGAGCGCAGGCCGCGCGGCGCGTCGAGCACGATCCCGCCGTTGCACTCTACGTTCGCGCCCATCGCACGAAAGGCGTCGAGGTGGGGATCCAGGCGCCGGCGGCCGATGACGTCGCCGCCCGGCGGCGACATGACGGCGCGGCCGAAGCGCGCGAGCAACGGCCCGGCGAGCAGGAACGACGCGCGAATGCGCTCGGCGAGCTCGCGCTCGACCTCGATCTCGCGCGCCGATGCGGCGCACAGTGCAATTTCGTTGGGGCCGCGCCAGCTCACGGCCACGCCGACGGCGCGAAGGATGTTGAGCATCGCCTCGACGTCGCGGATGCGCGGCACGTTGCGCACGATGATCTCGTCCTCCGTGAGGAGGGCCGACGCGAGGATCGGAAGCGCACCGTTCTTGTTCCCGGCCGGCACCATCGTGCCGGAGAGCGGTACGCCACCTTCGATGACGAACTTCTCCATGAGCTGTGCACGCCGCCGTCTGCCCCACGGCGGGGCGTTCGCATCGCGCTTGGCAAGCGTAACAGCCATCTGCACAGTCAAGTTCGCGCCGCGGACGCACTACCCTGCCAGGGCGCGCATGAACGTCACGAGAGCCATCGCGTCGAGCTCCTGTCCCCGCGCTTTTGCAATCTCGCTTGCAGGCTGATCGGCTCGGATATCGCTCTGCAATGCGGGTTTTAGCGATCACGCCCGACCGGAACGTACGTTCGCCTCGGGTCCGTCCGCAGCGCTACCTACCTTCTACGAACAGATGTTCGCAACAGCAAGAACCTCCAAGCTCGCGCAGCGCACGCTCGGCGCCCTGCGTCTCACCCGCTCGTTCCTATTGCTCGAGGACGACTACGACGTCGACTGGGAGGTCGACCGGGACGAGGCCCTGACGCAGACTCATCCACACCGAGTGCCGCTGCGCGGGCCAGGGAGGCGCTCGCGACGCATCGCCGCGCATCGCCGGGACGGCCAGGGAGCGCCTGCGCAGCAGCTGTGCATCTCTCCCGTCAACCCGCGGCCAAGCCCCGCCCCCACTTCGCACAAGCATCCGACTTGCGCGCGGTGCTACAGGCCGCGCCTGCGCCACTGAGCAGCCGGCGGTCAATCCTGCAGCGCGAGGCTCGCCGGCACCCGCGCGGCGAGATAGCCAGGCACGCTGAGAACGAGCAGGATCGTGCCCCACAGCTCGCGTGGCGAGAAGCCCTCGAGCTTCAACTTCGTAGCGCTTGACCAGCTCACGCAGCTCGAACATCGCCACCCCGGGTCTCGGCGCCCGCGGCTGCTGCCGGCCTCGCCTGGTCGGCGGCGGCGAGCTGAGCCGGACGCGAGCGGTCGGCCAGTCGGCGCAGCTTGAAGACGAGCAGCATCGGTCGCACAAGCGGCCCGAGCGAGGCTCGCACCTGGCGCGCAATGACGTCGACGCCGCTGGCGCGAGCCTCGGGTGCGGCCAGATAGCTGCACGCCATGGCCGTGACGACCAGCGCATGGTTTGCCCCGCTCGGCAGCCCGCGGGCAGCCTTCAGCGAGCCAGCGGCGAGCTCACGCAGCCCGTCCGCGGCATGCTGGCGCGACGGGTAGCAGTCGAGCAAAAGCGGCTGTCCCGTTGCGGCGTCCTCCTCCTCGTCGACGAGGCTGTCAAGCAGCGAGTGAAGCGCACCGATGCAAGGAAAATAGGCGGCCTCGATAGCCGCGACCTCGTGCGCCGACAGCTCCGGTGACGCCGCGGCGGCAATCAGCGCGTCGACCGGCAGCGAGGAGCCGGCAGCCGCGGCCACCTCCCACCAAGCAAACCCGGCGACCGTCGGATCCTGACCCTCCGCCCAGGACTCCAGCTCCCCTGCTTGACCGAGGCTAAGGCTCTGAAAGGCCACGATTCGCTCGGCTGCTCCGCACACCGTGGCGGCGACCGCTCCGTAGGAGGGCAGTTGCCACATAGCCATCTGGAACGCGGCGATCATCTCGGCGAGATAGTCGCCGTCAACGCTCTCGGCCTTCCGTTGCGCGTCAGGTGCAGACGATCCGCTCGGATCCAGCGCAGCGAGCAGCGCTTGATGGAGATTCCGCGCATTGCCCACCGGATCCTCGGTCGGCTGCTCGGCGAGCGTGTCGGCGTAGTTGTAGATCACGTGAAACGCGACGAGCCCGCGAATCACGCTCCTGCGAACCTGTCGAGGCACGAAGGTGGCGAATGCCGCCGCGCCCTCCATGTTCCCGCGCTTGGTCAGGGCCGCGAGGGCGAGCTGTCGCAGTCTAGGATCGGCGATCCGGATCGCGCTGCGCCGCCAGTGGCGCAGCTCCAAAGAGACCCTCGGGAAGACGGTGAGCCAGTAGCGTAGGGCCGCCCAGACGAATGCGCCGGTGAGCGACAGGGACCCATCTCGATGGCCACCGGGGCCCCGCATGGATCCGCCTTGGCTAATGCGAGGACTTTCGAGATCCGTGCCTGGTCGCCGGTCTCCGCGGCGGCGGGCACGGCACCGTGCTCTGCGCGACGGTGGTGGTGCCATCCTCGAAGGCGAACGCCGCCGAGAAGGCAAAGCCGCCGCGGGGACAGCGCGGCGGGAGCGAGACGCCGGTCGGATGGAAGCTGATCGTGCGGCCGTGCACGTGTTCGTAGTACGTCAGGTGGGCCGGGCCAATCGTCGTGCGCACCTTGACGATCGAGACCGGCGGGCCGGCTGGCACGCTCGGAACGAGCGGAATCGCGACGTTGAGGCTTCCGCCGAGAGTCTGCGAGCCGGCGATCAGTTCGCCCGCAAAGACCAGCTGGGCATAAACCGGTTCGCGCCCGTCGGCGTAGAACAGTACGACGATATTCCCATTGTGCGGCGGACCCATCAGCGCCTGGATGTCGGGGATCTCGTGGCCTGCGCTTTCGCCGAACGGCACTTCGACATACGCGCTGCCGAAGCCGAGCCGCGAGTTGGGCGAGCATCCAGCGACGCCACGTTCCAGCAAAGCCGCCGGCTGGCAGATCGCCAGGCCGAGCGTGGTCGTGAGGTAGTTCATGCCAAGAGGCAGCTTCAGGCTCACGCTCCGCAAGGGCGGAGGGACGCTTCCGTTCGGTCCCGCGATGTCGAAGCCAAAGCCGATCGTCGTGCTGGCACCTAGGCGGTTCGGAGAGAAGGACGTGTGCAGGACGGCGGTGGCCGAGGCCATCACCCGCGCCGGCGCGACCAAGCAGACGAGCAGCGCCCCGGCGAAAACAATCAGTCGCTTGGGCGGGCCCAAAGTCGCGGCCGCCTACTAGTAGGAAAGGCGTCCGCTCAGCTGAGCGACAACCGAGTCGTCTCTGCGCTGAATCGTCCCGGTGAAGCGCAGGCCGGAGGCGTGGGCTCGAGCGTACGTGCCCGTACCTCGCGTGATCGAAAGCGTGCCCGTGAAGGCAGCGTACCCGCCTTCGACGCGATAGTTCGCCGAGCCGCTCCCGGTCAGTGAGCCACCGCGCGGATAAATGTTGACTTCGGCTGCGACCTTGCTGTTCGAGATGAGATGCAGATGGATGTAGATCGAGCCCGAGATCGAGCCTGACGCCGAGCCTCGCTCGTTCAGCGTGAAGCCCTTCTTGCTCGTGAGGCGCAGACGGCCGTTCTCGCTCAGCGACACCGTGCGCGCGAGTGTCGCGACGGGTTGGCGCAGGGCATCGTGCGTCGCGCCTGCTGCTCCGCCGGCGCCTAGAACGCCGATCCCGACGCATGCCAGCAGCGCTGTCAAAAGTGCCGTCGTCGTGGTCCCGAAGCAAACTCCCGAATGCGTCCACCGAAACCACCCTGACATCCACCGGCGGGCCGCGATCCCACCAAATGCTCTCGCGCTCAACGTACTTCCCCTCCAGCCGTGTAGTGGTGCGATGACACGTCTTGCCAGCTACACCACTATCGCGCGCCAGCGCTCCACCATCCACAGGCGTCTCTTACTTCCTACCGCCTGCCTAGGATCGTTCCGTGTATGGAACGACACGAGCCGCCGTGACGGCGGCCCGTGTCTGAAATAAACCGGCGGCGTCCTACTCTCCCAGGCCCTTGCGGGCCAAGTACCATCGGCGCTGAGGGGCTTAACTGCTCTGTTCGGAATGGGAAGAGGTGTTTCCCCCTCGCCAAAGCCACCGGAAAAGGCGAGAGACCAGCCCTCCCGGTCCTTCAAAACTGCACAGCAGCCACACATAACGAGCATCACAAAAAAATCCGTCAAGCCCTCGACCCATTAGTACCGGTCTCCTGCAGACGTTACCGTCCTTCCAGATCCGGCCTATCAACCTGGTGGTCTACCAGGGGTCTTACTCCCTCTAGGGGATGGGAGAGTTCATCTTGAGGCCGGCTTCCCGCTTAGATGCTTTCAGCGGTTATCCGATCCACACGTAGCTAACCTGCA